>CAIYMO010000041.1 GCA_903927345.1 uncultured Armatimonadota bacterium | reverse complement strand
GTTCGTCTATCGCAGTTCTTCGACTACTACCTAAAATCTGGTCCACTCCCGGTCTGGATGGCCGAAGGAATTCCTGCCCTTAAGAAGGGCCGGACAATGGGAACCGAGCCAGCTGGCGAGAAGAAGTCGGGCGGCTAGGTATCCTAAATTCATGCACAAAATCTCCGCCGTTGGCTTCGACGACATCACCTGCGAGGCAGGAACCAAACTGGTTCTCGCCCTCGAAAACGGCGGAGTAGACATCTCCCACCGCTGCGGCGGAAACGCACGATGCACCACCTGCTCCGTGAAGTTCTTGGGCGAAGAGCCGCCGATGGGCGAAGTCGAACGAGCATGCCTCGAAGAAGACGGCGTTCTCGGCGAATTCCGACTGGCCTGCCAGATCCGAGTTGACCGAGACATGTCCGTCGAAGTCCTCCAACCCGTCAGCACCGCCACCTGGGACAACCCAGGCGGCGATGTTGAAGCCTAAGGCGGGTTGATTCAGTTCAAGAAGCTATCTTTTGAACCTAAGCGGGTATCCTCTTAGGTTCAAAATGAGCTTTAGATCGCGCACGCACACCTGCGGCGAGCTTCGCGCCTCCAACGCGGGCGAAACCGTCATCCTCAACGGCTGGATCCACCGGGTCCGAGACCTTGGCGGGCTTTGGTTTGCGGATATGCGAGATCGCAACGGTCTGGTGCAAATCGCACTCGACCCAGAAAAGTTTCCAAACCGCGCGGAAATCCGACCGGAGTGCTGCCTCGAAGTGGAAGGCGTCGTCACTCTTCGCGATGAGAAGACCAAGAACTCTGAGATGCCAACCGGCGAAATTGAAGTTGTTCTCACGTCTTACAACCTCCTCAGCCCCGCTAAGCCGCTTCCGTTCCCTGTTTCCGACGAAGCCCAAATGGCAAGCGTTAGCGAAGAACTGCGGCTAAAGCACCGCTACCTCGACCTGCGGCGTTCCTACATGTATCGCTCACTCGCAATGCGTTCAAGTGCGAACCAGCGGCTCCGAAACTTCCTTTCCGCTCGAGGGTTCCTCGAGGTCGAAACCCCGATCATTACGAAGTCAACGCCAGAAGGCGCCCGCGACTACCTCGTCCCTTACCGACAAGAGGCCGGTCTCTGGTACGCCCTGCCCCAGTCCCCCCAGCAGTACAAACAACTGCTGATGGTGAGCGGTGTCGAGCGATACTTCCAAATCGCCCGCTGCTTCCGTGACGAGTCCTCACGTGCAGACCGCCAGCCTGAATTCACCCAGCTCGACATCGAAATGTCGTTCATCACCGAGGAAGACATCCTCACGCTGAACCAGGAAATGGTCCGCGAGGTCGTTAACGGCCTCATCACCGAGTTCCACCTCGACAAAGAACCCGTCGGCGACTTCCCACGCATGACCTACGCTGAGGCGATGGACAAGTACGGTTGCGACAAGCCGGACATTCGGTTCGGTCTCGAACTCTTCGATGTCACCGAGCACGTCAAAGGCTCCGAATTCGGTGTGTTCGAAAACACCATTGAAGCGGGTGGAATGATCCGAGGCGTCCGGTACCCAGGCGGTTCGGGGCTCTCCCGAAAGGAAGTCGGCGTTCTCGAAGACTTCTCACGTGAGTTTGGCGCGAAGGGCATGGCGTCCATCTCCTTCATCTCCGAAGGCGAAGGCGTTGCCCTTCCCGGCGGGCTGATCGCCAAATCGTCAATCACCAAGTTCTTCTCACCCGAGCAACTTCAAGCCATCGCCGACGCCGGCAAGGCTGAAGCCGGGGACCTGTTCTGCTTCATCGCCGACGGCTATGAAGCGGGCAACAACGTGCTCTATCGCCTCCGCCTTGAAATCGGCGACCGCTGTGGACTCCGCGAACCTCGGAAACTCGCCTATATGTGGGTCACCGACTTCCCTCTCTTCGAGTGGGACGCCGACGGCCAGCGATGGTCCGCGATGCACCACCCGTTCACAGCGCCAAAAGCCGAAGATATTCCACTGCTCGCAGAGACTCCCGGGAAAGCACGGGCCCAAGCCTACGACATGGTCTGCAACGGTAGCGAGTGCGGCGGCGGTTCAATCCGGATCAACCAAAGCGACGTCCAGGCGCAAATGTTTGGCCTCCTCGGCATCGACGCGGCAACTCAGGAGGAGCGCTTCGGGCACCTGCTCGAAGCCTTCAGCTATGGAGCACCTCCCCACGGCGGAATCGCATGGGGCATGGATCGCCTCATCATGCTGCTCGCCGACACGGAGAACATCCGGGAAGTCATCGCCTTCCCCAAGACGGGACCGGGCTTCGACCCGCTGATGAATGCACCAAGCACCATCGACTCTCAGCAATGGGCAGAGCTCGGCTTGAAACGAGGCTGACGCCAGACATTCAGACACAAAAACGCCCCGAGTAAGTCGGGGCGTTTTTGATTTAGTCGACTACTTCGACGTCGACCGCCGGAACCATGCCGATGCGAGCGCCTTCAGCAAGCAAGAGTCGAATCGCCTTAACGCCTTCCTCGCCCATGTCGCGAGTTCGCTCGTTAACGTACATACCAACGAACTTGTCCGAGGTTCCCTCGTCCATTCCGCGTGCGTATTGAAGGGCATGGCCAAGCGCATTCTTGCGATTACCCAGCCCAGCCTCGATCGACTCACGCATACAGCGAGAAACTTCGATAACTGCATCGTGCCCTAGATCTTTGCGCACGACGTTAACACCGAGTGGCAATGGAAGGCCGGTCTTCTTGCCCCACCACATTCCCATGTTGGCAATCTCGTAAAGTCCTTCTTCACCGTAGGTCAATTGGCTTTCGTGGATGATCAGTCCAGCCTTGTAGTCACCACGCTGAACTGCGGGGACGATTTCGTCGAACGGTACGACCTCGTACTTGAGGTTTGCGTTTGTCCCAAAGGTATCTTCGAAGAACAGGTTCAGTTCAAGGAACGCGGACGTTAGCTTGCCAGGTACCGCGATGACGATCTCTTCAAGCGAAGCGACCGGAATCTGTGAAGCAGCGACGACCATCGGGCCATAGCCGTCACCGAACGAGCCACCGTGTCGCAGCAGGGCGTACTTGTCCGCTACATAAGCGAATGCATGAACCGAAATTGCGGTCGATTCAAGCTTCCCTTCCATCGCCCAGTCGTTCAGGGTCTGGATGTCGCGGAGGATGTGCTCGAATTGAAAATCGGACTTGACGGTGCCGGATGCGAGGCCCCAGAACATGAAGGCGTCGTCGGAATCGGGCGAGTGGCCGAGGCGAATCGTTTGCGCGGCGGTAGTCACATCTATAGTCTACGTCCCCAACCGCGCTAAAATAGCGTGTGGCGCGAAAACCAACTCTTAGTCCAAGCCGGATCACAACGTTTTTGGCGTGCCCGAGCAAGTACCTCTGGACCTACGTCGACCCGAGGGGCAAGTGGTACCTGCGGGCTAAGAGCTACTACTCATTCGGAACCACGCTCCACAAAGTTCTCGAACGATTTCATGACGAAGGAGACCAAGGTGTCACCACCGTTGGCGATGCCCTGCGTATCTATGAGGAAAGCTGGATCGACGCTGGCTTTGCGTCCGCCGAAGAGATGCAGGAAGCCTACGGGGAAGGCAAAGAAATCGTTCAAAGTGTCGTCAACGACGCCATCGCCAAGCGAGAAGAAGGCGTGAAAACCTTGGCGGTCGAAAAGCTCCTTAAAGCCGACCTTGGACCCTTTGAGCTCATCGGAAGGGTGGACCGCCTCGACGAACGCGCCGACGGCACCATCGAAATCATCGACTACAAGTCGGGGCGGTCATCTGTTACCGAATCGCAGGTCCGTGATGATCTCGCCATGGCGTGCTATCAACTTCTCGCCAAACGACTCTTCCCCGATCGAGCGGTGATGGCAACAATTCATGCGCTTCGTGTGAACGAGAAAGCCTCTGCCTCACTTTCGGCGCAAGACCTGGAAGTGTTCGAAGCCGATATCAAGCAAATCGGTCAAACGATTCTCTCCGCCTCAGTCGACGACTATTCACCACGTCCCAAACCACTCTGCGAAGGATGTGACTTCTTGGCCCTCTGCAAAAAGGATCCACGATTCGAATGACGCCATTGCCTCGAGAGTTTGGAGCAAAGCTGGGAGCCTGGGATCCGGTGAACGGATGGTCTCCCATTCACTGGTCAGACACCTACGCCGCCGAATCGATTTCCGGAGTATCGCGTCTGCTCGTCGCTCCGCGGCAGCCGCTTTCGTTTGTGGTGGATGCTCTCGCGCTATACGGCAACAGTTTCAAGCTGGTCTATCTCCTCGTAACTCCCCCCGACGGTTACGAGTTTGCGCGCTACGAGTTGGACGCATTGAACCGCGAAGAGGTCTCCTCAGTGCTCGAAGAGTTCGGCGGCTTCCTGGGCGGCGACGCCCGTCACCACATCTGGATTCACGCCCTCGACGGCGGTGGAACCCTCATTTGGGACGAGCATGACTGGGTCTATCTCTACGGCCACCTGGCTTCGGCGACCGACCTGCTCCAGTCGAAGGGCTTCCGAGAAGGCAAACCAGAAATCCCATTCCCTCACCTGCATAACGAGGATCCTGACCAGACCTCGGAGATGGAGAGGCTCCTCAAAGCCCTCCCCTGGGTCAAAACGCCAGTTTCTAACCCCCAATAAACACTCTCTGCAACCTTCCGCTAAGTTGCCCGTAAGAGTATAATCAGCATCAAACTGCGCGGAAATTAAGTTCATGAAAAGATTTTTTAACTGGCTAAAAGGGCTCTTCAACAAGACGATGGACAAGTTGGAGGATCCGGAAGTGATGCTGGATCAGGCCAAGAAGGACATGCAAGCCGCCCTTCTCAGCAACCGCGAGAAGGCTGTTCAAGCGATCACGCAAAAGAACATGCTCGAGAACGAGTTGAAGTCGCAGCAGAACAAGGCTGCCTCTCTTGAGTCAAAAGCTGCAATGGCTCTCAAGCAGGGCGACAGAGAACTCGCAACTCAATTCATGCGCGAAAAGATGAACATCGACTCCGTCGTTGCTTCGCTCCAAACCTCTTATGACTCCGCCGTTGCCACCGTCGAGCAAGTTAAAGTCGGCATCAAGCGACAGGAAGAGGAAGTCCGCAAGAAGACCGCCGAAGCCCTCGCGCTCAAGGCACAGTGGAAGTCCGCCCAAATCCAAACTTCGATCAGCAAGGCCCTCGACGGTCTCTCCTTTGAAAACGAATTCGAGGGCTTTGGCGCCGTCGAAAACCGTATCAAAGAAAAGCAGTCAGAAGCCGCGGCGCGCGCTGAAATGGGCAACGAATCCCTCTTCGGAAAGATCCAAGCCATGGAGTCCACCTCCCGTGACCTCGAAGCCGAATCAGAACTCGACAAGCTAGAAGAGAAGCTCGGCCTAAAGCCCGTCACCGCAACCCCAACAGTCACCCCATCGGTGAGCGTGGTCGAAGGTGGCACCGCCCCTGGCGTTTCCGCAAGCGAAGCAGAGAAAGCCCTCGAAGACCTCGAGAAGCGACTCAACAGCTAGTCTTAGTCAAATCAAAAGGTTGGGTTCAAGTTCGCTTGGATCCAACCTTTTTTTGTGCCTCGGGCTGCATTATCGCGTAGAGTATGTGAGATGGTAAAAATCGTTCTGGGACTCGTGATTGGAATGGTCTTAGGCTTCGGCTATCACAAACTCATGGTGCGGTGCAACACAGGTTGCCCAAACATGAAATACCCGATGCTCCCCGTAGCCGTTCTTGGGGCAATTGGCGGAATCATTGGCTCGCGAATCAAGTAACCTACTTCTATGGCATCTGCCGAGTTGATGCGCCTTCACAAGCTGCACGAACTAGATCGTGCAATCCTCCAAATCCGCAAGCGAGCGGCCGCCATGGAAGAGGGTGTGAAGCTGAAAGCGTTAGCCGACCAAGCTCGAGCCGAATTCGACGCAGCGAACGGCAACTACCACACAAGGCACGCCGAGCAGCGTGATCTCGAATTGGCAAACCAGCAGATCACCGACAAAGTGAAGTCCATCGAGAAGCAGCTCTTTGGCGGGTCGATCGTCAACCCCAAAGAAATCGATGCTCTTGAGCACCAAAAAGCTGGACTCATCGCCGCCCAAGCTGGAAACGACGAGAAAATCCTCGGATACTGGGATGAAGTTCCCAAACTCAAAGACCTTGCCGAGTCGGCAAAATCTCGAGCCGAGGTGGCCATCAAGAAGTTTTCAGACTGGAAGGCCAACGCCGCGGTTCAGAAGGTTGAGTTGGAGCGACGATTCAAAGAACTCAGCGCCCAACGCCCGGCACTTGCCAAAACCATCGGCCCCGCCCTCATCGGCCGATACGATGCTATTAGAGCGAAAAGCCAAGTCGGAATGGCCGACGTTACCCACGAAAAAACATGTGAGGAATGTGGCTCTGCGATTCCAGAAATGGTCATGGTTCAGTTGATCGACGACAAGGTCGTGGTCTGTGAAGGTTGCACCCGCATTCTCTACTACACCGGTGGTGTAGTTTGAGACCCGTCGTTGCGGCGCTAGCTTGCCTCAGCCTCCTTGGATGCGCGAAATCGCCGCTTAACCCTGACGCAGACGCTACACGATTGATTTTCAGGATGTCGGTGGACGGACAGATTCGCTCCGACTACGTCTATATCTTCGCAATTAGAACCAGCACCGACCTAAACCCAACCACCGACGGGCCGCTCCCGGTTGTCTCATTTCCCACCAACAACGGGTTCTTAACCGGAAACGCCAGTTACTTTGTGCGCTGGACCCCAGAGACCCGGCAGTACACGCTTTACAAGTTCACCGACTCTTCCCTTTCCTTCTACACTGCAACCGGAATCCCGCTCAACTCGGTCGACGTCACCACCGGCTCCAAAACCCTCGGCTTTGAACTCTCGATCAACCAACTAGCGGATACTCCGACCGACGCAAAAGCGCTTCAGTCCATCCAGGTCAACTTGCTCACCATGAACCGACTTCTTGACCCATCCAGCGGATCATCTCGAATCATCGACAGCCTCGGAAACAACCTCAACATTGCCGAGATCAACTCATTCGTGCGAATCCCTCTGGCTACGTCTTCTGTCTACGATAACTCGCGGTTCTCGTTCCTCGAGCCCTCCACATCGGACACCGCTGACCCAGATCTCGACATCCGAGATTGGAGCATTGAGGTGCGAAACCAGTGAGAGTCACCGTCCTCGGTGCGAATGGAATGCTGGGTAGCGACGTTGTCAAAGTGCTGGAAGCCTTGGGCCACGAAGTTAAGCCCCTAACGCGGAAAGACGTCGATCTCACCGACCCTCGAACCATCAACGACTGTCGCTGGCTCGCTAAGAAGAACGCTGATTGGGTTGTCAACTGTACTGCCTACACCGCGGTCGACAAAGCCGAAGAAGAACCCGAGATTGCTTTTGACGTCAACGAAGAAGGCGTCCTCAACCTCTGTGGCAAGCTATCTGGTGGTCCAAGACTGATTCACATTTCCACCGATTTCGTCTTCGATGGATCTGCGACTGCGCCCTATATTGAAACCGACGAAACAAACCCGCTCGGAGTCTACGGCCAGTCCAAGCTCGCCGGCGAACACTACGCTGAAGCAATGCTGGACGACCCGATCATATTCCGCACGAGTTGGCTGTTTGGCCCCGCTGGCAAGAGTTTTCCCTTGACAATGATCAACGCCCACAATGCCGGGCGGACGCTTCGTGTTGTCGGAGACCAAGTTGGCTGCCCAACTTACACCGTTGACCTGGCCACCGCCATCGCCTCTGCGATCGAAGAGAGGTTAGCTCCGGGCGTCTATCACGCCTGCGGCACTGAAGCCATGAGCTGGCACGAGTTCGCCGAGCGCACCTTATCAAATTATAAAGGTGAAGCGGTAACTCTGGAGAAAATCAGCACCGCCGACTACCCTACTCCGGCTAAGCGCCCAGCCTACTCTGTTATGAGCAACGAAAAGCTCAGCGCAGCAGGCATCAATCCTTGGCGACCGGTTGATTCGGCGGTCGAGGAGTTCGTAGAGCGGCTCCGCCGAATGGGAACAGTGGCTCAGCATTCGATCCAGCCCAAACTTTAGGAACGGGTGTCGCTTCGCCTTTGTGACTTACCGGGACCCGGTTTGGGCGGCGAGTCGTACAGCCAGACCACCAACAGAAACAGCCCAATACCTCCTGTTGTCAGAATCAGGAACTGTTGCAATGAGGCCAAGACTCCGAGAAGTCCAAAGCGATCCCAATGAACAGCCTGGACATTGAAGCTACCGTCTAGGGAAACTTGAACTAGACAAGATAACGCGGCGCAGAGAAGTACATATGCAACCGTTCCGCGTGGAAAGCTTACACCCTTACTCATTGCTATATTCTATCACCAAGCCCGGTTATGGGTAATCTCCGATGCAACATGAGCATAATTACCTTATCGGCAGCACTACTTTTGCAAACTCATATAAAGGTCGTAAAACTTCCGATTTTTGACTTTGATCACAAAACCAACTCCCCTTTAGGTACCGTTCCAACGAGGCTTCCAGAAGGATTTACTGATCCAAATCCGCAATCAGGAAAGCTTCTTTCAAAGAACGGATCAATCTCCTTCAGCATCAGCAAGAGCGGCCAACCCATCCCAACCCCACAGCGAAACCCTGAAGCGAAGAAGGGCGAAGTGTGGACAACAATTCGCCTCGTGAAGTGGATCGGCTGGCGAAACATTAAGGGCAACCAAGAGTTCTATAAGCTCAACTGGACCGGCTACCGTATCAACGCCGTTCTCACCGGGAAAACCAAGACCGACATCGCAGCCCTACGAAAGGGACTCGGCGTCCTCTGCGATAATCTGACGTTCTGACTTTTGCAAGACGACCAAAACAGAATGCGTTTGGCATCCACGCGGAACACCGAACGCATTTCTATTTAAGTTTTCCGGCGAGCAAATGGGTCCAAATTGAGTAACCCTTGGCGTTCATGTGCAGCATATCAGAGCCGAAAATCGACGGATCAGGACGACCATCTGCACCGAGCATCGCATCCCAGCAGGAAACGTAATCTGTGCGAGGCTGAGTTGCCAAAAACTCTTGTATGAGCTGGTTGCCGTAGATGTACTTCGACCGAAGATGCCATCGCGACGGACTCGGCTTCATAGCGCAGTAGAGGATGTCGGAGTTTGGTAGTTCCCTTCGAACCAATCCGAAGAACTTCTTGAAGTTCGTAGCGACCTCGTGAGCAGGAGTCTTTCCGCCTGCCAGGTCGTTTTCACCACAATAAACAACGATTTGCTTTGGCCGATAAGCAGTAAAGATCTTGTAATCCCTGATCAGATTCCCTAAACCAGAACCACCATAGGCTCGATTAAGAACAGGCTTACCAGGAAAGGCTTTGTCGAGCGCTTTCCAATTTGTAAATGTTGATGACCCAATAAACAGAACCATCCCAGGCTTGGGAGGATTGGCTGAATCTGATAGACGCCAGGCGTCCAACTCCTTTTGGTAGATGTAACTGGGAGTTTGGGCCAAGAACAATAAAGAAGTGGCAATTGTCATAACTACAGTTGTTACCTCAACGGTGGACCAATCACACCACCAAAACGCAAAGCGAAATAAATGCACCGTGCAATCGTAAGTAAGGCACCAAAGCCGGCTGCCGCCGCAAGTCTTGAGGGTGATCCTGCGGAACTCGGAATAGCAACCGAAAGAACCGTCAAAACCAGCTCGACGATAAATGCCCACTTCCGCCCCTCGTAAATGCCTTTCAAAACCAAAACCCAAGCCAAATAGATCGGAATAAGACAGGCGAGCGGAGCCAATAACGAGGCATCAGAGCGAGCAGTACCAAAAGAAGATTGAGTTTGACTATTGAGAGCAGCTACAGCGACCAAAACTGCAAGTGTTACCACCAAGAGTAGCAGGCCACTCAGTGCGACATAGACAACATCTCCCCAAAAGGGCCCATTTTGATTACTTCCGTCACTCATCCGCGGGTTATACCCGAGGAACCAGAGCCAACGGACAAAAACAAAGACTCCCTTACGGGAGCCTTCTTAAAGTTTAACCGGGCGACAAGCCTTTCTCGCGGCACCCTGCGGTGCAACTACCTCAGCCAAGACGTAGCTTAACTGCTGTGTTCGGAATGGGAACAGGTGTTTCCTACGCTTTATGACCACCCGGAAAGTGGTAGGGATATTCGATTGTAATAACCGAAGCCCTTTGAGAGCCGCACATGAAACAAGAAGCACATCAAGTAACTCTATAAGAGCTGCATAAGCAAGCCCTCGGACAATTAGTATCACTCACCTTAATCCATTACTGGACTCACAGCCGTGACCTATCAACCTCGTAGTCTTCGAGGGTCCTTACAAATTTGAGAAATCTAATCTTGGGGTGTGCTTGGCGCTTAGATGCTTTCAGCGCTTATCACGACCAGACGTGGCTACCCAACGTATGCTCCTGGCGGAACAATTGGTACACCAGAGGTCTGTTCATCCCGGTCCTCTCGTACTAAGGACGACTCCCCTCAAATTTCTTACGTGCGCAGTGGATAGGGACCGAACTGGCTCACGCCGTTCTGAACCCAGCTCG
>CAIYMO010000040.1 GCA_903927345.1 uncultured Armatimonadota bacterium | reverse complement strand
TCGGACTAGATGGGTGGATATGTTCGATGTACTTTCATAGTTTTGTGTTCCTGTTGAAGTCGTTCTTGTTGACTTACATAGGAACAGGAATGCTCCCCCCAACAACTCGGAGTACAACGTGTAAAGAAAATGAAAGCGGCCGAGGCGCGTCGCGGATGTCTGGGTCGAAGGGCAAGAGATGAGAGTCAGCGTGATTATGAAACTCCACTTTGCCGGGTTTCATGGCGAACCCAATTAACTTGCAAGTTTGAGTCTAGTTCTACTGGATACGTTGCAGAGAGTTAGAAACTCCTTCGAAACCAACCGGCAGGAAGGACGACTATAATTTTGAGAATGCTCCTCAGTCTGATTCACACACTCATTTTTGCGCCACCGCAGGTTCGAGTTTTACTTGTTGGAGCAGGTCGATACGATGCACTTTTGACTCCCAATCAGGACCCGCTTAAGGCAAAACTGTGTGGAGATACGGATGTTAAGATCCTCCAGCACGTTTTCGAGACCAAGCTCGGTGTTCCCTCGGCAAACATAAAGGTCTTGACCGACCCTCAGATTGTTTCGAAAGATTCAATTCTCAAAGCAGTTAAACAGCACCTTATTGATCCTTCGAATCCTGGAGACTGCCTTGTCTTTTGGTGGAGCGGGCACGGAACCAAGGTGAACATTGAGGGTGAGACCAAGACCCTTCAGGCAATCGTTCCGTCGGTACTTGCAAAGAGGGGTGACCAAATTGAATCGAAATCACTTCTGCTCGGGCGAGAATTACAGTCGGCGTTTTCGCCAGCTGCCTCAAAAGGAGTTGACGATTGCGTTGTTGTTTTCGATAGCTGCTACTCAGGGAATGCGTTTCGAGGTCCTGATGACCCGTTGCCGTTGAGATTTTCACCCAAGACAGTAACTCCATTGAAGTCTTCAGATGTTCCCCAACCAAGTGGTCCTGAACCCAAGAACATGGTGGTGGTGAGTGCCGGCCGGGAAGCTGAAACCGTGCGGGAACTCAAAGTCAATGGGGTCCAGATGGCCCCACTTACCGCATCATTTTGCCTTCTCGCTGACCGCCTTGACCCAAATTGGACGTACAGGCAACTGAGATATTCACTATCCGCAATCGCTCTAGCAAATGGTGAAGACCGTGTTCCACAGGTTCAAGGTCCTGAAGATAGACGCTTGCTGGGTGGTGGTTTCGGCGGGTTCACCTGGGAGGTTCCAGTATCAATTGCCACCACTGAAGTGGACGTGTGGTCAAAGGGAACTCCCGTTAACATAAAGTTTCCGCCTGGAACAGCCCTGATACCCCTTGGTCAATTCGACGGCGTATCCCCCGGAACGGAGGTTGAATTATTCGACAAGCAACGGAATGTTTTGGGCACCTTCAAAGTTGGTCAATCGGACAAGTTTGTTTCGAGTCTTGTTGTTGGGACATCTGTCGCGAAGGTTGCAACTGCCATAGTTAAGCGCAGTACGTTCTCAAAACCACTGAATGTCACCATTGATTCCGATTTGTTTGCGTCCCGATTTGCCACGATTAAGTTGGCTCCAACGCCTTATCTGAAGCTACAAGGGCCGGTGGATTCTGATACCTTGACGCTTGCAAATACCAGGAGTAAAGCATCACAGCGTTCCTCATCATCCATTGACTTAGTGGACTCTCAATCGGGGATTTTGGATTCAGCTCCGGCTGATGCTTCAGGTGGAAGTCTTTATGGATTGCTTTTGAAAGTTGCTAACGCGCAAGAGTTACGTTCGCGCCGAGTCATTGGAAACTCCCTCTTCGAAATGGAGGCCGAGGTTGTCCCCGCAACCATGTCAGATCCAGGGAGCGTAACGAGTCGCGTTGTAGCTCTTGGTGAAACGGCAAAGATATTTGTGGACCCTCCCACGCGGAAAGACTGGTTTGCCATCCGTGTTCGAGCAAGGCTGAATCCCAAGGCGAAGCTTTCGAGTAAGGCTGCAAACGCTTACCTGCAAATGTTGTACATCTACCCTGACCATCAGGTACACGATGAACTGAATAGTGCCAGTGCCCAAACCCACCAGGAGAGCTTCAAGATATCGATCGCGAAGGACTTTTCAGAGTGGACCTACCTTGGTTTGGACTCTAATCACGTACCGCAATCTGCCCTACAGTCAAGAATTGGTGAAGTAATCGCGTTCCAGGCGGACGAACAGTATTTTGATGTCAAGCACACAGTAATCAAACTGTTTCTGAGTGATGAGCCGCTTAATCTGACGGTATACGAATCTCGCGGTGGTGGCCGCGGCAAAGGCGAGCCTCACTTTGTCCCTTTGCTGATCGGTTCGGTCATATTCCCCACGTTGGAAAAGAAGCCGGCAGTGTAGCCCTTAATCCGAGTCCCTCACTCCGTAAGCCCAGGCACGTTATGTTTTAGACAAACGGCTTCTGAGTTGGTGAATTCACGAAAAGGTCCATCCCAGCATCGGATTTGACATGAGGCTGGTGAAGTGAGATGGTGCGACCGCTTCTGTTCCCGCCAGCGCCTGTTGCACACAAAGCGTAAAGGAACCTAATTCAGTGTGCTCAGCAGTCTTCCTGTGGCGACATCCCAGAGCTTGATGGTCTTGTCCAAACTCCCGCTTGCAAGGGTTTTACCATCTGGAGAGAAGGCAACTGTTCTGACCACATCAGAGTGACCCTCTAACAATCTGAGCTCTCGACTGTCAGAGATGTCCCACAGTGTGATGGTATTTTCTGGGGTTCCGCCGGCCAGGGTCCTGCCATCTAGAGATAAAACGACGGTTTGGACCATCCCAGAGCGATTCCGAAAACTTTTGACATCCTTAGCGCTGGCAACGTCCCATTGTCGGATAGTTGTGTTGCCAAATAGGCCGACCAGGGTTTTGCCATCGGGGCAGAATGATACGGATCTTACGCTGTAGAAATGGCGCTCAAATTGTCGGAGTTCTTTTCCAGTAGCGACGTCCCATATCCTCATGATCTTGTCGTAACTTGTGCTGGCGAGGGTTATGCCGTCAGGGCAGAGCGAAACCCCCAAAACCCCCCCACAAGGGCTTTTAAACGTTCTGAGCTGAGTTCCATTCGTGACATCCCAGAGCCTCATGGTTTGGTCCATGCTCCCGCTGAAAATTGCCTTGCCTTCAAGGGTGAATGCTAAAGACATGACGCTACCCAAGTGACCCTCAAGTGTTCTAAGTTCCTTTCCGGTAGCGACATCCCAGAGTTTGATCCTCGTGTCGTAGCCTCCGCTGGCGAGTGTCTTACCGTCCGGGGAGAAGGCAACTGAGTTAACACGTTCAGAGTGGCCATTGAGGGTTCTGATTTCTTTGCCAGTGGCAACATCCCAGAGCCGGACAGTCTTGTCCGCACTTCCACTTGCAAGGGTTTTTCCATCAGGTGAGAAGGCAACGGAGTTCACTTCTGCAGAGTGTCCTGATTGCGGAACCAAATCGAGTTTAGTTGCCAGTGCGCCACTTGCAATGCATGCAAGTAGGACGATTGGGAAGAACTTGTACTTGTTCATTTGCTTATTCCTGTTGTGACTGCCCTCTCCGCCTAGGTGTTGGATATCTTGTAATTAGACACTTTTAGGATAAGAGAGTTACCCTAAAAGCAAACGCCCACCAACTAGTGGATCAAGTCCCTGCGCTGACCTGGTAGCACACTCCGCAAGTGCAGTCTCTTTTGTGTTGTCAGAGGCATAGTCCAGCCCTCGCAGAATCGTGAACGGCAAAAGACCTTGCCACATTGAGACTGTTTAAAATCTCCCCGCAAGAGATCAGCGACGGGCCATATAAATGCCGAGACATTTGACGCAGCCATTTTATCAAAAGTGTATCTCGTCCCGCTTTTTGCTTGCACCACGAAGATCACACGCACGAAACGATCCAATGAAAGCTGAGGTTTTTAGTCTTCGCCACCCCAACTGCCCCAAGAGAGAGGCTAGTTCTGATTGAGAATGTTTGACTGCGTCACTTTCATAAACCGCAAACAAACCGCGTAAGACTAAAGAATATTCGGCCCACGAACCAGAATTTCTGAAACTAGGCTCGAAAGTGGCGCGCCCGACTGGACTCGAACCAGCGACCAAAGTCGTAAGCGGTTAGCCCTCTGTTTCCGGGAGTTCTCAGTGCTTTTCGGTTCGTCCTTTTCCCGAGGGCGCGGACTGGTTTAAAAACTAAATCATGGACTTTTCTACGGGGTTCATTGGTGTTTTCTGTGACGTTTATCTCGGATACACTTCCCCTAGAATGAGAGACAAGACAACCAAGGCCACAATGAAGAGGGCGCAATTTGAGCTATCGTAGGGACTGAGGGAGGAAGATATGGAAGAGAACTCATCAACACACGTTGGCAACTCTAGTCATCAGGGGTCGCCGGATTTCGATGCCGAAAACATCAGCCAAGTGCAGGTTTCGCCCGCAGGGCAAGGAACCGCCCAAACAAGCGACAAATTGGTGTCAGCGTCTACGCAACTTCGATTTGTTCAAGGAGACAGCGAAGGTGAAGGATACGACCAAAGCACCAAGACGATGCACGTAAAAACCGGAAAAACGGACTTTCGCGGTGTGATGTACATTTCATTTCTTGCGTGGGCAGATGGGCTGAAAATTCAACATAAAACTACGCTCGCTAAACATTTTGGCCCGATAGGTTCAAACGAGTGGTACCATGGCTCCGCTGCGGCTTTTCAGGAATACTCTGATGGCGATTTGGGTTCCGCGAATCCATTCAAACGGCTTTTTGAACAAGTTAGTACAGCCATTGCAAAGCTGAGAGGTCAGCAGAAAGGTCAGCAGAAAGGTTTACATCCGGAAGTCCGTCAGGTTTTTGATGAAATGCTTGGTAGGAGGAGTTCTTCGGGTTAGGCGAATCACTAGCGCGGGTGAAACATCGGTGTGGCAGACGAAAACACGGTGAGAGCGTAATTGAGTCCGACGATGAAATGAGCAGTTCTTAGCCACGGTCACTTCTGTGCTCCAGACGACGCGGCTTTTAACGCCGCAGCAATCAAAGTGCACACTAACCATATGAGGCAGCCGTAATTGGGAGTCGACGGCTTTTCTGGAGCTATTGAGGGAACGGGACGAGGCCCCAAGTCAACCGCCCCTTGCGGGCGGTCTATTGGCCCTCCGGTGTACATCTGACCCTGAGATGGGGTCCGGAGGCGTTTGTAATAGGTCTGCCAGGACTTGCCAAATCGTCGTTGAAGTGCTCCGATTAGTTGCTCCTCTTCGTAGATTGTCCAGAATTTAACTACACTCCAGTTGTAATCTATCGTGTGCTGATATTGCTGAAGCAATTCAGAGGTGTCTTCGTCGGGTTCACTAGGAGCAGTGCTAGGTTTGTTTCCGCGAGCCTTTCCAATTTTTGCTCTGGGTTTCTTGGGTGACTTTGTTTTAGGTGTCCTCGTCGCAAGAAGAACCCAAGTGCCATATACCAAGACACCAGACACCACCATTTCAATGACAAGGAGAGGAAAGTTGAATGCCTCCTTCATCTCCCAAATGGGTTTCCATTCGGTATCAGTAACGCGCCCGTAGCTTGACGCATTGCCAGTCGGCGGAAAAATCAAAATCGCCACCCATATGAGAGCTAGAGGGAAAATCCAGCGTTGATTTTGTACTTTCATCTCGTGAGTCTAACACCGAAATGTCGAAGCGAAGTATGGTAAGAGCAACTTACTACGGGATGTCTTTTGGTTGCAAAAACCACGGCGAAAACCCCGGTGTTAGGTTCAAATTGCTAAGTGGCGCGCCCGACTGGACTCGAACCAGCGACCAACGGCTTAGAAGGCAGTTGCTCTATCCACTGAGCTACGGGCGCGGACGGGGATATTTTACCTTTGGCGGCGATTAGTCGCTGACATGGACGTGGAACATGCACCAATTCCCGTCGACCGTACGGACGAACGTGGTGTCGTATTCACTGATCTTATCGAAGTCCTGATCAGCGGGCAGCGCCTTGTCGTACTCCCCGAGTTTGGTCTGATACACGAGCCCTCGTCGGGTGTAGTCAAAGAAGCCTTCCGAGCTATCCGAGAGCGTCAACGACATTTGGGGAGGCACTCCGCCGCTCTCAAAGTGATGGATGTAGGGGAGGCCATCGATGATCTTTTGGGCGGATTTCACCGCGTCGGGCTTGCCAGAAACTTGGATGACTTTGCCGTTGTGAATGCTGACTCCTAGTCCTGGTTCGCGCTTATGCAGCTCGACCAGCGCGTTCAACTCGGCGTGGTGATCGCGATAGTAACTTTGGATTCGCGCCGCCGACATTACATACTGCGAGGAAGCATATTCGCACCCTGCCGGCAGCAGAGTACAGAGCAGTCCAACAAACAAAACCCTGCTCACAAGCCGTTCAGGTGGCAGTGCCGCAATGCGCTCAAAGTTGTGCAACAGCCCACCGAGCAACCCAAGGAGAGCTGCCAAAGTCCCCCCGCTCAAGATGATGATTCCGAGATTGAATCTGTCGTTGGTACAGAAACTCGTAACGCAAGCAACACCAGTGAGCCCGATCCAAGCCCAGGCGATAGGTGTAAAGAATTTAAGCGCGATCAGCTTCGCGCGGTGCAAGTCCGGTTCTTCGTCGAGTCTCATTTGGGTTCAATTGTCACTTAGGCCCGTCGGACCACAGGAACTCTAACGCTCCTACCGAGAACTTGATTCCTGGCCAAGGCATCGAGCGCTCGTCATCAAACGAATCCAGCCCAAGGCGGCTAAGGCCATTGTTTCCAAAGTCTCGTAACTCCCAAATTCCCTCGGCGTTAACGGAGATACGAAGTTGGTTCATGTCGACACCTGGAACAACGCCCGAAATATCCAGAGATCGGCCCCAAGGGTTAACCTTCCCGATCATCAAACCTCGAGCGTCAACCCGGATGCAGTCCGTCAGTTCGCCTTCAAACTCCAACTTCACATCGCCGAGAACATGGATGTAAATCTGCCCGAGGTGGTCGTAGTTGCCGACCGGAGCGGCATTCCGGTCATACTTAAAGCGACCGATATACGTCAGTTCAATCCCGTCAACGCTGGCTGATTGGGGTTCAGAAAAGTCATCTGAGTAGGATGCAACGACGAAGTTGTAGTCAAAATCACTGATCCTCGCCCGCGCCTCCTCCACAAACGAAGAACCAAACGAGATCCCCTCGAACGCTTCACCCAGACTCGAAAAGGAATCCTCTCGACGCCGATCAATGAAATCGTGATCATAAAAAGTCTCCCCCTGGCTCGCCGCAAAGGGCGAGATCGGCGCGTCATCCTCGCCGTAGGTTTCCGCGAAGAACGTCTCGAACACTTCAGCATCAGCCGATTTCCCAAGCCAGAGGTCCACTGTGTTCGACATGTCGGCATTTTACGAGATTTGGATCGAACGAAATGATTGCGGAGCAACGTCTACGTTTTCAAGTGAAAGTCTCCCGCGTGATCATCGTCGCCACCGCGGTTGCCGGGTGTGTGTTTGGCTTAGGATGGTCGGCAATAACTGCGCCGGATCGCCTCGCCGTCAGAACCAAATTGGCAATTGACAACCAGAAGTGGGATGAGTTGTACGAGATCACCAAGAATCCGCGCGGGATGGTCTCCCCTTGGAGTAAAGCGACATTTGTGAGCTTCTGCCAGCGCTACCTAGGCTCTCATGTAAGGGTTCATCTCAAGGCGTTGCCCGATCAGGGGACGGTCAACTTCAGCAAAATCTGGGTGGTGCTTCTGTCAACCCAGTCCAGCTTCCGTGATGAAGAAGTTGTCGTCTTTCTCGACCCAGTTGGAGCGAGGTGGAACCGAGACATGAGCTTCTTCACGAACCGCTGGAATCTCGAAGCCGCGATCGGACAGGAACAGCTTCTGCACCTCGCGGCAAGTCTCAAATATCCCAAGGCAACCGATGGTGAGATGGCAACTTACGAGTTCCTTGTTTCAGAAAAATCAGCGCTGTTGGGAATGGGGATGACCGCGGCGAAGACCGTTCGTCCAGGGACTACGCCGTTCAGTTTGACGGACCACATTTCTTCCACCCGCGCCGACCTGGTGCAGTTCGGAAGGAAGTCAGAACTGCTCAAAATTGAGGCTCGGAGTTCGGAGGGACAATCAGCCAATCCATCGGGAAAGAAATAGCTGTGCGTTCACCTTCTTCGCCCAATCTGAGTTCAATTTGCGAACGAATAGGGCGCTCCGTTGCGTCAATAAGTCGATGAAGCGAGTTTCGATAGGATGGTGGTGGGCCATTGCTTTTGTGGCAGTGGTTGTGTTGGCATTTGCACTGCCGCGCCAGTATCGCTACGTCTCCCACTCAAAGGCCGCAACAGAACTTGCCGAGCATATTCGGGCTGGAAAATGGGAGCGAATCGGCGACTACATCTCCGACGACGAGCTTCGAATCGCCGCGCTCACCCGCCCCCAGGTCGAACGCCTGTTCGCGGAATATGTCCGTCCGGCAGTGGCAAAGGAAAACGCAGATTTGACTCCGCATGTGCACACCACGGAGTACAACTCGACCGTCACCGTTGGCAATGGATTCACCATGTTTCAGGTTCTGCTGACGAATTACCCAGCCCTGATGAAGCCCACGTTTGGCTTAGGAATCCGCACCTCGCTCAACCAAATCGCCGTGATGCGGTTAAGGCGATCCAAACCAGACTTGCAAGGCAAAGCCCGCCGCGCCGAGTTAGGTCGACAACTCGCCGTTGTAGAGTCTGAATGCAAGGCGTTCGGCCTGAAGGCGCTTCCCGCCGTCCCAGCTTCCGCCAGCGCAAAGAGCCTTCAACTCTTCCCATAGGGATGCCATCGCCCCGTATGCGAGGCATAAAATGGGAATCATGTTGCTACCGATTGTTCCGCTGAACCTAGCCCCCGGGCTGGGACTGCCAAAAGCGGAACTTCGGCGCGAAATCGCGTACGTCATCCGCCGGTACAAACCGGGCAAAGCGCGCAGCCGATTCGAGATCGAAATTAGCCGCCTGGATGGCTCCCGAAGGAAGGTGCTTCCAACTCCCGATCCGCCGAATGAGATCCGGTGGCTCGATCATTCCACCCTCACCTGGTCAGGAGAGCGAGGACTCTGGAAGTCGAAACTCAGCCCTTGGCGACCTCGGCTCGCAATTGCCATCAGTCCCAAAGCCCGAGACTGGGACGTCCGCTTCACTCCGCAAGCCGATGAAATCTGCAACCGAGTTCGGGAGGTCGAGGTCGAAGAGCGGCCGTTTTCTTGGGCCAAGGGAAGAATCACCCCGATTCCCAAGCTGACCGAGTACGACCGAGGACGCACGCCGGACTACCCGTTTGTGATCAAAGATCGAAGGGGCAAGCCTCGAATGCTGTTTATCCCCGAAGGAGCAGACTCCGCAGTCGCTGGGGCTATGAATGGGATGAGCTCATTCTGCGGCTCGCTCGCTCTGCCGCGGAACCTGGGCATCTGGATTCTGGCTCGGGGAGGCATTTCCACCGCCGAGTACATGCAGGGTTTGGTTTGGGAGAAGGTTGACGGAAAACAAGTCGCCCGGGTTGAGGATGCGTACTCGCTCGACGCCGATCCCCGCCGGGATGCGATCGTCTACGCGTCCTGGATGCACATCGCTCCGCTCGGAAAGCTGAGTTTGTTCATGAACCAGCTTGAGGTCTGTAACTGGAAAACCGGTGCCAAGAAGGTCTTGGTGGCGGGTCATGTGTCGATCTCTGCGGTTACCGTGCGGCCCTTGAACTAGGGCTCCGGGTTAAAACGAGCTTAGCAGAGACACCCGCAAAGAGTTCAAGACGGGCCATTTGAAGCTAAAGATTCAGTTTTTTAATCTTTTTTCGAATTAGGGTTGCAAACGGGCATACGATTGCGGAACAATATTGGAGCGCCGGAAACGGATGCAGAACTTTGAAAGCGGAATATTGAGGAAGAACAGTCAGATTTGACGGTTGAAATTCGTAAACACGAATCCAATCCGTTTTTCACTCTTCCCCTTCTGCAGAGCAATCTGGTGAAGAGGATACCAGCAACAACTGGGATAAGAGTGGTTCATAATGAGTAGATTAAGTTCCGAACTTTAAATCGGAAACTGATCAACACTTTCTACGGAGAGTTTGATCATGGCTCAGGACGAACGCTGGCGGCGTGCCTAAAACATGCAAGTCGAACGGCCCTTCGGGGCAGTGGCGAACGGCGTAGTAATACATGAGAAACGTGCCCTTAAGTCTGGGATATACAGGGGAAACCCTGGGCAATACCAGATGTGACGGAGAGATCGCATGATCTTTCCATTAAACGGTTTTTCGCTTAAGGAGCGTCTCATGGCCTATCAGGTAGTTGGTGAGGTAATGGCTCACCAAGCCGACGACGGGTAGCGGGTCTGAGAGGATGATCCGCACGAGTGGGACTGAGACACGGCCCACACACCTACGGGTGGCAGCAGTTGGGAATCTTGCACAATGGGGGAAACCCTGATGCAGCGACGCCGCGTGGACGATGAAGGCCTTAGGGTTGTAAAGTCCTTTTTTGGGGAAAGACTTAGGACGGTACCCCAAGAATAAGCTCCGGCTAACTACGTGCCAGCAGCCGCGGTAAGACGTAGGGAGCAAGCGTTGTCCGGATTTACTGGGCGTAAAGAGCGCGTAGGCGGCTCGTTAAGTGTGAAGTGAAATCTCCAGTGCTCAACACGGAAACTGCTTTACATACTGGCGAGCTTGAGGAAAGCAGAGGCAACTGGAATTCCTGGTGTAGCGGTGAAATGCGTTGATATCAGGAGGAACACCCATGGCGAAGGCAGGTTGCTGGGCTTTATCTGACGCTGAGGCGCGAAAGCGTGGGTAGCAAACAGGATTAGATACCCTGGTAGTCCACGCCCTAAACGATGGATACTAGACGTGAGAGGTATCGACCCCTCTCGTGTCGCAGCTAACGCATTAAGTATCCCGCCTGGGGACTACGGCCGCAAGGTTGAAACTCAAATGAATTGACGGGGACCCGCACAAGCGGTGGAGCATGTGGTTTAATTCGATACTAACCGAAGAACCTTACCCAGGTTTGACATCGATCGCAAGATCCCGAAAAGGATCCCTCCCCCACAAGGGGACGTGAAGACAGATGTTGCATGGCTGTCGTCAGCTCGTGCCGTGAGGTGTACGGTTAAGTCCGCCAACGAGCGCAACCCACGTCCTGTGTTACCAGCGAGTAAAGTCGGGCACTCACAGGAGACCGCCGGTGTAAGCCGGAGGAAGGTGTGGATGATGTCAAGTCAGCATGGCTCTTACGCCTGGGGCTACACACATGCTACA
The DNA here is from genome assembly GCA_903927345.1 of uncultured Armatimonadota bacterium. Lineage (GTDB taxonomy): Bacteria > Armatimonadota > Fimbriimonadia > Fimbriimonadales > Fimbriimonadaceae > Fimbriimonas. Next base: position 5,930 of record CAIYMO010000040.1, on the reverse strand, counting down.
ATGGGCGCAACAAAGGGCAGCAATACCGCGAGGTGGAGCGAATCCCAAAAATACTCCCCCAGTTCAGATTGCACTCTGCAACTCGAGTGCATAAAGTCGGAATCGCTAGTAAACGCAGGTCAGATATACTGCGTTGAATACGTTCCCGGGTCTTGTACACACCGCCCGTCAAGTCACCTGAATCGTCTTCACCCGAAGTACGTGGCCTAACCGCAAGGAGGGAGCGTCCGAAGGTGAGGGGGGTAAGGGGGACTAAGTCGTAACAAGGTACCCGTACCGGAAGGTGTGGGTGGATCACCTCCTTAAAGGATAAGAACTGTTCCTTGCAAGTCAAGTGAACACATATCCAGGTCGAGACTTTCTTTCTCAATCCGCTTTTCAAGGGGACTCCAATTTGGAGTCCTTTTTTGTTTTATCGAGGTCCACTTTTCACGCATACTACGATGTGCGTAGGCTCCTTGCCCACCTGATGGCTCTCCTCCTCGGGCTCACCATGCTCTCCTGCAGCAGTCTCAGCGTCATCTTCATCCGCAACGACACAAACAATCCGCTCAGCTACACGGTTGAAGCCAAGATGACCCAAGACCACGGAGGTGAAAAGGGCAAGTTCACCGCCTCCGGTTCCCTTTCGCCGGGCGAGCGAGCGGAGACAATCCGCTACTTCAGCAATACTGTGCGAGATCTCAAAATTGATCTCAGCGTCAACGGGAAGTCAACAACGTTGCACCCCAACAGCCTGCCCGACTCAATGACCCGCGCATCCAGCGGTGGACTGAACTCGGTGATCCTCATAACGGATAAAGGTGTCGATATCCGTAAAGGCAGCGGAAACTCACTCGATGACCTCCAGCACAGTTCGTGGCCCCTCAACATGCTTTGCTGCCCCCTTTTCGGATTGGTGTTGCTCGGAGTCGCGATCAAAGTCATCGGATCAGCAACCAAAACTCCGGTGTGTCGCTATGATTAACAAATCAGCTCTGAACCGGCCCAAAGCAATCGTCCTAATCACAATGGGCCTCGCCCTAGGGCTGGTTTGGCTCAACTGGCCAAGACGAGACCTCCGAGTATCAACCGACCCTAAGTGGCTACAAGTCACCGAGTTCATCCGCTCTGCCGACGAAGTCAAAACATACGCCACAACGGAAGACATTGAGTCCGAAGCTCAACTTGCGGCCGCTCTCCAAGCAAATCCCAACCGTGGTGAACTGGTCAAGATCACTGGAAGATCAGAACTGCTGGATCACCTAGCGATCTTGCCTCAACTACCCGGCGACGAAATCGCCGTAGCCGCCTGCTTCTGCCCGCACCACTTCGTGTTTGCCAAAAAGGGCAACACCACGCTCAGAATCGACATCTGTTATGGATGCGGCTCATCTCGAGTCAAGTCAACGAGGAAAGAGCTGACGGACAATTTCCCCATCAAGCCCGACGCCAAGCAAGACTCCGGCATGGTGTTCGGAATCCAAGCTGGAGGACACGAAGAGGGATTTGGATGTCGCTATTTCGGTGACTAAGTATTCCTATTGGAGCAGGCTCTCTCGCAACATCACCGAGAAGTACACTCCTAACACCTTGAACCGCCTAACGCGAAAAATCCACTACTGGCTCGGGGCAATCATCGCGCTTCCCCTCCTCGTCGTTGTCGCCAGCGGAATCCTGCTTCAGCTCAAAAAGCAACTCACCTGGGTGCAACCCCCCGAACAGAAGCCGGCGGTCAAAGAACTAAGAATCGGCCCCGAGCAAATGCTCCAAGCCCTCCAACAAGACCCCGAGATCCGCATCCAAAACTGGAGCCAAATCGAACGAATCGATATCCGCCCCTCCAAGGGCCTCGCAAAACTCACACTCGAAACCGGAATAGAAATCCAGATCGACACGTCCAACGGCAAAATCCTCCAGAAAGCCCCAAGGCGATCCGATCTCATCGAGGCGCTCCATGACGGCTCTTTCTTCGCCGGGGACTACACCAAGCTCGGCCTCTTCCTCCCCGCCGCCGTCGCCCTGTTCCTAATGCTCCTCACTGGTCTCTGGCTCTGGTGGTTGCCGATCAAGGTGCGACGGGCAAAGCTGAAGAAGGCAAATCAATCGTAGAAGATTGTGAGGAGCCTGAGTAGTAAGCAGTTCGCCAAAGCGACGAAGCCAGCTACTTCACTGGACAAATCTGGAACATTGACGGCGGAATCGTCATCAAGTAACTGCGTAGAACAAGTTGTGCCGCAGCGCAACAACTCCCACCTCCCCACAAAGGTCTGCCCCGTCTGCGGCAGACCTTTCACGTGGCGAAAGAAGTGGGAGCGAAACTGGGACGAAGTCAAATACTGCTCTGACAAATGTCGAAGGGCGAAGTCCGCAACCGCGTGACCTCGCCCTCCCCATTTAGTTCAATTAAAGCGAAACTTAAGGCTTCATCAAGATGCCCTGCCCGCTCGGCAGGTTCAAAATCTTCACGCCGCGCTCTTCGGCAAACTTGTCAAAGGCAATCTTTTGGTGGATGTGGTGCACCCAGTTGTAGTCGTCCAGACACATAATCGCGCCCGAGACCATCTTCGGCCAGAAGTATTCCGCCGCCGCGATCTCCGGAACAACCGCGTTCATATCGATCATGATGTACGCCACCTTATCAATCTCAACGGTGGACAAGCTCTCCGGAACTCTTCCCTTCACCAGCTTAGCTCGCTCCCAAGGTGAGAAGTTCCGTTTGGCAAGCTCGTAGCAATCGAAGTAGCTATTCTCGTGAACCTTATCGATTCCGATCTCCACCTCATCCTGCGTAAACTGCCCCACCGGACACCCTTCGTAGGTATCAAAAAGCCAGAAGTCCTTGTCGATCGTGTTCCAATCGAGATACTTCATGATCGCAAGCGAGAAGATTCCGGTGTTTACGCCACACTCAACAAAATCTCCCTCAAGCTGCTTACAGTGCCAAGCCGCCCAGATGTACTGGTGAACACGCCACTCCACATGAAGCTGCTGCCCCGGAGGCAAAAGTGTATGCCCCGAGTTCGCCCCAAGCTGGTACGCCTCTTGGAATTTAGGCTCAAGAAGGCATGCTGCGTTGTGGTGAGTCGCAAATCCGTCCGCGGCATAAGTGTATGCCGGCCGGGTCAGCTGTTGGCCGTCATGCGTAATCAAAAGCGTGCTGCCATCGTCCATGGGGAACTCGATGGTATAAGGTCGTCCAGCAAGATCTAGCATTATTACTAGGCATTGTCGGACAACCTCAGCAAAAACTCAGGTTTCCCGTCAAAGTAGCGCGAGGAGCTTCTGGTGCTCTTCCGAAGTGTGCATTGGGAAGTTAGCAACTCGGAAGTTGTGCGCCTTCAGGTCACCGTAGCAAGCGCCGGTGTAGATGCCGTGCTCCTTCTCCAACTTCGCGCGTAGCTCGTTGGCGTCCTCTTCCACGTTAACCGCGAAGAGGGTCGGCGACTTATAGCGGTCGCTGGTCACCATTGGCTTGGCGTTGGTGCTTTCCAAAGCTTTGTAAAACGCGGCGGCGCGCTCGGTGATGCCCGTTCGCAAGCTGTCCAGTCCAAGCGACTGATACTTGGCGGCGCACTTGTTGAGCAAGTAGATCGCCAAAACGTTAGGCGTCTCTGCCGTCATCGACTTCTCGGCGAATGTTTGAACCCGAGAAAAAGCGTGGAACGAGCCAATGCTCTGCGTCTTCTCAAGCTGTCGAGATCGCTCCATTGCCCGCTCGCTGACCACAACAACGCTAAGGCCAGCGGTGCTGTGGAAGCCCTTCTGAACCGAGAACATGCAGACGTCGACCAAGCTCCAATCCAGCTGGCAGTGCGGCATCGCCGAAACACAATCCACCATCAACAGCTTCTCTGGATACTTGCGGCCGAGAGCGTGAATCTGCTCCTCGGGAATCCAAAGCCCGATGCTCGTCTCGTTATTAACAACGCAAATCGCTTCTGCAGTATCAGGAACCTCGGTCGCCCCGAAGTCTCCGTCGAACGTATGATCGTATGACCACTTGACCGCGTTTCGACCGAGCCATCCGGTGTATTGATGCCAGCGCATCGCGAACTCGCCACCCACCATGTGGAACGATTCCTTGGCGGTAAGGCACTCCATCCCCCGCTCCCACGCCTCGTTACTCGAGTTCATGAAGATGACGTGGTGAGTGTCCGGAAGCTTCAGAAGATCGCGAATCCGATCCCGAGTCTCGTCAAACAGATTGAAAAACCACTTCGAACGGTGGCTCTGCCAAACCGCGCCTTCGGCAACGGCTTCCTGCAGCCACTGCCCCATCTCAGGGTGAACTTTTGTTGGACCGGGAGCGAGTACGGTGGGATTCATGCTTGCTAGTTTACAGTTCTGAGTTCTCAGATTTCCGTTTAAGGATTCAAAACCCTCAACTTGATCGTCTCCGGAACCTCGCGAATCTCCGCCAGCAGCTCATCCGAAACCTTATCCGCGATATCCGTCACGAGATAACCGATCTGATCCCGAGTCTTCAGGTTCTGACCAACAATGTTTACTCCGTGCCGAGCGAAGATCGCAGATACCGAAGCCACAATCCCCGGCACGTTCCGGTGAACGTGCAAAATCCGCATTCCCTTCTGGATCGGCGGCAGATACAGATCCGGCAACGATACCGAACCCAACGTTTCGCCCTGGGCGACATACTTCCGAAGCCGTTCGGAAACATACGCCGCGATGTTTCGCTGCGCCTCCTCGGTACTCCCTGCAATGTGCGGAGTCAAAATCACGTTCGGCAAGCCGCGCAACACCGACTCGAACTGCTCATCATTCGACTTAGGCTCCGAAGGAAACACGTCAATCCCCGCTCCCCCAACTTTCCCCGAAAGGACCGCATCGCGAAGCGCGCCATAGTCCACAACGCTTCCGCGCGATAAGTTCAGGAAAATAACCCCATCCTTCATCATTTCGAACTCCTTCTTACTGATGAGGTTCTTGTTCGAAGCCCGGCCATCGAAGTGAACACTGATGATGTCTGACTGCTTCAGCAGCTCATGAAGGGTATGGATTCGCTGCGCCTTTCCGTGCGAAAGCTTCTCGGCGATGTCGTAATACAGAACCTCAAGCCCGACGCTTTCGGCAAGCACGCTCAGCTGGGATCCGATGTTTCCGTAGCCAATAATCCCCAGCTTCTTGCCCCGAATCTCGTGCGCACCAACCGCCGACTTCGTCCACTTGCCTTCGTGCAAAGCCGTCGAGTGAGCAAAAACGCGGCGCATCAACACCATCGCTTCGCCCAAGGCAAGTTCAACAACGCTCCGCGTGTTGCTAAAAGGAGCATTGAAAACAGCCACACCGCGTGAAGCCGCAGCGGCAGAATCCACATGATCCGTCCCCACGCTAAACACGCCAATCGCCATCAGCCGCTTCCCGGCCTGAATCACGCGCGCCGGCAGCTTCGTGCGAGTCCGAACTCCGATAATCGAAACATCCTTGATCCGCCGGACCAGTTCGTCCTCACTCAGCTTTTCCTTAACCTGCTCAACCCGATACCCCTCGGCGGCAAGGCTGTCCGCCGCGTCCGAGTCAATCGAGTCCAACAGCAAGATATTGATCTTCGAACGTGGGAAGCTGTAACGAGTCGGCAAATCCGACTCCGCCAACACTTCATCAATCCCATAAACTACCGAGTCCGCCTTCTCGGCAACCGCCGGCCGGTATACCGTCTCTGCATAACAGAAGAACCGCGAAGCCGCCCCCGCTTCCCGAATCTGGTAGTCGGTAAACCCATCGCCAACCACCCACTTCGGACCCTCGTAAGCAATCGACTCCACCACCGGAATCTTCCCGCCAGGCTGAGACAGTGGGTTCTGATCATCAAACCCAATGATCTTCCCGTCCTCATCGAACAAGAACGAGTTCGCATAAACCCGGCTGTTCGGAATATCCAGCAAAGCCGCAATCGGCGCCACAAACTCCGCAAACCCGCCGGTCACCAC
>CAIYMO010000039.1 GCA_903927345.1 uncultured Armatimonadota bacterium | reverse complement strand
GTCATTTCCGTCACCGCCAACGAGTACGTCGGATCCAGATTGGCCAGACAGTTCATCGTTGCCCGCCCCTCCTTCGAGCGTGTCATTTCCGGCTCCACCGGAGAGCAAGTCATTTCCATTTCCGCCGAATAAGTCGTCTTGGCCATTTCCGCCAAATAATTGGTCGTTTCCATCGTTTCCAAACAGGGTATCTTCCCCGCCGAGCCCATTAAGCACGTCGTCCATGGCCGAACCGTTAGCGATATCGTCCCCTTGCGTCGCCTCCAGCTCAGGCTGATCGGTATTTGCATCCACCCAAGTAGCCGACATCAGGATCCGCGGTTCCAGGATGTCTGTGGTGAAGGTTGCCTTTTTACTTTCTGGAGCCGGACCTGGCTTGTTACTCTTCTTGGAAGTTGCGTTGATGTCCGAAGGGCGATTGGATTTCTTTTTGGTCATTTTTGGATTCGGCTAAACAGAAAGATTTTAAATGCTGGATGGGGGGTCAATTGGGATTTGGCGTCTTGCCTGTTTAAGCACACGGACCGTTTGAGATCGTGTTATCAAGTTGAGACTCACACTCAACTCGTGAACGAAGCAGAAAGAGCCTCCCGTGCGGAAGGCTCATTCATTACTTAGGGGGTTTCATAGTTTTGTCTTGTCTGAGAAAGACGCACTGCGAATCCGGCGGGAAGTGGATTGTCCACATTTTCAATTTCAACCACGATGCGAGTCGTTTTGGTGGCCGCATCGATAAGAGGGGCAATAAAGACGATCTTTGCTTTTAGCAAAGGTTGGTTAGGAAGATCGGCTCGCAGTTCGACGATCTCGCCGATCCGCTGTTTAGAAATCAGGGAGATCGGAACGTAGAGGTCGGCTCTGAGGCGTTGTATGTCCGCGATTTTGATAAGCGGTGCACCGCGGGATACGGTCTCGCCTAGGTGAGGATAGATTTTGACGACGGTGCCTTGAAAGGGAGCCCGCACTTCATAGGTATCGAGTCGCGCTTTCTCGATTTGCAGCCGTGCCTCAGCTTCGCGTTGACTCTCTAAGCCTTCTTGTAAAGCCGCCTTGGCTTCTGTCAGCCGACTGGTCGCTTCGTCGACTTCGAGTCCCGACGCGGCTTTCTTAGCGGCCGCTTGCTGGATACGATTCAGGAATTGCTCGGCCAATGAAACTTTGGCGTTGGCTGCCTTTAGCATCGCTTGACGATCCGCCGAAGACTGCGCCGCAATCATCGACGCATGTGCTACCCGGTTATCGATCAATGCGAGAACGGTATCCTCGGTTACCGAGTCGCCTTCGGAAACAAATAGCTTCCATAGCGGGCCATCTGCGGCTGCGGCGATTTCAGCAACTTGGAGAGGGTGGGCGATCCCAGGCAACATCTCGATCGTGGGCACCGATTCTGGATCGCTAGGCATTTCGGATTCGTTGTTCGATCCTGTGTATTGAATGCCAGAGGGCTCATTCTCTGTTATTCCATCTGCACTCGTATTTGGGAACTCAGGAGCAGACCCTGGTTCGGAATGAGCAGATTCGCTGGAAACGGTGCGAGCAACAAACGAAGTAGCTCGTACCGCTTCGTCGCTTTTCG
>CAIYMO010000038.1 GCA_903927345.1 uncultured Armatimonadota bacterium | reverse complement strand
TGCGACTAAGGCTTGGCTGTCTTTGAGGGACTTGTCGGTTTGCTGGAGGAGGGCGTTTTTGGCGAGAACTTCGTCTTCCTTTTGCTTTAGCTCTTGGACGGCTTTTCGACCTCGGGTGACCCAAGTTCGGAACTCTGCGCTAGATGCGGCAAGAACCAGAACGGTGATTAGTGGGATCAACATTCCGGTGATGGTGACGCTGGCGCGGGCGATGTATTTGGGGCGAATATGCCAGAGCGAGAGGCGCTTTTTTCCGATTTTATAGCCGAGTATGTCGGCGACAAAGGCGGAGATTCCGCCCAGTGCAATCATCAGAACAATAAAGCCAGTCGCGATTCCATCCATGATCTAGCCGTTATTCCTTTTCCACATTATGATGCCCGCAGCAATGAGCCCGAGGATGAGAGGGACGAAGGCTGCTAGGGCCGGCGGGATTGCGCCCCCCATTGCCCAAGTTGCGCCGAAGTTTGAGATCACCTGGTAGGCGAACATGATGCCGATGCTCAGGGCAAACCCTGTTCCGGTTCCAGCGCGGTGGCTTCGGATTCCGAGAGCGGCGCCGAGGATGCCGAAGACGAATGCAGCAAGCGGGATTGTGAACTTGGTCCAGAACCAGAACTCACGGTTTCGCACATCGGAGGGGGTCATGCTCTTTGTGAGCGCGGCTTGGCGGACTTGTTCGCGGAGTTCGCCGGTGGTGAAGTAGTTGGGGTCGGAGATCTTTTGTGCGGTTAGCTCTTGGGGGGTGGCGTTGATCTTAGGGATCTGCCCGGGCCAGAGGCCGTCTTTAAACACTGTTCGATCGCGCCCGTCGGCTCCCATGAGTGTTGCTTCGCCAATGATCCGCCAATCGGTTTTGTTTCCGGCATATTTGAGCTGGTCGGCAAAGAGGAGGAACGTCGGTTGGCGCTCGGCATCCCAGCCGGTGATGACCACGTTGGTGAGGGTTCCGTTTTGCAGGGAGAAGTCGAGAGCCTGAATCGTAGCGGTCACTCGTTCATCTTCAGTTTGTACGCTAAAGGTTGGCTGGACGGCCTTTGCCTTGGTCGCCTTGGATATCTCTCGGATGAGACTTTCTTTTTGCTTGGTTGCGTAGGGGACGAGGGTGTCGTTGAGGGCAAATGTCACAAGGGCGACAACCATTGTGAACAGGGCCACGGGCGTTAGAATCCGGTAAATGCTTGCGCCTCCAGCTCGGAGGGCGACGATTTCGGAATCGCCGGACAGTCGTCCAAAGGCGAGGAGCGCTCCGAGGAGTGTCGCCATCGCAAAGGTGCTGATGAGCGTTGGAGGAAGAACGAGCGCGGTGACTTTGAGAACGGTGCCGAAATCAACGCCGTCAACAATGAGACCGGTCAAGGTGCCCAAATAGGTTGCCGCCAGGAGGAGGGTAGAGAACATCGCGACCCCCATCAGCCAGGGACCGAATAGTTCCGAGATGATGAGGCGATCAACCTTTTTCATCAGGCTTGTCGTCTTTGTAGTCCTCGGTTAGGTCGTCGCTAAGTTGGTTGCCGAGATAGTGTTTACGGACCATTGGGTCCTCAGCGATTTGTTTTCGGTCCCCTTCGGCAACGATTTGACCGTCGATGAGGATGTAGTTTCGGTCAGTGATTCGGAGCGTCGCGGCAACGTTGTGATCGGTTATCAGAATCCCGATTCCACGCTCTTTGAGTCTGAACAGAATGTTCTGGATTTCCTCAATGGTGACGGGATCGATTCCGGTAAACGGCTCGTCGAGGAGGATAAATTTCGGTTCGGTTGCCATCGCCCGGGCGATTTCGACGCGCCGTCGTTCGCCCCCCGAGAGAACTCCGGCTTGAGAGTCGAGGATGTGGTTGATGTGGAGCTCATCCGCGAGTTCCTTGACCTTCGCTTCTTGTTCCTGCTTGTTCTTTCCGGCTAGTTCCAGAACGAGGAGGATGTTGTCCCGGACGCTGAGCTTCCGGAAGACAGAGGTCTCTTGAGGGAGGTACCCGACACCAGAGCGTGCGCGCTTGTACATTGGCCATTTGGTGATGTCAGTTGCATCGAGCGAGACCTTTCCGCCGTTTGGCTTGACCAGTCCAACCGTCATGTAGAACGACGTTGTTTTACCGGCTCCATTTGGGCCGAGGAGACCGACAATTTCGCCGGTCGAGACTGAGAACGTGACGCCGCGAACCACGGTACGGCCCTTGTAGCGCTTCTGAATATTCTCAGCGGTGATTTTCAAGCCTGGCTTCCACCCTTCTTCTTGATTTTAGTGACGATCTTGCTAATGCCCTCGCTCGACATGCGGACTCGAACTACTTCTTTCGCTTTGTTAAGGGTGAGGATGACACTCTGAGCTCCTGAAACATCTGCGGATTCTTCGTCGCCCGGACCTTTTTGGCTGAAATAAAGGTTTCCAGCGAGCTTTAGCTCGGCTCCGTCTTCCTTGAGCTCGTAGGTCATTCGATCAGCTTTGGCGGAAATGGTTGATTTCCCCTTTTCTGAGGAACCTACTCCGGTGTAGCTGACCGGTCCGGTCATGTTGGCAGACACGAGGGAGTCCTCGTCCTTCGCGGTTTTACGCTTGAAAGTGGCTTCGACTGAGCTTGCCGTGATGTCTGTGCTGCCTGCCTTCGCGTCGGTGCTGGTGAAGTCGAGTTTTACTCCGCCGCGCAAGACGGCCCGCGCTAGGTCGGCATTCAGGAGGTTGTAGTCTGCTTCCTTACCAGAGATTTTGACGTCGCCGTTCTGCTGCTGTTGGGTGAACATAACCGTGCCGCGGACTTGGATGTGGTCTGCAACGGTCTGCTTGTTCTCTTTAATGAGATCACCCGAGATTCTGTCGCCCAGCAGTGTGAACTTGTCTGGCTTGGATTCGAGTTTAACGCCACCGGTTACTTCAAAGTTCTTGTCGAGCTCAACCCATCCGCTTTTGCCGGAAATGATGAGATTCGGATTTTCTTTTGGGCT
>CAIYMO010000037.1 GCA_903927345.1 uncultured Armatimonadota bacterium | reverse complement strand
TTGATTTCGACCGGGACTGAGCCGTAGTGCTGGCGGTAGACCTGGAGGACGAGGCCAGTGCTTTCCATTTCGGCGGCAGTCCGATTGGTCTTGATCGCTCCGATCACGTTGACGGTTTGGGCGTAGGTGGCGATGTGGATGATGTCGGTTTGCCGGAAGAACTCGTGGAGTCCTGCTGCGATGCCGAGGGCGTCTGCGAGGTCGTATTCGCAGCCGAGTTCACCGTAGGTGTAGTCGCGGTGCCAGTAGTTCCACTCATCCATAGCGATGGGGATGGATTTGCCGTTGAGGTGGGGCATTTCGCCTTGCATCTTCCGATGGCCGTCGGCCTTTTTGCGGATGTTGGTCGCCATTTGCTTGACGGCTTCGTTGATGGGGAATCGCTGGTTGTTGTTCCAGGGGAGTTGGCCGTCGTAGAAGTGCTCAGAGATGAGGTCCATGTGCTCGGCGCACTGTTCAAGCATGCCTTTGGACCAGCTTCGGTTGGCGACTTTGCCGTCTAGACCGGTGACTTCGGGGTCGCCGAGGTCGCCGCTGCCGACGAGAGTTAGCGTGGGGTCGGCTTTGAGCATGGCTTCGGCGACCCAGTTATGCTTGCGGGTGTAGTGGTCCAGCTTCATGTAGCCGAGCTGGAAGTCGCCCCACATCTCGTTTCCAACGCTCCAGATTTTGATGCCGTATGGCTCGGTGTGGCCGTTTTGGACGCGCCAAGAGCCGCCGATGGTTTGGGGGGAGCCGTTGCAGTAGTCGACCCATTGGGCGGCGGTGTACGCGTCTCCGAAGCCGGTGTTGACGGCGATGAGAGGGTCAGTGCCGATTTCTTTGCAGAAGTCGAGGAACTCGTCGGTGCCGAAGTCGTTGTGCTCGACTCCGCCCCAGGCGGGGTTTCCGCGGGGTGGGCGGCGGTCGCGGTCGCCAATTCCGTCTCGCCAATCGTAGCCGCTGACGAAGTTTCCGCCTGGCCAGCGGTAGATGGTTCCGCCGAGGGCTTTGAGGTGTTCTAGGGTGTCCGCGCGCATGCCCCGCACGTTATCGGCGGGCATGAGGGAGAGGGTTCCGAGAGCGACGGAGCCACCCTGGTTGGTGACAGAAATCGTCATCTCGTCGCTAGTTTGGTCGGCTTTGAAAGTGAAGGGGTACTTGAAGTAGTCGCCGGGCTCGACAGTGATCGTTGCGGATTCGGAACCGAAGGTGATGGTGACGATTGTGCTTTCAGTGAAGGCTTTGAGCCAGATGTAGCCGACGTAGCTGTTGCATTGGATGGTGCCAAGCCGGTGCTGGCTGATCTTGGTTCCGTCGGCAAGAATCGGGGTGTGGCGACCGACGAAGACGTCTTGCTTGGTCATCTCTACGGAGCCGGAAATAATCTCCCATGGCGAGGCGCCGACGCCAGGGAAGTCGGTGTCGAGCATCGAGACATACGGCGCGTAAGTTGTGGTGATCGGGTGGAAGAACTTTCGATCTTCAAGCATTTCGGCCCAGATGCCGCCGTAGATGCACCGTCCGAGGTGCTCGATGAATTGGCCGTAGATGTAGGGGTTGATCTCCTCGCGCGTGTTGTTGAGGTCAATCGAGGCGGGGATTGGGGTTGGGTCTTGCAATGCAAGAGATAAGAATGCCCCGTTAGCTATAACCATTCCGGCAGTTTACACACTGGGAAGGTGTAAAAACGGAAGGAGAATGGTGGTGAGTGCAGGATTCGAACCTGCGTAGGCTCTCGCCGACAGATTTACAGTCTGTTCCCATTGGCCACTCGGGCAACTCACCACGAGAACGAGAAAAAAGTGTACCACACGATGGCGCGGGGCTCCGGCGTAAACTGACAACCATGTCCTGCCAACGCGTCTTGATTGACACTAATCCGTTTCCGATTGATCGGGAGAATGCGCCTTGGAACCGGGGGCAGTTGGATGCGTCGTTCATTTCGCTTTCGGGTGCGGAGGTCACGCCGTTCTTCGCGCGGTACCGGCTGGAGTTGAGCTTGGGTTCGGCGATTTCGACAAGGATTCACGTGACGGCTGACGAGCGGTATCACCTGTTTGTTGATGGTGAACTGGTGGGGCGTGGCTCGGAGCGGGGAGACCCTGACCACTGGTTTTTTGAGTCATATCAGCTTGAATTAGAGCCAGGGGAGCATGTTGTTGAGGCGTTTGTTTGGTCGTTGGGGAATGAGCATGCGCCATTTGCCCAGTTCTTTATGCGGCATGGGTTTTTGCTGATCGCCGAGGATTCGGAGTCGAAGGGGCAGTTGACGACGGGTCATGCGGCCTGGAAGGCGCAGCGGATTCGCGGAATTGAAATGATCAAGCGGACCGCGACCTTTGGGACTGGGGATCGGTTCCGATTTGTTGGGGGCGGCGAAGAAGGGGCTTGGGAAGACGTTGTTCTTTCGGAAAAGCCGGTAATTCCGGGCGCAGGAGACACTTATCCAGTGCGGCTTCTTCGTCCGTCGATGTTGCCGAACCCTTGGCGGAGGGATTGGACCCACTTTGTCATTCGCCATGTTGACGCGCCAGATAGTGCCAAGACGAACGAGCTGCGGGTGAAGAGTGCCCAGGACTTGGCGGATGAGCATGGCGGTTGGGAGTCGGCGCTGGAGGGATCGGCACATTTGATTCCGGCGAATACTCGGCGGCGCGTGATTATCGATTGCGCGACCTATCTGTGCTCGTATTGGTCGCTGGCGACGAGCGGCGGGAAGGGGTCGGTGGTTCGGCTGACCTGGGCGGAATCTTTGTATCACGAGCTGGGGACCAACGAGAAGGGTGACCGGAATGAAATTGAAGATAAGTTGTTTGGAATGGTCTGGTCTAAGGGGCTCGGGCAAGGAGATGAGGTTCGACCAGCCGGAGGCGATGAGAGTTACCAGGCGCTTTGGTGGCTCGCGGGTCGGTACTTGGAGATTTATGTTGAGACGGGCGATGAGTCGCTGACCATTCGAGATTTGCGGTTTGAGGAGACTCGGTATGCCCTTGAGCCGAGGACGAATCCGTTCCGCTGCTCGGATGAGCGGCTGGATAAGATTGCGGACATCTGCTTGCGGACGTTGCAGATGGATTGCCACGATACGTTTACGGACTCGCCCTACTACGAGCAGTTGCAGTACGTGGGCGATACGCGAATCGAGGCCCTCATGACTTCCCTGCTGGGGGATGATGATCGGGCGCATCAGAAGGCGATTTTGATGTTTGATTCTTCGCGGTCTCAGCGGGGGATTACGCAGAGTCGGTATCCGTGTCGGAACCGGCAGTACATCCCGACGTTTTCGCTTTGGTGGGTTTTGATGGTGGCGGATCACCATACTTGGCGCGGGAATCGGGAGTTGGTTCGGGCGCACTTACCGGGGATTCGGGCAGTGTTGAACTCGTACCAGATGCTGATTGACCCGGAGACAAACCTTCCGGTGGCTCAGGATGATTGGAACTTCCTTGATTGGGTTCCGGCATGGGAAGCGGGGATTCCTCCTGGGGGGAACGAGAAGATCAACTTGGCGTTCGCATTGCAGTTGCTGTTGGCTTTGGAGGCAACTTCGGAGCTTGAGAGCCTGTATGGATATGCGCAGAGCCAGCGGCCGATTTTGATGTGGGTGCAGGAGCTGCGAAAGGCGATTAAGGCTCAGGTGGCTGAGAACGGGCTGATTCCGGATGAGCCAGGGGGATCGACGTTCTGCGAGCACACACACGCCTTGGCGGTGCTTTGTAACGACGGCGAGTTACAGCGGATTGGTGCGCGTTGGTATGACTCTGCGCCGCAGGGGCATTCGGCGACGTTCTACTTCCAGCATTATCGGTTTGAGGCGCTGGCGAAGATGGGCCGGCATCAGCAGATGCTGGATCTGATTCGGGAGGATTGGGGTGCGATGGTTGAGAACGGGCTGGTTTGCACTATGGAACAGTTGGAGCCTTCGCGTTCGGATTGCCACGCGTGGGCGGCTCATCCGCTGTTGCACTTCCAGACGAAGATTCTTGGCTTCCACCCGTTGGAGCCGGGACGGATTGAGTTCCGACCGCACCTGTGCGATTTGGAGTGGGCCGAGGGCTTTATTGCGACCGGAAAGGGGCTGTTGCACGCCCACGTGCGGAAGAAGGGCGACTCTTGGGAGGCGACGTTGGCGATTCCGGAGGGAATCACGGTGTCGATCCCGGATGTGCAGGGGATGGTTGTGGGGGCAAAAACCGTTACAATCGATCCTTCGGCATCAGAATGAAAACGGCCAAGGGCAGTTTGATCGGGCAAAATAGTCGGGTGCGCCGTGCTTTTACGTTGATTGAGCTGCTTGTCGTGATCGCGATTATTGCGATTCTCGCCGCGATTTTGTTCCCGGTGTTTGCCCAGGCGAAACAGGCGGCAAAGGCGGCTTCTTGTATGTCAAACCTTCGACAGCTGGACATCTCTTTTGTGATGTACCAGAGCGATAATGACGACCAGTTTCCGCTGGGGGCTTATGGCGATGCGACCTCGACGGTGATCTGGCACGACATGATCAATCCGTATGTGAAGAACAAGCAGGTTTGGCTTTGCCCTTGTTCGACGGTCAGCAAGTTTGACCAGAGCGGAGCCGAGACCTCGCACTTCGGCTACAACGTTCGATTCCTGACAAATCTTGAGCTGGACTTTTCTAACCTTGCGACTCAGCAAGCGGTGACCGCGACGACGCTGGGTGATCCGGCTGGAACAGTTGCGTTGTCGACCGGCAAGTCTTCGGTGAAGGGTTCTTGGTGTGGCGACGACGGCAAGTTCTTGCTTCGGCCTTCGGATTTTGTGGATATCAGCGGTAGCGCGGGATTTGACTGCTGGGGTGTTCCAGATCCGAACGCGATGGACAACGCGATCATCGCGTGGGCAGATGGGCATGCATCGAAGAAGAAGATGTCAGGGTTCTATCTGGGTCAGACTCCGACGGATCGGTACTTTGATTTAGAGTAGGTCTGTTAGAATTGGGGTGTGGACACGCCCGCGAGCCCTGAAGCACGTAGATTCACCCTGACTCAGGGGGTGATTACTTGTGTGGTGATCGCGCTTGTGTTGCTCATTCTTGCGCCGGTGTATACCAGCGACGGGCGTCGCTCACTCAAAACGCGGTGCATTTCCAACATGAAGCAGCTGACAACGTCGCAGTTGATTTACGCAGCCGATTTTGACGAGGCGATTGTGCCGGTTTACACGTTTGATGGGCCAGTCGCACAGTCCCAGTTCTTCGAAGCGATGATTCCCTATGCGAAGAACGCACAGATC
This sequence comes from uncultured Armatimonadota bacterium, assembly GCA_903927345.1. GTDB lineage: Bacteria > Armatimonadota > Fimbriimonadia > Fimbriimonadales > Fimbriimonadaceae > Fimbriimonas. Next base: position 48,880 of record CAIYMO010000037.1, on the reverse strand, counting down.
TTTCTTTGCGGCGAGTCGCCTGCATATTGGTCGGAACCTAACGGACCCGAGATCAATCGCACAGCGAAGCGCGTTGAGTACGCCCACTTCCCATTGATTTTGAGGCATGTCGGTGAGGATCATTTGATCAACTTAGACCGATTTGCGAGCCCCGAAACGGAGGCTTGGATGCGTGAGCCGATTTTGAAAATCACCAAGGTTCCGAACGGCGAAGAGATTGAAACGCATCATGAGAAGGCCAGGAATGGCATTGTCGCTTCGTTCTTTGACGGACACGTGAAGTTTGTTCCGACCCTGAAAGGCGGAACCTCGGACCCGATGACTACGGACGGAGTTTGGCTGAAATGATGGGAGATGCATTTCATGGCGAGAAGAGGCCTCTCGGATGTTTTGCGAAAGGGGTGATCGGGACCTTTGTAGGATCAGTCGCAATGGCACTTCTCTATCCGATGATCACTCCCGCGAGGATTGGACATGGCCCTGCGCAGTGCATTTCTAAGCTAAAGCAGCTTTCGACGGCTCAGCTTATCTACGCGGCGGACGAAAGTGATACGCTGCCTCCTTACTACTCCTTTGATGGACCCGGGGCCCGGCGTGCATTTGTGGAGGCAACGTACCCTTACGCCAAGAACTCCACGATCTATGCTTGTCCGATGTCTCCTGAAGGCAAGTCTAATTTGGAAACATCAAAGCCGGCTCTCGGATATGAGCACTTTGTCTTGATCTTGCGGGAGCGGGGGCGGAATGGGTTGCTGGAGTTGGTGGAGGTGGAGGAACCGAGTCAGACGGCATGGATGCATGACCCGATTGTCAAGGTAGAGGTCAAAGGTGATGGCGAGCATGTTGAAACTCATCACAGTACAGGGAAGAGTGGATTCTTCGTTTCGTTCTTTGACGGACACGCGCGATGGGCTTCAACAATTTCGGGCCAAAGTAAGGACTGGATGAACACGCTTGGTGTTTGGCAGAACTAGGGTTAACGCTTAGGCTCTAACTCGCGGCTGATTCTCCGGCGACATAGCCCGTGGCGAAGGCGGCTTGCAAGTTATAGCCTCCCACAGGGCCCGCGACGTCGAGGACTTCGCCGCATAGGTAGAGGCCGGGGACCAGTTTGGAGGCCATGGTTTGGGGGTCGACTTCGGTGAGGCTGACTCCGCCAGCGACGACTTCGCCTTTTTCGAGCGGTACCGTTCGGACGGTGCCGAGAGGGAGGGCTTTGATATTTTCGACCAGCTTGATCCGGGGCTTCTTTTCGAGTTTGGCGAAGAAGGTGTACTCGTCGATTCCGCTTTGGCGGAGGATGTAGGGGGCGAGGCGTTGGGGGACGGAATCGGCGATGAAGCTGCTGATGGGTCGTCGGCCGTCCTGTTTGAGGATTGCCTCGGTGATTTGGGGGTGATCGATGCCGGGGGCGAGGTCGGCTTCGAGTTTGATCTCGCCTTCAGTGAAGTTCTCGGCAATAAGGCGGCTGATGCCGAGCACGGTGGGGCCAGAGACGCCTTGGTGGGTGAAGAGCATGTCGCCCTGCCAGCGGGCGATTTCCTTGCCGTTCAGCCTTGCTTTGAGGATGATGTCGTCGAGGGAGACACCGCTGAGTTCAGGGTCGAAGGGGTCGAGTTCCAGATAAACGGGGGCGAGAGCGGCAGTGAGTTTTTCGACGGTGTGGCCGAGGTCGCGGGCCCATTTCCAGCCGTCGCCGGTCGTTCCGCTGTTGGGGTAGCTACTGCCTCCGGCGGCGAGGATGACCTTGTCGCAGTGAATGATTTGGTCGTTGAGGCCGGCTCTTGTGGTGCCGGTTTGGAGGACGTCGCTGAGGAGGGCTTTTGCTCCGAAGCGGGGCTTGTCTTCTTTGTTGGCGTAGCCTTTGTGTTTCTCGAACGGGGCTCCGGTGCGGACTCCGATGATTTGGCCGTCCTCGACGAGGATTTCTTCGACGGGAGTGTTGAGGCTGACCTCGACTTTGGCTTCGTCGAGGTAGTCCTGAAGGATTGCGACGACGTCTTTGGCGGTTTGGTGGACTGGGAAGATTCGACCGTCGGGCCGGGTGTACACCTCGAGGCCCTTGTTTGTGAACATCGGAACGATGGTGCGGTTGGGGAATCGGTTGACGGCGGAGCGGATGAAGTCGGCTTCGTTCTTGCGGAAGGCGCGGATAACGTCGCCGATTGGACCGTCGTGGGCGATGTTGCACTTGCCTCCACCGGAGATTAGGATCTTGGTGCCGATCCGACTCGTTTTTTCGAGGACGAGGACCTTCTTTCCGAGGGACGCCGCTCGCCAGGCAGCAAAGATTCCTGCCGCTCCGGCTCCGATGACGACGACGTCGGGTTTCACTTACATATTATGGGGGATTTCAGGTTCACTGTTGCGTTCGGATGCGGACGCGGGCGCTCCCGTTGCAGGGGTGGGACTATGAACCAGGCACAAAAAGACCCCTCTCCACGCATGGAGAGGGGTCTTGGGTTTTATGCGGTCCAGACGAATGGCTCGGCATCGGTGAGAATGCGAGCGGAGTTTCGTTGGGCTTCGTGGAGGTACTCGGGGAGGTTGTAGACGGCGCTGTGGAATCGACCGGTGTAGTATCGGTTCTTGACTCCTCGGGCGGCGAATCGAGCTTCGATTTCTTCGGGGGTGAGTGCCATTGGGTCGTGCTTCTTGGATGCAAGAACGAAGCCCCAAGGCTGGAAGAAGGTGGTGACAATTCCGTAGTAGCCGTAGACGTAGGGGAAGACTTCCTTCATCGATTCAAGCGTTTCGATGCAGGAGACCATGCACTCGGGATAGTTCTCGTTTGCGGAGCCGGCTTGCATAGCGAACACTCCGTCGTCGCTCATTGCATCGGCGGCGATTTGGAAGTACTCCTTGGTGAAGAGGAATTGGCCGGGGCCGTCTTCGTGGGGGTTTGGAAGGTCGCTGAGGATGACGTCGAAGTTTGCGCCTTTGTGGTCGACGAGCCATTGGCGTGCGTCGCAGTGGAGGAGCTCGGTTCGAGGATCCTCGAAGGCGCCCTGGTGCCACTCAGGCATGTGGACTTTGACCATATCGACGAGTTCTTCGTCGATATCGACCATGACCGCCTTTTCAACGGTGTTGTGCTTCAGGGCCTCTCGGAGTGTTGCGCCTTCTCCCCCGCCGCAGACCACGACCGATTTAGGGTTCGGGTGGAGGGTCATTGCGGGTTGGCTCATGCACTCGTGGAAGATGTACTCATCCATGATCGAGGTCTGGATGTTGTAGTCCAGGAAGAGCGATTTTCCGAACCGGGGGATGTTGCAGATCTGGTAGGTCTGGTACTCGGTTTTCCCTTCGAGAATCATCTTCTCGACTCGGTATTGCCAGATTGCCGCACTGGTATGCGTTTCGTTGATAAAGATTCCGGTTGCGTCGCTGCTCATTTGCCCGGGTTATTGTGACATATCCCGGGCAGGGCGGGGGTTAAACCGCCATGACGTTGTAGCCGCTGTCGACGAAGATGATCTGTGCGCTGACGCCTTTGCTGAGGTCGCTGACTAGGTAGAGAGCGGCTCCGGCAGCTTCTTCTTGGCCGTATTCTCGCTTGAGCGGGGCGGTGTTTTGGACGGACTTAATGAAGTCACTGAGTCCGCTGACGCCTCGGCCAGAAATGGTATTCACGGGGCCAGGGGAGACGGTGTTGACGCGGATTCCTCGGTCGCCGAGTTCGGTGGCAAGGTAACGGACACTGCTTTCGAGGGCGGCTTTGCAGAGGCCCATGACCTTGTAGTTGTTCATCACGCGGGTGCTGCCGATGTAGCTGAGGGTGACGATGCTGCTGTCTTCCTTCATGAGCGGCTCGAGGGTTTGGCAGGTCTTGATCATCGAGTAGACGCTGGCATTCATCGCCGTGTTGAAGTCTTCGAGGCTGGTGTCAAGGAATCGTCCGGTAAGAGCTTCTTTTGGTGCGAAGCCGACGCTGTGGACCAGGAAGTCGAGCTGGCCGAGTTTGGCTTTGACTTGGTCGTGCAGGGCTTCGTATTGCTCGGCAAACATGAAGTCGACGGTGACCGTTTCGAATCGCTCGCGGCCTTCGAGGAGCTTGTTGACACCTTCGAGGAGTCGCTCATTCTGTGCGCCCACGCCGACGATTGCGCCCTCTTTGTTAGCTCGGTCGGCGATTGCCCAGCCGATGGAGTTTTTGTTCGTGACGTTGAGGACGAGACCGGTTTTGCCTTCGAGAAGCATGATTTGGATTATGACTGGTTTTTGGGTTTGGCGTTGGGAGTGGGGGTGGGAGCGGGGAATTGGGGATTACCGGGTCTCCCTCGCGGGCGAGGGAGTCACTGAGCTCCGGCGAACTGGTGGGAGTGCGAAGTTACCAGATTGGAACTGGTTATGATCTCCAAAAGCAGTAACAGACCGCCCACTCCCCCGGTTCACTAGCGTTCACCGACCCCTCGCCAGCGAGGGGTATCTTTGCTCCTCCGCTAAGTAGGGGGAGTTTTAGGCTTCCAACATCTCTTTTATCGACACCCGTTCGCCGCGTTTGGCGCTTTCGATTGCTCCGAAGACCATGGCGAGGGATTTGATGTTGTCGTGGCATTCGCCTTTGGGGGTTGCGCCGGTTTCGAGGGCGTGGAGGAATTCGCGGAGGGAGCCGGCGATGCCGCCTGGTTCGTCGACGGGGTCTGCGTGGAGGGAGCGGACGGGGCGGTGGAAGCCTTCGTTGCCTTCAATCAGCTCAGCTTGGATTTGACTGTGACCGTCCCATTTGGCAGTTCCGTTGGGGCCGACCGCGCGCCATTCGCCCTCCCAACTGGTGTGGAGTCCGTCGGCGCACCATGAGCCACGGTAGTTGAACTTTGCGCCGCCTTCCATTTCGAAGAGACACGTTGCGCTGGAACCGTGCTTGTACCAAGACCAGTTGGAGTTGAACTCTTCGGCGTAGACGCTGACGGGGTCGAGGCCGGAGATGTGGCGGGCTTGGTCGAATGTGTGGATCGCCATGTCAAGGATGAGAACATGATCCATGACGTCTCGAAATCCGCCGAAGTGGGCGCCGATGTAGAAGTCGGCGTTGAGGATTCCGATTCCGCCGAGCTGGTCGACGAGGGTTTTGAAGGCGGTTTGACGGCCGTCGTAGCGGCGGCTCTGGGAGACCATGTAGAGCTTGCCTGCGTCTTCGGAAGCTTTGACCATCTTTTGGGCACTATGCATGGAGACGGTCATCGGCTTTTCGCCGAGGACGGGGAGCCCGGCGGCGAGGGCTTCGAGGGTGACGGTTTCGTGGGCTTCGGGGATGGTTACGTCGACGACGAAGTCGGCTCCTTCTTTGAGGGCATCGCTAAGACTCTCAAAGGTTGGGACTTGGAGATTGAGCTCCTCGGCTGAGCGGGCGGCTTGGCCGGGCATGACGTCGACCCAGGCGGCGATTTGGACTCCGCCATGGTCGGTGAGATTTCTCGCCCAGGCTCGTCCCATTCCGCCCGCGCCCACCAAAATCGCCCTCTTCATAGTTGCAGAGTGTAACCTAGAGACCATGCTTATCGCCGACCTTCGCAGCGACACCGTTACCCGCCCGACGCCCGAGATGTTTGAGGCGATGCAGGTGGCGGGATTGGGCGACGATGTGCTCGGCGATGACCCGACGGTGATCGAGCTTGAGCGGCTTGCGGCGAAGTTGGTTGGGAAGGAGGCGGCGGTCTTCGTACCGAGTGGAACGATGGGCAACCAGATGGCGATTGCCACGCACACGAAGCCGGGGGATGCGATCATCGTTGAGGAAGAAGCGCACGTGATTTTTTATGAGGTCGGGGCGCCGGCGGTGTTTGCGAACGTTTTGACTTGGACACTGCCTTCGGACCGAGGGGTGATGGACCCAGCGGAGATGCGGCGGCGAATAACGAAGCGAAACATCCACACTCCAGGGACGACGCTGATTTGTATTGAGGACACCCACAACCGGGCGGGTGGAACGGTTATTCCACTCGATGTGCTGGCAGAGTATCGGAAGGTCGGGGATGAGTTTGGGATCAAGATTCACGCTGACGGGGCGCGAATCTTCAACGCGGCGGTAGCGCAGGGCGTTCATGTTTCGGAGATTACGAAGCATGTCGATACGGTGAACTTCTGCTTGTCAAAGGGACTTCGGGCTCCGGTGGGTTCGATTTTGGCGGGTCCGGCGGAGTTCATTGATGCGGCTCGCTTCTGGCGAAAGAGGCTGGGCGGTGGGATGCGACAGGCGGGGATTTTGGCGGCTTGCGGGATTATCTCGTTGACGAAGATGGTGGATCGGCTGGCCGAAGATCACGCTCGGGCGCGACGGCTCGCTTTAGAGCTTGGTCAGTTACCGGGGATTTCCTGTGATCCGGATGCGAATCCGACGAACTTGGTGATGCTGAACACCGAGAAGCTGGCAGCGGATTGGGCGGCGGCTTTGCATGCGAAGGGAGTCTGGGCGATGCCTGCGGCGGCGAATCGACTGCGGTTGGTGACGCATGCAGACTTTACCGACGAGCATCTTGAGTTTGCCCTCGGCGTGTTCCGGTCGGTGGTGATTTAACTTGCACCAGGTTGTGTTTGTTGACGTCGACGACACGTTGATTCGCACAGTCGGTAGCAAGCGCATCCCAATGGTTCGGATGGTCGACCGCATCAAGCAGTTGGCCGAGTCGCCAGTTACGATGTACCTGTGGAGTAGTGGCGGAGCCGACTATGCCCGAGAGGTAGCTGCAGAGCTTGGAATCTCCAGTTGCTTTGAAGGGTTCCTGCCCAAGCCGACCTTGCTAATTGACGATCAACATCCAGCAGAATGGCGATATTTGCGGCACGAATTGCCGAACTCGGTCTGATCAGAGTTTGCGTGCCAACGATGCTGCGCGGCAAGTCTGAGGGTCTTATACTGAAGGTGTTATGAACGCCGAGATTGTTGCCGTTGGGACTGAGCTGCTGTTGGGGCAGATTACGGATACGCACTCGGCGACGATGGCGCGGATTTTGGCGGAGTGCGGGATTGGGTGCCGGCATCGTCAGACGGTAGGCGATAACCTGGATCGGATTGTTAAGGTGCTACGACAGGCACTTTCTCGAGCGGACGTGGTGGTTTGTATTGGGGGGCTTGGGCCAACGGCGGACGACTTGACGCGGGACGCGATTGCGCTGGCTTTGGATGACACGTTGGAGACGGTTCCGGAGATTGAGGAGCGGCTTCGGCGGTGGTTTGCTTCGCGGAACTACACGTGGGTGGAGTCGAACGCACGACAAGCACAGAAGCCGACTTGCGCGGAGATCATCCCAAACCCGAACGGCACGGCTCCGGGATTGGTAGCTCGGAAGAATGGCAAGACGGTGTTTGCTCTGCCTGGGCCACGTGGTGAGTTTGACCCGATGGCTTACGATTCGGTGAAGCCAATGCTGGAGACATTGGGAGGTGGAGTGGTGATTCACTCTCGAGTTTTGCGGATTACAGGCGTGGGCGAGAGTGCGGTTGAGGAGCGGATTAAGCACCTGATGGAGAGTGAGAACCCGACGGTTGCGCCTTATGCTCAGCCGAGTGAGGTTCATTTACGGCTGACGGCGCGGTCCTCTTCCCTTTCGGAGGCTGAAGCATTGCTGGATCCGGTGGAGGCGGCGATTCGGGAGGAGTTGGGTTCGGCGGTTTACGGGCTGAACAAGACGACTTTGGAGGAAGCGGTTTTGTCGCTATTGATTGCGCGTAATGAGACTGTGTCTACGGCGGAGTCGATGACGGGCGGCGGGCTGGGCTCGCGGTTGACGATGGTTCCGGGGGCGAGCGCGGCCTACGTTGGCGGGGTGGTCACTTACACGGTGGGGGCGAAGATGGCTTTGCTTGATTCCAAGGTTGCCACGTCTGCCTCCCTCACCCCCAACCCCCTCTCCCCCCTGGGGGAGGAGAGGGGGCTTTCGGAAATCCTTCTGACAAACGGCCCCGTCTCACCGGAGACAGCGACTCTGATGGCGGAGTCGATTCGGGCGAAGCTTGGGACGACTTACGCGGTGGCGATTACTGGCAACGCGGGGCCGACGGCGGATGTGGATGGAAAGGCCGTAGGGCTTGTTTACATCGCGATTGCTTCAGTGGCGGGTACAAGCGTGGAAGAGTGCAAGTTCCGGGGGATTCGAGAAGATATCCGGGCTCGTGCGGAGCAAACGGCTTTGCGTCTGTTGCGCGAACGGCTGATTCCAAACGATTGACCGAGCCCTCGCGGTTCGCCCCTGTCTCTTTGGCTTTGCGAGAGGTTAAACTCCACGCATGTTGCTGAAGGGCATTAACTATTGGTCGTTCCCGGGTTCGTTTGAGGACAAAGTTGATCCGTTTGATGCGATCAAGCTTGCCAAAGAGCATCGGTATGAGGCGTTGGAGCTTTGTATTGGGGAACCTGGCACTCAGTTTGGAACTGATGCGACCGAGGCGAAGTGCAAGAGCCTTTTGGATGCGGCTCGCAACGAGGGAATTCTGCTCAAGACCACGGCAAGTGGGCTTTATTGGGGTCGGTCGCTTGGCGATCCTGATCCGAAGATTCGGCAGGCGGCGGCGGATGATCTCACGAAGATGTTGCAGATCAGCAGCTGGCTCGGCGCGAAGGTTCACCTCACGATTCCGGCGGCGGTCGATGTGTTCTTCCTGCCTGATCGTCCGGTTCAGAACTACGACGACTGCCTGAAATGGGGCGCGGAAGGAATGGCGGCGCTTCTGCCTCATGCTGAGGCTTGCGGGGTGACGATGGGAATTGAGAACGTCTGGAACAAGATGCTCATCACGATTGGCGAGATGAAGGCGTTCATCGACCAGTTCAATTCTCCGTTCGTCGGTTGCTTGTTTGATGTGGGCAATATTCTTCCGTTCGGCTATCCCGAGATGTGGATCCGGGCTTTGGGACACCGAATTGCGGCGGTGCACGTGAAGGACTTCAAGCGTGCGGTGGGGACGGCCGACGGGTTCTGTGACCTCTGTGAGGGTGATGTGAATTTTGAGGAAGTCGTGAAGGCACTGGACGAAATCGGTTTTGATGGAGCACTGGTCGCGGAAATGATTCCGCACTACCCTCGCTATCCGATGGTTCGGGTTGCCAATACGAGTAACGCCCTCGATGCAATCTTGGGTCGCTAGGATTTGGGTCAATAATGGCTGAATCATCTGCTCTTTGATGTTCGTCAAATGGGCAGATGATTACTTCGCTCGTGCTTCTTGCAGCTGCTCAGCCGGACCAGTTGGCGTTTATTGCTCGCTTTTACAAACCGGGGAAGGCGAAGAGTAGCTACCACTTGTATTTGAGCGCATTGGACGGCACGCGTCGCCGCGAGTTGGCGTTTAGCAAGGCGCCTTGGCGCGTGAGCTGGCTTGGGAAGGACAAGTTGGCGGTGTTGTCGGACGACGGGATCTATGTGGGGAGTCCGAGTAACTGGCACCCGAAACTGGTGCCAAGCACAAAGGATTTGACGTTTGTTGATTCTCGAGATCGAACCAATCCTCCGGGGGTTCCGCAGCTTGTGCAGGGCGACGAAGTTGCAAGCATGACGATTAATCCCAAGACTCTCGCCGTTGAGAGCTACAGCGAAAAGACTGGTCCGAAGCAGCTTGAGCCGGGAGAAGACGAGAAGTACTCGGTGACTGAGCCGAATGGCGGACAGTTGTCGTTACAGGTTGGTGAGCCGATTGTTTATCCGGGAAGCGACAAGAGTGATGCGGCGGAGTTCTTGTTCCGACGCGGGTGGGAGTCGCCGCGCAGAGGACAGATGGAGCCTCATCGATTGTTCCTTTTGGCGAGTGATCACAACAGCACCAACGGGGACATTAATGCGCTTCTGTTGCTTGAGAAATCGAAAAAGCCTCGGTTCATTTTTAGCAATGCGAACGGGTTTGACTTTTGGGAGGCTCGGTCAACGTTTGCCTATTGCACGCCGCGCGACACTTCGCCGCTGAACCCGAAGGATAAGAATTCAAAACTCGTCTGGACCAGCGAGTTGCACGTTGGGGACTGGCAGAAGGGGACGGACCGGATCTTGATTTCTGGGGCCGTCCATTCGATAAGTGTAGCTATTCGCCCTTAAATATTAATCGTTGACGTAAGAGCGGCTAAATCGGGCGAAACGCTCCTGGATGTGATATCGTCTGAGCTGAGATGATTTCCGCACTTTTGCTTCTCGCCGCGGCTCAACCTGATCAGTTGGCCCACATTTCTCGGTTTTACAAGCCAGGCGCCACCCCAAGCAGCCTTGAGCTCTACTTGAGTTCGATGGACGGCACCAAGAGCCGTAAGCTTGCGATGGAACAGACTCCGATTGGAGTGAGTTGGCTCGGGAAGGACCGGTTGGCTGTGCACACCCAGGTTGGAGTCTACGTTGGCTCGATCAAGTCTTGGAAACCCAAGTTGGTGATGGAAACGGCTTACTATCAGCTGGCTCTCAGCGAGAATCGGACGTCAGCTCCGGGCGTCGTGCAGCTCGCCAAGTATGAAGACGGCGATAACGCGATTCTGAACGCGAAGACCCTGAAGATTGATCCGATGGACTACTCGAAAGTTCCCGAGCCGCTCGACGCAGTTGACGGGAAATACTCGGTGACTGAGCCTAACGGCGCGGCGTTGACGCTTGAGTTTGGAAAGTCGATTGAGTTTCCGAGCAAGAGCACTTCGGATAAGCGAAGTTACTTCTTCCAGCGTGGCTGGAACATGCCAAAGGGCGCCGGGAAGCAGTTATTCCTCTTGGCGAATTCAGAGTCTTTGGTGAGCGATGAGAACTTGAATTCGATGTTGCTCCTTGAAAAGTCGAAGAAGCCTCGCGTGCTATTTGGCTATGCGGATTCGTTTGACTTCTGGTTCCAGCGACCAACCTTTGCTTACACGACGAAGCAGATCGAAACTCCTCTGAACCCGAAGAACAAGAAGTCGAGCTTGGTCCTGACGAACGAGTTGCGCGTTGGTGACTGGACGAAGGGGACGGAGCGGAAGGTCTTTAACGGTCCAGTGCGCACGGTCAGCGTTGCGATTCGGCCCTAGTGACTGCTGATAGCCAGCGATCCCATTGATGGGTTTTCTCCACCCGAGCAGCGAGCTTGGGTGGATGATTTGGCTTTTGAAAGTCCTTGTGACTTTGCAGACGGAACAGCTCCCGTTTCCTGAGTTGAGCCGGTTGGAGCAGGAGGGTGGAGATGACTTCGAAGGTCATGAGCACTTGCCAGATGTTCTGGCTTTTGAACTGCTTCGCGAAATCTAGTTTGAACCGTTGCTCTTCGAGAGTGAGGGCGACCAGGTGCTGACCCACAGGGTCGGAGAACTGGTTGATTCGTTGCACTTGGGGTCGTATATAGGTGTGATAGAACGGCGCTTCGACAACTTGGCCGTCGAAGGTGGCGTTGACGAGCCAGTTGGTTGCGTCGTGGTCGAGATGCCCTTGTTCGAAAGCCCCGCACACCACGGCGTCGGGTTTGGCGTGGGTCATCATCGCTCGGAAGCTGGGGAGAAGATCGTCGAGTTCGTCGCAGGTTGAACCGTCGGTTGAGTTGTGGTGGTAGAGGTTTTCCTCACTTAGCCCAATGAGCTTTGCGGCGGCGATTCCCTCTTTGAGTCGGAAGCCGGGAGAGTGGGTCCAGCTGAGAGAAACATGATGCCCGGCTTGGACCAGCCGACGCATTGTCGCGCACACGGAGATTTCGTCGTCGGGGTGGGTCATGCAGAACAGCCACCTTTGTGGCTTGTCGAAGTCGATGACGCTCATCGTTGCATCCGCTCGATTGTGCTGGTGGTTGAACGGCCCTCTAGAGTGGGCATGATGACGACTTTGCCGCCGTAACCGAGGACGATTTTGCTTTCCGGGAGGGATTCGACGGTGTAATCGCCGCCTTTCACATGGATGTCAGGTCGGATTTCGGCGATGATTGCTTCGGGTGTTTGCTCGCTGAACGAGACGGCGCAGTCGACGCACCGGAGAGCACTGATGACTCGTAGACGATCTTCGAGGTGGTTGACGGGTCGGGTCGGGCCTTTCAGAGCTTGGACAGTGGCGTCGGTGTTGAGGGCGACGACCAAATAGTCTCCGAGGGCGCGGGCCTTTTCGAGGTAATCGACATGTCCGGCGTGGAGGATATCGAATACGCCGTTGGTGAAGACCACGGTTTTGCCTTCTCGTTGGGCTTGGAGTTCGGCAAGGGTCACGCTACGGCCTCCCAGACGGTTTGGAACACTGCATCGGGGTCGATGTCGGCCAAGGAGGTCTCCGAGTAGTGGCACCGATGGATTTGGCCATAGGGGCAGGTTCTGACGGGCTTGGTGATGGAGTACAGGCCGATAGCGGGCACTCCGAGGGCAGCGGCAACGTGGCTACTGCCGGTGTCTCCGCCGACGTGGGCATTGGCGAGGGAAATGAGCGAGACCAGTTCACGGACGGAGGTCTTGCCGAGCAAGTTCACGAGCGGGGTTTGGGTGGCGGAAGCGACCTCGGCGAACGCGGCTTGGTCGGCGTCGGCCTTTCCTCCGATGAAGACACACTTGAGGCCTTTGGCAACTAGCTTATCGGCGAGGGCAGCGAAGTGGGAGGCGGGCCATCGTTTGGTTGCCCAGCCGGCACCAGCATTCATAACGACGAACGGTCCCGTAACGCCGTTTTCTTCGAGAAGGTCCTTCATCTTGGTTCGGTCCTCATCGGGTGGGACTACGCCGAAGTCGGCGCGATCACAATCGGCTCCAGCAAAGCGGGCGACGTCCACGTACTGGTCGACGACGTGCAGCGAGGAGGCGTCCGGTTGGACGGGGGAGGAGAAGAGTTTGGCAAGTTCGCGTTGCCAGTGGTAGCCCAACTTTCTTGTTGCCTTCGAGCGGGCGACAACGATGCCGCTTTTGGTGAGACCTTGCATGTCGAGAGCTAGGTCGAACTTGACGTCGAAAGTTGGCCAGGTTGCGGGTTTGAATCCAGGTTTTACGCGGATGATCTCGTCGACTGACGGACAACACTCGATGATGCCAGCGAATCGGGGGTCAACGGCCCAGGTGATTTTGGACTCAGGGAACGCCTTTTTGAGGGCTACCGCGACGGGGAGAGTGCAGACACAATCTCCGAGGGCGGACAGTCGGGAGATCAGGATATTCACAGAAGACCCCGGCGGCGGGCGTACTTCCAACGGTCATGCATCCAGAGGTATTGCTCGGGCGCCAAGCGGACCATTTCTTCGATCGCGAGGTTGACCCTTGCCATCAGCTCTTCTGGCTTTTCTTCTGGAAGCGCGCGTAGAGGTTCTAAATAGACGTGTTTGTACTTGCCAGGACCTGTTCGCAGGTGGCAGCAGGGGAGGATGGGCGCCTTTGTCCGGAGATGGAGTACTGCTGGGCCGAGGACCGTACCAGCGGGTTTTCCGAAGAACGGAAGATAGGCTTCGTCGGCGTTTTGGTCGGGCAGGATGACGACAAGTTCGTTCGCCTTGAGCCGTTTGATGGTTTCGCGCGCGGCATTGCCCCGGCTGAGGATGTCCATGTACTGTCCTCGGAGGGCGTTGACCTTGTCAGTAATAGCGGACTCGTTGGCGTCGCGTGCGATGCCGGAAACTTTGATGTCCTGTAGGGAGATGTAGTGGCACATTCTTTCGAAGTTGCCGAGGTGGGCGCTGAGGAGGAGAACTCCTTGTCCTTGGTCGCGGACGCTTTGTAGATGTTCGATACCCTGGACTTCGGTTTGGGCTCGGAGTTCATCTTGCTTGACGAGCGGTGAGCGGAGGAAGTCTGCGACGACGCGACCGAAGTGCCGGAACATTTCTTGGGCCATGTTGGCTTGTTCGGCGACGGGCATTTCGGGGAACGCTAGGTTGATATTTGCGATCGTACGTGTTCGGTGCTTCTTGTCAAGCCGCCAGAGGAGCATGCCGAGGGATGCGCCGCGCCGTTCGGCCTTGGCGATGTCAGGAATACGGAACCACTTTTCGCCGAAGTTGAGGACGCCCAACCCCAGTTGGTGGATGAATGTTTTCTTATTCAGGGATTCGCTCCTTTAGCCACTGTATGAACTCTTCTTTGGGTTCGATTGTTGCTTGACGCCGAGCAATAACGATTTGAGATTTGTTCAAATCTTCCCGCGTGCGTAATTTCACCCAGTCCTTCATCGTTACGATGACGACCTTTCCATTGTGACGCGAAAACAGTTCGGGATCGTTGAGAGGGTCATGATCGGGTTTGGAATCAACCTCTGTGATTGTCACACCCGCCGCCTTCAGGGTTTCAACGAATAGGTCCGGGCGAGCGATTGCGGTGAGGACGACGGCGTCGGCCGGGATGGAAAGAAGTGTGCCTTGGGGGTCGACAAATTCGGGGGCGGAGTAGACGATTTGGAATTGATCGTTGGGGAGAGACAAGTCGGCTCGGGATCGGTTCCAACGTGGTTCGCGGTAGGGACCCGATGGGAACGGGAGCTTGTTCGCAGGATTGAGAGCGTCAAGGATGATCGTTAGATGCTTGTGGAGCGGGAGGTGTTGGAAGCCGTCATCGAGGACGAGAACGGAGTTTGGATTTGCTTTTGCGGCGAGTTCGGCGGCAAGGACGCGGCGCCTGCCTACGACGATGGGGAGAGCTGGTCGGAAGTCACGAAGCTCAGAAGGTTCGTCTCCCCACTCGGCGGGGTTAAGAGGACCATCGGGGGCCATTTGGGCAGCTTCGGAGGCGGGACTGCCGTAGCCGCTACAACTCACGATGGGTTGGTGACCGAGTTTGAGGAGGCAATCCGTGACAAACAGAGTCACAGGAGTCTTCCCAGAACCGCCTGCGGTGAGGTTACCAATGCAGATCACTCGGGGGTGGGGCTCTAAAGCTTTCTTGAATCCGAGCCGATAAAATACCAGGTAAACTTGCCAGGCAAGTGAATAGAGTGCCGTGATCGGCAGAAGAAGAAGTCGCCCAACGTGGGGTCTCCAACCTTGCCCAAACCAAAGGTTCTCAATTCTCATTAAGCCGGGCTTGATTGAACCTTATTAGAGTGCCCGCCGTCCAACGGAGCGGTGGATTGGGAAGCCTATGGATACGAATGCTCACAACAAGGCAGTGGTTCGAACTAGTTCAACCAGGCAGCAAATCATCGACACCGCAATTCGGGTGTTCTCCGCAAACGGATTTCAGCGTACGAGCTTGGACCTTGTAGCAGCAGAGGCTGGAGTCTCAAAGATGACCATCTTCTATCACTTTAAGAACAAAGAAGAACTCGTGATTGCGGCGCTTCAGCAGACGCACGAGGATACGATTGCACACATTCGCGGATATGCCAGTGCGAAGAGCGGTGATGCAAAGTCTTACTTATCTGCCGTCTTTGCCGCTCTTGAGGAGCTTTCCGCATCGGGGAATTTGAGCAACTTGTACATGCGAGCCGTTGCTGAGTTTACGGACGATGACTCTGCGATTCGGCAAACGATTGGTTACCAAGTCCGATCTGTTGAGATGCGATTGGCAACGCTCGCGATTGAGGCCCGATTCCAGAATCCTCACGATGTGGTTTCCCAGTTGATGACCATCATGCGGGGTGTCTATGCAGCTCAGCTCTGCCCCGGGGCGGGAATAAGCTCCGTCCCTGCGAAGAAGATGGCGGACAGCGTCATAAGATTCTCGCCCGCTTTCGCTGCCTAGTGTAATCGTATACTGGTCAACGTCACGATGAGCGGAGATCAGAACTTTTCGAATTACCCTCGTGGGGGAGACGTGGTGGCGTTCGATGTGAATGCAAAAGTGCTCCGTGGTGCGATTCGACTTGGCTTTCCGCTTGTGTGCGTTTTCTCCTTGCTGACAGTGGCGGGATTCGCTAACTTCTATCTCAACCAGGATGGGCCGAGTGGCGTCCAGTTTGGGATGATGATTGGAATCGCGAAGATCGTCGTCTACCTGTTCCTCGGCTTTGTCGTTTCACAATGGTTTGAGGAGGCGTATCGGTCCGTTTGTGGACTGCGCGGGTATCGGCTTCGGTTCAACTCGAAGCAGGTGATCGGACTTTGCACGAACCCATTTTTGGGTTTTCTTCCGAATGCCTACTTTGCGGAGTGGCTTTATGCGAAGTCGAGCGCGGCAGATGCGACGACGATGGATTGGAAGTCGCCTTGGAGCTCGTATGCGGTCGTGAATCTCTTTGCGATTCCTTTAGCGATCTACGATGGATTGGTCATTTGCGGCTGGGTGCTTCCGTTCTTCATGAAGTCCCCCGTGTTTCTGTACGCGCAGGTCGCCTCGCAGATCATGTTTCCATTTGTGATGTTCGCTGGACACCGGTTAGGAACGGTGACCAGCGAACAGATTTTGGAGCTGGCGGATCAGGCGAGTTTGCGGAACTGATGCTTTCCGACTTTGAGGATCTTTCCTTCTAAGTCAGCTTTGCTCATTCGTAGCTCGGTCACTTTTTCGCCGTCGAGGGCTACGGCTCCGCTGGAAATCAGGTCCTTGGCTTTTCCGTTGCTGGCGGCGAGTCCCAACCCAGCGATGAGGGCGGGAAGTGAGATCATCCCATCCTGAACCAGGTCATCGGGGATGGAGACTTCTTCGGCGTCGGTGACGACCTTGCGCTGCGAGAAGGTTTCGATGAAGAACCGCTCGGCTTCCTCTCCTGCCTCGACAGAGTGGTACAAGGTGACGATCTCTTTTGCTAATCTAATCTTGGCGTCGCGGGGGTTTTTGCCCTCGACAAGCATTCCCCGGACTTCTTCGAGCGGTACGTCGGTGCAGAGCTCGAACCAGTTAGCGATGATGTCGTCGGGGATCGACATGGTTTTGCCGAACATGTCGTTGGGCGCATCCATGATCGAGATGTAGTTCCCCAGCGACTGGCTCATCTTCTCTTTGCCATCGGTGCCGACGAGGAGTGGGCAGAGGATGACAGCTTGGGGATCTTGGCCGTACTGCTCCATCAGGGTTCGGCCGACAAGGTTGTTGAACTTCTGGTCGTTTCCGCCGATTTCAATGTCGCACTTAATCTCAACCGAGTCCATCCCTTGGCAAAGAGGGTAGAGGATCTCGTGCATTGCGATTGGCTGGTTGTTGTTGAACCGCTTGGTAAAGTCGTCGCGCTCCATGATTCGGGCGACGGTGTAACGGGAGCAGAGGCGAATGACGTCTTCAAACGTCATCTTGCCTAGCCAGTCCTTGTTGTAGTAAATCTCGGTCTTTTCGGGGTCGAGGATTTTGTAAATCTGACTGCTCACGGCGTCGACGTTGGCTTGAACTTCTTCGCGAGTCAGCTGCTTTCGGGTCTTACTCTTGCCGCTCGGGTCGCCGATTTGGGCGGTAAAGTCGCCGATGATGAGGCAGGCGATATGGCCCATCTTCTGGAAGTCTCGGAGTTTGCGAAGGACGACGGCCCAGCCGAGAGTGACATCTTTTGCCGTTGGATCGACTCCAAGTTTGACGCGAAGGGTCTTCCCTTTCTTGATTCGATTCAGAATCTCTTCTTCGCCAATAACCTCCGTTGTTCCGCGGCGGATGGTTGCAAGTTGGGCGTCAAGGTTCATGGAGCCTAGTTTACTGCTTCTTACCCTCGTTCAGGTTTGTGCCGACCCGGCTGTCGGCGAGGTTGATGAAGGTGTCTTTGTCGCTCATGACTGCTTGGGGCGGGAGGGAGTCGCTTACGGTGGTGAGCCCGGGGACCTTTTTGACGGCGGTTCCGATGGCGAGGAATTCGATGACTCCGCTACCGAGTGAATAGACGTAGGTTTTGATTCCGACGACATCATCGGCGCCGGCTTCGACTGCGTGTTCCATGAGGCGATGGAGGGCGTTCTCCCGAGCGTCATAGACCAGGGTGGTGAGCTCTTCGATTTCGCCTCGGACAAGAGATTTAAACGCTGATGTGATTCCTCCGGCGAAGCCGAGGGAGTAGACGCTAACCCCGAGAACGAGTTCGAGCGGGAGGTAGCCGCAATGGATGAGATTCCACATTTCCTCGCAGGTGAGGTCGCTGGTGGCGGGCCGTTCGCTGTATTCCGGTCCATAGAAATCGGAGTGACTCGCGGTTCCGAGCATGACCATCTCTTGAAGCCCTTGGAACTTCATGATGTTGGTCTTTATGCCAACGACGCAGTTTGCGCCTTTTGCTTTGGCTTCCTTTTGGATTCGCTCGAGTGCGAGGTGGCGGGTGTGATAGAAGATGTCGCTGTACTCTTTGACTTCGCCCCTTACAAGCGAGCGGAAGCCGCCCATGATTCCTCCACCGAGGCCGATGGAGTACGCGACGTTTCCGAAAGCGAATGAGATGGGGCGGTAGCCGCAGTCAAGCTGGCAGTAGATTTCTTGACCATCGGAGCTGCTGGTGAATTCGAGGGCGGTGGCGTTGACACCTTCGCGGTGAACGGCGGACCCAACGCTGAGGAATTCGATATTGCCACTGTGGATCACGAGCTCGCTGGTCACCCCGCTGATGCCTACGGCGCCGTTAAGGCCGGTCCAAGCCTCCATCCGGTCGAGCGCGGCTTTTCTGCCGTCATGAATGATGTCGGTGATCTGGGTGACCTCGCCGCCGCCGATCGTTTTGAGGGCTTGTCCGATTCCGCCCATGAACCCGACGGACCAGACTGAGTTTCCGATGACAAGCTCGCCGGGGGTGTAGCCTTTCTTGGAGAGGCAGAAGATTTCGTTTCCGTTGAAGCCCGTATTGATTGCCATCGCTGTTTCTCGTTGTTACGGTGAGGTTAGCAGATGGGTTACGGCTGTAGACTGTGAGAAGCGATGTCTGATACCCAATTCGAGGACCTGGTCAACGAGCATAAAGACTCGGTTTATCGCCAGATGGCGCGGGTGTGCGGAAATCGAGAAGACGCCGAGGATGCCCTGGCGACTGCGATTATGCAGGCGTTTCAGGCGTTTGATCGGCTGGGATCGAACGACGCGTTTCGGGCTTGGCTGGGAACGATTGGGAAGAGGGTCTGCTACAGAATGCGCTCACATGCTGGGATTACCAAGGCGCTCGAGTATGCCGAGGAGCGTGACCTTGTTTCGACCGACATGAGCGAGATGGATTTGACGATTCTGAAGGGATGCGTGAAGGACGCAGTTGAGCTTCTGGATGAGTCTTATCGTGACGTCTATTTGATGTGCGAGATAGAGGAGCGAACGGTTGAGGAAGCGGCAACTGCTTTGGGGTTATCGGTAGCGGCGGCCAAGTCACGATTGCTCCGGGCTCGGGCTAAGGTTCGCGAGACTTTGGATCATTCGATCTGTGCAGCCTGAATCGATTTGATCGCGGCGGGACTCTTGAGGATATATGGCATGGATCGCGGTTCTTGCAATGGGTCTGACCCTAGGTCTTCTTGGCGGTGGAGGAGGAATTCTCACACTGCCCATTCTCGTCAACTTGTTTGGGGTTAAGCCGAGCGAAGCAACGGGAGGTTCACTGCTGGTGGTGGGAGCTACGAGCCTGCTGGCTGTGATTCTCGAACTGCGTTCGGGAAGGCTGGATTGGAAGTCGATTGCTTGGGTGGGAATTCCGGCGGCGATCGGCTCGGTTTCGGCGAGGAAGCTCTTGATCCCGTTGATCCCGGCTCAGATCGGGTCATTCAGTAAAGACGATGCGACTCTTTTGGCGTTTGGGTTGCTGATGGTTGCGGTTGCCTATCGCATGTTTCGGCCGCCGACGGGCGAGCGTCGGGAACTATCGACTCTGGCGATGGTTATGAGCGGGGTTGGGGTTGGGTTGCTCGGTGGCCTACTGGGGGCAGGCGGAGGGTTTCTCATTGTGCCGTTGCTGACCTTGGGGATTGGGCTGGAGATGCCCCGCGCGGTTCCAACATCGCTGGCGATTATCAGCACACAGTCGTTGGCGGCGGTTGCTTCGGACTTTAACCGGCCATATCCTTGGTCAATCCTGGGTTGGGTGGTTGGGGCTTCCCTTGCCGGTATGTTAGTTGGTCTCGTCTTGCGACCAAGAGTTAAGGCGGCCAGTTTGAAGACTGGATTCGCTTATCTGGTTGTCGCGGTGGCGATTTTTACTTTTTATAAAGTTGGCGTGAATCATTTTGCGCCCCCTGTGTCTCTAGCTCAATAACCATGAACAAAACCATTACGGCCCAAGAGCTTCGCACTCGTCTCAACTCAGGCGAGGCAATCAAGCTCATCGACGTACGCTCCCCAGGCGAATATGCCGCAGGACACGTTCCCCAAGCGATGAACGTCCCTCTGGAAGAGGTTGACCACCGAATCGCGGACTTTCACGGAGGACAGGTTGCTGTTCTTTGCCAAGCCGGAACGCGAGCAGGGATTGCTTGCAACATGCTGGACGGGCGGCACGATGGGTTACTTCTCGTGCAGGGCGGAACTGACGCTTGGGTTGCTGAGGGCGGTGAGCTCGTCGGGACTAGCGGTTCGCGGTGGAGCCTTGAACGGCAGATTCGGCTTGCCGCTGGAGTTTTGGCCCTAACCGGCTCTGTCCTCGCAGCGACGGTAAACCCGGCGTGGGTTTATCTCTCGATGTTTGTCGGCGGAGGGCTCACCTTTGCTGGTATCACTAACCTATGTCCGATGGCGATTGGTATTGCCAAGCTCCCTTGGAACCAGGCGAAGCCCTGTAACTCAACTTCAACGTCGAAGGTGCAAGCATGATCATTCGAAACTTCTTTGAACCTAAACTCGCCCAAGCCAGCTACCTGGTGGGATGCGCAAAGACCGGTGAGGCGATTGTTATCGATCCACTTCGGGACATCGCCCAGTATCTCGAGATGGCGGCAGCTGAGGGGCTCCGGATCACACACATCACCGAGACTCACATCCACGCGGACTATCTCTCAGGAACTCGCGAGCTTGCCGCAGCGACCGGGGCGAAGGTCTATCTGAGTGACGAAGGTGGTTCGGATTGGACCTATGAGTTTTCGACAGACCCGAATGTAAGTTTGATGAAGGACGGGTTTGTGATTCGGGTTGGGAATCTGTCGCTGAAGGCGGTTCATACTCCTGGCCACACTCCTGAGCACATGTCTTTCTTGCTGACCGACCATCCGGCAAGCGAAGAGCCACATTCGTTCTTTACGGGAGACTTCATCTTTGCGGGTGATGTTGGTCGGCCTGACCTGCTGGAACGAGCAGCAAGTTTCCAGGGCACGATGGAGAAGGGTGCGCGAGTGCTCTTCCAGTCGATTCAAGCGACGGCTGCTCTGCCAGATTCTCTGCTTATCTGGCCAGCTCACGGCGCAGGCTCGGCTTGTGGAAAGTCGCTCGGCGGCTCGCCGGTGACTTCACTGGGTTATGAGCGTAAGGCGAACTGGGCGTTTCAAATAAAGAGCGAGGAAGCGTTTGTCGAGGCCGTTCTGGCTGGTCAGCCCGAGCCTCCGTTTTACTTCAAGGAGATGAAGATGCGGAACAAGAAGGGTCCCGTGGTCCTTGGTGCTATGCCACGCGTCTCGCGGGTTTCTGCGGCGGGAACGAAGGACGTTGTTGACGTGCGATCCGGATCGGCGATTCGGCTAGGATACGTTGCTGGCTCACTTGCGATTCCAAGTAACAAAGGCCTGACGAACTGGGCAGGATGGTTACTGAAGTACGACGAGCCGGTGGTTGTCATTGCGGAATCGCAAGAACAGGCGGATCAAGCGGCGCGGGATATGGCAACGATTGGTCTGGATGTTGTAAGTGGCTGGATGCCCGCACCTGGTTCTGGAGAGCCGTTCATCGAAACGTCTTGTGCGCAGGTTAGCGGTGAGGAGTACGTTTTGGATGTCCGCGGAATCAATGAGTGGAATGCCGCTCATATGAAGAACGCGCATCATATTCCACTTGGCTACTTATCAGCACGTCTAGATGAAGTACCGAAGGATTCACGTGTTGTTGTTCACTGCGCGGGCGGAAATCGGTCACCGATCGCGGTTTCGATCCTGCGACGGGCAGGGTTCAGCAATGTCGCCGAGATCCCCGGTGGCTTGATGGAAGTTGCCGAAAAGTGCCCGGGCAAAGTCCAAGAGGCCTAACTGAAAAGCACCTCGCCCCAAGAGTATTGGGGCGAGGTGCGCTTTTATTTCGACCAGCCGCTAATTACTGCTGGCCCCGCATGTGAACCACCGACCAGTACCTGGCGGCCCGTAAACTTCGGGTCAAGGGTGTTGCCACTGACCTGAACGTTTTGGCAGTTGATGAACGTCAGCCCCTCTTTGCGACCCAGGTAGGAGGGGTAGGTCGTGCTGGCAGTGATGGTGTTTCCTTTGAACACCAATCCATCAACTGAAGTTGCCCAGAGGATGGCCGGGTCAAAGGTTATGAACTTGTTGTCCAGAATTCGAATGTTGCGGTGGTAGGGGGTCTTTCCGGGCACTGGAACTTCTGGGTGGATTGAGATCACCGCATCGCAGAACTGGTAAGAGCTGGAGTTACAGTCGATGAACTGGTTTCGACGGATTGTCACATCTTTCACCGCGCCCGACTCGTACCAGCCGTTGGAGTCTCCCGCAACAAAGATTGCCGCCCCACTGGAGCGGAAGATGTTGTTCTCAATTATCACCTTCTTTGGGGTTGAGATGAGCAGGCCCCGCGCTCGGACTTTTCCGAAAACGGAGTTGCGGACGGTGAGGGCGGGAGTCCAAGTGAGGTTCTCAAGGGCGTCTCCGACCTGGAAGTCAACAGGAAGGGCTGAAATGAATTCGACTTCAACAAGCGCGTTGGTGATCTTCTTCACTGATTTCACCGTTCGACTGCCTCGCGGGTTCATTGGTCCACGATCGATAAATGACACTTCGTCGCCAGGGTCTGCAAACTTCATCCCGACGCTTTGATCGTGCATGAACTTTGCTCGGACAGTTGTGCTGGAAATCTTCTCCGTTGTTTGGATACAGGTGCCGTGGACGTTGATTGGATCATCCATGAGGCCATCGAAGAAGCACCCGTCGACGACGATTTTGCCTTTACAGTTGGAAAGATGGAATGCGTCATCGTGCCCGGCGAAGAGTCGATCCGAGTTGGGGTCGGGGGCGATGTTGACCTTAGTGAGCGTGAGATTTTCGGTGTACTGAGCGAGGACTCCGAGACCAGACGTATGGCGAAAATCAGTGTTGCTCAGGGTGACATTCTTCGAGTTCTCGATGAATGCGCCGGCGTGGTCTCGGGTGCCATGACGGATGATGAGGACGTTGCCGACCTTTGGGCCGCGCTTGCTTTGGAGAGCAAAGTGGAGTAGCCCGGGCTTTAGCTCGGTCACCGGTGAACGGCTGATGTTGGCGTCGATAAACCCACTGTCCCCGGTTCCGGCCTCAACGCCACGGGATTGGGGATTGAACTCCATCCAGCCCCATGGGCGACGCTTCCAAGTTTGGTCGGTAAACAGCAGCTGACCATTCTCAATGCCGTACGGATACTTCTTGGGGTCGACTTCGAGGGTAAGACCCTTTGAGTCAAATCCACGGACGGTGCCCTGGGACATTAGTGGGCGATCCCAATCGATCGTGAAACCGTTGAAGGCGATGTCTTGGCTTCCGAGTACGGCAAGGGGCATGACTCGGTCGTGGAATACGAGTCGCGAACCGTGGCCCTCAATTTTTAGCCGTTTGCGGTTTTCGATGAGAATCGAGATGTGTCGTGGGTTCACGACGTCGGAATTGGAGAGGAAGAGCTCGCGCTTGTGGCCGTTGTCTCGATAGAAGTGATACTCGCCCTTGGGGAAGTAGATTGTGTCGCCGGGCTTTGCGGATTCGATAGACCGGGTAACGGCGGCGGTTGCGTCTTTGAGCGAACCTGGGGTTGCGCCAAAGTCCGTCACTTGAATGACATGGGCACCGGAGGTGAGAATCGCAACAAAGGAGAGCATCCCGCGATTATACAGGCAGACCTAGTGGGTCAATGCTGAGGGATTCTGGGCAACTCTCGATCGTATCTCAAAGAGATTTGGTGCGCGGGAAAGGACTCGAACCTTCACGCCTTGTGAGCACTACCACCTCAAGGTAGCGTGTCTACCAATTTCACCACCCGCGCACACGAGAGTGAGCAAGGATATTACCACAACCTAACGCAGCCGGTAAAGGGTGTAGCGTGGTCGGGACACGACTTGTGGCAATCCGAGTTCGGAAGCTCGTGAAGTTTCTCCTTTGAGAACCAGCCAAAACATGGGTCTTGAGCGAAGTTTTTCATCGGGGAGCTCTTTGATTTTTGCGAGTAATCGATCTCGCTCCGTGGCGATCGTTCGACCTTTCTGGTGGGACGGGTAGCTGTCTCGCCAAGGCTTTCCGATCCCCGGCTGGTCGACCAAGGGCTGTTGGGCTTTGATCGTAAACAAGTTTGAGATGTAAACATCTCGGTCGAGAAGCAGGAGGCAGTTGGTATGGAGCAACGGAGGATTCCAGCCTTGTGGTGCAAGGGAGAAGGACCCTGCAGCGGCCGATTGAAAGAGTAGCGAACCAGAGGGGACTATTGAGAGATCGGATCTCATTTGATCGATCGTCGGATTCATGCCGAGGAAGCGACTTCCGATATCAACGGAGCGCAGTGTTAGCAGTGCCAAAACCACACTGAGGCGCCGAAGTGGAAGCTCCACCGAGGCGAAGTAGATCATGATCAGCCAGACCGGAATTCGGGCAAAGATAAACGCACTGGTGAATGCTTGGTGGGGGGCGAAGAGCGAGATCAGCAGGAACAGGATTCCGGTGACTTTTGCTTCAAGAGGCACCTTGAAGCTTCGCCGGTAGACGCCGTAGCCGATCAGGGCCAGGAGAACTCCCTCAAAAAGAAAGTCTCGTACTTCTCGGCCGAAGACAAGCGGCGAGGCGAGGCGGACGATATGATCACCGATGGGCCGCCAGAAGACTCCTGAGAGCTCCGCGACGGGAGAGAGCTTGATGAGGATCAGAACAATCAGCGTTCCTCCACCGAGTCCGGGCCACCCTTGGAATCGGTGATCGGGTTTGAAGAATCGGTGTCCGACGAAGCTGAGCGCAAATAGTCCGAACGCCATCAAGTGATTTAGGGCGAGCAGCGGTGCCGCGATCACCAGGAAGGCATTTTGTGCGACTGGCTTTGAATCCAGACGGAGGCAGATCGCGAAGCAAATCAGCCCAAGCGCGATGCCAAAGAGGTAGTTGATGAACCCAAACGCGAGGATATACGAGTATGCGAAGCAGAGGCCGAAGAGGCCGTATGCCGACCACTTGCCGGTCATTTCGCGGTTGACCCAGGCGAACCCAAAGCCCATCATCCCGATCATGTTTGTGATGAAAATCTTCATCAGGAGGATCGCATCGATCTTGGTGAACATCAGGACCGGCGTGATCAAAAGATCGATCGCTAAGTTGGGAAGGACAACAAAGTTAATCTTATAGAAGTCTTGCAGTGCGGGTCGCTCGTGGAGCGTGGCGAGGACGTGCAAGCGGGCAAGGTGGTTTGGTGTGTCCAAGCCCGGGACTGAGTGAAAAAGGAAGATTGGAATGACGGTGATGACCCATGCCAGCAGGAACCAAGGGAGGAACCAGCGGAACGAGCCTTGGGTCACTTTTTGCGACAACAGAACATTGCCTCAACTTCATCAAGGCTCAGTGGGCGGCGAGCCCAGTAGCCTGCGGTTCCACCATAGACCGCATCAACCATAAATCCACTCTGCTCAAGCATTCGCGTTACTTCGGGAGCGATAAACAGCCGCTCGTGAATAGTTAACTGTTGAACGCCACCCGGAAGTGCCCATTCGTCGGTGTAATTGCTCACCATTGTGGCGGGATTGAAGCGGCCGTCTGCGGTGAACTCATCCTTCATCTGGCGGATAGCTGAGTAGCCATTGAGGCAGGTGAGAACGAACGCGGCGTTGGGCTTAAGGTGGTTCAGGACAGACCGGAAAATCGCAAGATCGTGCTCGTAGGGGTTCTCAGCCCTCTCGATCAGCCCTAGCCCGCCTTCGCAAAGGCAGATCGCGAGGTCGTACAGCTTGTCCAGCGTGAGAGTACGGGCATCGGCCTCAACAAACTCGACTTCGACATCACCGGCCTTCGCTCGGGCTTGCTCAAGCATTTTGCTGGAGAAGTCGACTCCGGTGACCTTGTATCCGCGTCGGGCGAGTTCAATTGAGTGGCGACCTGTTCCGCAACCGATATCCAAAATAGTGGCTCCGGGTTGGACCGGATAGAGGCTCAACAGGAAATCGACCTCAGCCGCAGTGTGCTGGGTAAATGGATTCTCGTCGTAGGTTGCCGCCTGGGCATCAAAGAACTCGCGCCAACGAGAAGTTTCGCTCACCTTAACAGGGTACCGCAGGTGTACAATCGCCCCATGAGTCCTGAGCTCACCGCGAAGTTTGAGAAGCTGAATGAACGGATGGAGGCTTGCATCGCTAGAGTTCTTGGTTATCCCGATTCGGTTCGAAATGCTCCACTCGGAAAGGGGTTTTCTCCAGTCCAGGTGATTGAGCATCTGGCGATTTCGGACGGTAGCTACATGGACTTCATCGCTAGAGCGGCTCAACAGCCGGTCACATCTGAGATTGCAAGGCCACGATTTCTTTACAAGCTGGTTCTCAAGCAACTGGCCAAGCCATCGGGTTTGACTCCGGCCCCTCGGCAAATGATTCCGACAGGGATTGGGTCTGTTGAGGCACAAGCAGAGCGATGGCGACTGACTCGACAGTTGATCTTTGCTCACCTGTCCAAGTACGAGGACAACGCGATTTGCCTGAAGCACAATTTGTTCGGAAATATGAGTCCCGCGCAGTTGGTTGAACTCCTTTCGGTCCACCAGGACTACCACGACTTACGACTACCGTCATGATCCCACTCCTCCTGTTGTCACTCGCTCAAACTGTTCCAACTAAACCAGGGGAGTACTTGAAGCCTTCCGATGTTAACCTGCAGACACCTGCTTACAGCATTTCGGGGAAGGACGTCACGCTTGACTTCAAAGGCGTGGTTCTGCGGGGGACGTCGAAAACGGTTGACCCCGATCAGCGGAAGGGTATCGGAGTCCGGGTGTCGGGTTCTAACATCACGATCAAGAATCTGACCGTGGCTGGTTATAAGGTCGCCATATTGGCGGAGAACTGCCAGAACCTCAAGCTAATCAACTGCGACGTGAGTTGGAACTGGAAGCAGAAGCTTGGTTCTACGCCGGAAAAAGAAGATCTGAATGACTGGATGAGCTTCCATAACAATGAGAAGCGCGAGTGGTTTCGCTACGGAGCCGGCGTTTATCTCGATGGGGTCACCGGGTTTGAAGTTAAGGGATTAAAGGCTTACGGCGGTCAGTGCGGACTTATGATGAATCGCGCTGAAAAGGGCCTCGTTTGGAACTCAAGCATCAACTACATGAGCGCGATAGGGATCGGTATGTACCGATCATCGAACAACCGTATCATGCACAACAACCTTGATTACTGCGTTCGGGGGTACTCGCACGGAGTTTATAACCGGGGACAAGACTCGGCGGCAATTCTTGCCTTCGAGCAGTGCAGCAAGAACCTATTTGCGTACAACTCGGCGAGGTTTGGTGGCGATGGCTTTTTCCTTTGGGCGGGTCAAACCACGATGGACACAGGAAAGGGCGGTTGTAATGACAACCTGCTCTACGGAAACGACTTCAGCGATGCGCCGACGAACGGGATCGAGGCGACGTTTAGCCGAAACAAGTTCGTGAACAACCGCGTTGACAACTGCTGGCACGGGTTCTGGACGGGCTATAGCTACGACACTCTGATTGCGGGGAATCACATTGCTGGCAACGAGGACGGCGTGGCGCACGAACATGGGCAAAACGTCACTGTTGAGTCAAACCAGTTCATGGGGAACAAGAACGCTTTGCGGATTTGGGCGAATGAAAAGCAGGACCCGAATTGGGGTTATCCGAAGAATCGTGAGACCCGAAGCATGGGCTGGCAGATTAAGGACAACGCTATCGGGGACGCCAAGATCGCCGTAACTCGTACCGAGGATGTGTTTTTTGAGGGGAACAACTCGTTCAACACGTTATTTGGAATTGACCCTTCATGCAAGAACGTGAGATTCGTGAAGAACTGTCTTCATACCGACCTTGCGAACGGGGGCCTTCCGGTGGGTTACTCGCTTGAAGGGAATGAGTGCGAAAAGCCGTTGGCTTCGCGAAGTGTCGGAGCTTGGGATCCTCGCGACGATGAGGATGTCTGGGAAGACCTTTCGCCGGAACGACTGAAGGGTGGGATGATGCCGTTTTCCACGGCGGGCGATAAGAGCAGCCTTCGGGTTGATCAATGGGGGCCGGTTGACTACAAGTCGCCTCTCCTGGTGGCAACGAAGGTGTTTGATCAAGGTTGGCAAAAGCTGGCCGTCTTGGGGCCGAAGGGGGCATACAAGGTCAAGGTCTGTGATGGATTTGAGATCAAGAACAGTATCGGCGGTGAAGTTCCGGGTTCGATTTGGATTCGCCCTGACGCTTCGAAAGCTGATCCTAAACGACAGTTGAAAATCATTTACACTGGCGGCAAAACGGTGGATTATCGCGGAATTGCATCGCCTGCGGGTACGCCGATTACGCTGACCCACGAAACTTTTGAGGTCAAAGAGTCTTGGAATCTGCGGTTCTTCACTTGGGATCCGAAGACGGCCGATCCTCGGACTCAAACGCGAGCTTATGAACAGGCTTCGGCGCTCGCACCGGCGGTGCTTGCGCTGCCGCAAAAGTTGGATTACGCCGGTTATGGAGCGTTCGAGAAAGGGGTTCCCAAGACTCACTTCGGCACAATCGGGAGCGGAGCGTTTACGGTTCCTGAAGGTACCTACACGATCGAGGTAACGGGCGATGATGGAATTGTCGTAACGATTGACGATGACACTGTGATCTGCGACGAGTGGCACTATCAGGGTCCAACAACGTATTCGAAGACCCTCAAGCTCTCTGCGGGGCGGCATCGGGTTAAGATTCAGCACTTCCAAATCGATGGCTATGCGGCGCTGAAGTTCGTGATCAAACCCGCCCGCTGAGGGGTGAAGGGCTTAGCCAGGTGGTGTGTCCCAAGGTATCCTTTGGGTTCGCTATGCCTGAGTTTTTGCTCGAAGTCGGTTGTGAAGAACTCCCCGCGTCCTTTGTCGAAAAGGCGTACAGCGACTTGCGCGATGCGCTTTGTAAGGAGCTGACCGAGCTCGGTGTTTGCGAGGGTGGAGCGACGGCATGTGGAACTCCGCGCCGACTGATTGTTTCATTCCCTAACCTGAAGGATCGCCAAGAGGATTCGGTCAAGGAGCAGCGTGGACCTTCGCTTCAGGCCGCCTATGATGCGAACGGCGAACCGACTAAAGCACTGCTTGGATTCTGTAAATCACAGGGCATTGAGCCCTCGGAGCTTCGCAAGGATGAGCAGTATGTTTGGGTCACTAAACATGTGAGTGGACTCCAAACCTCCGACTTGCTGGCTTCGATCTTGCCACGAATCATTCTGGGACTGAACTTTGACAAGTCCATGCGCTGGGGAGCTTCGCGAGCACGATTTGCGCGTCCGATTCGCTGGATTTTGGCGGCGTATGACGGAAAGGCGGTTCAGTTTGATGTTGAAGGCGTTCCTGCCGCGCTGATCTCGACAGGTCACCGATTCTATGCACCCGAGCCGTTTGAGGCGAAGAGTTTTGCTTCTTTGATTTCGGAACTAAAGCTTCGGTTCGTCGAGGTTTCCTCAGAGGCTCGACGAGAGTCGATCGTGAATCAGGCCCATACATTGGCTCCGGGATGCACGGTGGGATACGACGACCTACTGGATGAGAACACGTTTTTGACGGAGTGGCCAACTGCGATTTTGGGATCGTTCCCAGAGTCCTACTTGGAGCTTCCGGAGCCAGTTCTGATTACTGCGATGGCGAAGCATGAGCGGATGTTCCCTGTTCGTGATGCTAACGGGAAACTGACCAATCAGTTCATCTTCATCCGAAACTCGGGCGAAGATGAGACGGTTCGCAAGGGTTGCGAATGGGTGCTTGGTGCGCGGTTTAACGATGCGCGATTCTTCTACGAGCAGGACCAGAAACTGACCCTCGATGACTTCCTTGCCCAGACGGAGGGCGTTGTGTTCCAAGCCCAGTTGGGTTCGGTTCGACAGCGTGCTGATCGATTGGCGAACCTGGCAGCGAAAATTGCTTTGCTACTGAACGCAAATCCAGAACTCGCTCGGAAGGCAGCTTTGTATGCGAAGTCCGATCTTGCCACTGGTCTCGTTTCTGAATTGAGTTCGCTACAGGGCGTCATTGGTGGACAGTACGCAGAACGTGCGGGATTTGAGCCAGAAGTTGCTCGGGCTATCGCGACTCAGTACCGCGATGTCTCCGAGTTTGACGGGGTTGCGCTTTCTGTTCAGTTAGCGGATCACCTTGATAAACTGGCGGGATACCTTGGTTTGAAGCTGATCCCAAGCGGATCCAGCGACCCATTCGGCTTGCGGAAGTCGGTGACTTCGCTGGTTAAGTACGGCGCGCTTTACATTCGTGAGCCCTTTGCCAAGCTGATTTTGCTTGCCTTCGACGAATATGCAGCTCAGGGTTATTCGCTTGATCGAGATGGTGCGGTGACGGCGCTTGCGGATATTTTCGCTGGCCGGTACCCAGTGCTTTGGGGGTCTGCTGAAGTTCGACGACCGTTTGAAGCAGCGCTGTTCCGAGGCAATGTTGAGGCGATGACAACCCCCGCGGAAGTGGACTTCCGGTTGCAGACGCTGGAGCAGTTTACGGATGCCACCGCGTTGCAGACGATTGCTCGACCGATTAACTTGACGAACTCTGCAAAGGGCAAGGGTGAGAAGGTTGGCGGATTGGCTGATGTTACGAAGGCTGGGCTGAACTCGGAGGAAGGGGCTGCGCTATTGGATGCGCTGACGGCTTCTGCACCCATGGTCGCGGCGGCAACCACTCCGCTTGAGCTTGCGGACACTCTTAAGTCTTTGCTTCCTGCGATCAACGCGTTCTTCGATAAGACGATGGTGATGTCTGACGACTCGAGCGAGCGATTCCATCGGCTCTCGCTTGCAAATGCCGCCGCTGAGCAGTTGCTTGTCGCCGGAGACTTCACAAAGCTGGAGGGATAGTGAGCCTCGACGCCGCCACCGCATTCCTGCGGGAGCACGTTGCTCCGAATGCTCATGCGATTGACTCGTCCGTTGAGGCGATGGGGGTTGCGTTCAACGAGATGCGAAGGCAGGGTCTGATGGCGCTGAAGCGCCCCACCCAGTACGGTGGCCCGGAGATCAGCGAGGGAGAGTTTCGCACTTACCAAGAAGAAGTTGCTCGGGCAAGTGGGTCGTTTGCGTTCTTGCAGACTCAGCACCAGAGCGCGGTCAATATGATCGCCAAGCAGGCTTCGGAGGAGATCAAGTCGGAGTACCTGCCGCTGATGCACGGTCCCCGGACGGTGGGAATCGGCTTCTCTCAGCTCCGAAGAACTGGTGAGCCAATCTGCAAGGCGGTCGAGACGGACGGTGGTTACCTCCTCAACGGCGAAGTTCCTTGGATCACCGGCCTTGGGTTCTTCGATGAGTATTTGATTGGGTCAGTTTTGCCCGATGGGCGTGCGGTCTTTGGGTTCATGCCGTTTGGGGATGCCGAGGGGCAGACGATGAGCGAGCCAATGCGATTGGCGGCGATGGAGACGTGCCAGACAGTTACTGCGCGGCTGTCCGATTACTTCCTTGACAGTCGCAAAGTTGCGTTTATCAATGACAAGGACTGGATGCGGAAGAACGATGCGTTCAACATCGTGGTTCAGGGGCACTTTGCCGTTGGTTGTGCGCTGGCCGGAGCGGATATTGTTCAGGATGTAGCGCGTAAGAAGGGGTTTGACTTCCTGCAGGAGACGGCGACTAAGCTTTACGCCGAGATTGAGGAGTGCCGGGCCGGGCTGATCGCTCACCAGCGCGACTTCTCGGAGGACACTGCTCCGAAGCGGCTAGAGAAGCGGGCTTGGGCGATTGACGTCATGATGCGAAGTGCGCATGCGGGCGTTGTTGCGAGTAGCGGTGCGGCGAACTACTTCTCTCACCCCGCTCAGCGAGTACTTCGCGAGGCGATCGTGTTCAGCGTCAGCGCGCAGACGGTCCCGATTATGGAAGCGACCCTCTCACGGCTCACGCGTTCATAATATCGAAGTGAGTATGGTTGGTTCTCGTTTGCTAGTAGCCGGGGCTGTGGCGATGTTCGCCGCTGGATTGCTGGTTGCAAAGGGTCTCTCTGGAGGGACACCTTCACGAGGGAGCAGCCAATCAGGGTTTGGACAGCCGCAGGTTGGTGCGGTTCAGGGCAAGCTTGAGATTCTCAAAGACGTCCGCGTCGTTGACTTTGGGCGGGAAGTCTATCGGGGCGAGATGGACATCAACCCGACCATTGACCGCATACGCAAAGGCGAGAGGCTGAATCACCGGAACGACGGTGGGTTCTTTGGGAATCGGGAGCGGTTGCTTCCCCGGCAAAATGATCGCGAGTATTACCGCGAGTTTGTGCACACTCTGCATAGCCCGAAGTTCCCTGGTCCACAGCGAGTGGTGATTGGAAAGGATGGCTCCGTTTGGTACACCGGCGATCACTATGATAGCTTTACGAGGGTGAGCAAGTGAGGCGTCACCGAGTCCCAAAGGCTGGGATTGACGGACTCAAGGCGACGCACGCCGTTCGCGAATGGGACGCTTCAGGGGCTGATTCGAAAGTGGAAATCCTGAAGGGTCTGGCTGAGGTTTGGGAGTTCCCTTCTTACTTTGGGCATAACTGGGATGCGCTGATTGACTGTCTTTCGGACCTTTCGTGGTTGGGTGGGAACAAGTTTGCGTTGGTGGTTCACCACGGTCATCGTAACGAGGATTGGACGGCGCTACTCGAGTGCCTGCAGGACGTCGCCGACCGCTGGGGTCCGGACGGCGAGTTCTTGGTCTATTTTGCTGGTTAACTTTGAGACAAGGTGAATTGAAGGAGCCAGGTCAGACCGCTGGTGTTTCACTCATCAGTACCTGGATAACCTCATCCGCCATTGTCACCTGCCATCTTGGGTACTCCTCGTCGGGTTCGATCATTTCTTTGAAGGTTTGCAATCGCGAGAGGACCAGCGCCTGACCGGAAGTACTCAGCTTATGAAAGCTCTCGGGATTTGCTTGGAACTCTCTGAATGGGAGCATGTACTCGTAGTGTCGGGGGCGGTCGAGAAGGGAGAGAAAGGTCTCTAGCTCGGATTCACCCAGATACGCCAGTTTGAAAGAAAAAATTTCGGCTTCGGCTTCAACCCAGATGTTTCGGGACCTGAGTGCTTCGTTCAGCATCGGGACGAACCGAGCCGGATCGTCGAATTTGGTCAGGCAGATCACGGCAAATTTTTGTGTGAGTCGACCGTAAAGCCCAAGCAAGACGCGCCGAAGGTGAGGAATTGCCAGTCGTTCGCCCACCACGAAGAGCGAGTCAGCTGCGGAACTGGCGACCAAGTCGTCCGGATCGTTGAGAGCGGAGACGAGACAACGATAGTCGTTCCGATTACCGATGAATCCGAGTGCATCAACGGCATCGCCCCGGATGAATGAGGTTGGGTGCATTGCCGCGCTCCGCAGGATCGCCGCTGCCAGAGGCTGACGCTTGGGAAACCATCGGGCGATAAGGACTAGCCGCTCAAAGTCGACATGATTCTTCGAGATGGTTCCGAGCTGATTCATATAGCCCAACAGCTCTTCCTCCGCTTGAGCCGACGTGATGTCCCGTTCAAAGTCGTCTGGATCAGTAGTCAGAAACACCATCTAGCGCCAGCCTTTGCGCGGCCATTGTTCGTTGCGCACTGCGTTGAGGGAGTCTCGGAGGCCGTGGTTGAAGATGAAACCGACTTCGTCGAAGTCGGTGATGATTCCCTTCTCGATTCCGGAGGCGCGCATGGAGATCCAGGCCATTCCGTCTTCTCCTCCGCCATACCAGCGGTAGGCGTACGCCATGTCACCGTTGAATTCGACGGCCGAGGCGACGCTGCGGGAGTTTGCCCATTCGTTGCCCATCATCTTGATCCACCAGCCGTCGCGGCTGGCGATTTGGCGGCACATGTAGTTGAGTCCGGGCTGGTGGGGGTCGTCGTAACGGCCTTTCACGAGGACGCGATAAGTGGATGAAAGCGAGTCGAAGAAGATGACGGGTTTTGCCGAGGTTTGGGCTGGTGATTTCTCGCCACCAACGGTCATCGGCGCCTTCGATACAATCATCTTCTTGAATGGGTCAACTTCGATGATCTTGATCAGGCCTTTCAGCTTGTCGGTGTCTTCGACGTACGCCACAGCAAGGACCTTCCTGACGGGATTCCAGACTCCGGCAGCGGGCTTCGTGCTCTTTGCGATGTTCTCCATCCAACCACCAAAATGAACCGCCCCGGATTTCCGTTCGGTGTGCAGCTGGATGACACCCTTCGGTGTAACCACGAGCGACCCGTCCGAAGCTGGTAGGTTAACGACGTTAAGTTTGGTCGGGGTGGATTCCCGGACATCTCCCAAACCGAGGATCCCGTCGATTTGGGAGATGTCCGTACCAAGTTGGAACTTGGCCCAGTCAGTTCCTGAGCTTCCTTGATAGCAAATTTCTAACTTCCCTTGGTAGATCACCGCTGAGATGTCCCCTTTGACAGCTGCGGGATCAGATAGTTTCTTCACCTCCACGCACTTCTTTCCGTCGATCCTAAACAACGTCGCCGTCGCCGGATGGTCCTTCGACGGGCTCGTCTCATTCATGAACTCGGAGACCGGAGCAACCATAGAGAGAGTCTTTCCGTCGGTCACCAAGACTGGAGCACCGGCGATCTTCTTTGACTTGATGTTGGAGGAGAGCCCGACCGAGTAGCCGTCGTTGATGTTCGCGCGGACGTGGGTTTCGGCGTGAACTCCGTTGCGGTTCCAGTCGACCGACGTTTTGGCCTTACCGAGGGACTTGAGGGAGAAGTAGTGGGGGCGGTTTGAGAGGAACTTGAGCTGATCGATGCCGAAGGGGAGGACTTCGTTGAGGTCGGCCTCGCTTCCTTTCCATGAGGCGAACTCGCCGAAGGAGAAGCGGACCTTTTGTCCGTCGCCATCCAGTTGGTACGAGTAGTCGTAGTTCATCAGGCTGGTGTGGAGCGGCGAGCCGAGACCGAACCCGAGAGGTTCGTGGGGGAGGCCGAGTTGGTGCCCGACTTCATGGGCGATGGTCCACCAGTTGTAACCCGTGCCACACCAGTCGGGGCGGTTGGCTTGGCCGCCGCCGCCGGGCGAGTTTCCCACAAAGACTCCGTGGGCTAGTCCCCGCCACTCGGTGGGCATTCCTTGGTTATAGAACTCGATGTATCCTTGGCCTTTGTCCTCGGGGTGCGGAGGGAGAACGACGGGTATGAGGTTCAGTCCGCGCTTGCCGTCGGGGTTCGTGAACGGCATGTCTGCGTAGAATTTCGTTAGCCGCTCAATGGTGGGTTTTACGGTGGCATCGGTCATTCCGGGTCGAATACGGAAGCAGATGATGATGTCGGCGTGCTTCGGATTACAGTTTTGGACTTCTGGATTGAGAGGTCCGAATCCGTGCCGCTCCCAACCGTTGAGGAGGCCATCGTTGTCGTCATCCAGGAAGAAATCGGATGTGGCAAGGGTCGTCGCGAGAGCAAACGCGGCCAAGGGCATTGGCGGAGTTTAGCTCAAAACTGGTCGGTCATGAAGAACTGGGGCTGACCGGGGACGTTGCGTCCCATGAGATACATCGGGACGTTTACGGCACCGAGTGGGACCTCGAGTTGGTCGGTCATGAATGACGTGCCGAGCCACTCTGTGCCTCGGGGGACTGGCCATTTTTTCAGCAGCGACGTGTTCAGCACTTCTCGAACTGTCTCATTTTCGAGGCTGAGGTAGCCATCTCCAAACGCCATGGAGTCGCGGTAGTTCCACTGCCAGTATCGCCAACGGCGGTCGTCGCGTCTGAGTCGGTCTGGGTGTTCGGACGCCCAAGCGTCGTATCGGGCGCGGAGCTCGGCGAAGTCGTAGGTGGGGAGATCGACTTCGAGAGGGAGCGAGGTGATGGGGCCACGAACGACCCGGTCTAGACCTTCGAAGCCGAGGGCTTCGTAGAGTCGGAGGTCCGTGGCAAAAAGCATCGCGGCTTCTTCGCCGGCGCGCTCAGAGTCGCGCAGGACTCGTTCGATGAGCCGGCGACCGTAGCCTTCGTTTCGACGATCGGGATGGGTTGCGACTCCTGCGATACCGACGGCTTTGCCCCAGCCAAATTCCAGCGGGGTGGTGGTGAGTACAGAAACGATTTCTTGTCCTTCGATGATCGCCCACTTTCGGTTGAGGTCGAACATCGGCTCGGTGAAGAAGATGTCGTAGGCGAGGTTGAAATCAAGTTCGAAGACCTTACAGAGCAAGCTTAGGAACGCTTCGGCTTCGGACTCCTTGATTGGTCGGATTTCGGTCAAGGTCCGGTTACCTCGGGGGCTTTCATCTTGACTCTTACCCGCACGAGGAAGGGTGTTACAAGGGAGGCCTCTTGGTAGTGGACGTCTTTTCCGGTGGCAGAGATCATCACTTTTTGTACAGGCTTCCCACTTTGGTCTACGGGCTTTGCTTCAAGTTCTGCGCCAGCCGTGCTCGTTACGTCGTCGGATAGATCAACGTTGACAGCGACGGATGTTGTTTTCTGGATCGCATCAGCGGATCCGGCGATAAAGATCGTTCGGGGGAAGGTGTCGACGGCTTCGACGTCGGCGGACCTTGCGGCAAGGCGTCCGGTTCGGTTCACCGTGATCGGAACCTCCTTAACCAGGACCGGTTCGACTTTGATTCTTGCCGTGACCGTCGGGTTTACGAGGAGATCGCGGACGTTGGGGGGATAGACAACCACTGGATAGCTACTCGTCCCGGGTTGTGCTTGCGAGAGATCAACGTAGCCCGAAACTTCTTGGCCCATGACGGTTCGGATCTGCGATGTTGAACCAGCAACGGTGACGGAAACGTCTTCGGGCGAATCTGAGACAAGGAACTTTGTGTCATCCAGGCTGACGGTTGTGATCCTGACGGCGAAGACCTGGGTTCGGGACTTTACGGATCGGGTGTTAAAGATGTTGAGCCAGAGAAGGACGCTAATGAGCAACGACATTAGGGCGAGAGGCACGTTTACTTTGTTCATACCGATTCCTCCTCTTTCTTGCTCCGATCTCGGCGACGTTTCTTCGGTGGCTCGTCAGGTTCGACCTGTTCCACTGTGTTCTTGATCAGGAATTCTCGCAGATCGGTGGTCGTTGCCATTGGGGTAATTCGACCTTCCTGGGCGACGGAAATCGTACCTCGCTCTTCGCTGACCACGATTGAGATCACGTCGTTGCTTTCGGTAACCCCAACGGCCGCGCGGTGGCGCATGTGCATGCGTCGGTCAATACGCTGGTTTTCGCTGAGAGGAAGTCGACAGGCTGCGGCGAAGACATGATCGCCCCGGATGATCACGGCTCCGTCGTGGAGTGGGTTTTGGCCGAAGAAGATTGAACCGAGCAGCGAAGTGGTGATCTTCGCATTGAGCGTCACACCGGTTGCGGCGACTTCGTCCAAGTGGCTTCCGGTTTCGATGACGATGATCGCTCCGACCTTGTCCTTTGACATTTCTGCGACGGCGCCGACGATCTCTTCGACCGAGGCTCGGTCAAGGTTTTGTTCGTGGCCAACGTCTTTGACGGCGTCGGCGAGGAAGCCGAATCTTGTGAGACCTTCGAGTGCCTGTCGGAGTTCGGGAAGGAAGAGGATGACGAGAGCGACGGGACCGAGCAACGTTGCCTTCTCGAGAATCCAATGAAGCGTCGTGAGGTGGAGGGTGTCGCTGACCACCAGCGCAACCGTGAACACGAGAACGCCGAGCAAAATGCGCCAACCACGCGTGCCTCGGACGAGCATTAGAATCCGGTAGATCAGGAACGCCACGATGAGGACATCAATGAGCGCGACGACCATATCGCGGGTTGACATCTCTTTGAGGCTCTGAATTAAGGGGTACTCCACCGACTAATGCCCATGATTCTATCTGGAAACGTGCCTTTAGGTTGCAGGTTTGCCTCGGAACATTTCTATAATCTTAGGTTCATGGCGCATCTTCCGCACGGCGACAACTCTGATCCAAGACCTTTGGATGAAATCCGAGCGGATATTGACGCCGTTGATGCCGAGTTAGTTCGGCTTCTTTCTCGTCGAACTGAGCTTGCAACTGAAGTTGGTGCCATCAAGCGCATCGATGGAAAGCCGTTTTTTACACCTGAGCGTGAGCGGGCGGTTTACGAGAAACTCTCTGCGATCAATCCTGGCCCCTTGCTTCCTCAGCAGTTGAAGTCCATCTATCGTGAGATCATTTCGGCGGCGATTGCGGCAGAGAAGCCGATGTCAATTGCGTATTGGGGACCTCCTGGCACCTTCACCAACATGGCGGCTCTGCAGACCTTTGGCTCCAGTGCGGCAATGGTTGCCCAGGACTCGATTTCCGATGTGTTTCTGGCGGTTGAAAATGGGAAGGCGGATTACGGCGTCGTTCCGGTGGAGAACTCGGTGGCGGGCGTTGTGCCTGAGACGCTCGATATGTTTCCGCAGACAAACGTCAAGATTTGCGCGGAGACCTACGTTCCGATCCACCACCTGTTGGTTTCAGTCGCACCTTCTCTAGATCAGATTGAGCGTGTTTTTGCTGGACCGCAGCCTGCGACTCAGTGTAAGCGCTGGCTTAAGATGAACCTTCCTTCGGCGGAGATCATTGAGGTTGTTCCGACCGCGCGAGCTGCTCAACGGGCTCTGGAAGACCCTCGGTCAGCGGCAATTTCAAATGCATTGGGTGCCGAGACTGTCGGGATTCCGATTCTTGAAGAGCACATTGCGGATAACCCTACCAACCGAACTCGATTCCTGGTGATTGGTTATAACGAGCCGATGAAGACGGGGCGCGATAAGACGAGCGTTATGTTCAACCTGCGCAACCGGCCTGGTGAGTTGTATCGGGCGCTGGAGACGTTTTACGAGCAGGGGGTCAACCTCATGATGATCGAGTCGCGCCCCGCTCCTCGGGCTTCGTTTGAGTACATCTTTTATGCGGATTGTGCGGGACATCGGACGGATGAGCACTTCGTATCGGCGATTCATCGGCTGAGGAGTTTGGCCTTGGAGACGACGGTACTGGGTAGCTATCCGCTTGCGGATAGTCAGTGAAGGTCAATAATGATCGCAACTAGGTCAGAGCTTATCGGCTTTATCAAAGCAGCTTTCGGAAACGTCAGCCGTCAAGGAGGTGTGTCCTGGACTGAAACTGAAGTGCTCGATATGTATGGCTCAGATGCCGAGAGAGCGACGGCAAGAAAAAAGGATACCGATCAGCGATGGACAGAACTCATTGACGGAGATGGCTTCCGTGAGTGCGGAATCGGTGGCTTTTGCTTTCTGGATCCAATCGGGTTCCGATACTACCTTCCTGCAGCGATTTGCATTTCGCTAACTAAGCGACTCGACGTAGCATTCACCCCTAACAGCCTGGACTTCCATTTCCAAACAGATTCGAATGTCCGCCCTAGAAACATGGAGCTTTTTGACGAGGCCCAGCTTAGGGCAATCGCTGAGTATCTGTGGTTCCAATTTGCTGAGAGCGAATGGGGACGCCAAAGTGATGGGTCGTACATCTATTTAGAAGATATCGATCCAGAGTTAGTTACCCTCTCATTTCAAACGTCTCTACAGGAGGTTCCGGCGTTCTGGCGCCAGTTCCTGACTCCAGTCTAGTGGGTGAATTGCAATGAACCTCCTCGCCCACGCCGTTCTTTCACCCGATCTCGCTCTAGTGCGCGTCGGGAATGTTGCAGCGGATTTTCTTGCTCGGCCCGATGAGATCGCACTAACAGGTGCTCTTGCAGAGGGTGTTCTGCTGCATCGCCGCATTGATACGATTACTGACAAACATGAGGCAGTGAAACGTGCCTGTGGTCGCCTTATCGGCTATCTGCGCTTTTCGAACCCGATCGTTGATGTCTTCTTCGATCACTTCCTCGTGAACAACTGGCCACTTGCAGTCCCTGTGGAGTCATACGTTCACAACCTCCACGCCGAGATTTTGGAGCACCTCCACTTACTGCCTGAGAACACTCAGTTTGTTCTTCGGCGCATGATTCAGGACGAGTGGTTGCTCAGCTATTCTGATTTTGATGGTTTGCGGACCACGTTTCACCGGATGGAGCAGCGCATCCTCCACCGCTCTGGTCGAGCGGTGGATATGGCAGGTGCAGTGGAACTTTTTGAGAGCCAAATTGCTGCATTTGAGCTTGATTTTCGCGAGTTCTGGCCGGACTTGGTTCAGTCGGTCAGCACGGAGTAAGTGACGAACTTTGAGTGCATCGGCGGGGTTGAACC
The DNA here is from genome assembly GCA_903927345.1 of uncultured Armatimonadota bacterium. Lineage (GTDB taxonomy): Bacteria > Armatimonadota > Fimbriimonadia > Fimbriimonadales > Fimbriimonadaceae > Fimbriimonas. Next base: position 8,683 of record CAIYMO010000037.1, on the reverse strand, counting down.
GCTTTCTTTGGCAGCCTTCATATCGGCGAACGCCCGCCGGTGCCCCTCCACAAACTCCGGCGACTTGAGCCACCCGTTGAACGCATCCTCGGAGTTCCACTGGCTCACCACTAAGTAAGGTTCAGCTTCGGCTTTGGGCTCGAGCACTTGCATCGAAATGAACCCTGCAAGGCGATCGATGGCGTGGGCTCGGTTCATGAATAGTTCTTTGAACCGGGCGATGTAGGAGGATTCGCAAGTGATGTAGTTGATGGCGACGAACACGCTTATCAGAATTCATCAATCTATACAAGAAAGTAAAGTATAAAACTCAAATCCATACGTTTTTGTATAGTTTCGTCAGAATTGACAAGCGGTGGCTTGAAGGGAGAAAAGAGGGGGTGGCGGACAGGGTGGGATTCGAACCCACGGTAAGTTGCCCTACTCCGCATTTCGAGTGCGGTGCACTAGACCACTATGCGACCTGTCCACCGGATATTATGACCGAAGCGCAGCGGTTTACGCGAGGGGCTAGCGGGCGGATAGCTGTTGACGGGCTTGCGCCAGCGTGTAAGGTCCTAGCCGGCGACCCTCAGAATGGATATAGATTACGGGTGGGATCTTGCTTCCATCTGGGGAGGGATAGGCGTAATCGAGAGGGAATGCCTGGGCAACGGGGTTACACGATCCAAACACCTCAAGCTGCCGACCCCTGCTTGCAGAAATTGCCTCACGTACGATTCCCGAAACCGTGATGTTTGCGCCTTGGGTGAGCGGTTTCACGACGGAAACCATTGTTGATGCTCGATTTCGGATCGCTTTGGCGAGGTCCCGGTCTTCTAACACTGGTACATATCGGTCGAGAACGCGGATTGTCGTTGCGGCGGTTGACTCGTAACCGGGATCTGCCATATCTGGGGAGGTGCCTGCAAAGCCCGGGATTGGGCTCTTGCCGCCTGCGGCGACGGTGAGCCAACCAACGCTACTGTTGCCAAACTTCTGCAGGATTCCCCTGAGGACTTGGGGTGCCTTTTCGAGCGGCTTTCTTTCAGCCAAGACCAAATACTGCTGCAGTAGCGCATCCGCAACGGAGAGATAGCTTCCTAGCCACCCGTCTCCCGATGTGCTTATCCGCGAGATTCGGAGCACTTGGTTTCCTTCGAAGCAGCCGTAAAGGGCTGGTTCGAGCCGTCGGAAGATCTCGAGTGCCAGAGGACTGTTGGTGAGTTGGTACACCCTCAGCATGCGTGCGCACGTGAAGCCGATGACATACGCGCGGTTCTCTCTTGTGCGCTGAACATCGACGCCATTATATGGCTTCAACTTCTCGCGAATATTCTTTAAGAGGGGATCCGTCAACATGTTGAGGCTTTCGAGTCTGCCCATGTAGTCTCCGGGAACTGGCTTTGGAAGAAGGTGACTCCGCACCCATGCCGATTCGGTGGGCGACAAAATGGCATCAATCCTAGATCCCGTAAGGCTGAACCTCGGGCTGAGACCAGAGACGTCTGCATCGGAGATTCGGCCCTCGAAGATGTCAGCGTCTTGGATGAACTCGCGGCTCACACAGTTCAAAACGTCTTCGAGCAGCGCTTGTCGTTGCGGGGTGGGCTTGATTGCTTGGAGTAATGCGACCGACTCGGCAAAGGCGACATTTGTGAGAACCGATTTTGAAGCGATTGTTTTAGTCGGCCGAAGCAGTTCGATTCCATCGAATACCCCGCCTCCGATGACGTCATATCCGACTGAAGTAGCGTACGTTTCGACCAGCTTAGAGGCCAAGTCTATTTCACCCAATTCAATCAGAAGGTTCAACGTGGACGGGCGGACTTCGCCGAAGCCATTCGAGCTAAAGACTCCTAGTTTGGAAACGAGTGCGCTTCTAATGCGCACAAGTGACTCTTGTCCTGTTGGAGGAGCAGACGGGGTGATTCCCAGTAGGCGCTGCGTTTCGGCTTTGGCAAATGAGTCTAATTCGGTCTCAAGGTCAGGCTTTGCGATTTGGGAGTCAAGCTTTCGCTTGAGTGCGAGGAGCTGTAAGAGAACACTTGGTGTGGATAAACGATCTCCGGCGCCACGGGGCCTGATCATTCCGATGATATGCCCTTGGGGTGTCGTCGCCAATACTGTCGCCCCAGAGCGGAGGTAGGTTTGGGCTCTTCCCACGGGGAAGATGAGCCGTTCGACTTCGGGGTGATCGTCTGAGTTTAGCTTTACCGGAACGAAGTAGCGCTTGACCAAGCGGACGACTTCGGCATCGCGGAGAGCACCGGTTTCGAGTTCCCGGGCGTTTGCATCACGGGGGTCGATAATGACCCACAGGAGTGCCTTTCTGAGTTTGGTGGCGTCTTCTACAGCGCGACCAGGAATCGTCTGCCAGTTCAGCTCAACTGCCGCAGCCGGGGGTGCGTTTCGGCGGTCAATCGTCACTAAACTTTCGGTCGCAGAGGGGGGGAGGTGCGGGAACAGAACGACCTTTCCGACGCAGATGATCGTCAGCACGGTTGCGGTAAACGCGGTAACTCCAAACTTCGGGTTCTGCATCCTCTGGCTTCATTATGAGCCTGTGCTAAAATCAATCTCTATGGCGATTTCGCTCGATGAAGTTAGGCATGTTGCAAAACTCGCTCGTCTGGACCTTGACGAGCCAGAAATCATGTCTCTTCAAACCGAGTTAAATGCCCTGATTGGACACTTCTCCGATATTCAGGCAGTGGACTTTGGTGGCGTCGACCCCAAGCTCCACGCGTCAAACCTGACCAATGTATGGGCCGAAGACGTCCCACGTTCTTCCTTCAAGCGTGAACTAGCCCTCAAAAATGCTCCCATGAGCAAGGCAGGTCTGTTCCTCGTCCCCATGATCATTGAGGACTGATGTCGATTACTTCTCTTACCGCCGTTGAGATCGCAGCTAAGTTGCGATCAAAGGAAGTTTCCGCCGTTGAAGTAACCACTGCCTTCTTGGACCGAATTGACTCGGAAGATGCCAAGTACGGGGCGTTCTTGGCATATGACCGTGAGAAGGCAATTGCCGAAGCGGAAGCAGCTCAGGGCCGAATCGACTCTGGCGACAGCTTGCCGATGACGGGAGTGCCGGTTGCGGTCAAGGACAACATATCGACCGAAGGCATCGAGACGACCTGCGCGTCCAAAATCCTGAAGGGTTACATTCCTCCTTACGACGCCACCGTTGTTGAGAAACTCAAGGCGCAAGGGGCGATCATTCTTGGCAAAACGAACCTGGATGAGTTCGCGATGGGCTCTTCGACAGAGACTTCCGCTTACAAACTCGCTCACAACCCTTGGGATCTCACCCGAACTCCGGGCGGTTCATCCGGTGGCTCAGCGGCAGCAGTTGCGGCTGATCTGGCTCCAGTTTCGCTAGGTTCGGACACAGGTGGTTCAATTCGGCTCCCTGCTTCGTTTACCGGAACTGTTGGCTACAAGCCGACCTACGGTCGATGCTCTCGCTTTGGGTTGGTAGCCTTTGCTTCCTCACTCGATCAGATTGGGCCAATCACGAAGACGGTAGAGGACGCAGCACTTCTCGCCGAAGCAACAACGGGACACGATGAGCGCGACGCGACCTCAAATCCTGCTCCTGCGGTTTCGAGCCGAGAACTCAAAAGCGGCACGCTGAAAGGTCTCAAACTCGCGTTTCCACGTGAGATGTATGGCGAAGGGACCGATCCCGAAGTTCAGAAGGCAATTCAGGCTTCCTTGGACGCCTTGCGACGAGAGGGTGCAACGGTTGATGAGATTTCAATCCCTTCGATTCCGCTCGGAGTGACCACGTATTACATCATTGCTCCCGCCGAGGCATCTTCGAACCTTGCCCGGTTTGACGGCGTTCGCTATGGTCCACGATCGCAGGGTCAAGGGCACATCGACGTCGTTGCCAAGACTCGAGCCGAAGGGTTTGGTCATGAAGTTAAGGCCCGGATCATGATTGGCACCTATGCATTGAGCGCGGGTTACTACGACGCTTTTTACTTGCGTGCCCAACAGGTTCGTGCAATGATGACCCAGCAGTTCCTGGACGCGTTCAAGGACTATGACTTTATCGTATCGCCGACGGCTCCGGTCGTCGCCTTCAAACTTGGGGATCTGAGTCAGGATCCGATGGCCATGAAGACGCTTGACTACTGCACGATTCCTGCAAACATGGGCGGACTGCCAGGGATTTCGATTCCGTGTGGGTTTGCTCACGGGCTTCCGGTTGGGTTGCAGCTGATGGGTGCACCGATGGAGGACGAGCGGATGTTGCAGGCAGCCTACTGTGCGGAACAACTATTTGCAGTCAGCCCCAAGCGACCCAATCTGTAACTGAATCGCAACTCAATTAACCGGGGTTATCATTTAGTCGTGTTTGAACGAGTGATCAACTTCCTCAAGCCACAACCCGTGGAGCAGATTGTTGCCAAAATGGATAGCGAATCCCTTTCGGTGGCCGAAGGAGTATTCGCGAATATCTGTAGCAATGCAGTTGACGGAGGTCACTCCAAAGCGAGGGTGGTGGATGATGTGGACCGGCAGTTGACACTTGTTCAATACGACTTGGGTTCGGGCTGGAAAGACGTTGGAGAACTTCCAATCGAGTTAGGGTTTTTGAAACGAACTCGAATGGTGGCGAACAGCCGAGGCATCGCCGACTCACGAGTTCCCCGAGACTACGCGACTGTAGACTTTGGATTCCCTAGGGTCACCCGACGATTTGAAGTTCACATCGTGGATGACCAGCACCACCCTGCCGAGATGTTGGAGTTTAAAATTTCTGAACTCGATGTGAGATAGGTTGGCAGGCGAGAGTGAGGTTTGGTTTCCGCATCGTAATTCATGCATTTCGCGTACAATAGCTGGTAGCTAGCAAAGCCAAGGATGGGCGCGGTGGCATGAGACAGGAAGTCGTAGAAGCAGATTTGCAGATTTATCGGGACGAGGCAAGAAGCATTGGTTTCTCTCTCGTGCGGCGGTTGTACCTACGCAAGGCGCATCGCATTGCAAGCACAAACCCACTTCAGCCGTTCACCCAGATGATAATCGGGCGCCCTGAACACTTTGAAGAAGCGCACGCCCTGGAGCTTGAGCGGCGATTTATTGATCCATTCTTCGGTGAGCTTTGGTACGCCTGCCGAGAACGCTTCTGGGCGTTCGAAGACGGGATTGCCAAGCTCAAGTCTTCGGAGATCGCTGAGTTCAATGAGCTACCTCACACGGTTCGCGAGGTTGCTTTGGGTCTGTATGAGGCCTTGCGCTGGGCGGATTTGATGCATGCCGACATTGCTGAGAGCGAGGCTAAACCTTGGCTCTCGCCGGGGCTTCCCGAGTTTCATCCTGGCGACCGGCAAGCATCGGCTCTATATGCTGTTGCAGAAAAGAACGTGCAGGAATATGAGCGTAACTACCAGGAGTTGACCGGGGGCATTGAGCGGACAAAGGCTCAAGCAAGCGTTTTCATCACCACCTTGGATGCATTGCGGCTGAAAATGCTCAGCTACCGGCATGTGGGTCGTGATCCATCACTCGGATCTCGAGACTTTCTTGCTGCATTGGCAGAGGCTCGGGCGCAACTTTCGGCTATCGATAAGGCCTTGGATGAGGTCGATCTGAGCCACTATCCGACCACGGTTTCTTATGTTGAGTACGGCGGCGACCGAGCGGTTGTCGAATCGGCCTGATTTTGTTAGAGCGAATCGAGATCAATCGGCTTTGAATTCGCCCCAAAGAACTCTTTTCGTTTTTCGTAGTTTGTCCGTTCGAAGCCAACCATTGCCTCTCGGCTGACTTGCTGGTCTTCGCGGTCGCCCAAGGCGAGCTGTTTGTTTAACGCGATCCGTTGTCGGAGGTAGTCGTCAAACTTGGCTTGGTCATGTTGAAGGACGCCCTCGACATACGAGACGCTTGCTTTCAGAATGCTTTGCTGGAAGCCTGGGAACTCCTTGTAGAGGGCGTCAACTCTTCGACGGAGTTCGGCAAGATCCGAAGCAGGCCGGGACTTGTCGAGTAGTTCGGAAATCATCAAGCGGGCATTTGATAGCTGGAGGAAACGATCCTTGTATCCGTGTGATTCAAGAAGGTTGTGCATTCGTCTTAGACCGGCTTTCATGTCCGATCCCCAATACTCGCCGTATTGTGTTGTGAGGAGGAGGAGCCGGACTTGGTGTGGGCTGGGGGTTTTTGGCAACACCTTTTGCATTGCACGGTTGACGTTGTAGGGGTAAACGACGTGGTGGCAATCTTGAAAGGTTCTAGGTTCGTCGCCACGGATTCCGTCGACGCAGAGATATGCTCCTGCGCTGAGCCACGGATCGCTTGGGGCGAAAATGTACTTCTTGGTTGCTTGCGCCGAGTAGTAGGCTGGATATCCTGGTTCGTCGAGGACGCAGGTTACCGAGAGGAGGGTTTGCTTGTTGTGGCGGTTGTCTCGGAAGAGTCGCACAGCGGTCTCCCAGGATTCCTTGCCGGCGGTGCTGTTCCAGTCGATTTCGGATTTGAGCCAATCGTATTGATGCTTTTGGAACACCTCTTGGTCTTTGTTTTCTGAAATGGAATTCGAAGAGAACTCGACGTACATGTACGGTTCGGGGATGTAGAGGCTGGACTGAGATAGCAGTAGCGCTGCGATGGTCCCCCAAGTACTCCGGTACATATCCAGAATTATAACCTCGCTTTGGAGTGGAGTTTTAAGCGGGTTAACAAGTGAATCGGTTTACTTTGGGAGTTTGTCGGGTTAAACTCGCGGAGTCATGTCTGAGGTTCGGTTTGGTTTGATCGGAGTTGGCGGGTTTGCTCGGTATCGAGTTGGAAACCTTCTGAAAGTGAAAGGCGCTAGCGTTGTCGCGATGGCGGATACTTCGCCGAGCAATATTGCTTCGATGAAGTCGGCGCATCCGCAGAGTGCGGCGGCGGCGGAGTATTCGGATTATCAGGATTTATTGAAGGATCCGAATGTTGATGCGGTGATGATTATGACTCCGCACACTTTGCACGCTCAGCAGATTGTTGATGCGCTGGAAGCCGGCAAGCATGCTTGCGTTGAAAAGCCGATGGTTTGCACGGTTACCGACGCGCATCGGGTGATTGCGGCGCAGAAGGCGAGTGGCAAGGTTGGAATGGTTTCTTACCAGCGGCACTTTGATTCTGTTTATCGCAAGATCAAGGGCATGATTGATAGCGGCGAGGCCGGTGAGATTCAGTTCATCTCTGGTCTTAGCTGCCAGGAGTGGAAGGTGGCTTGCGCCGGTACTTGGCGACACGATCCGGCTTTGAGCGGCGGTGGACAGTTGAACGATACAGGTTCACACTTTGTCGACATCATGCTTTGGGTTACCGGTCTTCAGGCGGAGACGGTTTCGGCGGTTGGTGACAACCGAGGGTTGCAGGTTGATATCGATTCGGCGCTGGCGATTAAGTTCAAGAACGGCGCGGTTGGCAATATCTCGATCATTGGCGACTCGACGAACTGGCACGAAGACATGACGATCATGGGAACGAAGCTCGGGTTCTTTGTTCGTGGTGGCAAGCTTACGGTTCGCAACTTGGCTAAGGACCGGATTGTTTACGAAGAGACTTATGGCGGTTCGACGCCTGACCAGCACTTCTTTGACTGCATTACGCAGGGGATTCCTTGTGAGTCTGGTTTCGAATGCGGCCTTGAGGTGATTCGGTTGACCGAGGCGGCTTGGAAGTCGATGGAAGCCGGCGGCGCGATGGTTCGCGTTTCGGACCTCGGTTAACAACAATCGGGTCGCTCTTTTTCGGAGCGACCCGATTGTTTATTTCGTTTAGTACATGACGGCCGTATTGACGAGGCGGTCGAATGCTTTATTCAACTCGGTCTCGTTCTTCACTTGAGTGATTCGCACACTGAGGGCGAGGATGTCTTCTTTCGTGTTCTTGAGGATGACGTACTTTGATGTTGGCTTTCCGTCTTTGCCGATCATCTCGAAGCTCATTGTTTCGTAGCCCTTCTTGTTCTTGCTGAGCTTGTAGGGAGTTGGAGTGGCTTTTTCTCGTCGTTGGATGAAGAAGAGGCTGGTGTTGTAGAGGCGATCCCAGTTGGAGCCCTTCGCACTGCCGGTCATTGTTCCGATTTCGCCTTTGTCAGAGTGGAATTCGCGTTGGCCGAAGCTGGTTTCTTCGCCGACTTCCCAGCCTTTGGGGACTTCGACGGTGTACTTCTTGGTTTCGACTCGGACATAGCCGTCCTTGAGATCGGTAATGGTTGGTTCGATCATGGCAACTAGGGCGGCGAGGTAGGAGAGATTCTGGAGAATCATGTGTTCTTCTACGCAGTGAGCTTTGGGGAGTTGCACTCCTCAATTCGGGGAGCGCGTGTGTTGGGCGCAATGGGCGTCTCAGGTTCAAATAGTTTTCGCTTTTGATCCCAAGTGGGCGTAAATGGGCGCGGGGTTTGCAGGTGTTTTGGTGTGACTCTCATCGTCACTTACTAGGCAACGATTTGAGGTGTTTGTCAACCTGGGTTTAGCGGTTGCTCTCCAAGGCCGTCCACTGACAAGCTTGGCTGTCTTGTTTCGGGGAGTGGTTCTTACGAAACGCTTGTCAGTTGTATCTTAAACTCTTCTTGTTGGCACCCCAGTCTTTAAGACCACTGCTTGTCAGTTGAGGCGTGACCTCGTGTGGCAGATCGTGGGGGCTGGGTGCCTCCTTTGGACCTCGAACAGCATCTGGGCAGCCACTAGAG
>CAIYMO010000036.1 GCA_903927345.1 uncultured Armatimonadota bacterium | reverse complement strand
TACAACGCTTCCAAGGCATTCTTCCACACATACCTCGAAGCCCTGCGCAACCGAGGTGTGTGCGTCAGCACGATCAAGCCTGGACCCGTTGATACGGAGATGACCGCGCCGCTCAACATGAAAGGCATGATGCCCGCCTCAAAGGCTGCCGAGGTCATTCTGCACAAGGCAGATAAGAACGGGGAGCACTATCTCAAACTCGCCCACCGCATCGCGTTCTACATCATAAAGAGGATTCCGAGTCCGATCTTCCGAAAACTTAAGATATGATCTCTCCCCAGCGCATTACCCGCGTTGCGGGATACGGAATGACCCAGGCCGCTGACGCCTATGTGTATCGCCCTACTTCGGTCGAGGAAATCCGATCAGTCTTTGAAGAGGCGCGCGCATCTGGCCGTAAGGTGACGCTTCGAGGAGCAGGTCGCAGCTACGGCGACGGCAACATTGGCGCCGAATCGCTCCTCATTGACATCACGCGGATGAATCGCATCCTCGCATGGGACTCAGCAAGTGGAATCATTGACTGCGAAAGTGGTGTCACCATCGAGAACCTATGGCGCTACTGCCTTGAAGACGGCTACTGGCCACCCGTCGTCACCGGAACCATGTATCCAACCCTGGGCGGTGCGCTCGGGATGAACGTCCACGGAAAGAACAATTACTGCCAAGGCACCATCGGAGAGCACGTTGTCGATATGGACGTCCTCTTCCCAACCGGTGAGCTGAAAACTCTGACCAACGAGGATGACCTCTTTTACGCCGTCATCTCCTCTGCCGGACTCCTCGGGGTCATCACGCGGGTCAAGCTTAAGATGCACCGTGTCGCCAGCGGGAATCTCGATGTTTGGGCAGAAGCGGCAAAGAACTGGGACGAGCAATTCGCCCTGTTCGAGAAGTACGAACACGACGCCGACTACATGGTTTCCTGGGTCGACTGTTTCTCAAAGGGAGCAAAAGCGGGTCGAGGACAGTTCCATGGTGCCTGGTACAAACAGCGCGAAGACCTCGGCAGTCGAGTCGCCTCCAACCAGGATTTGCCGGCCCTAATCCTCGGTATCTTCCCAAAATCGGTGCTCTGGAGGGAACTCAAGCTTTTTTGTAACCGCCCTGGAATGCGACTCCTCAACGCCGCCAAGCAGTTCGCCAGTAGCACCATCGGCAACAACAAGATGCACGACCAGAGCCTTGTCGCCTTCTCCTTCCTCCTCGACTACGTCCCCGATTGGCGACGCGCCTACGAGCCTGGTGGCTTCATCCAATACCAAACATTTGTGCCAAAAGAGCACGCCAAAGCCGTTTTCGCCCAGCAGATTCGCCTCCAGCAAGAGTACAACCTCGAATCCTTCCTCGGCGTCCTCAAGCGCCACCGCCCAGATCGGTTCTTCTTCTCTCACGCCGTCGATGGGTACTCCCTTGCCCTCGACTTCAAAGTCACTGAAAAGAACAAAGCCAAGCTCTGGGAGCTCGCGCATAAGATGAACGACCTCACACTCAAAAACGGCGGTCGCTTCTACTTTGCCAAGGACTCAACCCTTCGCCCCGAAGATGCCGAACAGTATTTGGGCGACGCCCTCCACAAATTCCGAGTGTTCAAATCGGAATATGATCCCGAAGGTCTTCTCTCGAGCGAACTCGCCCGAAGGCTAAAACTTTCCTGAACAGTACCAACTTTGCTTCCCTGTATGCGAAACTATGCCTCATGGGGCGTTTGTTCTCTTCGGTTTTCCTTCTTGCCGCGATGGCAGTCACGTTTGGTCAAGACATCCAAGACAAAGATCGACAGCTAGAAATTCTGTTCGGCCAGTCTGGCAGCAAGGACATCAAGCCTTGGGATAAGAAAGCTGAGCGCGAGAAGTTCCACCCAACCGTGGTCCGAGGAACCCTCGCCGCCGATCGAGACGCCGCCTACCAGAAGCGCCTTCAACTCGAGAAGGAGTCCTTCCTCATGGGCTACCTCTGGAAGAACGTTGGGCCCGAACCGCAGAGCGGTCGGGTCATGATGATCACTGCCCCTGAGAACAATCCAGATCAGGTCTACGCCGCCTTCGCCACCGGCGGACTCTTCCGCACCGAAGACGACGGTCAAACTTGGACGAGCCTTTGGGATAATCAACCTAGTTTTGGCATTGGCGACTTCGCCGTAAGCAAAGATGGCAAGACCATCTACCTCGGTACGGGCGAAGCGAATAACCAACGGACGAGTTACTCCGGGACCGGGATGTACAAGTCCACCGACTCCGGCAAAACATGGACCTTCATCGGCCTCCCCGAAAGCCACCACATCGGCCGCATCGTGATGGATCCTAAAGACGAAAACACTGTCTGGGTTGCCGTCACCGGTCACCTTTACTCGGCTAGCCCCGAGCGAGGCCTTTACAAAACCACCGATGGAGGAAAATCCTGGAAGCAGGTCCTCAAGAAGGACGAGTCCACGGGCGCAATCGACATCCAACTCGACCCGAAGAACCCCAAAGTCGCCGTCGCCGCGATGTACCAACGTGATCGACGAGCTTGGAACTTCCTTGAGTCCGGTCCAGGAAGTGCAGTCTATCGAACCGAGGACGGTGGAAACTCGTGGAAACAGATCAGCACTCTTCCGAGCGGCGAGAGCTGTGGCCGAGTCGGTCTCGCCTGGGCAAAGAGCGACAACAAGATTGTCTATGCCTTCGTGGAGAACCCTGGCAAGAACGAAGGCTGGGGAGACGAAGATGAGCGAACACGAAGTGGTGTCCTTACTCCTCGGCGATTCCTCAAACTCGACGCAAAGATGTTCCAAGAGATTGAGAAGCCTGTCCTTGAGACATTCTGGAAGGCGTACGCTCCGGCGGATGCCAAGCTTGACGACGTCCTTGCCGGGCTTAAAGACGGCAAGATGACAATTGCCGATGTCAAAGCCAAGATCGAGGTGAAGAGTCCCAATGCGTTCGATCCTGGCCAAAACGCTGACGAACTGTACAAGTCGACCGACGGCGGTAAGACATTCGCAAAAGTCACCAAGTTTGGCGAGATCGGCGGCTACTACTACGAGCGCGTCTTTGTTAACCCGAAGAACGCAGATGATGTCTGGATCTGTGGAGTCCCCATGCTTCGTTCCACTGATGGCGGCAAGAACTTCAAAGACGGCGTAACTCGAGATGTTCACGTTGACCACCACGCGGTCTACTTCGACCAACGCAACCCGAACCACGTTTGGGTTGGCAACGACGGGGGAATCTACCTGTCTCGCAACGACGGCAAGAATTGGTTCCACTTCGAGAACCTCAGTGTCGGGCAAACAACGACCGTTGCGGTCGACAATAAGTCTCCCTACAACATCTACACTGGTCTTCAAGACAACGGCACGATGCGAGGGCCCAGTGACTTCCTCCTCGGAGTTACCAGCCCTAACAAGTGGGAAGACATCGGAGGTGGCGATGGCTCGGCAATCGCAATCGATCCTCGACCAGAATTTGATCTGGTCTACGGCGCGTCCCAGTTCGGTGCTCACTACGCCCGCGACTTCAAGAACAACTCGTCTTACTCGGCCCGCCCTCGAGGCGCTGCAGGCGAGGCGCAACGAGCTAACTGGATTTCTCCAATTCAGCTCTCGACGTTCAATGCAGACATCGTCTACATCGGATTCAATCGCCTGTACCGTTCGTTTGACCGTGGACGAACCTTCAAGCCTATCTCTCCTGATCTAACGCGGAATCGCCCGAACGGCGACGTTCCGCACTCAACGATCAAGGACCTCAGCGAGAGCCCTCTCAAGTTCGGTCTCATCTACTGCGGTGGTGACGACGGACGAGTGACGATGACCCCGGACGGCGGAAACACTTGGATCGATATTCCAACTCCTCAGCCCGAAAAGTGGGTTTCCAGAATCGTTGCAAGTCGCCACGACGAAAACATCGTCTTCTGCTCCCAAAGCGGATTCCGCGAGGACGACTGGTCGGCTTACCTTTGGAAGAGCACAGACCAAGGCAAAACCTGGAAGTCGATTGTCGGCAACTTACCGCATGAGACGATCAACGTCGTTCGTGAAGATCCGAAGAACAAGGACATTCTCTACGTCGGAACCGATCTAGGCGTCTACGTCACCTTTGATGGCGGAACAACCTGGGAAGTCCTCGGAGGTGCCCTCGGCCACCTTCCTGTCCACGACATGGTGATCCAAGAGCGCGAATACGATCTTGTCGTCGCAACTCACGCCCGCGGTTGCTGGGTTCTCCCTCTCAAGCCAGTGATGGCTTTGACTAAGGAGCAACGTTCGGCTGATCTGACCATCAGTTCGCTCAGCGACATGTCGCGAAGCGTCATGTGGGGCTACGAGCGCCGTGCTCCGTACACTACCGAACCATCGAGCATCCCAACGCTGAAGTGTTCGTTCTTCTCCAAGGCGAGTGGAGCGGGCACGATCGAGTTGGTTGATAAAGATGGCAAGGTCGTTCTCAAGCGAGACCAAGACGTCATTCGGGGCCTCAACAACACATCGCTCGAGCTTCGGCTCACGAAGGAAGGGATTATTGTCGGACCTCCCGCTGCACCGAAGGACGCCAAAGAAGCCGTCAAGGATCCGTTTGAATCAAAGCGAGCCACCTTCGTTCCGATTGGTAGCTACAAGTTGAGAATCACAATCGGCGGCAAGTCGGTAGAGAAAGACTGGAAGCTGGACTAAGGAAATGCCGAGGGGTGAGCGGCTTTCTGCCTGCTCACCCCTCAGTTTTCCGTTATGAATAGTGGGTTACTTAACCGGCCACTTCACGATCTTGACTTTCATCTCGATCCGCTCGTTTGGAAGGTCGTTCCCATTTCGTGGAGAGTTGACGATCTTGTCGGCAACGTCCATTCCTTCAATCGCTTCGCCAAACGCGGTGTACTGCTTGTTCAGGAAGTCGGAATCTCCAACGCAGATGTAGAACTGCGAACCCGCAGAGTTAACATCCTGAGACCGGGCCATCGAAAGCACGCCACGCTTGTGGTTCAAGTTATTGAACTCAGCTTCGATCTGATAGCCTGGACCACCTTGACCGTAAGTTTCGGTCTTGGTCTTGTCCTTCGTGATCGGATCGCCGCCCTGAATCATGAAGCCAGGAATGACACGGTGGAAAATCGTTCCATTGTAGGTGCCGTTGCGCGCTAGCTTTTTGAAGTTCTCAACGTGCTTAGGAGCCTTGTCTGGCCGGAACTTAAGGACGATCTTGCCAAATTTGGTCTCGATCACCGCTACTTCTTCGCCGGTTTTTGGCTTAGCAAATGTTGGCTCTTCAATTTCATTGGCTGCTGGAGCAGGCGCTTCAGCCGGTGCCGATGCATCAGACGCAGTAGTCGAATAATTCGACTTGATCTCTGGGGCGATGTTTGAATCGCCCGCATAGGTGTCAGATCCGCATCCAACGATGAGCATCGCCAGCGGAAGTAGGGAAGCGTATTTCAACATGTTAAAACTCTCTTATGCTTCGAGGGGCCAGGTGGTCACCGAAACCGATTCCATAACGCAAGGAGTCGTTGGTCGGTCGCCAGGTCCACTAAAGGAAACGATTGTATCGGCAACATCCATTCCCTCAATCACATATCCAAACGCAGAATATTGACCGTCAAGGTGCGGAGACTTCTTCACCATCACGAAGAACTGCGATCCAGCGGAGTTAGGATCAGAAGATCGAGCCATCGAGAGGATGCCACGGTCGTGAGGAGTGTCATTAAACTCAGCTCGCACGTTGTGTCCAGGTCCGCCCGTTCCTGGCATTCCAGATGCGCCGTCGCGAGTGTTTGGGCATCCACCTTGGATCATGAATCCAGGGATCACGCGGTGGAACTTCAATCCATTGTAGAACCCGTCGGTCGCCAACTTCTTAAAGTTCGCAACGTGGAGAGGGGCCTTGTCTTCGAGGAAACCGATCACGATCTTGCCGTGGTTGGTCTGCATGACCACGACTTCTTCGCCTGCTTGAGGGGTTGGCATAGACCTCTAGTTTACTTGAGCCTCGACTGCAGAGGCTGTGCCTAGTGGCTGCGGGAAACCATAAGGAGTAGCAGTATGTACCCAAAGAGAGCCAAGATCGCTAAGACTAGCAGTGCTTTTCGAGTCCAGGCGTCCATAGCAGAATGACGAAAACCCCGCTCCATGTGTTCAGCAGGAGCGGGGTTTTCGATTGAGTTGCGAACTTACTTGCCGCGCTTCAGTTCGGCTTCGAGTTCCTTTTTGAGCTCGATGAGCTCAGCAGGCGCCATCCGAGACCAGCAGTCTCGTCCGTGCTTGTGGTCGGCTTCGTACTTGAACGGCATTCCTGCCAACAGGTCCGCCAACGATGGCGTTGGAGCCGAGCTTACACCCTTCGAATAGGTATCAGCAAGGATCTTGGTGACGTCGTTGAGGATCTCGGCTAGGTGGGCCTTGGTGACCTTATCCGCAGCTCGACCCTGAGCGGAAACGAGCTGGACTGCCACATTCTTCAAGGCTGCCTTGAGAAGTGGACGTAGGTCGGTCTGGCTGGCACTTGCACCGTTGATGCGGCCATCCACCATCTTCAAAAAGTTGCGGTGAAGATTTCGATCAAACGCGTTGGTCGAGACCTTTGGTGCACCCAGTCCGGTGAAGATTCCGTTCACTACATCGTCAACCAGGTTGGAAGGCGTATACGCCTGACCAGGCTTGGTCGCCTCGAAGTCCGAAAGGCTCGAAACCTTTGCGTCAGAGAGGAGGCTTCGAAGAACAGCTGAACTCATCGAGTTCGCGCTGCTCACGAAACCGGTCATTCGTGTCTTGGCAAAGATCTTCGGATCGAAGATTGCTGCCGAAGGACGAACTGCTCGGGTCATCAGAAGCTGAACCGCCTTTCGTTGCTGAGCTGCCGCAACCGGAACGAATACATCGCCGCCACGTCCGACGTGGTTGTCGTATTCAACAACGCCGCCAACGACCCGAACAACGTGCATCACTTCGGTCATCCACTGACCGATCAGTTCGCCGTGCATCTCAGCAAGGTTGTCGTACGACTCACCAAACTTGGAGGTCGCCGGAACAAGCACATTCTTTGCGATGTACTCAATGTTGTTCATACCCAGTCGAGTCGCCTCAACAGGATCGTTCGAAATGATTTCCGACTGCTTCTGAGGGTCCAGCTGAGCATTTCGGTAGTTGCCAAATCGGAGCCAAGGATTTGTGACTTGCTGTCCGAGATGTGAGTCCAGTGCTGACTTTTCTTGCTCAGGTGTCGCTGCGTTCAGAGGCTTATAACCGTACTGAATTGCGAAGACATCGTACGGGCCGATCACTCCGATAGTCGACGTAACTCCGTCACCGCGCTGGGCGACGTAGTTGTATCGCGAGTAGCTCATGATGGAAGAAGCAACGCCGTACTTGTCGGTGAAGTTCTTGTCTCGTAGCTGGGCGATTGAGTAGGCCGCCGAACCCTTGAAGTTGTGCTCCAAGCCGAGGGTGTGTCCAACTTCGTGGCAAACGACGTACTGGATAAGTCGGCCGATCAGCTCGTCGCTCATCGGCAGCTTCTGAGCCTTAGGATCGGTTGCCGCCACTTGAGCGAAGTACCAGCTCTGAACCAGTTTGACAATGTCGTTCCAGACAATGACGTGAGCCGAGATCGACTCGCCACTGCGTGGGTCCTGAATGGAAGGTCCCATCGCATTCGCGGTATCGCTTGGAGCCCATCGAATGACGCTATATCGAGCATCTTCTGGATCGAAATCAGGATCTTCTTCCTTGGTCGGGGCAATCTTGCCCATGATCGCGTTCTTGAATCCTGCCGCCTCAAATGCTGGCTGCCAGTCATCAATACCCGCCTTAACCCACTTGCGCCACTTCTCTGGAACCTCTTGGGTGACGTAATAAACGATTGGCTTCTTAGGCTCGCTGACGTCTGCCTTCGGATCTTTCTTCTCAAGTCGGAATCGGTTGATGTATTCAACTTGCTTTGCCGATCGCTCAGCATCGCCAAAGAGGGTGAATCCTGTGGTGAAGTATCCAATTCGGGAATCTTTCAATCGACCCATCATCGGGGTCTCTGGAAGCTCGGTCAAACTGTAGTGGACAACGGTAGCAGCCTTGCTGGCGTCGTACTGACCTCCACCACCACCAAGGAGTGCCTGAAGGCCTCCACCGCCACCACGACCCATCATGAACGTCATGTAGGTGCGAGTCTCGATATTGGTAGGGAAGGCCTTAACCTTCTCGACCCACGTCTTGCTCGAATCAACACCCATCGCGCCAGGAATTGCCGCCCGCACGCTAAAGTCTTGAGGATCCGAAACGAAGAGCTGCGTCACATCGATCAGCGGGTTCTTTTCTGGGGATTCACCAACGATGTCGAAGGTGAACAGAATCGGCTCAATCGAGTTCTGCTTAACACCCAAATCGGTGCCCTTATCGCCACCGACCGAGCGGGTGCTGACGTCAACATTCTTTAGCTGAATCTTCTTGTCCCGTCGCGCAAACTTGATCGTTCGCGGTCGTTCCATCGGTGCAGTGCCAGGGTAGGTAAGTGCCCGAGGAGCTTCAGAAACTTCAGCGTTAAAGAGGAAAAGTCGTCCGAGCTTGGACTCCGGAATCTCCCAATAAATCTTCTCGTCCACTTTGTGGACCTTGAAAACGCCGTCCTGCGACTTTGCAGTCTTGATCAGGTCGTCATATCGCTTCTGCTCGGGAGTTCGTTTGTCCTCCTGCTTGGGCGCATCCGCCTTCTTTTCGTCCTGTGCGGGAGCGGTTGTAGATGCTGGTGGAGGTGTTTGAGCAAAGGCCGACCCAGCGACCATCGTCAATCCAATTGCGATGAGGAATGCGCGATTCATCATGATTTCAAAAGAACATTAACGCATTACAAAGTGTAAATGGTTGCATTGCCTGTAAATTCACCTAAAACTAGTAAAGAAGAACACTTCATAATGAGGGGGTTCAGATGGCAAAAACGATTCGCATTGGTTTTCTTGGGTTCGGAACTGTCGGCACCGGAGCGTTTCGGATGCTCCAGGACAACCGCGACGCAATCGTCAAAAAAATAGGCCTTTCCTTCGAGGTCGCCAAGATCGGAATCAAGGACACCAGCAAAGAACGAGGGGTCGATCCATCGCTCTTCACCACCGATCTCGACTCCATCGTGAACGACCCCACCATTGACGTCGTGATCGAGGTTATTGGAGGCGTTGATCCCGCCGCCAGACTTGTGGAAGCCGCCCTCAAACACGGCAAACACGTCGTCACGGCAAACAAGGAACTCATTGCCAAGCACGGATCACGACTGGTCCATCTCGCCAAATCGAAGGGCCTTGATCTCCACTACGAAGCCGCTGTCGGTGGTGGAATTCCGCTCATCCAACCTCTCAAACACCAGCTCGCCGGAAACGACTTGGTCCGAATGATGGGAATCCTGAACGGCACCACAAACTACATCCTCACCATGATGGAGGAAGAAGAGGCCGACTACTCCGATGCTCTTCGAGAAGCCCAAGAGAAGGGATACGCCGAAGCCGACCCAACCAACGATGTTGAAGGGATCGATACTGGCTACAAAATCTCGATTTTGGCGTCTATCGCTGGCGGGAAGCAGGTCGCGGTCAACGAGGTTTACCGAGAGGGTATCTCCAAAGTCTCGGCAACAGATATTGCCTATGCCGCCTCTTGGGGCTACCGAATCAAGCTCCTCGGCATTGCTGAGATGATCGGCGAAGCGGTACGGGTCCGAGTGCACCCAACGATGATTCCCCTCACCCACCCACTCGCCTCTGTAAACGGGGTCTACAACGCCCTGTGGATCCACGGCGACTTCGTCGGCGACGTCATGTTCTCCGGCCGAGGAGCCGGTTCTGACCCAACAGGCTCCGCCGTAATCGGTGACTTCCTTGATGTTGGCCGCAATATCTTCGCAGGCGGCTCGGGAAGTGCGATCCCTTACGATGAGGGAATGAAGACGGCCCCGATGGATGACCTCGAAACGACCTACTACCTCCGCATCCAAGTCGAGGACAAGCCAAGAACTCTCGGTGAAATCTCGATGGTCTTCGGTCGTCACGAAATCAGCATCGCAGAGATGCAAATGCGAACACTCCCTTCCGAAAAGGGCGAGATCGTGTGCTTGACCCATAAAGCAAAGGAATCGGCAGTCCAGGCCGCCCTCGCCGAGGTTCAGTGGCTGCCCTGCGTCAGCAAAGTCGCAACGACAATCCGAGTCGAAACCGCATGAGAATTCTGATCACGAACGACGACGGTATCCACGGTCACGGCCTCAAGGTCCTTGCCGAGGCCGCGAAGCTTCTCGGAGAAGTCAAAATCGTCGCTCCCGATCGAGAACGCTCTGCTTGTGGCCACGCAATGACTCTTCGAGACCCACTTCGAGTTACGTCAGTGCCATTCGATGGCCTAGAGGCTTACACAGTCAACGGTGTCCCGGTTGACTGCGTCAACGTTGGTCTTACGGTCGCGTGGCCCGACGGCTGCGACCTTGTTTTAAGCGGAGTCAACCACGGACCAAACCTCGGCTTTGACATCACCTATTCAGGAACAGTTGCCGGAGCGATGGAAGGTGCGATAAACGGTATCCGTTCGATCTCGGTATCGCTCGCAACGTTCGTCGTCGAAGCACCTCCGCACTGGGAAACTGCCAGTCAGTGGCTTGGCGAAAATCTAGGCAAGCTTGCCGGCCTTCCGGAGCAAGAACTATGCTTCCTCAACGTCAACATCCCTTCGATCGCTCCCAATGAGGTCCGAGGAACCAAGTTTGCCGAAATGGGCCGGCGGGTCTACAAAGACCGAGTTGAACGTCGTGATGATCCGTGGGGAAGACCCTACTATTGGCAAGGCGGCGCGGTCGTCATGAAGGCCAATCAGCCCGGAACTGACGTGATGGCCGTTAGCGAGGGATTTGTTTCCGTCACGCCCCTAAGCCTCAACTGGACTCAGCATAAGCTAGCCAGATTGCAAGCTGAAACCATCGGCTGGCCAAGCGACCTATAGTCCTTGACGCAGCTCTTCTTCAGCTTTTCGGATGGTGCGGATCTCCATCAGCGCATCGTCAATCAGGGCACCCGGCATCTGCTCAACTTCTCCCGCAACCCCTATCGGCGCTGCGTTGGTGAGCTGCTCAATTTCGGACTTCAGCATCTGCAGCTTCTGGGCAACTCGAAAGGCACCGTCAAACCCAAACTCAGTAAAGGGCGTCGCGCGAACGGCACGTCCGGTGAAGGTCTCCACCGCTTCGTCGATGTAACTCCAAACCGGACGCGCCTGGACCTGTGTCGGAAGGCTATTCCTGAACTGCAAAACGGCGTCGATGGTGGACTGGTCGGCCGCAACAATCGCTTGTCGCTTCAGTTCCCCCAATGTGGGTGACAGGTTGCTCTGCTGCCAGAACGGCATGTTCAAGATGTCATGAATCTGTCCCCTAGTCCGCGCGATTTCGTCGAGTAAAGTTAGCGTAGAATCGCTCAGATCGCGGTGGAGCCGGTTGAGCTCCAGCATTCGCCGCATGACAGCCAGGAGTTGATAGGCTTCCACTTTGGACTCAAACTCTGGTGTACGCATCGCCGCCCGGCGCTCCAAGTTAATGATCCCGGTGACGACCACTGCCATGATCAACAGCGGGCCTAGCGAAGTCAGTGCGACAAGAGCACCAAACGGCATCAAGAGCGCCCAAGTCCCAAGCGCACAAAACACACCGATCCCTGTCGTCAGAGTCTCTTGCCCCCGAAACTCTCGAAACAGGTCAACACGTTCAGTTTCGTGCAAGTACGAAACCAAGTACGGATATTGGTCTGCGCGGTTTCCAAACAACATATGAGTTTCTGTACGGCGTAGAAGCACTCAGGGTTTACTCGTAGGAAGAAATGTTTACCGGGATCGTTCAAGCAGTAGGAGAAGTCGCATCGTGGGATGGTCAGCGTTTGGTCATTAACCCAAAGAATCTTGACGTGACCGACCTCGCGCTCGGTGAGTCAATCGCCGTCAATGGCTGTTGCCTCACGGTTGTCCCATCCGACGCCGACGGAATCGCGTTTGATCTCTCTCAGGAGACGGTCAATAAGACAAGCTTCGATCAGCTGAGATTGGGACAAGAACTCAATTTAGAGCGCGCCATGCGACCTTCCGACCGTTTCGGCGGGCACATCGTTCAAGGCCACGTTGATGGAGTCGGAAAGCTCCTCTCAAAACGCCCAGAAGGTAATTCTACGGTGTACCAGTTTCAAGTTCCGGTTGGGACATATTTGATCGACAAAGGATCAGTCACCGTTGACGGAATTTCGCTCACAGTGGTCAATCCTGTCGGGAGCGTCTTCGACGTTTGGGTTATTCCGCACACCCTCAAACACACGAATTTGCGGTCGCTTGCACAAAATCAGATGGTCAATATTGAGTTTGACGTTATCGCAAAATACGTTGAAAAACTTCGGACAGCTTACTGATCAGTATAAGCTCAGCACTGAAATCGTTCATAGTTGGGACAGGGCACAGTCGCTATCGCAAGATAGGTTGAGAAACTTCGGATAGCTTACTGATCAGTATAAGCTCAGCACTGAAATCGTTCATAATTGAGACAGGGCAAAGTCGCTGAGCCTGTACTACGGATGGATTTAGTCGAACTTTCCCAGCAGGAGCAAAAACTGCTCCTCGAGCTCTACTGCTACGAAATGGATTCAGCAGGCCAGATCATCGGGAATGACGAGCTGATCCAGGTTCTGAATATCTGCCCAGCCGAGCTCAAACTCTCCTTCCGTAAACTCGCACTTAAGGGTCTTCTCCTCGGGCAATCGCTGACCGTGCGGGGCAAGCTGTTTGTGGAAGAATCGGGCCTTCTCCCTGTGCACCGCTGGTCCGAAGTTCAAGCCATCCGCGAAGCAATCGCTGTTGCGATTGTTGAGGCAATGGTGACCGATCCGAATTCGGATTCGATCAACCTCAACGATATTGTGCACCGGCTCCCCATCAAACCTGGAATCATTGAGTTCAACCTCGGCGTCATGGCAGAGCGAGGCTTTATCACCGTCCAACGCGGAAACTGCGTTGGCTTGGGTCCGCGCCTTCGTGCCATGGTTGGGCGCTGATATACCGAGCAATATCAGCATCACATGCTAGTGGCTCCAAAGAAAAAGGTGTCCAGAGCTTTGCGCTGGGCACCTTTCTTTGCCTAAACGGCCGACCGAAGCCGAATCAATAGTGCCAGTCGACGTTCATCGCTTCTTTGGCGTGGCGCTCAATGAACTCTCGTCGTGGCTCGACTTTTTCGCCCATCAACTTCGAGAACATCTCTTCGATCTCCATCTCGAAAGTCTTGTCGCAGATCACCTGAACCATGCGTCGCTTGTCGACCGCCATGGTGGTTTCTTCGAGGTCCTCGGCGTTCATTTCGCCAAGTCCCTTAAATCGGGTGACGTCGTACTTTCGACCCTTCTTGATGCCTGCGATAATCTCGTCTCGCTCTTGCTCTGTCATCGCGTAGTACCGCTCGTTCGCTCCAACCTTCACAACGAAGAGCGGTGGCTGTGCGAGCCAAATGTGACCCGCCTGCATCAGTGGCTTCATGTAGCGATAGAAGAACGTGAGGAGGAGCGTTCGGATGTGCTCGCCGTCCACGTCGGCGTCCGTCATGATGACGACCTTGTGGTACCGCAGCTTCGAAAGGTCGAATTGAACTTCCTTCTCTTTCGGATCTTTCTCCTTCTTCTTGGGGCCGTTCAGTTCCAAGTCAGGCTGATCCTCATCTACCGAAAGATCGCTCTTGCCGAGTGACAGGTCAATACCAACACCAAGTGCTGCGATCAGCGCCTTGATTTCCTCGTTATCGAGAGCCTTGTCAATTCGTGCTCGCTCAACGTTCAGAATCTTTCCTCGGAGAGGAAGAATCGCCTGAGTTTCGCGATCTCGCGCACTCTTTGCCGATCCACCTGCTGAGTCACCTTCAACGAGGAAGATTTCGCACTTGGTAGCGTCCTTACTTCGGCAGTCTGCCAGCTTTCCAGGCAGACCGAACGAGTCCATCGTTGATGAACGCCGAACGCTTTCCATCGCCTTTCGAGCTGCTTCACGTGCACGCTGAGCGATAACGCCCTTTTCAACAATCTTGCGTGCGATGTTGGGGTTCTCTTCAAAGAAGGTCATTAGACCTTCGCCAACGAGCGAGTTGGTCAGACCCTGAACTTCTGGAGTAACCAGCTTGACCTTGTCCTGGGAGTTATAGGATGGATCGCCAATTCGGAGAGAGATAACGGCCGTAAGGCCGTCGGTCACATCGTCGCCAACAAGGTTGTTGTCCTTCTCCTTCAACATGCCCATCTTTCGAGCGTAGTTGTTGATGGTTCGGGTGAGAGCGGTGCTAAAGCCCGAAACGTGGGTTCCGCCATCTGGGTTGTGGATGTTGTTGGTAAACGCCAGGATGGTCAGGTTATAGCCATCGTGGTACTGCAAAGCGATTTCGATCTCGCTTGTCTCGCGGATGCGCTTGAAGTGAATAACGTTGTGGAGCGTGTCCTTTCCGTCGTTGATGTCCTCAACAAGCTGCGGAATACCACGCTGATAGAAGAAAACTTCACTGGTTTCGGGCTCCTTCTCGTTGATGAACTCAAACTTGACCTTCGGGTTCAAGTAAGCAAGCTCACGCATACGCGTCTTGACGATGTGGTAGTCGTGCTCGACTTCGGAAAGAACCGTTGGGTCGGGCATCCATCGCTGTGCGGTACCCGTATTCTCAAGTTCTACCGTTCCGATCTCCTTGACTTCGTAAACGGGAATACCTTTCTCAAACCGTTGCCGATAAATCTTTCCGTTTCGTCGAACGGTGGTTTCCATCCAAGTCGATAGCGCGTTGGTACAAGAAACGCCAACACCGTGCAGACCACCTGAGGTCTTGTAGCCGCTTCCTTCTCCGCCAAACTTACCGCCAGCGTGGAGGACGGTCATAACGACCTGAAGCGCCGAAACACCCATCTTCGGGTGCATGTCAACTGGGATGCCTCGACCGTTGTCCTCAACCCCCGCCGAGCCATCTTCGAAGAGTGTTACGGTGATGTGGTCGCAGTGACCAGCAAGAGCTTCGTCAACCGAGTTATCGATAACTTCGCGGAAGAGCTGGTGAAGACCGCGCTTGCCGTTGTCACCAACGTACATGCCCGGGCGCTTTCGAACAGCCTCAAGTCCCTCAAGAACTTGAATCTGGGCGGCGTCGTAGTCACCATCAACGCGCCCCGCGAGTTCGTTCACAATCGCGTCTTGGTCTTCCTTGCCTTCGATGTCATTCGCGGGGGCGTGGAAAAGGTCGTCTTGCGGCTCGTTGCTCATGCTTCCTAGGTTCAAATTCGACAGAAATTGAACCCGAATTGTACCTGATTTCTAATGCAAAACGAGGACGTAACCAACCCGATAAACACCGCGTCTCAACTGACATGCGACGAATCGTAGTTTCGGCTGTTGTCCTCCTCGCCTCTGCACAACTCTTTGCCCAAGGTAGCATCGGCGGATTTGGAATGGGCGGCGGCGGAGCCGGTCCAGGCGGCGACGTGATGATGTTCCGAAAAGACCAACGAGCCGCCCCGATCAACCCGGAATTCCCACCCGTATCCTGGCAAACCCAAACAATGATCGCCACGGCGGGAGTTGGCTGTGAATGGAGAATCACCGCAAAAACGGGCGACGTCCTAGTCGCCGAAGCCGAGAGTGAAGT
Organism: uncultured Armatimonadota bacterium; assembly: GCA_903927345.1. Lineage (GTDB taxonomy): Bacteria > Armatimonadota > Fimbriimonadia > Fimbriimonadales > Fimbriimonadaceae > Fimbriimonas. The sequence continues at coordinate 72,556 of CAIYMO010000036.1, read as the reverse complement.
ATTTGATCCAGCCCTACGGCTCATCGACGAAAAAGGCAAAATGCTGGCGGAGAACGACGACCGAAAAGAGGGCGTGCAAACCCCACTGCTGGTGTATCGATTTGCGCGCGATCAGGATGTGAAAGTTATTGTCAACAGCTTCCGCGCCGCCGCTGGAGGCAAGTTCAACTTTCGCCATTTCATATTCAAATCCACGACGGCAAGGCTCGGAACCACTGAGCTTGAGACCCCCCTCAACGCCGTCGCTGAAAAGCTCGGACTCGTGGGGACATTGGTGCACTTCAAAGCCGAGAAAGGGAAGACATATTCCATTTCAAACCTGCAGTCCAGCAACGAGGGAGACTGGTATGACTCGTCTGTTTCAGGTGCAATCTTTGGCCCAAGCGGTGTCAAAAGCGCTGACTTCATTGAGCTGAAAAATGGGACAGAACGTATTGATCCAAGCAATCCAAAAACAATCCGAGCCCTGAAAGACGGTGACTTCTTCGTCATCATGCCCCAATTCGTGGGGGGTCAGAAATTCCGAATCTCGGTAAACGCTCTCCCTGTCATCCAAGGTCGCAAAGACGCGAGCCTTAATCTGACGATTCCCCCTCGTTCGGGAGTCCTGGTCAGCTTCCCCGTCGTGGCAGATGATCTGGTTGAAACCACGATCAAATCCGGAAAGGAACTCATCAACTTCTTAGAAGGGCCAGAACCTCCCGAGGACTTCGCTGGATTGCAAACTGGAGTCCGTGGAGAAGGCTACTGGGGCGTCGAAGATCGGTTCACATGGTTCCAAAGGCGCCACGATTCCGATAGCGTGACTCGCGCCTTTTACGGCACAGGCGAAGCCACGATCATCATTTCAAATCGATCATACAAGTCCACCGAAGTCTCGGTCCAGAACTCGTTAGACCTCCCCAAGTTTGCCGATGCCCAACCCGTCGACGCCAATCTCCCCATCGCCGAGTCGGCGTACTACGCGTTCGAATCGAATCAGAACGACATGATGCGGCTCCGCGCAGTCGCTACTGCATTTCGGCTAAAGCTCGAGATCATTGACTACAAAGGCGTGGTCCGAAACTCTTTCTTAGACGAGGCAAATAACCGACCTGGCGACGACCTCTTCTTCCCCAATAAGGAGAAGTTCATCCTGAGAGTCTCGTGCCTTGGGAACGGTGGCTCCGGAAACTACACCCTCAAGCGAGATGCCATTCCAACGATCCCGCTGACGGTCGGTCCAAAGTCCGCGCTCCAGCTAGATGGCAAGAACTTTGGCATCTATCAGGTCGAGCTCCCTGCAAAACGCATGGCGGTCCAAGTCGCTTACCGAGGACAATTGCCAAACGTAATGCTTCTATCAGAGTCCGGGCAGTTCATGAATCGCCGCTTCTATCAGTACGACGACTACACATTGAGCGTCTTCGCGATCGATAAACCTGGAAAATATCGCCTCTGGATTCGAGGCGGAGCGTCGGAAGTTCAGTTCAAAGTCTCCGAATTCAAGCCACCCACCATCGACGACTAGCGACATAATATGTCCGTGGATTTGTACGCCTCGATATTGCGCCCTCTCGCGTTCCGAATGGACCCTGAGCGGGCGCATAACGTGGCAATGTCCTTGGTGCAAAAGGGCCTCATCCCCGGTCGTTCGACACCCTTAGAGCACGAGCCCGTCGAGCTATTTGGCGTCACCTTCCCCAACCGACTCGGCCTCGCAGCTGGCTTGGACAAAAACGCAATCGCCCTGAATCAGTGGCACAAGTTCGGGTTTGGATTCGTCGAAATCGGCACGATTACTTGGCACCCCCAGCCCGGAAACGAAAAGCCACGCATGTTTCGCCTCCCGAGCGACAAAGCTCTCATCAACCGCATGGGCTTCAATAATGATGGGGCCATTGCCGTGGCAGAGCGACTCTCCCGTTCCTCCAACCGAATTCCCGTCGGGATCAACCTCGGAAAGTCCAAAATTACCCCCCTTGAGGAGGCTCACGAGGACTACAAACAAAGCTACGAAGTGCTCCAAGGCTTTGGCGATTACTTCGTCGTTAACGTAAGTAGCCCCAACACCCCTGGCCTCCGATCCCTCCAAGACGCCGACTCTCTTCGCAGAATTTTCCAGACGCTTCGCGAGGTCAACGACAAACGCCCGCTCTTCGTCAAAGTTGCCCCAGACCTCGAAGACGAAGCAATCGACGACGTCCTCAATGTCGCCGTCGAAGCGAAACTCACCGGAATCATCGCCACCAATACGACGATTCGCCGAGATATGTTGCCGGGTCTCGCTGCCCCAACCAGCCGTCACATCAGCAACTCTCTTCTCGGCGGCGGCCTTACCGGAACTAACGGCATCAACCGTAATCTCACCGCCAACCAACAAGGTGGACTTTCTGGAGCACCCCTTCTTCAACGGTCAAACGAGGTTCTGCAACGGCTCAAAGCGAACGCTCCAGAAGGGCTTGTCCTCATCGGAGTCGGTGGCGTGTTCTCCTCGGAAGACTACCAATCAAAGCGCGACAATGGAGCCGACCTCGTTCAGCTCTATACCGGCTGGATCTACGGCGGTCCCGCGCTCGTGCCTCAGCTTCTTCAGCCCTGAAGAACAACGCGCCAAATGTAGTAGCCCGTCATGACGAAGCCATAAATGGCGATCCATCGGCGCATCTTATCAGGGTCGATTTTCAGCGACCATCGCGCCGCCAAGAACCCGCCAGCGAATCCCCCACAAGCCAGCGGATAGGCCTCAGGAGTCATCACCAGCTCTTTCGAAATGAAGACCATCGAGCAAAACAGGTTGATGATCGACCCGAGCCAGTTCTTCACTGCATTCAGCTCGTGCGTTGTTCCTTCCATATACAAAGCAAAGGTCGCCAGCATCATAATTCCCATCCCTGCGCCAAAGTAGCCGCCGTAGCAGGCAACCAAGAATTGCAAGACGATGCCCGCCCAAACCGGGATCACGTGGTGATCCGCCTTCGCCAACATGGCCTTCACCTTCGGCTGAAACCAGAGCAACAAAGCCGCCAGTAGGATCAAGAACGGCACAATCGCCTTGAACGACTTATCCGATGTGTTGAGAAGCAGCAATGCCCCGCACAATGACCCGAATATTGTGGGGAGAGCAAGGACCTTTAGGTGCTTCTTGGTTTGCTCTAGCTGCTTGATAAACCCTAGGCCGCCGGCAAAGGATCCTGGGAAAAGTCCCACTGCGTTTGTCGCATTAGCGACCCGGTCCGGGATTTCCATCCCAAGCGTGAGATACGGGAAGCTGATCAGCGAACCACCGCCCGCAACGCTGTTAATCCCTGACGCAACTGCCCCTGTGGCAAAAAGCAGAACGGCGTCGATGGTTGTCATAGCGTGCGGTAAATCCGGTCAGAGAGTACACGCTTTAAGACGCCAAAGGTAAGATCGCCCCATGTTTCTGAGCTTGGCTGGCTACCTTCAGACGCCTTTTTTGCGATACCCCGACATCTATCGTGACCAAGTCGCCTTCACAAGCGAGGGAGACATTTGGATCGGTAATTGGCGCACCGGAGAGACCAAGCGGTTAACCGTCGACACTGGTGTCGAGCGAGATCCATCGTTTTCGCCTGATGGAAAGTGGATCTCATTCTCCGGAGAATACGACGGAACACGACAGGCGTACATCATTCCCTCCACTGGAGGAATCCCCCGCAAACTCACCTCAATCGAGGGCGTCCGTACAGTAACCGGTTGGACCCAAGATGGAAAAAGCATAGTGACCCGCCTCACCGGGTTCCCGACCAACTACCGCTACGTCACGGTCCCAATTGCCGGAGGACTCCCGAAAGACGTCCCACTCGAATTTGCAAGCCACATTTCGATGGGACCAACGGAAGGGGATTTTGCATTCACCCGGTTTAACCGCTGGAGCATGGCGTGGTTCAACTACATCGGCGGAATGGCGAATCAAATTTGGATTCGCCAAGGAGGAAAGTTTAGGGAACTCACCCAGCTTTCCGGCACTTCGGAGTTTCCGGTTTGGCTCAAGGACCGCATCTACTTTGCCAACGAGCAGGGCGCAAAATTCAGCTTGATGTCGGTTCCCGTCGCGGGCGGAAAGCCGCGAGTCGAGATCGAAGCCTCGCCGTTAGAAATCCGCGAACTCAGCACAGATGGAGAAAAGCTGGTGTTCGAAAAAGGCACCGAAGTCGTCGTCTTCGACCCCGCCAGCAAGGCTCAAAAGCCGCTGGATATCGCTCTTGCCAGCGACCTCATCCACATGCAACGCCACCAAGTTGCATCGGACAAGGTCATCGGGAACGTCTCGATAACCCCCACCGGAAAGCGGGTCCTCGTCGAGTCTCGCGGGCAAGTCCTTTCGCTGCCCGTTGGCGAAGGAGAAGCGAAGATCTGGAAGGCAAAACCTGGAGTGCGTTACCGAACTCCTTCGATGTCCCCAGACGCAAAGTTGATCGCCTACTTTGGCGACGAAGCCCGCGAGATGAACCTCTATGTAGCGAACGCGGATGGGACCGGAGAGCGACAAATCACCCATGAGAAAAAGGGGCAGCTCGTCTATTACATCTGGTCGCCCGACAGTAAGAGCGTTCTTCTTTACGACAGCAAGATGCGCGTCCGGCTGGTTGATGTTGCAACGGGTTCAGGAAAGCTGATTCGCACTGCAAGTCTCGCTTGGGCGATGCCCCTCAGCAGCTTCTCGCCAGATTCGCGATACATCGCGACCACTGCGATATCGAACTCCACGATATTCGGTCAAGTCGAGATTTACGATACGAAGACCGATAAGACCGAAGTCGTCAGCGACAAACTGGCGTCCGATGCCGCTGCCGAATTCAGCCGTGACGGGAACTACCTCGTCCTCCTCTCGACCCGTAACCTGCTGCCTGAGTGGGACATGATTCTGAACCAGCTGAACACTTCGAATCCGGTCATCGCACTGCTGGTTCCGCTTCGCAGTGATGTTCCCAACCCGCTCGCTCCAAAGGATGGTTCAGAACCGGTGAAGACTGAAGAGAAGAAGCCGGAAGAGAAGAAAGCTGACGCTGAAAAGCCTGGAATCGAGTTCGATGGATTCATGGATCGCCGAATTGAGCTCCCGATTCCTCCTGGGAAATGGAGGCAAATATCGATGGTCGACGGCAAGGTGCTCGTTGCAGACGGAGAGCAGATCAAAGTCCTTGAACTCGCCAGCAAGTCCGTCAACGACCTGACCGCCGGACCAGGCTTTAACCTTTCCACTGATGGCAAAAAACTCCTCGTCACCGAGGGAGCAAAGTTCCGAGTCATTGACATTGACTCCGGTGCCGCAAAGCCAGCGAGCTTTGGTGGATTACGACTAACAGTCGAACCAGCAAGAGAGTGGGAGAACATCTACTGGGACTCCTGGCGCCTCCTCCGAGACTACTTCTACGTCGAAAACATGCACGGCGTGGATTGGAATGCCATCGGCGAGCGCTACTCCAAGTTCCTACCGAATGTTCACTCTCGCGATGATCTTGATGAACTGATCCGCTGGCTTCAAGCTGAACTCGGTTCATCGCACCAGTACATAGCACCGGGAGATCGAAATGACTCCAAAGCCCGGGTGGCCTCTGGTGGGCTCGGCATCGATATCGCCGAAGACCCGAGCGGGTTCTACAAGATAACAAAGTTGATTCGGGGAGATCGCTTCCGAACTGCCGATCGCTCACCTCTCCTCAATGCTGGGCCAAAGGTGACCGAAGGAATGTTCCTCATCGAAGTCGCCGGCGTTCCCGCTAAAGTTGGTATCGATCCATTCGAGAATCTGCTTGGTCGAGCGGGCCAGGTTGTCTCTGTAAAGGTCAACTCAAAGCCTACTGCTGAAGGTGCCACAACGCTCTTGGTCAAGCCCGTAGCGAGTGAGAACCGCATGCGCAAGTTGGAATGGGCGGAGCAAAATCGCAACTATGTCACCGAGAAGACCAAGGGGCGCATCGGCTACATCTACGTGGGCGCAATGGGTGAACTGGACATGCGCGACTTCATCATCCAATTCCTGGCCCAACGAGATAAAGAGGCTATCGTCTTCGACGACCGGTTTAATAACGGTGGAAACATCCAAGAAGCGATCAATCGCATCTTGTCGAGTCGATTGTCGGGCTTTTTCAACATGCGAAACTCGAAGGAGCAGTTCACTCGCCAGCAAGACTTCTTCGACGGTCCCATGGCCTGCCTGATCAACGAATTCGATATTTCGTGTGGCGAAGAGTTCCCCCACCGATTCCGCGATCTCAAGCTTGGACCAATCATCGGTCGACGCACGATGGGCGGCGAAGTTGGATCGGACCCAGGCTGGCCTCTCATCGACGGTGGAACAATCATGGTCCCGAACTACGGATTCTGGAGTCCGACCAAAGGTTGGGAGATCGAAGGACGAGGTGTTGAACCTGATATCGATGTCCCAAGCGACCCCGCTGCCTTTATTCAAGGCCGCGACCCTCAAATGGACAAAGCGATTGAGGTTCTGATGAAGAAACTGCCCGCGACACCCCCCGCGCCAGCTACCCAACCCAAAGACCGCGATCGCTCTCGCGGCGGTCGCTGAGCCTCAACCGTGGCGACTAAGGACGACTTGGGATCAGAGCTTAAATCGGCTTTGATCCCTGGTTGACAAAGGCTTTGGAAGATCGCCTGCTAACTGATGAACAAGTTTCAAAAATCGTTACGGAGCCAGATCGAAAGGACTCGGTGGGACTGCCCCTCACCGCCCCCAAATACGACGACGTGAGAAATCTTTGGGGGTGAACTGCGCCTTTTGCCCAACGCACGCGACGCCTCTCAAGAACAAACCCCCACACCCCATTCCCAAGCCTTCAAAAACCTGCCACACTCAATCTATGATTCTCGCCGAAATGACCTGGAAGGAGGTTGAGGCTGCGGACCGCGACACAATCGTCGTCATTCCGACTGGCTCAATCGAGCAACACGGTCCATTCCTGCCAACTGCTACCGACACCCTGATCGCCACTGCCGTCACTTCTGCGGTCGAACAGCAGGTTAAAGCCAAGATTCTGGTCACACCTACAATCTGGCTCGGAGCGAGTGGTCACCACCTCCCATTCGCCGGAACCCTCTCAGCGTCAGTATCGGGATACACGGAAGCTCTCGTCGCAACGATCCAATCGTTAGCTAAGCATCGATTCCACCGCTTCCTCATCATCAACGGCCACGGCGGAAACAATGAGCCAAACGGTGTCACGCTCCGAAAGCTGAAAGAAGAGAGTCCCAACCTCACCCTGGGTCATCGTGGTTACTACCAGTTCGCTGAGCAAGTCATCGCCGAAACTCTTGAAGGACCGATCAAGGGAATCCAGCACGCCTGCGAAGCGGAAGTCTCTTTGATGTTGCACCTCCACCCCGAAAAGGTGCGAAAAGACTTAATCCGAGACGACGGCCTTCGCCCTCTCACTCCAGTGCAAAGCCTAGTCAAAGGTTGGGATGAAATTAGCGAAGAAGGTTCGTTCGGTTTCGCCACTCTCGGAAATGCCGAGAAAGGCAAGCGAATCTTCGACGCCTGCGTTGAAGGAATCGTTAAAGAAGTAGAAGCAATCCACCAAGGGGTTGTCTACCGAGGAATTTTCTAATTGGCCAGTAAGCTCGAAGTAACGATTGAAACCGCCGTTCTCGTCTGCGTTAACGAAGACGAAGCGGAGGATCAGCTTGTCGAAGACGAGCTAATTGGACTGTGTGAAGCCGCCGGCGTAGAGCCGCTCACCACGATCCGACAGCGCCTCGACCGACCATTCAAAGGCACCTACGTCGGAACTGGAAAGGTTGAAGAAATCACGGTTCTCGCGCAAGACTTAAGCGCCGACATTGTCCTCATTGACGGCGAGGTCAGCGGCATGCAACAGCGCAACCTCGAAGAAGCCTTCGGCCGTCGCGTCGTTGACCGTACCCAGCTCATTCTCGACATTTTCGCCCGTCGAGCGAGAACGAAAGAAGGAATGCTCCAAGTCGAGCTCGCTCAGCTCACCTATATGATGCCAAAGCTCATGTCGGTCTACACCAAGTTTGAGCGTCAAAAGGGCGGTATCGGTATGCGCGGTCCCGGTGAAACCAAACTGGAAACGGATAAGCGAATGGTCCGTGACCGAATCTCCAAGCTCAAAGGAGACATCGAAGACGTTAAACGCGTTCGAGACCAGCAGCGCACCAGCCGCCGCAAACATCCGTTCCCGTTCGCCTCGATTGTCGGCTACACGTCGGCCGGAAAGTCGACCCTGATGAACCGAATGTCGGGCACCGATCTCCTCGCCGACGCAATGCCCTTCGCGACGCTCGACCCAACGACCCGGAAGATCGACCTTCCCGACGGGTATGCACTCTTCCTCACCGATACCGTCGGCTTCATCCGAAACCTGCCGACCCACTTGGTCGCCGCCTTCCAGTCAACGCTCGAAGAAGTCACCTTCAGCGACTTCATCATTCACTTGGTCGATATCAGTCATCCCAACTGGGAAGCTCAGTGCGACGCCGTCGCAGAGACTCTGAAGCGGCTGAAGGCAGATGATAAACCAGCGATCACTGTGTTCAACAAGATCGACATGATCTCCGATCCATCTGTCCGCCGAGAACTCGTCGCCGAGTTTCCTAACTCGGTAGCAATTTCTGCGACAACCGGAGAGGGAATGAATGACCTCATGAACGCGATTCGCCGACAGGTGCAAGATCTCCTCGGTTTCGTTAAGGCGTTGATTCCGTACGACAAGTCTCACCTCCTGCAAGACTGCTATAACTTCGGCAGGGTGCACAAAGAGGAGTATCGTGAAGGCGGAATCTATGTTGAAGCCGAGCTCGTTTCGGAGATGCGTCACCTCCTCGAGAATTACGCAATCTGAAGTCGACCTTTGTGCGGAGTCGCACGGCTAACCTAGTAAACTCCGCGCCATGGTCGCCACAGCAGCCGCCCTTCTCGCCGCATCCCGATACGCAATCATTCCTCAGCCTGCCGTCCTGATTCCGCAGGAAGGAGAGTTTGTCCTCTCGGCATCGACCGAAATCATCGCTCCGAAAGAGCTCGCCTCAATCGCCGCTTTTGCCAAGGAGTACATCTCAACTGCAAAACCATCGCAAAGCGGTACCGGTGCGAACATTTCGCTCAAGCTCAATAAGAAGCAGCCCCGCATCGGTGAGGAGGGCTACATGCTGGACGTCAGTCCCGATAACATCGAGATTTCCGCGAAGACCCCAGCGGGCGCCTTCTATGGCCTCCAAACGCTGAGACAATTGATGCAGAACGGGCGGGTTCCAAGCGTCATCATCGAAGACACTCCCCGCTTTGGTTGGAGAGGTGCGATGCTCGACACCGGCCGACACTTCATGCCGATGGCAGCGATTAAGAAGTTTATCGACACGCTGGCGTTTCACAAGATGAACTCCTTCCACTGGCACCTGACAGAAGACCAGGGTTGGCGACTCGAGATCAAAAAGTATCCTAAGCTCACCCAGATCGGCTCAAAGCGGTCGAAGTCGATGCTCAAATACAGTCCTGCGACCTACGAAGACAAGGAGTACGGCGGCTTCTACACCCAAGCTGAAGCGAAGGAGATCGTCGCTTATGCGAAGGCTCGATTCATCAATGTCGTGCCCGAAATCGAAATGCCCGGCCACGCTCAAGCCGCAATCGCGTCCTATCCGGAGCTTGGTAACGGCGAAAAGGTTCCCGTCGCCACAACTTGGGGTGTGATCAAACACGTTTACAATCCAGAAGAGTCGACAATCAAATTCCAAAAAGACGTTCTCGATGAAGTGATGGCGATTTTCCCTTCTAAGTTCATCCATGTCGGTGGCGACGAATGTCCGAAAGACGAGTGGAAAGCTTCACCTCGCGTTCAGCAACTGATGAAGGAGCGCGGCTTAAAGGATGAACACGAAATGCAATCTTGGTTCATCCGGCAGATCGACGCCTATTTGGCATCCAAGGGTCGTCGGCTAATCGGGTGGGATGAGATTCTCGAAGGTGGCCTTGCACCCGGTGCCGCCGTCATGAGCTGGCGAGGAGAAGCGGGCGGAATAGCGGCAGCGAAAGAGGGCCACGATGTTGTCATGGCGTCTACAAACGCGCTGTACTTTGACTACTACCAAGCCGATCCCAAGACCGAACCTCACGCCATTGGCGGATTCCTACCTCTGCGCAAGGTTTACGACTTCGACATCATTCCGAAGGAGATCACTGCTGAGCAAAGCAAGCACATCCTCGGCGGGCAGTTCCAGATGTGGACGGAGTACATTCGAACTCCGGAATACCTCGAGTACATGGCTTGGCCACGCGGTGTCGCTGTTTCGGAGATGCTTTGGTCGCCAAAGTCGAAGCGCAACTTCCGTTCATTCATCGATCGTCTGACCATTCACATGGATCGCTTGAAGGCGATGGGCGTCAATGCTCGACCACTCGATGCAAATCTGGGTTTGCCGACCGCGGAATGGAAGGCTGGTCAAGTATCGAACAACTACCAGGTGAAGGATTGGGATATCACGAGCGCGTTTGTCGGCAACGGCAAATACGCAGTTCGTTTCCAGTACACGTCGGGAGGAATTCGGCTTGATGTCGAAGGAGTCGAGATCGTGGTTGGTGGCAAAGTAATTGCCTCAGATTCGCACTACGGTCGAACCGGAAATGAGCACGTCAATAACGTCTGGACGGTGGAACTAAAGGGCGTGAACGTGGGCGACAAAGTGACTCTTCGGGCCAAGGTTCGAGGCGACGGTGGTTCCGATTCGAACGGAGAAATCACCGTCTCGCGACTCTGATCACTTGCGGCCAAAAAGATAAGTTAGGATCGACATCATTCTTCGTGACCAGGCGAGTTCGTTGTGTTCAGCGTTGCCGTCAATCACGAGGGTGATGTCTTTTCCTTCTTTCCAGCCGGCAGCTTTATAGGCATCGAAGAGCGCCGTCGCATCGCTCACCGCACCCGCTCCTTCCTTGGTGCCCATGTCGATCCAGATTCTTTGGCGATTTTTCACAGGCTTAACGGCACTTAATAGGGCCCGGTTACTCACCCAGACCGACGGAGAAACAATTCCTAGCTTTCCGAACATATCGGGGCGCGTGGTTCCGAGGTAGCTGGTGATCACCCCTCCAAACGAGGAACCGAGCAAACCAGTGTTGGTTGCCCCAGTTTTGGTTCGGTATTTTGCGTTGATCATCGGGATCAATTCCTCGGTCATCATCGTTCCGTACAGATCTGCCTTCCCGCCGGTCTCCGAGGTTCCCATCTTGATTTTCCAAGGTAGGTATTCGTTTGCTCGCTCCATGCCGCCGTTGTCGATTCCAACGATGATAATCGGCTCGATCAGTCCCGCCCCAATGAGCGCTTCTGCTGCCTCATCCGCTCGCCACTCCTGATTTGGGATGTAACTAGTGGATCCATCAAAGATGTTCTGTCCATCATGCATGTACAAAACGGGAAATCTTCGCCCGGTCTCGGTGCGGTACTGCGGAGGCAGGTATACGCTTATGTTGCGCCGATTCTGGAGCACCTTTGACTCAAACCCGGCGAGCTTCTCAATATTGCCCGTGAGCGATGCGATTCGCTGGTTCTGGAGCGCGATAACCGTTGCAAGGGCGGTGAGTGACATGAGGCGATTATGCCCAATTAGCAGCCAATTGATCCAGTCGCTCAGTCTCTTGTTCAAGAGCCAGACGAACGGATTCGACTTCTTCTTCGGTCGCCTTTTCAGGAATCTCTATGGGTTCACCAAAGATCATCCGGGCCCTGGAAAATGGCATTGGGAACATGTACGAATCCCAGCTTCTCGCGTACCATGCTCGTTGTGCTGAGATACCGATAGGGACGAGTCTTGCTCCACTCTTCTTTGCCATCAGCATTACGCCACCTTGGACGACTTTTGAAGGTCCGCGGGGTCCATCGGGGGTGATTGCCATCGTGCCTCCTTCCTTCAGTGCTTTTACACCTTGAAGTGCAGCCTTGATGCCGCCACGGTCCGGTCCGGTTGAACCTCGTATGGTCTTGAATCCGAGGGAACGGAACACCTTATCTTGGATGTCCCCATCGTTTGAGTTGCTAATAATCACCCAGTAGCCACGCTTCCGGAACTGGTTCGCGAAGATGAACGATTTGCCGTGCCACCCGCAGAAGATCAGCTTTTCATCGGAGTTTGCGTACTGATCCCAGCCCTCAACCTTGAGTCGCAACGTTGTGGAAATGATGCGAATCAGACTGACTGCGACACGCGCCAAGACAGTTTTTTTGACTTTGAGACTGAGACGATCGCTCAAACGAGCCACCCTTTTTGGCGGGCGACTTCTGTTGTCGCATGGAGTGGGTACTCCTCAGCGAGCCTTCGAGCAATATCTTCCGCTTCCGAGCCTTGCAAGCGACCGGCTAGGTCAAGCATCGCTTCGGGTCGCTGTGGATCGTGCTTATCCCCATCAACGATGGTCATCAATACCTTGATTGCTTGGGACGTCTCGAGCTGGTCTGCAAGCTGACGGCGACGCACGGGAGTCACTGAACTCAAGCCGTTTAAGTCAAGAAGTCGATCCACTGACTGAACCTGCTCGGCACCCTGAGCGCCAAAAACAAGCTTTGACAGCAGGGCGATTTCCTCTGCCTTGTCTCCGAGTTCCTCGTACTCGTGGGCCAACCGGAGTTGGACGGAGATGTCTCCCGGATGCTGAGAGAGGTGAGCCCTCAGATGAGCAATCTGTGCTTCCGGACCTTGGTCGTTCAGCGCATCGAGTACGGCGTGACCGAGTCTCATTCCGCCCAAGTCAGGAGCCTTGAGCAGAAGGCCCAGAATCACACCGCAAATGGCCCCTCCAAGATGAGCGAAGAATCCAGACGCCTGGACTGGTTGACCAATATTGATAATCGCTCCGGCGAGTTGGAGCAGCAACCAAAGAACCGTAATGAAGGCGACTGACGCCGATCGCTTGGGGGCGAGTGGGACCCGGAGCTTGGTGTATCGAAGTAAGTAGTAGCCCGCGCAACCGGCGATCGCTCCGCTGGCACCGACTAGTGCGGGCGGGTCCTCCATCCTGCGTGTCGCCATCCAGTACAGTCCGACGCCGACAATCCCTGACGCAAAGTAGACGAGTGAAAACCGTCCCGAACCCGTTGCGATTTCAACTGCGACTCCGACTGCCGCAAGAAAGACCATGTTCCCCATCAAGTGAAGCGCATTTGCGTGAACAAAGAGGGAAGTAAAGGCGGTAATGACAGACGGTGCTGACGATCGGAAGCCGTACTCATCCACCCATTCCGGACGCACTAAAACGATGAACGCCGCAAGGATATTTGCGGCGATCAGCAGAAGGGTTACGTATGGTGGCCGGGAGCGATCGCTCAAGCCTCTTCGTATAGCTCCTCAGGAATCTCCACGTTAATGAACGTATCCTGAACATCGTCGAGCTCTTCGAGTGCATCAAGCAACTTGAGAAGCTTTCGCATTTCATCTTCGGACGGGTTTGCCTTGTTGGTGGCGAGGTACGTCAAAGACGCTTCTGCAGACTGGTATCCAGCTGCAATCAGTCCGTCGTTCACCTTATGTAGGTCCGCCATCGCGGTGATGATGTTGAAGGTATCCCCGTCGTTGGTCACATCTTCCGCGCCTGCCTCAAGAGCGGCCATCGTAATTTCATCCTCATCAAGCCCCTCAGTGTTGAACTGGATTTGGCCAACATATTTGAACTGCCAACTTACAGCGCCGTTGTCCGCCATGCTACCGCCGTTTTTATTGAATGCATTTCGAACTTCGCTGACAGTTCGGTTTCGGTTCTCGGAGTAGCACTGAAGGATGATGCCGGTTCCGCCGGGTCCTACGCCTTCGTATACAATTTCTTCGTAGTTGCCGCCTTCAAGCTCGCCTGTTCCTTTCTTGATCGCTCGCTCGATGTTGTCCTTCGGCAAGGAAGCAGCCTTTGCCTTTTCCACGGCAACGCGAAGACGTGGGTTCATCCCAGGATCGCCACCACCCGCCTTCGCTGCGACCGTGATCTCACGCGCAAGCTTTGTAAAGGTGTTTCCTCGCAGGGCGTCTTGTTTGCCCTTGCGAATGCGAATGTTCTTCCATTTACTGTGTCCGGCCATATGAATTCATTTTGGCACAGAACCTAATTGAAGTTGGTAAGCCACTCCTTGGTGCGCAAGAAGTCAGATTGTGTCAAGCCATGTCCTCCAGGCAGATCAACCGCTTCTAATGTCGCTCCGGATGCCGCAAATGTTGATCTGATAACTCCAACAGAGTGAGTCGGGGCCATGGGATCGCTCGTGCCGTTGATCATCAAGATCTTCTTGTTGGCGAGATTCAGATCGTCCTTTGGAGCGATTGGGTTCATGCCGCGCCACATCACCAAGCCGTCGAGCACGTCAGGATGGAGCAGCATAAGCGATGCTCCTATATTCGCTCCGTTGGAATATCCTAGCCCGATCATTGGTCCGGTCTTTTTGGCGCGCAGAAAGTCGGCGAGGTCAGAGGCTTGGCGACGAATGTCGTCCTCGTCAAAAAGCCCTTCAGTAAACCGACGGAACCAGCGGTTCAGGCCATGCTCATTAACCTTTCCACGAGGTGACACCAACCTCGCGCCGGGAAGCAAATCTTGACCGACCGGAATGAGATCGTTCTCGGTCCCCCCAGTTCCGTGGAAGAGCACCAGGGTCGGATTTGAACCCTCTCTTTCCACATGGATGAAGCTCATCGAGTCACCCCAGGAATGTTGAGCTTCGGAAGCACTCGTTCAAGGTGATCCTGCCGATGAACATGCATTTTAGGCACCCGTAAAGCTTCGCCTAGATGCTCGGCGGTCTCATCAATAAGCATTCCTGGTTGATCGGTGGCAAACTCGAAGAGGATTCCTCCTGGCTCACGGAAGTAAATGGATCGGAAGTAATCCCGGTCCATGATCGGGGACGTATGGAAGCCGTTTCGGTTGAGGTCCATCAACCACTTCTCGTGGACCTCATCGTTCTCGTTTCGGAACGCGACGTGGTGGACCGTTCCGGCCGAATTTCTAGCCATCGGCTCTTCTGGCGCGTCAATAACGTCAACTTCGGAAACTCCGACCTTAAATCGCTTTCGATTTCCTTCTTCCCTGGTCAGCTCGAAGCCCAGCATGCCGGTTAGAGCTGCTTCAGTCGAGTCGAAACTACCGATGGAACGGCCCCTCGCAGGCATGAGCGAAATCCTTCGGATGGCGCGAATCGCAAACTGAGTCGGGACGGACGATTGAGTCCATTCCGTGTATTCGGCTGGTGTTTCAACTTCTTCAAGCTCGACCCGGAGTCCATCTGGGTCGAGTGCCCAAACGACGCGCTTGTCGAAGATCACTTCTTCGCCGCTGTGGCTTACTTCGATGCCAAGTCGGGTTGCCCAAAAATCGAGCGAGCCCGTCGGCACTTCAAAAGTGATCGCTGCCGTCTCTCCACGGCCCCGCTTGCCGGGCAAGATATGTCCATAAGGGAACGTGGTCATCAAGGTGCCGGGCCGGCCAATGCCATCGCCATAGTACAGATGGTAGACCGTTGGGTCATCGAAGTTGACGGTTTGCTTCACAAGGCGTAAGCCCAGTACGCCGACATAGAAATCGACATTCTGTTGCGGATCGCCCGAGATTGCGGTGACGTGGTGAATTCCTAAAACCATGACTCTATTAACGCTGGAGAGCTACGCAGAATCTGTATCTTTGGATACACCTTTCGCCGCTTCGACAAAACGTCGGACTTCGCTTGCCAAGACGCGCGGCGCTACACCGAAGTCTACAGGCTTTGGGAAGTGTGGTTCGGGTGCGGCGACCACACTCGCGTGAATCTGGGAGACTCCCGTTTGTGAGATCAAATCTTGTACGTTATGGTAGCGAATGCCTGCAGCGGGTGCTATTTCAATGTCGTTTCCGGCGAGTTTGACAAGCCTTGCAATCATCTCCGCCCCTTCGGCGGCGGTCTTCTGGGCTCCGCTTGTAAGCGTTCGGCGAATGCCTAGCTTCATGAGCTGCTCCAACGCGAGCTCAAGGTCTGGAGTTTGGTCGAAGACTCGGTGACACACAATCGGAACGCCGTTGGCAACTTCTTGGAACTGCTTCATGGCATCTAGATTCAGAGTGTCGTCCGAATGCGACGCGCCAACAACGATGAAGTTTGCCTGGTTTGCTGCAAACCAACTGATCTCGCGACAGATGAACGAGATTTCGTCGGAGGAATACCGATATCCCCCTGTCCGTGGGCGAACCATCGCTGCGACGGGGACAGACCCCTCCTTTGCAAACTCAAAGAGAGCCTTGCTTGGCGTCAAGCCACCAATCTCAAGTGCACAGCAAAGTTCGATCCGGTCTGCACCGCCCTCCTGAACCGCGATGACTTCTTCTGGGGCACATGCAATGACTTCGACGAGCATGCAGAGAGTTTATCGCTGGGCTTTGGCGATGAACACGCTTGAAGAGAAGTTGAAAAAAATATCCCCCGAGCATGACGCTTGGGGGATGATGCGCAGGGTTTCTTACGCCTTGTGGATTGCGTGACCCATTGCGTCTTCGAACGCTTCGATGACAGCTTCTGCCATGGTTGGGTGCGCGTGGATAACGGTTTCCATGGAGTCCAGAGTGGCTTCGTGAACGAGAGCGACGACTGCTTCGTGGATCAGGTCAGTCACGTGTCCGCCGATCATGTGGACGCCTAGGATTTCGCCGTACTTCTTGTCCGCAACGACCTTGACGAAACCTTCAGTTTCGTTGTTAGCCATTGCTTTCGCAAAGATCTGGAACTTGGACCGTCCCACGACCACATCGTGTCCCGCAGCAAGAGCTTGGCTTTCGGTGAGACCGCATGAAGCAACCTCAGGTGAGGTGTAAACGGCGTTAGGGACAAACCGGTAGTCCAGTTTCTTAGGTGATTCTGGGTGGATGATGTTATGGACGGCGGTGAGCCCTTCTTGTTGAGCGACGTGCGCAAGCTGAATTCTTCCGGTAACGTCGCCAATTGCCCAGATGTTTGGAACGTGCGTCTTCAGGGTGTCGTCCACGATCTCGACTCCACGTCGGTGCATTTTGACTCCGATGCCTTCAAGGTTCATTCCTTCGGTGTTCGCCTTTCGACCAACGCCGAGCAGAACCACGTCTGCCTCGATGACCTCTTCAACAGTGCCTTGCTTAACAGTGACCTTCCAACCGGTCTTGGTCTTTTCTGCCTTTTCGATGGTCGCGCCTGTCTTGACCTTAACGCCTTGCTTGGTTAGGTTCTTCGCGAGTTCCTTCCCGAGTTCTTCATCCATGATGTTGAGCAGGGTGGGCATCATTTCGACAAGAGTAACTTCGGTTCCGAGTCCGTTGAACACGAAGCTGAATTCGCAACCGACTGCGCCGCCGCCGAGGACGACCATCTTCTTTGGAACGAAAGGAGCGTGAACTGCTTCGTCGGAGGTCCAAACTCCGGCATCCTTTCCGCCCTCGAGTCCAGGAACTGGGATGTGGATGACCGATGAGCCCATGGCGAGGATGAAGTTCTTGCCTCGGTACTTGGTTTCCTTCCCGTCTTTATCAGTGACCGAAATCGTGTTTGCATCAACAAACTTCGCAAAACCAGCAACGTGGTTAATGTTCTTCTTTTTGAAAAGGAATCCGATACCGTTTCGCTCGGTAAGAACGATCTTGTCCTTACGAGCCATCATCGCGGTGAAGTCCATTTCTGCGTTGTCGATCTTCTTGAGGCCGAAAGCATCTGCATGCTTTGTCTTGTGAAGCATTTCGACGCTAGCGATCATTGCCTTCGAAGGAACGCAACCCCAGTTGAGACAGGTTCCACCAAGTTGGTCCTTTTCTACACAGATGACTTTCAGTCCTTCTTGGGCGGCTCGGATGGCGGCGTAGTAGCCACCAGGGCCTGCTCCAATCACGATCAAATCTGCGTCGAACTGTTCATTTGCCATTGCTTGAGTTTGCTCCTGGGTCTCGGGGGCACCGGTCGTTTTCAGACTGGTAATTGCATCGATGATGGAAGAAGCAGGGGTCGGCGTTTGAACGGCCGGACCGTTTGTCAGCTCAACCGCTGAAGGCTCCTTGGAGTCGTTTAATCGCTCACTCATCGAGCACCGCGAGGTGGGCTAGATTTTACCCTTTTATAGGGAATTACGCCGATGTGTGAAGTTCCACTAGCGAAAAGGGCGATTTACCGATAAAATGTCAGAGCCATCACCGGCAACGCTGCCATGACCAGACTCAGATTTCGACTGCTATTTTTTGTGACTCTGCTTCTGGCTGCTGCTGCCAGCTTTGCAAACGTCACCACGGTCCGGTTCAGTGTCTGGGATGGAGATAAGGCTCTCGAAACAATTCGTCAGCTAGTTGCGGATTTTGAATCGCAAAATCCGGACATCAAGGTCAAACTCGAGAACTACCCAGACTACAACCTGTACCACCAGAAGATGCTGGTTACCTACGCCGCGGGAGTCGCCCCGGATGTAGTCATGATGGACCCCCAGCACTTCCAAGCACTGGCTGTGCGAAAGGCGCTGCTTCCGCTCAACCCATTTTTTGAGCAAACTCCCGGCTTCGATATCAAGAGCTACTACAAGCCGATTGTTGATGCTCACTCATTTCAAGGCACCTGCTACGCTCTCCCTCGGGATATTGCTCCCATGGGCATCATCTATTACAACAAGGCGATGTTCAAGAAGGCGGGCA
The DNA here is from genome assembly GCA_903927345.1 of uncultured Armatimonadota bacterium. Taxonomy (GTDB): domain Bacteria; phylum Armatimonadota; class Fimbriimonadia; order Fimbriimonadales; family Fimbriimonadaceae; genus Fimbriimonas. The sequence goes on along the minus strand of CAIYMO010000036.1, from coordinate 53,928 downwards.
TTCCTTACCCCGATGGAACATGGACCTGGGACTTCAAAATTCGCCCTGAGCTGAAAGAGAAAGACTTCCTCTGGGTATGCGAACAGTTTACGAAGAAGAACCCTGAAGGTAAGTACGTCCAGTGGGGTTACACGTCCGGCTGGACAGGTCTGTTCGCGGACATGATCGTCTACGCCACCGGATTGCTCCCTTACGACAATATGGAGTCGCCGACCAAGGTTCTGATCGGCAGCCCCGAATATGCGAAGGCCCTTCAGTTTGCGGCCGACTTCATGAACAAGTTCCACTATGCTCCGTCGGTGACCGAGCAGAGCTCGGCGTTTGCGGGCGCAACAGCCCAGGCGTTGTTCGTTCAGCAGAGGGTCGCGATGTACCAGAACGGAATTTGGGAAGTTCCGAACGTGCGAAAGCTCTTGAAACCTGGTTCCAAAGAGTTCTTTGAATGGGATGTCGCTTTGGCCCCAGCCTATGCTGGGAAAGACGGTAAGAAGGTTCTTAAGTTCCCTACAGGAGGATCAGGCTACGGCATCATGAGCTCCACCAAGAATCGAGACGCCGCTTGGCGCCTTTGTCGGTTCATGGGTGGCGAGCCCGGAATGATTGCAATGGCAAAAGCAGGAATCGCACAGCCCGCGATCCGCGAGCTTGCGATTAAGCCAGGCCTATGGGTTCCTGGTCCGAACACTCCGATTGAGGAAATGTATCCTGCAAACCGGATCGTAACCGACCAGGCGGTTCCTTACGTCCAGTTCCCAACGACGTCGCAATACTATCAGGCGATTACGGACCGCGTAAACAAAGGCCAAGAGTTGATTTGGAACGGTCAAAAGACGGCTGCTGAAATCCTCAAAGAAAACGCTGTTGATGCCCAAACGCGGCTTGACTTCCTTCGAAAGGAAGAAGCATTACCACCGTTCAACTGGCCGCTCGGTATAGCACTTTGTTCGGCTCTTTTTGCCGCAATTGTTGTTTGGGTTTACCGACCACATTTTGGTAAGAAGCTCACTCAATTAGAACGAGGAGAAACGCGATCGGCTTACTGGTTCCTTTCACCTTGGATTCTTGGCTTCTTAATCTTCACCCTGGTCCCGATGATGCTCTCTCTGATGATGGCGTTCTCGAACTGGGACATGATTTTGCCAGCGCAGTCGCGTGGTCTCGGCAACTTCAACGAGATGGTCAACATTGACCCCTCCTTCTGGAAGTCACTGAAGGTAACCACTGTTTACGTGATCTTCTCGGTGCCGCTAGGAATCATTGGCTCGCTCGGTCTTGCCCTGTTGCTTAACCAGAAGGTGAAGGGAGTGTCGCTGTTCAGGACTCTCTACTACGTGCCGTCGATCACGTCCGCCGTTGCTGCTTCTCTGATTTGGCTGCGTGTGTTTAACGCCGAAACAGGAATGCTCAACTTCTTCCTGTACGGCCCCAACGGTAACTGGCCGATCGGTCGGATGCTTAGCTCATGGATCATGACGGATCCGTCCAAGCCAGTTGACTGGATGGCGACCGAGGGAACGGCGCTTCCCGCGCTCATCATCATGTCGCTCTGGGGAATTGGCGGCGGAACGGTCGTCTTCCTGGCAGGCCTGCAAGGTATTCCGACGTACTACTACGAAGCCGCGACTCTTGACGGAGCAGGCATCATGCAGCGGTTTAAGGCGGTCACACTTCCTCTGCTGACCCCAACAATCTTCTTCACCCTGATCACCGGAATGGTCGGTGCCTTCCAAGCCTTCACCCAAGCGTTCGTCATGACGCAAGGAGGACCAAACGATGCGACAAGATTCTTTGTCTATCACTTGTTTGGAAACGCATTCCAATCCCTGCGCATGGGCTATGCGAGTGCGCTCGGTTGGGTTCTGTTTGTCATCATCATGCTCATTACGGTCGTCCAATGGTGGGCGCAGAACAAGTGGGTCTACTACGAAGCGGAGACCAAGTAAGCCATGCAAAATCAATCACAAATTTGGCAACAGTCAGCGGACAAGGCGCAGCGTACAGCTAGCGTTCTTCGGTTCCTCTTGTGGGTTGTACTGGTCGCTGGAGTCGTCCTCTCGCTACTTCCGTTCTACATCATGGTTGTCATGTCGCTGAAGTCGGCTGGCGAGTTGGCGGGCTCTTCGGTTTGGGCTCTTCCAAAAGAATGGGCGTTCTCGAACTACCAAGAGGTGCTCTCCAACAAGAACGCACCCTTCTTCCTGTTCTTCCGCAACTCTGTGATCATTGCGACGTTCTCAACGCTCGGCGTGATGTTTAGTTCTTCGATCGTCGCGTACGGATTCGCGAGGCTCAAGTTCCCAGGTCGAGATCGACTGTTCATGATCCTGCTCAGCACCATGATGCTGCCAGGGATCGTCACGATGATCCCGCAGTACGCCCTCTGGAAATACTTCGGTTGGATCGACACATTCAAGCCGCTCATCGTTCCGGCCTTCTTTGGCGGTGGTGCTTACAACATCTTCCTGTTGCGACAGTTCCTCATGGGGATTCCACGAGATATTGATGAGGCTGCGCTTCTTGATGGAGCTAGCCACTCCGTGATCTTCTGGCGACTCCTGTTGCCTAACATGGGACCTGCGATGGCGACGGTTGGGATATTCAGCTTTATCTACAACTGGAAGGAATTCATGGGCCCGCTGATCATCCTGAACAGCCCTGAAAATCAGACCCTTGAGCTAGGACTTGCGACGTATCGAGCCGCTAACCAAAACCAGTGGGAGCTGCTGATGGCAGGTTCGGTTTTGGTCATGATTCCGATTATCATCTTGTTCTTGCTCGGTCAGCGATACTTCGTCAAGGGCATCGTTATGACGGGAATCAAGTAAGGGCTAGGCAGCTTTACGGGCTTGCAGTACCGGGCGCTCGCCGAGCATTGCAATGTCAAACTCGTTGCCGAGCCACTCGGCAGATTGTTTGCTCAAGTCAACGCGACCATCGCTCGCTCGGTCGGCGAGCGATAAGGTCTCGCTCCACAGCTGACTCAAAGCGACGGTTGAGCCAAGTCCGATCGTGGGAACAATATCTGCGTGGATGCCGCATCCACAAGCCATCGGAACTTCCCGCATCGCTGAGTAGAGCATCACCCGATCTCGGAGGTCCAGCGCGGTCTGTGCGACAGACCGGAGGGCATTGCTCGCCACTCGTTCATCGGTTCCCACAACCATGTAGGTCCCTTGAAACGCTCCAACTCTCCGAAGATTGGTTTTTGCCACAATCTCGTCGAGCATCGGGATCAGGTCCGAGAACCAGCCTGCGGGTTCGTGACCACTTGGCTTTAGGTCAATGGCAAGAGCCGATACGACGAGTCCGTCCCTCGCCGAGGGCGTTGCCTTTTGAAGAGCCTCACTCTCGAAGCGAAGGCGTTCCTTGTTCTTCCAGGACCAGAAGACGGACGTCGCAGCTGTCGCCACCACCATTCCTCCTAATCCTGCCCACAGAGCCCATGCACTTTCCATAGCTCTGGGCTTGTTCCATAATGAATAGCGAGCATGACCGGGGAAATACCAGATATCTACACCGCTGGATACGGGAATCGGGGTTTTGGCGCGTTTATTGCTCTTGTCCAGCGGCTCGGTGTAACGCATCTTGTGGATGTGCGTTCGGTACCGCAATCAATCTATTGGGAGGATTTCCGACGCCAAAACCTGGAGGTTCTCGTGCCTCCGACTGGTTTGAAATACATTTACATGGGCGACACACTTGGCGGAGTCCAGAATTCGCCAGTACTTTGCAAGGACCCGGATTCGGTGGACATCAACCCGCTGTTCGAAGTTCCAGAACTGCAGCTCGGTCTCAATGTCCTTCTGAAGGCCGCCCAAGTGCCGGGTCGAGTACTCTGCCTGATGTGCGGGTGTAAGAAGCCGCACTCGTGTCACCGTTCACGACTTCTGGGGGAAGCCCTTCTTCAGCGCGGGGTCGAGTTGATTCATATCGACGCTGACGAGACCCTTAAGACCCAGCGCATCGTGGCTCAGGAGCAAGCCGGGTTCCAGCAATCGCTTTTCTGAGTATGCTTTGAACCAGCGATGGCTCGAAAGAAGAAGGATAACCAAACAGACATTCGTAGCCTAATCGCGACTCGGCGTGATGGTGGGGTCCATTCTCGGGAGGATTTGGATTTACTCTGCGCTGCCGCTGCTGATCGGAGTGCACCCGACTACCAGCTTGCCGCTTGGCTGATGGCTGCGTACCTAAAGCCACTCTCCGAGGCGGAAACAGCCGACTTCACGCTCGCAATGGCAGACAGTGGTCAGCGACTGGATTTAACGGGAGTTCCTAAGCCCTGGGTGGATAAGCACAGCACTGGGGGAGTGGGGGATAAGACGACGCTTGTCCTTGCGCCGCTCCTTGCCGCATGTGGTCTCTCGGTAGTCAAGATGTCCGGCCGTGGGCTCGGGATTACCGGTGGCACCTTAGACAAGCTTTTGGCGATACCTGGGATGACAACAGAGATTGAGCCACAGGCGATGATTGACCAGGCAAAGAAGATCGGAATCGTTGTCGCTGGACAAACCGCTGACCTAGCTCCAGCTGACAAGACCTTGTACGCCCTCCGCGATGTTACAGAAACTGTTAGTTCGCTACCCCTGATCGTGGGCTCGATTCTGTCTAAGAAGATCGCCGGAGGGGCAGAGACAGTTGTCCTCGATGTGAAATGCGGTTGCGGATCGTTTAACCCAACTCGGCAGCACGCTGAAACGCTGGCGGACGCCCTTGTCCGAGTGGGGAAGAAAGCTGGGCTTAACGTCTATGCCGCCATAACAGATATGGAGCAGCCCCTTGGCAGAGCAATCGGTAATGCTCTTGAGGTGCAGGAAGCGATCGAAGTCTTGACTAAACCTGAGGATCAACTCAGTTCTACAACCAAGCGATTCCGAGAGCTTGTCCGCTACTTCGCTGCGTTGACGTTACGTGTTAGTGGACTCTCTCCGTCGGCTGGAGATGCCCTAGATCGAGTTGAGGCTACTCTGTCATCGGGGCGCGCTCTGCGGAAGGCGCAGGAGTGGGTTGAGGCACAAGGAGCAACCGTTCAGCTCTCTGAAGAGGGCTGGCTCGTCAAAGCTCCTATTATCAACAGCGTCAACTCCACGTTTGCAGGTTGCGTGTCCAAGGTGGATGCACGTGTACTTGGAGAGATCGCCCTCGAATTGGGAGCGGGAAGAAAGACCAAGGAGTCGGAAATTGATCTAGCGGTTGGTTTGGAAGTCCACGTGAAGATCGGTGACTTCGTTGTCGAGGGGCAACCTCTCGTCACCGTCCATGCCCGGAATGACGAAGGGTATCAGTATGCGCATGATCGGGTCGGGTTCGCGGTGAGCGTGGTCTCAACTCCTGTGCCACCGCGACCAATCCTCGTTCGACCCGCTTAGCTCAGGTGTCGCTTTCGGAACTGAAGCGGAGTGTAACCCGTGAACTTCTTAAAGGTTGCGTAGTACTGGCTTGCACATTGGAAGCCAGCCTTTTCTCCAATCTCCTCAACACTCTCTTTTGATCGCAACAGCAGTCGCTGAGCGTTCGCCATGCGACTATGAACAACGTATTCCTGAATGGTCATGCCGGTCAATCTTTTGAACAACCGCATCGCATAGTTGGGGTGGAGACCAGCAATATCAGCCACATCGCTCGATGTCAGTGATTCCGTCAGGTTGGCAGTGATGTATTTACACATCACCATCACTGGCTCGGCTTCCGAATTTGCAGTTGATGATGTTTTCCTGGCGGGGACTGCGACCTGGGATCGCAACATCGCCGCCTGGATCTCGAGCAGCGCTGCCATACGAAGGTTAGGATCTTCTGATGCGTACTCAAGCAACCAGCGATCCATACGCTGTGGTGCTGTTAACTCAATTGGCTCAATAATGACTCCGTTCTCAAAAACACCTTCAAACAGAGGCTTTGGTGACTCCCATTGTAGGTAATCAACGAGCGGAATGCGAAGTGTAGCCAGTCTCGCATTGGTTGATACATCAACAAGTCGGTGAGGCGTCGTACCCCAAAATGCGACCAGTCGCCGCTCAGGCAGGTTCCAATCCGTCCTTCCAAAGAAGTATCTGGCTGATCCTTCAAAGAGGTAATTGACCTCAATGTCAAAGTGAACCTGAAATTTTACAGACGAATTCATCAGATCAGATGTAAACCGGACACCGGGTTCTTGAGAAGATAACGATTTAGCGACTGGAAGACTTGCCATTGGAGTTTTTTGGGGGGGAGGATGTGCGGGGAACCCTACCAACGTCAGAAAATGCTTTTCAAACTGCGTGTTCCGTAAGATTTCGTCCCGAATTTATCTTGATTTTTTCGACGAGATCGGACAGCAACACAGTTATCAGATTTCATATCTAGTAATTGAACCCAATCTTCCACCTGATCTGACTGCGGCAATATATCATTCTCAAGAAATTCTTTGTCAATAGCATCAATGATATCTCCCGTGTTTAGGCCAGTCTGGGCATTAAGGTCCTCCAAAGAGCGGCGTATGGCACTCTCTTTGGAGCGATCAATGATGCTTTCCAAGATAGCTCCTGACACAAAATTACTTCGGTACAACACCTCTTGGTTTCCATCTCTCAAGTACATCGTGGCGATTTCCGCAGCGGGAGTTTTTCGCCATATTTCTTCTGTAGCGAGCTCAACCAGTGTGCTTCTTGCACGGTCGGAGTCTCCGTCGCTTTCTGCGAGGAGCTCAGGATCGAAGGGGAGGGTTGCCGGAAGATAGATGTTGAGGATCTGCCGGCACGCTTCCTTCGATGGACGTTCAACTTTAACCTTGCGATCAATACGACCGGGGCGAAGAATTGCTGGGTCAATGTAGTCCGGCCTATTCGACGTGAGCATCAAGACGACGTTTTCTAACTCAACGAGTCCATCAAGTTCAGCGCAAAACTGGGGGACGACTGTATTGCTCATCGAGAAATTGCGCCCTGATGAACGTGTGCGAAGCAGCGACTCAGCTTCATCCATAAAGATAAAGACGAGTTGCCCCTCTTTCGCTCGGGCTCGAGCGATTGCGAAGATCTCTCGGACCATGCGCTCGGTCTCACCGACCCACATATTCAAAATCTTGGGACCAGAGATGCTGAGGAAGCACTCCTTCACCTCTCTTCCGAGCTTCTTGCTGTACTCCTTCGCCAAGTTGTGAGCGGTAGCCTTCCCGAGAAGCGTCTTCCCACAACCAGGGGGGCCATAGAGGAGCACACCTTTTATTGGTTTCTTTCCGTAGGCTTCGAAGACCTCAGGATGCAGGAGGGGTTGTTCGATGGTTTCGCGAATCAGTCTAATTGCCTCTTCCTGGCCGCCGACCTGATCCCATGAGATAGGGGGCACTTCCTCAACGAAGTAATCCTTGTTCTCCGACTTCTGGAGGAGCTCAACGGCAAATCGTCCGGTGGGGTCTAGCCGAATACGATCACCTGGTTGTAGAGTCGCTTCTGCCAGCTCTTCTGCTCGAAAGACCAGTCGAGTCCCCTCGCCGGGCTGATCACCACCGATTTGGATGCGGTTCTTGTCTAAAACCTCAGAGATCTTCGCGATTGAACCCAAATCGGCGTTTGGGGCAAGGCCAACTATGGCGTACGCTTCGTTCAGCCGGACCCTGGTACCGAGTAGGAGCTTCTCAGGATCAATCGTCGGGTCCCAAGTCACGACGTACTCGCTATCCCCTAACAAAACGAAGGCGAGCGTTGTTGAGTCTTCTGATTCCACCCATTTGAGGAAAACGCCAATTCTGTTTGCTGGCTGAGTTAGCTTTTCGTAGGCGGCTCGGTATTGGGCGAGTTCTTCTGCACTCGCAATCGCGTCACGCTCCTCGGCCTCAAGAGTCTGCTTAAGTGCATTGACGTAGGCGCGAAGCTTCGGTTGATCGGAAGGTAGCTCAACCTCAATCAGAGAGAGCATTTCGAGCGATTCGCGAGGCATGAATCATACTACGCCCACACTGGTCCCTATTCGGCGAAGAAGGCGGAAATTACTCCACTTGCAACAGATTCCCCGAGGTCATCGTTTGCTTCGACTTCGGCCTTTACTGATCGCTGGAAACCGTCTCGAACCACGGTAGTCTCCAACGAGATGAGTTCGGTACTCCCGGCCTTAGTAACGATAAGACTGTCAATTGTTATGGATGACTCCGGGTATGCCTTTTCGAGGGCCTTTGCTGTTGCGATGGCGATTGATTCGGCTAACGACCGTCCCATCTTGAGAGATGTTCCCACTGACAGCCCACCGCTGGAACGTACAACCGCATAGGTCAGGCTGTTTGGGTCCTCATCTGCCTGAACGGTCTCCACAACAGCATATCCTGGTGGCAACGTTTGGTTATAGTCGGCCTGTTCGCTATTGGTACTGCTTTGATGGTGAGATGGCGTCGGCTCAGTTGTCTCGGCCAGGGAAGCCTTCTCATCAGCGGCTCCGGACTCATTCTTAGACGAGATGCAGTCTTGGCTCGCAAGGTTAACCAAATTGTCGAGGTTCGCCTGGACGTGAATGTCGTTTCTCACCTTGGACCTGCGACCACCATGAATGCCTACCGAGAAGCTAATTGGAGCGGGAACACCGTCAACCATGAGGTCCTTGCCGAGCAGACGCAATTGGTTGACGAAAACATCCGCATCGTCGCGATCTCTCAGAGTGCCGATCGCGAATTCGTCACCGCCATAGCGAACCAATAGATCGGTAATAGGATCGATCGCGACTTTGAGCTCTGCAACAACGCCTTGCAGAACCTTATCGCCGATGACATGCCCGAATTGCTTGTTGAAAACCCCAAATTTGTTCAGATCCACAAAGATAATGGCGATCTCATTGGACAGGCTCAGTTGCTCAGCACCCCAATCTCGAAGCGCATCGCTCCATGGGAGCTGAGTCATCGGGTCAAAGGATTGTCGTAGGCGCCCAAGGAGCGATTTCGCTGAAAGAATGCCTTGAAAAGCCCCTTCATGTATCACTGGCAGAAAATCATGATCAGAATCCTGAATCAGTTTGGCGGCATCACGTACTGTCGTATAGATTGAGATTGGATCGCCAGCCTCGACAAGGTAGGAGGCAAGTTCCGCATCCTCAGGCGCACCGTGCAGAGAAGCTTGGGTTGCCAGACCAATCAGCTTCCTCTGAGGACCAACCACGCCGATGGCAGGCAACCGGTGACCAGTCAGCAACAGCTTCGCTGTCGAGACCTGGTGCTCAGGTTGCAACCACACTCGGATGATCGGCAGTCCGCCGGGATTTGTCATGCGTTATTTGCCCAAAACGATTGTAACTGCAATCTGAATATGTAGTAGTTGGCAAGAATACGAGAATTAGCGAAGGAGTCTATCAAGCACCAGCTCGACAAACTGGTGGTGTGCCTGTGCGACAGACGGGGTGGTTCTCCTCAGTTCAGCAAACTGGTTTGCGCGTACATAGCAGTGACCAGGAGTTTGATCCATATACTGCGCCACAGAATGCTCGCAAAGACTCGCGGTGCGGATGAGGGTGTAGCAGGCCATTTCCTGAGGATTGATATCTGGGAAAAGTGATTCGCAAGCCAAAGCTGTTCTAAGAGTGCGGTGGCGCAAGTCCCACTGCGGATTGCCCGAAAGGTAGGCGTCAAGAATTCCGCAAGCTCGCAGCGAGTCTCGGGAGTTTGTCCAACTTGTCTGTTCGAGCTTCAGGCGATGGAGCGCTCCGAGTATGCCTCTTCCTGTCCCTCCGAGCCATTTAGCTAGGATCTGACCAAGAACAGGACCGATCTCCATTTGCTCCTGCTTGGCAACATGGTTGATCAGTTGCAGTCGTTCGTCGATGTTGGGCGCTTCAATTGCGTACTTCGCCCATCTCTTGCTCTGTGGAATCACAACAAACCCATTGGTTGGTGGCTGATCGCATGTGAAGCTTAGCATCGTTGGGCAACCCCCTCGGACGCGTCGGTCGAGGGCGCTTCGAAACATGACCATCCGGCGAGGCTTTCCCAGGAGTTCTTGACAGTCGTCAATAATGAGGGGTTGGCGAGGGCTTATGCGAGTGCGAACGCTAAGGTAGTGCTCGGCGCTCATGAGGGCCGCTCCGTGACAGTGAGCATGGGTGGCCGATAGAATCTCGCTCTTGCCGACTCCACTTGGTCCACAGATGCTCACAAACTGCTGCATCCCTCGGCTAAACAGAAGGCCTGCCTCGATTGCTTCAACATTACTCGGTAGTGGCGCGAGGGCAGAAAAAGATGGTTTTCGTGTGCACGAAAACACCTCGCTAAGTGTGCGAGTTTTCTCTTGAGTTAGTTGCCAGTTGTCCGAAAGAATTGCCACGAGAGTGAGCCGAAAATTGATTGACGGAAACCTTACGATTTCCTCCTCTAGTCTAGATGTTGGACGTTAAGAACGCAACCCCCAGAGGCGTCATTTTTTATGGCAACTGATGTGTTTAATCTCACGTTTGCTCGTTATTTCAGGCAAAATCGCTGAAAATATATTCACCAAATTTTGTTAAGTTATCCACACTTTGCCCACTAACGATGTTTGATTTTTGTCCAGTTCTTCAGAAAAGTGAAGCCTGGGCTCGTTCGTGTGGTATGGCACGTCAGGCACTTTTTCTCACCCACTTTCGGGAGCTTGTAGACCTTCGGTTGAGCCACATGGCTTGCCGCCGCACCATGGCAAGATTCGCAACCCACTTCGGCAAACTTTTTGGGCTGAAGAGGTGAGTATCCCCCTCGCGCATCAAAACCGACCGAGTGGCAGCTGATACAGTCTGGATCCAGTTCGTGCTTGACCGTCTTTAGTGTTGACATGGCGTGCGCATGGGCGGTCTTCATGTGAACCTTCGTCGCTGATGGGTGGCAATTTGTGCAGCTTGTTGATCCAGCAAATCGTCCTTGGTCGGTCTTCAGAACCTTTTCCGCTAGTCGCTCAGTTTTGATTCGGTTGAGATAGCTGTTGTATGCTCGTGTGGCCTGTGGGTCTTCTGCGACTCGTGGCTCGAGCGGGATCGCTTTTGAATCCGCCAAGACTCCGTCTCGAAAGCGGAGCAGTACCAACCCGCGCAATGCCTCACCCGGCGAAACTTGGAACCGATCCGCTTGGGAAGTCCCGCCGGAAGGGAAGACCGACACGATGTTTGGCTCTCGATGTTGAGGATCCCGGGTGATGACAACATCAGCCTCCGGGTGTGGGAAGCCTGGGATTTCGACGGCAATGCGGATACTTCGTAGCGTAACAGAGTCCTGTCCCGATGGATCAAGTGCGACACCTTTGGCAAGCGACTTCATTGAAAGGATGACCCCTTCACCGAGGGCGCGCTCCGAAGGACTGATTGCAAATGCATCAACACCAAGTTCACCCATGACTTGCGCGTAAGCCTCGACTTTCAGTTCCGACTGTCTTCCCGGAGCATTTGTAATGTCGCCCGTATCAATCCAGAGCGCACCGTGCCGAACTTTGAGTTCTCGCACCATGTTCGCCATACGCTTCAGGCCTCCTGTCATTGGCTTGGTGCATCCGCAGGGAGCAAGGTTTCCCCTTGCTCCTCCGGTCACGATCACGTAAACATCCTGGGCAGGCTGAACACTCAGGCCGATTCCGAAAAGTAGTGCGCCAAAGACATGGGGAAGCCATTTCATGACTGTGCGGTGGCAAGCGGGATCAGGATTATCGGTTGCTTAGGATCATCCGTTGTGATCCTTATCTGTGTGTCGAGGCGGTGTTCTGGAGCCTTTCCGTCGTACTTAACCGAGAGGGTGTACTCCGATTTGAGTTTGTTCGATTTCACTTGGGCTGTAACGTATTTGGAATCCGATGAAACGCTTAGGATGTTAAAGGGTTTACCAGGGCGCATCAGCACGAAGTTGGTATCCGCGGCTCCGGTGGGAGCGCCTAAGTAGAGTCGCTCAGGCTGGGCAACAATACCCTTCTGAACATAAATTTGAGCACGAGCGAGCTTGTAGTTTTTATTGGTTAAGGTCGCATACACGGTCATCAGAATGCGCCCAAAAACTTGATTTTCCGGAAGTGTTGTGAAGTCTGCGGTGACTTTGTATCCCTTGACGTGTCGGATTTGACCGCCGCTTCTCCAATCTGCAACGTCTCCTTCGAATCGCTCATAGAGGACCTTACTGTTCAGTGGGATGAGCTGGGCGGCCGTCAATTCCCACTCAACGGGCTCTGAAGAATGAATATAGAACGTCAAAGTCTTTTCCCCGCTGTCGAGGACGACTGTGTCAGAGTTTGGAAAGATAACTTCTGCGCGGGGCTCTACATGGATCTTGGCAGGGAACTTGAGTGACGGCTGTTCCGCATCATTGGAGATCAGAACCACGTTGTGCTCGATGTTGCCGACGAGCTCGTCCGTGCGATAGCGCGCTTTGAGGGCAGTAGACTCGCCAGGCTTCAAAACGTCCAGAACGTCGCCGGAGATACAGGAACAGTCGCCAAACGCTCGCATTTGCAAAGGGGCGTCTCCTCGATTTGTGACCGTCAGGAATTCGTAAACAGTATCTCCTTGGAACGCAGGTCTAAAGTCGAACGCACTTTGCGATACGGTTAGCCGTGGCCTTGAAGGTTTGACCGCTACCTTGGCGAGGGCCGCGACGCGAAGCGCCTTTGCGAGACGCAGGTTTGCTTCAGCAACCGCAGATTCCTCCCGATTAACAAGATTGAGTCCGAGCATTCGACCGTTCACCCGCCCCATGGCTGAACCGGGAATTGGCGAAGGGGCGAGCCCCAAATAGCTACCGATGCCAAACATGACCTCGTCGAAGACCTCGCTTGACTTTGTTTCGAGCAGTTCAGCCGTGCGCTTGAGTCCGATAACTGCTTCGACACGTGGTTCTTTAGTCGAGATTGTGTAGAAAAGGGCAACGCCTGGGATCTCCCCAGTGTCAGCCGTCTTTTGCAGAACCTGCTCGAACGAGAACAGGATGTTCGGGACACCTGACTTAGACTCGACTAAGGTGGCCTTCCCGTCGAGATTCTTCTGCCACGAATCGATCGCAAAGGATGCGGACTGCTGGAAGGATTCTCGAAGCTCTTTTGGCACCTTTGAGAAGTTGAATCGGTATGTGACCACCGATTGAGGCAACACCTTCGCAAGCGCCGCTGCACCGGTGAAATCCTTTGCGAAAAGCTTGGACTTCACCTGATTAACTACTTCGTGGAACTGTGTAGAGGCTCCCAACGGGACTGAGTAGTCCACTACGGGAGCCTTTTGGTTCAGGGCAACAGAGCAGATTAGCGCGGAGATCATGCCATTAACTATTCAACATAACTGTCTTCCGAAGGTGCCTTTTTGAGATACGCCTCGATAAAACCGTCGATGTCGCCGTCCATGACTCCTGTGACGTTTCCGGTTTCATGCCCGGTACGGTGATCTTTGACCATCGTGTACGGTTGCATGACATAGCTTCGGATTTGGCGACCCCAGGCCGCCGGCCCTCCGTCGCCTTTCAGGTCACTGAGCTTATCGGCCGTGTTCGCTTTTTCAAGTTCCATCAGCTTTCCAAGAAGAACAGACATTGCTGCGGCTCGGTTCTTGTGCTGACTTCGTTCGTTTTGGCAGTTCACGACGATTCCGGTAGGAAGGTGCGTGATGCGGACAGCCGACTCCGTTTTATTAACGTGTTGACCACCAGCGCCACCCGCACGGAGCGTCTCGACCTTAAGATCATCAGGGTTGATGTTGACCTCGTTCTCGTCGATCTCTGGCAAAACTTCGACTTTGCAGAAGGAAGTGTGCCGTCGAGAGGCGGAGTCAAATGGAGAGATGCGGACTAAGCGGTGCACACCTGCTTCGCACTTCAAATATCCATATGCATTCATTCCAGAGACCAGGATTTGAACTGTTCGGTAGCCTGTAACGTCGCCTGGGTTCTCGGTGATCAGATCACATTTGAATCCATGACGTTCCGCCCAGCGCAGATACTGCCGATACAGCATCGACGCCCAGTCGCAAGCCTCCGAGCCTCCTGCGCCAGCGTTAACTTCAAGGAGCGCGTTGCGTCCGTCGTATTCGCCGTTCAAAAGGGTCTGAAGTTCGTAATTGTCCAGGTCTTTGCAGAGCTGGATAGCCATCGTGTCAGCCTCTTTTTCAAGGGCTTCATCTGGCTCGAGTTTCAGCATGTCGTAGAGCTCAGTGATATCTTTTTCCGTTTTATCTAGGACCGCAAACGGGGTAAGGATTCCTTTAAGGCGACTTAATCTTTGCAGGATTTTGTTCGCCGACTCGGGATCATTCCAGAAATCTTGGTGTGCTGACTGCTCTTCGAGCTGACTTATTTGGGATTTGAGTGAAGGTAGGTCAAAGATGACCTCCAATAGCGTCCAGGCGCGGGCGAGCCTTGGACAGCGCTTCATGCTGTTCGATAGAGAGCATTCATTCAGGGTACCTGCAAAAAGCTGGTCCCAGAGCGTCGCAATTTGATGCGAACCAAGCTATTATAGAAGCTAGGAGTATTTCCGATATGAGGAAGGTATCACTATCAATTGCGCTCCGAGGGCTCGTGCTGGGATTGTCAGCGGCGAGTTTCGGGCAAGTCATCGCTCACGGTGCTGGTCCATCGAAAGTTGCGGTGAAGATCAACACCAAGGACTTCAAAACTCAGGTTGACGCTGCGGGCCGAAAGGGCGCCGTTCCTGAGCATAAGTTCAAGCAAGTTTTCAAGCCAGGTCCTGGATCTTCGGTTCCAGTTGGCGGAATTTTTGAGCAACCACGAATCGGCAATCTTGGATTGCTGTTCCCAGGTATCGGTAACACCGGACCTGAGCCCCCAGATCCAGATTTGGCGGTCGGTCCTACTCATATCGTAGAGGTCGTCAACTCCGACGTTGCCTTCTTTACCAAGGCCGGCAACAAGACGTTCCAACAGTCTGCACAGCAGTTCTTCGCATCGGTTTCCCCTGAAGCGTTTGACTTCGACCCGAAGGTCATCTACGACCAAATCGCAAAGCGATTTGTTATCGTTGACCTCGGCCTTAACGATACGTCGAGCGGCACCAGTAGCTTCCTCATCGCTGTGTCCGATGACTCCGATCCAACTGGATCTTGGTCACTCTTCAAGGTCAGCAACAAGCAGACGGTCGGTAGCAATAACTACTGGCTGGACTACCCTGGCTTTGGCTACAACAAGGACATGATCGTCTTCAGCGGCAACATGTTTGCAATGTCGGGAAGCTCAGGCTTCAACGGCGTGCAGATCATGGCGTTTGACAAGACCACCCTCTACGGTGGGACGGCGACTCCATTCTCCTTCACCATCGCAGATGACTTTACCGTCCAGCTTGCGAAGACCTACGACAGCACGACCCCAGTGGTCTACGGTGTATCGCAGGAGTCACAAAGCTCAGTTCGAGTGACTGCTGTTGAGCGACAAACCTCAAGCGCATTCAGCGTGAAGCAAACGATCGTTAACGTTCCAAGTTGGAGCGGTTACGACCAGTTCATCCAAGGTCCTGGCGGAGTTCCTGTCCAAAACAATGACCCTCGAATCCTCACCGCAGCGACGCTCGGCGGGCGTCTCGTCGCTAGCCACTGCGCTGGTGTAAGCGGATCGGATGGGCGACCAGCTGCTCGCTGGTACGAGTTCAAGACCAACAACTGGCCAGTCGCCGCAACTCTGCCGACCTTGGTCCAAGCTGGTCAGGTCAATCCTCCAGCCGGTCACGGATACAACTTCCCAGCAGTCTGTCTGGATAGCAAGGGCGGAATCGCGCTTGCGTTCACCAAGATTGGAACTACGACTCCAGGTCAATTGATCGGTTGTGGACGACGACCATCGGACCCAGCTGGTGCGATGAGCGCTCCAGTCGTTCTTGATAGCTCGACGGGCTCTCAGTACGGCGGATTTAGCACTCGATGGGGTGACTACTTTGACGTCGAACAGGATCCAACCACTGTTGGCAAGTACTGGGCAGTCGGAATGGGCGCCGGTGACAATCGAAAGTGGCAGACCTACATCAAGTCGTTTGTTGTTTCGTTGCCAGATGCATCACTCGACAAGTCTCTTCCAAGTGCAGTCTCAATCTCCGGCGGAAAGCTTTCCTCTGGCGATCGACCTAGCCTGTTCACCGACGATACGAATAACTACATCGTTCGAAGCGAAGCGATCCGAGGTCTCGGACAGCTGGCTGGAGCGAATGTGCTGTTCGCGCTGACGTACACCGACATTGACACAATGCGGGTTACCTACTCGGTAAGCGGCATTGCCGGTGCCTCTGCGAGCGTCTTTGCTCTCAACGTCACTACAGGTCAGTATGAGCAGATCGATTCTGTTGGATTGACTACGGCCCGACAGACTCGCAACACGGAGTTCACTCCCGCGCAGATCGCTAAGTACGTCTCCACCAGCGGAGGCGTCAACCTCGTCGTCCGTGGAGTACTTCCTGTTCGCGCAGGTCGAATGCCAGGTGTCTTCTCGCTAGCAGTCGATAAGGTGAATATCCTCACCTCTAAGAAGCAGTAATCAGCTGCCGAATACAAAAAAAAGCCCTTGCCTACTCTGTAGGCAAGGGCTTTTTCATGCCGAGGCGCGATATGCAGCGGCCACTTTGGTGCGCTTGGAACCTGCCTGGAGATTTGCTCCAGCTCGGTCCCGAAGCTTGATCATTTCGGCGAGAAGGCGATTCTCGGCAACTTTGATTTCCTCTTGTTGCTTTGCGGTGAACTTGACTTGCTCATGCTCCCACTGAGTAAGAATTTCCTCCCGACGCCGGAGTAACACATCTAAGTGTTCGAAGTCCTCATCCATGGCAGCACGCTCTGCCGACAGTGTGAGGACAAACCAGTTTGAGACTTCGTTAGGCTGCAATTTGTGCTCCACCAGATTGGATTGCTGCCCAAGCTTCTCGTAGCTCGCGCATGGTGTGCTGGGCGTTAGAAATGCGTTGAGGATCGTCTGTGATATTTGCCTCAACGAGTTCTGCGAGGACAAATTCGTACAACTTCAAGAGGTTTTTGGCAACTTCGCCACCTTGAGCAAAGTCAAGGGATCCCATGAGTTCCATGACGATCTTCTGAGCGCGCTGCAGCTTGGCATTCTGAACCTCGTAGTTCCTCTCTTCCATTGCTCGTTTTCCTTCTTCCATAAAGCGAATCGCGCCGTCGTACAACATGACGACGAGTTGGACTGGCGACGCCCCCATTGCGGCGTTTTTGCGATATGCGTTGGCTCCGTTTGCGTAACTCACTGCGACCTAGCAGAAATATCGGCAGATCGGACTACGATTCCTTATGCTTAAGGCGCGGATTCTTCAACATTGGCAGAAAACTAACAACGATTCCGATGCCAAGCCATGCGAGAGGGACTAGCCAAACTGTGCTGTCTGGATACTCGGTCGGGTGCCCTTCTTTCGCAAGAGTCTTCACTAGTGTCTGTTGGATAGTGAGGAACCAGTAGGCCGCTCCACACAAGTAGCCACCCAGTGTTCCGAAAGCCCCAGCAAGACCTCCCAACCGCGAAAAGATCAGTCCAAACAGTGCGGAATAGCCCGCTGACCAGGTGAACAGCCGTTGCAGACCCGCATTAGTTCCAATAACCGGTAGGACATCGTCGACATCGGTAGAAACGAAGAAGATAGGAGGCAAAAGCGTCAGGATTGCCGCGGTCGCGACAAACAAACATCCGCTCAGATACTCGCTATCTGGATCTTTCGCCATAAAAACGCCCCGCGTAGAGTCTACGCGAGGCGGGTTGAATTTGGTTGCGTGATCAGTCTTTGGTGAGGGCGTCGATCTCTTTCTTACCGTCCCACTTCAGCATTCCGCCGAGGTAGTCAGCACCTTGGACGTCGCTGTAGTTTCCGCCGACGATGAACGCGCCACCGAAAGGAACGATGGCTCGGTGACGAGCATATCGAATCTCTGGGATGGTGATCGTGTTCTTTCCGTCGATGATTGCAAGCTGATAAGTCTCCTTGCCGTTGACCTTCGTGAAGTCACCACCAAGGTAGAGCTTGCCCTCTTCGACGTGGAGGCCAAACACTTGACCGCTGGTCTCAACAACCTTGGTCCACTTCGCTCCGTCAAGCTTGTAGACATTGCCGGCAGAAGGAGCTGCATAGAGGTCCTTGCCGTCGGTTCTCATTTGGTAGCAGCTGCTGGGCATCCCTGGAACTTCGGACCAGGCCTTGCCGTCCCAGACCGCAGTATTCAGGCACTCATCGTCACCATTCTCCTTGAAGATTCCACCGACGTACAGCTTTCCATTGAACCACGCCATGTTCATGACGCCACGGTCGAACTGACCGCCCATTGTGGTGATCTTGGTGCCATCGTACTTGGCAACCGATCGTGATTCGGTCGTGTCGTTGATCTTCTGGAAGTTTCCGCCTAGGTAAAGGTTCTTTCCATCGGTCGCAAGAGCGAAGATCTCGCGGTCTACCGGAACCTTGGCGAGTGCGGACCACTTGGTTCCATCCCACTTGGCCACGCGGCCGGTTTCGGTTCCAGCGTCGGTTTTGCCCTTATTTACGTAGCTGAACTCTCCGCAAACGTAGATGTCCTTGCCTACTGCACAGATATCGTGCACAGGACCATCAACGCCCTTTCCGAGTGTTGACCAGGCGGTTCCGTCCCAGACGGCGATGTTGTTTGCCAGCTTTCGGTTGGCTCGCTCGAACTTACCGCCGACGTACAGTTTCCCGTCGAAGGTTCGCATGACTCGAACTTCCGCGCCATGGTCGAAATCCGACATTGATGCCGGGCGAGTGTGAAGTGTTGCCTTCAATGCAAGGACTGAGATCAGAGTTGTAATCATGGTTTCAGATTCCCGTCAGGGCGGGAAGATGTATTCATTGTCCTTAAGGAAATTGGGACAATCAATAGTGAAATATTGGGACAGTCCATCGGACACCCTCTGGCAGGCTCAAAACTGTCCCTGTCCCAACCTTGCGGGCATCTGATGTCCCATAGTTTGTTGATAATCTAACTTAGTTATGAAATGGTGTGCTTGTTGGGACCTGGGCGACGCATAATCTCACATCGGATGAGCCAACGTAAGGGCAGGAAGCCCACACTGCAGGAACTAGTCGATCAAGCGGGTTTAGATGTCATCGGACACAGAATCAGACGCTTGCGCACCCGGCAGAACTACTCCATCAGGGATCTCGCTGACATTGCACAGGTCAGCAAAAACACACTTCTCCGTTTGGAGCAGGGACATCCGACGCACCTCAGTACAATTGTTGCAGTCTGCAAGGCATTAAAGGTCAAGACGAGTTCTGTTGTAGGCGTTGAGACTCCGCAGGCGTCGATTCGCGCAGTTCATAAAAAGTCCGACTACGTCTGGATGGACATGAACAACTTCTCTGGCAATGGTGATGACCCAGCCTTGGACCCTGAACTTGTCTATCGGAACGAATTACCGGAGAGTGTTACGCCGTTTTCGAATATCAAGGCCCGTTTTGGTGATGGGGTTTTCAATCCAAACATGATTCTGCTGGCAAAACCCACGCCACGACGGTCGCACCGAGGAGACGAATTTGTCTGGGTAGTCTCCGGAACCCTCAAGGTCGTCTTCGATGACCAAGAAATGGTTCTTGAAGAAGAAGAGGCCTGCATGTTCTGGGCAGCAGAGATGCACCATTATGAGCCTGCCATTGAAGGCGAAACTGTGAAGGTGCTATCCATCATTATTGACCCGTTTCCAGGTCAGCCGGTTCGCTTGCACCTAGGTAAGCGAAAGCCGACGGATGACGGCGAGTAAAAGTCGCAACCTTTTGAGGTATCATTTCTCGTTGGCTGCCTCGGCAGTCGATACAACCTAACCCCGAGTACCGCAAGGCCGGTTCGCCGCCGCGACTTGTACCTACTCGACAACGGTGGTCACACAAATGGCGAAAGAATCATTAATTCAAAAGCACAGAGTGCAGCAAGCCAAGTGGGCACGCCTCATTGCGGAAGAAAAGGCAATCCTTGAACTTCCAAAAGAGAAGCGTGAAGAGGCTTTGGCTGCTTTCAAGGCGCGCCGCATCAAGAACAGAATGTTCAAGACGCGACGCTACAATCGATGCAACCTCACAGGCCGTGCACACGGCTACATCGGTTTCTTCGGCCTATGCCGACAGTCCTTCCGGGAGAAGGCTCACCGCGGTGAACTTCCGGGCATCACCAAGTCCAGCTGGTAATCAGTAAGGTTTCAATATGCACAGCGATCCAATTGCAGATCTACTCACGCGAATTCGAAACGGATGCCAGGCGCGGATGATTAGCGTCGATGTTCCTCACTCGAAGATCAAGGTTGAAATTGTCAAACTTCTTCAGGCAGAGGGTTACGTCGAGAGCTACGAAGTCACGACTGAATCTAAGTTTCCCAACATTCGTGTTGTTCTCAAATACGACAACCGACGACGACCGCTCATTCATGAGCTGAAGCGGGTTTCCAAGCCTGGTCTTCGTGTCTACTCGGACGTCACTGAACTCAAGCCAATTCGAAACGGTCTTGCCACGCGCATCCTGACCACGAACCAAGGCTTGATGACTGACCGCGAGGCGCGCCGACGCAAGATCGGCGGCGAAGTCCTCTGTGAGGTGTACTAAGCATGTCACGAATCGGAATTAAGCCAATCGAAGTCCCCGGAAACGTGACGATCACGGTTGAAGAAGCAACCAATACCGTCATTGTTAAGGGTCCAAAGGGCGAACTCAGGCAGCCAATCTCTCGCTTGCTTACTCTTAAGCAGGAAGATGGAAAGGTTAACCTTGAGCGGCCAAACAACCTGCGAGAAGCGCGAAGCCAGCACGGTCTCGCCCGAACGTTGGTTGCAAACATGGTGGAAGGCGTGACTAAGGGTCACACCAAACAGCTCGACATCATCGGTGTCGGTTACCGCGCTACCATGGAAGGTCGAGGATTGAACCTCGCAATGGGTTATTCGCACCCTGTTAAGGTCGACGCTCCCGAGGGGATCACTCTCGAGATCAAGGCTGATGACAAGGCTCGAACCCAAAGCATCATCGTCACCGGAATCGACAAGGCCCTCGTTGGTCAGGTCGCTGCCGACATCCGAAAGGTCCGAAAGCCAGAACCGTACAAGGGCAAGGGAATTCGCTACCAGGGTGAAGTGGTCAAGCTGAAGGCCGGTAAGCGCGCCTCAGCTAAGAAGTAAGGAGTAACACATGGCAAAGAAAACACGACATGAACTTCGCCTTGCACGGCACGCTCGCCTTCGAAAGCGAGTTACCGGAACTCCGGAAAAGCCGCGCCTGAGCGTATATCGAAGTCTGAAGCACATTTCAGCTCAAATCATCGACGACACAACGGGTCGAACCCTTGTCGCTGCTAGTTCCCTTGAAAAGGATCTAAAGGCAACCGGAAACATTGAAGGCGCCAAATTGGTCGGTCAGGCAATTGCCGAGCGAGCAAAGAAGGCCGGTCTTTCTTCCGTTATTTTTGATCGTGGAGGCTTCCAGTACCACGGGCGAGTGGCATCCCTTGCGGATGGCGCTCGAGAAGCTGGGTTGGAGTTCTAAACCATGAGAATGATGAACCGACTGAGCGGAAAGCGAGAGAGCCGGAATACCGAAGGCCCTCAGCTCGACGTTCGAGTTATCCGAACAAACAAGGTCTTTAAGACCCACAAGGGTGGAAAAACCGCTAGCTGGTCAATCCTCGTCGTTGTTGGAGACAACAAGGGCAGTGTAGGAGTTGGTCTTGGTAAGGCTCGCGGAATTCCGGACGCCATTCGAAAGGCTGAAGAAGCTGCTCGAAAGGCAATGTTCAAGGTTCCAATGATCGGCGATACGATCCCTCACGAGATCGTCGCTGTCAGCGGTACCGCTCAGGTCATGCTTCGACCAGCTGCTCCCGGTACGGGTGTTAAGGCTGGCGGTGCGGTCCGAGCTTGCCTTGAAGCATGCGGAATCCACAACGTTCTCGCAAAGTCGCTTGGTAGCCGAAACGCCATTAACATGGCCTATGCCACCATCGAAGCGTTCAAGTCCCTGGCGAACCCAGAAGACGTGGCTGCTCGACGTGGAATCGAAACCAAGCAACTCGTCCCATGGCTTGAAAAAGCTCGAAAGGAGGAAGAATTCAATGCTTCGCATTAAACTCATTCGATCCACCGTGGCTCACCAGTGGCGAACCCGCCGCGTCGTCGAATCACTCGGTCTTCGTAAGATCAACCAAGTTGTTGAGCACGACGATACCGCGGTAATTCGAGGAATGATCCACCGCGTGAAGGAACTTATTCACGTTGAAGAAGTAGAAGGAACCCCGACGAAGAAGAAGGCTCCAAGAGTTGTGACCGCTGCAGTTGCTGAAAAGACTGCAAAGAAGGCTCCAGCTAAGAAGGTAGCAACGGCGGAAGCCGCTCCGGCGTCGGAAGAAAAGCCTAAAAAGAAGGCAACGAAGAAATCGGAGGACAAGTAACAGATGGGTCTGCATAACTTTTCACCAAGCCCCGGCTCAACTCGCCCAAAGCGACGTGTAGCTCGAGGCATCGGCTCGGGAATGGGTAAAACCGCTACCCGAGGTACCAAGGGACAGAAGGCTCGACGCCAGATTCACCCTAACTTCGAAGGTGGACAGAGCCCAATCTTCCGCCGACTTCCGGTCAAGAAGGGCTTCCGAAACGTCAATCACTTGGAGTTTTCGGTTGTGAATCTTGATGATCTTGAGAAGCATTTCAACGCTGGTGACGAAGTCACAATCGAAGCGTTGATCGCTAAGGGCGTCGTTTCGCTCGCTAAGGTCGACGGAGTCAAAGTCCTCGCCTTCGGCACGCTCAGCAAGAAGCTGACTGTCAAGGCACATCGCTTCAGCGCGAAAGCAAAAGAAGCAATTGAGGCCAACGGAGGACAGGCAGTCTCACTGTGAGCTTCGGCGGCTTTGGCGGCGGCTACTCAGGCGGCGGAGGGGATAAATCCCTTTCGCTGCCTTTGACGCAAATCTTTAAGCTTGCTTGGGAGGACGAGGATCTTCGCGCCCGCCTAAAGTTCGTCCTGCTCATGTTTGCAGTGTTCGCCTTGGGCGTTCACGTCCCAGTGCCCGTTCCCGGTTTCACCGAGGAAACGATGCTTGCGGCACTGGAAAAAAACCAAGTTTTCCAGCTTATTGACGCATTTGGTGGTGGTGCTCTGCGCCGTCTCTCCATTTTCGCGCTCGGTATGAACCCGTACATTACGGCGTCGATCATCATCCAGATTCTTACGACTGCGTTCCCGCAGATGAAGAAGGAAATGGAAGAGGGCGGCGAATACGCTCGCAAGAAGCAGAACCAGCGCACCCGTGGTCTCACGATCATGATGTGCTTCCTACAAGGCTGGGGCTACATCTCCATGCTTGAGCAGGCTGTTCAGCACCTTCCGATCGGAACCAAGCTCACGATCCTAACCTTCTGGACCGCTGGCTCAATGTTCACTCTATGGCTTGGCGAGCAGATCTCAGAGCGAGGAATCGGTAACGGTGTTTCCCTCATGATCTTCGCCGGCATCATGATTGCTCTGCCCTATCAAGGTCAGAAGCTCATCCAAGGATTGAAGGATGGAGCAGTGTCTCCGTTCAGCGTTATCACGCTGATCGCGTTATTCCTTGCGTCCACTTGGCTTATTGTCCACTTCACCGCCGCTCAGCGCCGAATTCCGGTTCAGCACATGCGACGAATGATTGGCACCAAGGCGGTTGGCGGAAAGACAAGCTATCTTCCGTTCTCTCTGCTCATGGCGGGCGTTATCCCGATCATCTTCGCCTCAGCAATCATCTACCTTCCCCAACAGTTTGGTACGATGCTCGGTGGCGAAGCAAAGGATCCTGCAGGCATTGGTAAGTTGGGTCAGCTATTGATCACCATCGGTCAATACATCAACCCTGCTCCAAGTGGTCCACTCTTCGGTATCAACTTCGTGATCAACCCCATCGGGTGCTTGGTCTATGTCGGAATGATCTTCTTCTTCAGCTACTTCTGGACCGCAATTCAGTACAACGTTGAAGACATTAGCAACAACCTCAAGCGAGGCGGTTCAATCATTCCCGGAGTCCGACCCGGAAAGCAGACAAAGGACTTCCTTGACGACGTTATCTCAAAGATCACGATCGTCGGTGCGGGATTCATCTCGATTGTTGCGCTTCTGCAATACATCACTCCCGCGATCACCAAACTCGACTACCGTTATGGCGTCGGTATGGTGGGTGGAACCTCGCTTCTGATTCTGGTCAGCGTCGCCCTAGAGACGATGCGCCAAATTGAAGCGAACCTGCTCATGAAGCAGTACGACTAAAACCATCAGAGCCCATAAGTCTTATATGTCCTATAAGACTTATGGGACTTGGAAGCTCAACGATGAGACTGATCTTTATTGGCCCCCCAGGAGTCGGAAAAGGAACCCAAAGTGCCCTATTCGCAAGTCGAATGGGGATTTTCACTTTGTCATCTGGTGAGATCTTCCGAAAGGAAATTGAGGCACAAACGGATCTTGGCCGATTGGCGCAGCGTTATATCCAACACGGGGAACTCGTACCGAACGGCGTAACGATCGAGATGATGGCAAAGCGCCTTCGTGAACCAGAAGTTCGCAAGAAAGGGTTTATCCTTGACGGATTCCCGAGAACGATCAAGCAGGCCGAGGCTCTCGAAGAAATCCTCGCGGACCTCGAAATGCCCTTGGAAACAGTTGTCTCTCTTGAGGTGAACGACCAACTCATCGTCGACCGCTTAAAGGATCGCCTCGGCTGCACCAAGTGTGGAGAAAACTATAACAGCAAGTCGAAGCCGCCCACTCGGGATGGATTCTGCGACAAGTGCAATAGCCCGCTGATGGTGCGCTCCGATGACCAACCGGAAACCATTCGCGAACGACTACGAATCTTCCGAGAGAACACCGCAGACGTTGTGGACTACTATGACAAAGCCGGGTTGCTAAAGCGAGTCGATTCAAGCCGCGATCCAGAACAGGTTTACCAAGACATTCTCACGAGTATTAAGTAAATGGCAATCATCAAGAAGGCGTCGGAGATTACGAAAATGAAGGAGTCGGGTCGAATCGTCGCCCGGACCCTACGCCTTGTCTCCGAGACAATCGTGCCCGGCAAGACGACGCCGAAACAACTTGATGAACTTGCCGAACGCCTGATCCGGGAGGAGGGCGGTGTACCGTCTTTTCTTAACTACCGTGGATATCCGAATGCGACCTGTATCGCGGTAAACAATGTCGTGGTTCACGGCATTCCAACAGAGGACGTCCTTCACGAAGGCGATATCATTACGCTGGACTTCGGAGTCTACAAGGACGGCTGGCATGCCGACAGCGCTTGGACCTACCCGGTAGGAACAATTTCTCAAATCGCGCAAAAGCTTCTCAATGTCACCCGCGAATCCCTCTTCCAGGGAATCGCAAAGGCTCGCCCAGGCAACACGACCGGAGACATCGGCCACGCGGTGCAGAAGTATGTTGAAAGCCATGGCTTTGGCGTTGTACGTGAACTAGTCGGTCACGGAATCGGTGAGCGATTGCACGACGAGCCCTCAAATGTTCCGAATTTCGGCAAGCCTGGAAAAGGCGACCGGCTCCGCGAAGGGATGTGTATCTGCATTGAACCCATGATCAACGAGGGCACCCACAAAGTGAAAACCCTCGAAGATGGCTGGACTGTTGTCACTGCGGACGACAAACTCGCAGCTCACTTCGAGCACACGATTGCGATCCTAAAATCGGGTCCAGAGATTTTGACTACAGAAGGCTGACGCTTAGCGGTAAAGCATTCCGGCGCAGCTCAGTCTGACCTCGACCTTGTTGCTCAACAATTCCTGCTTCACGGCCTTTCCGATTTCGTAATCGAAACGGTTGAACGTGAACTTCGTGCTGAACATGAGGAGATCGCCATCCTTGTCACCGAAGCGCTCCTTCACTCCGCCTTTGACGAGCCGAGCCGTTACCGGGACGGAAACTACTTTCGTGATTCCCTTAAGCGTTAGATTTCCCGTTGCGGTGCCCTCGTATTCGCCGTTCGCAGCCTTCTTCACCTTTCCGCTGGTGACCTCGAAGGTTGCGGTTGGATGCTTCTCTGCGTCGAGGCACCACTCGCCCATCATGTTGTTAGTCATAACGTCGCTGGTTAGCTTGAGCGCTTTGACGCCGATGACCACTTTGCCTTTCGACTTCTCAGGGTGTTCAAGGTCGAGCATGATCGAGCCGGAGACGTCGTTGCCTTGACCGTGGATGGGCTCGAGGCCGTCAATCATCGAGAAGCTGAAACCGTTGGCGCCTTTAGGGTCTTGAATGTCGTATTGCTGGAGGCTGGCGCGTCGGGCGGCGAAACCGGTCAGGAGAACGAGCGGGAGGGCGAGGATAAGGGATTTGCGTCGCATTGGGTCACCAGACTTTGAGCTTTGAAGACCCACCTGAAGTGTACTTACGGACCGCTCGTTTTTGACGTTAGCAAGCTACACTGGTAAACTACAAACACATGGCTCGAAGAAGGCACTATAAACCCAAAACAAACGACCAGTCGGATAAGGAGAAAGGCATTGAGCTGGATGGCACAATTGTCGAAAACTTGCCGAACGCGCGGTTCCGCGTGAAGCTGGACGAAGGGGATATGGAAGTTCTCGCCCACGTTAGCGGAAAGATGCGGATGCACTATATCCGAATCATGCCTGGCGACCGTGTCAAGGTAGAACTGAGCCCCTACGATTTGACTATGGGTCGAATCACCTTCCGACATCGAAACTGAGCCTCGAAAATTCAAACACAAAAAGGGCGTACCGAACGGTACGCCCTTTTTCTTGTCGGCGGGTCTTAGCTGCGCCAGGCGTCGACGTCGAACTTGGTTTGGACAAGTTGTCCGGCCTTGTGGGTGAAGGCGTGCAGTCGGTACCAACCGGTTTGGAGACCAGCGTCGCTCTGAGCTTGACTCAACACTTCCTTCGAACCTGCTTTGGTCAGAGTAACGGTGTAACCGAAACCTGCCTTGATCGTGCTTTCGGGGAGATCTGCGACCTTGCCGAACTCATTGTAGGTAGCGACGGGAGTCGCGCCTTCGATGGAAGCTGACTTGGTGACGTAAACGTCGAAGTTGCTTGCGCCGCCGATTGGGGCGTCGATTACGACTTGGAGCATTGGCTGCACCTTGCCGACGAGTGTTCGGGCTTCTACTTTATCGCCCGATGGGGTTCGGGTGGTGACGATCAGGTTGTGGTAGCCGAGCTTGGTTTCGTCGGTCTTGACGTTAAAGTTGCCGTTAGATCCGGTGACGCTGTAACTGACCGTTTTTGGATTTGACATGACACCGACCTTGTGCTGGGCGAGGAGCCGAGAAGGGCTCGCAACGCTGACGGCCTGGGAGGTCACTCCACCGCCAGTCGAGACGGAAACGGCATCAACGCCATCTGCAAGGTTGGCAACGTAGAACTGCTTGTTGGCATCTGGCTCGTAGTTGTACTTGTGCGCCGTCGAGCTGGTCGACTGGTAAACAACTACTCCAGCAATAATGCTCAGGGCTAAGATCAATCCGCGTGGGTCCATAACACTTATAAGTTAGAGCGTTTGGGGTCCAATATTAGGGGTTGGTCGGGGAAACCGTCGGTAAGTGGCGGGATTGGATGTCATGGCTTTTGGTGACAGTGTCCCGGCAAGTGCGTGGGGAATCGGAGCAGGTTGAGTGCAAAATCGGAAGGAATCGCCTGAGACTAGGGCAGGAAAAGGTAGTTGACCTCCGCTCAGAGAAAGCATGAGGTTCGGGGGTGACCCTTACGAGTCTATACATCAAGGACAGGAAGCTGGGTCAAAGCCAACCTTGGTGAGAGAGATTTCTCAGGTCGTGGCGAAAAGGCTCAATGAGTGTTGCCAAATGGGAGGCACTGCGAAACTGTTTGAGAGGCGACTGGGAGAATTTCCGTCCAGATATCGTCTTGGAATCACATTGAACCGCAAACAAATGCGAATGAATCACTTCCGAAACAGACAAAGACGGTTTACGGTTGCAAAACGGTGCGGTGCTTGAGTATCATTCTCTATTGCGTCAGCCTTGGTTGATGGTGAATCGTTCCGCCGTTCTGGTGAGCAGTATTCATCATAGACGACCGACGATGGACATTCAGATCATGAAAGTGAGAGCAAGCGTTAAAAAGATCTGCGACAAGTGCAAGATCATCAAGCGAAACGGAGTCGTTCGCGTGATTTGTAGTGTTCCTAAGCACAAGCAACGACAGGGTTAAGAAGAGAATTTATGGCACGTATTGCAGGTATCGACCTTCCGCGCGAAAAAATGGCGCAGTATGCGCTTCCAGTTCTTTATGGAATTGGTAAGCACAATGTCATTGAGCTTTTGGAGAAGACTCAGATTGATCCTCGAAAGAAGATCAAGGATCTTGATGAAAACGAGATTCAGCGACTCCGAGAAGTTTTGGACGCGGACTACCAAATCGAAGGCGACCTGCGCCGAGAAGTCCAGACCAACATCCGCCGTCTGATGGAAATTCGCTGCTACCGTGGCATTCGCCACTCACGAGGTCTCCCGACCCGTGGTCAGCGCACCCGAAGCAACGCCCGAACTCGAAAGGGTAAGGCAAAGACCGTTGCCGGAAAGAAGAAGGCCAAGAAGTAAGGCTAAGGGAAGTAAGAGTTAATTTATGGCACGCAAAACAACGACCCGAGGAAAGCAGAAAGAGAAGAAAAACATTCCAATTGGAGTGGCTCACGTTCATGCTTCGTTCAACAACACGATCATCACAATCACCGATCCAAACGGTAACACGATTAGCTGGGCAAGCGCTGGCAATGTGAACTTCAAGGGAAGCCGAAAAGGCACTCCGTTCGCTGCGCAGGTTGCTGCTGATAAGGCTTCGCGAATTGCTCAAGAGCACGGTCTTAAGCAGATTAGCATCCAGGTTAACGGTCCAGGATCTGGTCGAGAAACTGCGATGCGCGCCCTTGCTGCTTCCGGTCTCGAAGTCACCCACATCGTCGATGTGACCCCGCTTCCACACAACGGTTGCCGACCTCCTAAGCGACGCCGAGTCTAAAAAGAACCCATGCCTGCTATTTCCTCTCTTCAACTCTCTGCCGATTACGGGAAGTTTGTTTTCGAGCCGCTAGATCGCGGTTACGGGCAGACTGTCGGCAACGCGCTTCGCCGCGTTCTTCTCAGCTCGATTCAAGGTGCTGCAATTGCTGCGATCAGAATCGACAAGGTCTTCCACGAGTTTGCTCCTATCGTTGGAGTGAAGGAAGACACTACTCAGCTGATCCTCAACTTGAAGGATGTTGCCGTTAAGGTCACCAGTGAAGAGCCGATTGATGAGGTTGTCCTCAAGATTGAAGCAACTGGACCTGGCCGAGTCACCGGAGCAGACATCGTCTGCCCAGAAGGTGTCGAGATCGTCAACCCTGAAGTTTACATCGCTACTCTTTCGGATCCGAAGGCGACCCTTTCGGTCGAGCTGTTTGTGAACTGGGGAGTCGGCTACGTTCTTCCTGATAAGCAGGAGCGATACCGAGGCGTTATCGGCCTTCTTCCTGTCGGTTCGCAATTCACGCCGGTTCGCAAAGTCAACTACACAGTTGAAGCAACCCGTGTTGGAACCCGAACAGACTACGAGCGACTTGTGATTGAGATCGAGACTAACGGTTCGATCGCTCCAAACGATGCGCTTTCGCAGTCGGCTCACATCCTTGACAAGTATTTCCGACTCTTCTTCGAGCTTGGCGCCGCTGGCTTCCAGGCTGAGATTGGAACCGAAGAGCAAAGCACGGACGAGATCCTTAAGAACGTTCCTGACGTAAAGATCGAAGAACTCGACTTCTCGCAACGAACCTTCAACTGCCTCCGCCGAGCCGGAATTCTTAACCTCCGCGCCCTCGCCCTCGTCACCGAGGCTGACCTTACTGCAATCCGTGGATTTGGTAAGAAGTCGCTCCTCGAAGTGCGAGACAAGCTGCAAGAGCACGGCCTCGAAATGAAGCCAAGTAAGGGCGGCTACCGATCCATCGACTTGCTCGATGACGAAGACGACGATTTCTAAGGACACAAAACCATGCGACATAAAGTAGACCATCGTAAACTTGGCCTGCCAACCGATCAGCGGTTGCACCTTCTCACGAACCTGTCACGACAGTTCGTTACGCACGGCTATGTGCGAACGACCTTCGGACGAGCTAAAGAAGTGCAACGCATGGTTGAGAAGCTCATTACCCTCACCAAGCTTGAGGACGGACTTGAGGCACGCCGCCGAGCTCGCAAGATTCTTGTTGGCCACAGCAGCAGCAACCTTGTCTCCGCAAAGATGATTGCTGGAAAGACCGAACTCGAAGTCACCCAAATCAAAGCTCAGTTCAACAAGTTGAACGGCGAAGACTTGGTCAAGCACCTGTTCGACAACATCGGCCCTCGATACAAGGACCGAAACGGTGGATACACCCGCGTCGTCAAGACCGGCAACCGCCGAGGCGACGGAGCACAAACCGCCGTCATCGAACTCGTCTAAAGATTTTCCCCGACATGGGTCGGGGATAAAGAAAAATGAGGATCAAACTCACCGTTGCCTACGATGGCACGGACTTCAGAGGATGGGCCTTACAAAAAGGACAGAGAACTGTCCGAAGCACTTTGACAGAAGCTGTTCGCCTAGTTTCGGGCGAGGAAATCGAAATCATCGGAGCCAGCCGCACAGACAGCGGGGCACATGCGAAGGGTCAGGTCTGCCACTTAGACTGGGATTGCAAAATTCCTATCGAACGGTTGCCATACGCTCTCAACCGCAGACTGCCACATGACGTTGCTGTGCTTAAGGCGCAAAGGGTGAGCGACGACTTTAATTCGCGTTTTTGCGTTTTGGATCGTTACTACCGCTACCGCATCGTTACCAAGCAACGAGATCCCCAGAAGGAGCGCTTTGCGCACTTTTGCGGAGTGAAACTCGACTTGGAAAAAATGCAGGAAGCAGCAAGCATCCTTCAAGGTGAACACGATTTTCGAGCCTTTACCGAGGAGTTGGAGCCTACGGTAACTAACACCACAAGAACTCTGTTCAGCGTTGGTGTGAAGGAAGTACGAAACGAGGTGTGGGTGGACATTGTGGGTACGGCATTCATGCGCGGAATGATGCGAAGAATGTCGGGCGCGATCCTAGAAGTGGGTCGAGGTCACCGTGATGTCGTAGAGGTCAGTAGACTCCTCCAACCAGAGGAGCGGCTCAAGTACCAGTGGCCAGAGGTGCTACCGGCGAAGGGACTATGTCTCATGAAAATTCGCTATGGAAGGCATCCTCGGGATCACCGGCTTCTCTTGCAAGAGGAGTAGGTGTGCCATGTTAACAGCTTCGATCAAGAAAGACAATTTAAGAAAGATAGGAACAACAAAATGAACCGAACATTTACGAATAAAGGAGACTCGCTTGATCACAAGTGGTACGTTGTGGATGCTGCAGGCATCCCAGTAGGCCGCCTCGCTGCTCAAGTCGCACAGCTTCTGCGTGGGAAGAATAAACCCACTTTTGAATATAACCGAGACTGCGGTGACTTCGTCATCGTCATCAACGCCGAACAGGCTGTCCTCACTGGAAACAAGAAGGACGAGCTGATCTACTGGCACACCATGTGGCCCGGCGGACTCCGAAACGTTGCTCGAGGCGATATGCTCGAGAACGATCCAGCTAAGCTCGTCGAAAAGGCGATTTGGGGAATGTGCCCAAAGACCAAGCTTGGTAAGCAGATTTTCAGTAAGTGCAAGGTTTACGCCGGTTCTTCACACCCGCATGAGGCGCAGAACCCAGTCGCTTACGACATTAAGAAGGAGAAGAAATAACGCATGGCTACAAGTCAAAACTATGGAACTGGCCGCCGAAAGAGCGCGGTCGCTCGCGTGTGGCTCAAGCCAGGCGAGGGCAAGATTGTCATCAACGGAAAGGACTTCAAGAGCTACCTCGGTCGCCCTGTCCTCGAAATCCTTGTGATGAGCCCGCTCGTTGCACTTGGTCTTGAAGGCAAGTACGACGTGGTTGCTACTACCAAGGGTGGCGGAATCACCGGTCAAGCTGGTGCAGTCCGACTTGGCATCTCACGAGCTTTGGTCACCATCGACGAAGAGTTCAAGAAGGAACTCCGAGCGCACGGTTATATGACCCGAGACTCACGAGTTAAGGAACGCAAGAAGTACGGTCGCAAGAAAGCACGACGTGGCTTCCAGTTCGTTAAGCGCTGAGAACTCGTCCCCGAAAGATTCAAAGCACCCCCGTTTGGGGGTGCTTTTTTGTTACCAGGTTTTTCGAATGTTCGTTAACATTCTCATATTCTCACCAGCCAGCAATTACACTAGAGCCTAATCTAAGGAGTTACTTTAGGTTATGTGTACAATATGAAGAGAAAACTGGTATTTTCTATGATTTTAGGAGCTTTAGGGGTTCTTGCTAACGCACAGAACTTGGTCACCAATGGTGGCTTTGAGGCTGGAACTGGCGCGCTTGGAGCAAACTCTTGGGCGACCTTCACGTCAGGCTCGCCTCTCAGTGGATGGAACGTTCTTCCTACGGGCAACGTCGTTGTTGTTGGTCAGGGTTCCACGTTCACGTGGCTAACTCCTAGCCCTTCCAAGGAGCTAGATCTTAGCGGCGTTGCGGATACTGCGGGCAGTGGAGTTTCCCAGACCCTAGCTACGGTCGTAGGCCAAACGTACGAACTGAAGTTGGACGTCTATGCACTTTCAGGTTCGATCGACATTAAGGCTGGCTCGAATACTTGGAATCGATCCAACGTCAATACGCGATCGCTCGGCGAGACCTATTCCTTCGTTGCAACCTCGACCAGCACCAACCTGGAGTTCGTCAACCGAGGGGGCTCCTGGACGCATATCGACAACGTCTCTGTTGTCGCTGCAGTTCCAGAACCAGCCACCATGGCAGTTCTTGGACTGGGCATCGTTGGCCTTGTTCGCCGCAAGCGAACAAAGTAAGAGCATTCTGAAGAAGCCTGCAGGTCTACTTGCAGGCTTTTTTGTGTCTGCCATACTCTGGTTATGATCAATCTGGTGGTTGGCTATCTCGATCCAGGTGCTGGTGCTTTGCTTTGGCAAGCTGCGATAGGCGGATTTTTGGCGGTGGTCGTATTCTTCCGCACACGTATTGCCGCTCTGCTGAGCGTCTTCAAGAAGAAGAAGTGATCGTGCGTGCGACGCGAAAGCCTTGATTGCTGAAACTCGCCCGGACGTTAACTGTTCCTACGTCCACAGAGTTAAAGAAGCAACAGGAGTTCCTACTGCACCACCATGAGCCACCTCGAGAGTGTCGCTGGGTTGCACGGCTGTCGGAACGAAGCTTGCCGCCGCAGAACTCGAACACATTTCCGTAAATGTCATAGAGCCCGACCGGGTTGGGCTTGAATGAGCCAACTGGTGCAGTGGTCAGGAATGCATCTGAGGTGTCTGCCTTTAAGTGGTCTCTGCCTCCCCAAACGTTGGCGTACTCCCGGAGGTTGGCGAAGTCGCAGAAGTAACGGCCATCGGTGCCGCCTCGGGCGGCGACTTCCCACTCGTCCAAGGTCGGTAGCCTGGTTCCGGCCCATTTGCAATATGCCTCTGCATCTCGGAAGGAGATACAGGTCACGGGGTGGTTCATCTTGCCCTGGATTCCCCCTCTCGTACGGCCATTTGGGAAGTGCCAGTTCGCGGTTCTATCGCTCAGCCAACGAAACTCCTTTAGACCTGGCTCAAAGACGCGACCGTTGTGAGTGCGCTCGGCATCGGTGAGGTACCCAGTTGCCTGCACGAATTCGTAGAACTGTTGGTTTGTTACCTCGTATTTCGAGACTTCAAACGCAGCTATGGCGACGGTCCGACGAGGATTATCGATCAGCTCGGTTGCCCCGATCTGATAGGTTCCCGCCGGAATCGTCACCCAGGGAATCATTTCTTCTTGGTGGCGTAATACGCCATCGCCCGGGAAATGATCAGGTCTTGGTTTTCCCGGTTGGCCACCAGGAACGATTGGTACGAGGACGTTTCGTCAGCGTAGAGCTTCTTGTATGATGCTGAGTCCATGAATGGCTTAAACTTGCCCTCCTTCATCAGGATCATCAACATGGACAAGATGTCGTGGTCATAGCGCTTCTGCTTGTAGACCTCGCAGATCGTGGGGATGAGTTCGACAGCGTCGAGCTCGAGAATTGCTTGTTTGAGGTTACAGCCGATCTTGCCCTTCAAAATGGTCGCTTTGAGCAAGGGTAGGAATGCCGACTTGCTCTTTTTGATGGTTGCCAGTTGCGTATCGCTCCATGCGCGTTCGTCCTGAAACGCTCCAGGAGGGTAGGCATAAATATGCTTCTCTTCATCAACAAACGTTGGCATTGCGTCACAGTTCTGTGAGGAGACCTCGCCAAAGATCATATGGTAAGTGAATCTCTCAGCTGTAGTGAGTTTCTTGTATTCTGCGGCGGGCAGCGGACCGTCCTCCTTGTCGCGCAGTTTGTACTTCTTGATCAGAGTTTCTACCTTCGCAAGGCCGTAGCTGGGCTTGGTGATCTGCTCGCGATGAGCTCGGTAGGCTTCACTTGCTTTACCTGCTTTCGCCATGTCGTCCTGCCCCATGGCAAAAGTCGCACCGAGGAGAAACATGACCGCAATCGTTGCGTTCTTCATATATCCTAGTCTAGCTCTCATATCACTGATTCAAGACGGTTTAGCCCTCAGTTCGTTTCCTGTAGACTGCAAATGTGATGGAGTCCAATTATCCGAGGGGGAGGGTGCTCACCACGCCACCGCCTGAGTTTGAAACAGACAGATTTGTTCTGGACACTGACCTTCTGGCGGATATCAGCGCGAAGCAGACTGTTGCGACCAGCTGGATCTACTGGATCGTCGTCCCGATCTATCTTTGGGCCGTCATTGCCCTTTTGGAACGGAGGGTTTTCGGTGCGTCCTGGAGTTTTGTCCCTCTAGGTGTGATGTTGGTGTTTAACATCCTCAGCGCGTTCTCTCAAAAACGGGGGTTCGTGACGAGATACCGGAAACTCCTTTCCGATCCAGTTGAAGGTCTATTCTTCTCCGCGCACAGAACAGTCGCTTTCAGTTCGAGCGGCCTAACCAGTCGTGTCGGGGCACTTGGTGAGGGTCACTTTTCATGGAGCATCGTTAAGCGAATCCGTTTTGAGTCATCCTACGTCTCGATAGGTCTCGCAGCGAACCAAGTAGTGCTGATTCCGAATTCTGCGTTTTCCGATCAAGCCAAGTTGCAGAGCCTCCGAAACTTCGCTGACGAAAACAATTTGTCGAACAAAGGAAAAAGATAGTGTCCAAATCATTCATTTCAAGCGCTTTGCAGGAATACGTTTCTTCCCATTCTGTACAAGAATCAGACGTTCTGCGGCGGTTGCGCGAAGAAACCGCAACTCACGAGCAGGCCAGATATCAAATCAGTCCCGATCAAGGGTGGTTTATGCGGCAGTTTGCGGCGATGATCGGAGCCAAAAGATATCTCGAAATCGGTGTTTTCACTGGCTACTCTTCGCTGAGCGTGATGCTCGGTATGGGCGAGAAAGGTTACACCCAGGCATGCGACGTGAGCGAAGAGTACACATCAATCGCCCGTAGGTACTGGAACGAGGCGGGCTTCGTCGACCGAGTGCATCTTACCCTTGCTCCCGCCCTGGAGACTCTCGAGAAGCTGATCGAGGAAAATGTCGAGCCGTTCGATCTCGCGTTCATTGACCCGGACAAGCCGAATATGCCGCACTACTTTGAGCGCTGCTTGAAGCTCGTTCGAAAGGGTGGAGTGATTATGAGTGACAATGTACTCTGGGCGGGTCGAGTGATCGATCCTGCAGAACAAGACCCCGAAACGGAAATCATCCGCGCTTACAACCAGAAGCTATTTAACGATCCGAGGGTGGAAACTGTCATGCTGCCAATTGGAGACGGATTAAGTTTGTCAAGAATCCTTTAAGTGGCTCTCCTGTCAGATATGCTGGCGGAATGATCGTATCCGCTCTGAGCACGATGCTTGCCTTGCAGATGGCAACGCCCCAGCAATTGGTGAATGGCAAACTTATCACGCCAATCGGTCAGCACACTTCGGTTGGGAGCTATCCGGTCAATATGGTGTTGTCGCCGGACGGAAGGGCGATCACGGTTACAGACTCTGGCTACCGACAGCACCTCACAACGGTTGAAGCGGCTACCGGAAAGGTGCTGAGCGATCTGGATTTTGGCAAGAAGAACTCAACTCCAAAGGAGGCTCTTTATTACGGACTCGCCCATCATCCTACTGCCTCAAAGCTTTTCGTGAGCAGAGGTAATCAGGACATGATTTCGGTTCATGGAGTCGGTTCTTCCGGCCTTGTTTCCGAAGCAGGGGACACGATTAAGGTCGATGCCAAGGCGTATCCGGCGGGCATAGCGTTTAACTCGACTGGCTCCCGACTGCTGGTGGTTAACAACCAGACGACGACGGCAAACAACTACCGCGGTTCGGTCAGCGTTGTCAACTCAGCAACTGGAGAAACGGACTCCAGAATTGAAGTTGGAGGATTTCCGCTCGCAGTCGTCGCCCTCACGGCCGGTCCTCAGAAGGACAGGGTCGCCTACGTCACCAACGAGCGCGATGATGAAGTCACGGTGATCGACCTGGATCGAAAGACGGTCATTCGAACGATCCACACGGGCGCAAATCCGAACGGCTTGGTGCTCAGCAAGGATCAATCCAAGCTCTATGTGAGCAACTACGGTAGCGATACTGTTTCAGTCATCAACACCCGCACGGACTCGGTAGTCGACACGATCATCCTTCGGCCAAACGAGATGCGCGGCCTCCCAGGTGCGGGACCGAACTCGGTCTCAATTAGCCCCGACGGGAACACTCTCTACGCAACCCTCATGGACATGAACGCGGTTGCCGTGGTGGACACCAAGACCAACACGTTGAAGGGTCTGGTTCCAACTGGTTGGATTCCTACGAAAGCGGTGGCGACTGATACCGATCTCTATGTCACTTGCGCCAAGGGCGTGAAGGCGATGAACCCGAACCACAAGCCCGTCGGCTCGTGGGGACAGTATGGCCAGGACATCATTGACGGCAGCCTAACGCGAATTCCCCTTGGAATGCTGAAAGATCTCAAGCGCTTGTCTTCCCAAGTTGCCAAGAACAACTTCCTGCGATCTGATCTCACCACTGCGAATCACCCCAATTTCAAGAATCCGGGGATCAAGCACGTCATCTACGTGGTCAAGGAAAACCGAACCTACGACAACGTTCTTTCTGACTTGCCGCAGGGCAACGGCGATAAGAGTGTTCTGATGTTCCCTCGCGAGGTCACTCCTAACCAACATGCGATCGCGGAGCGATTTGTATTGATGGACAACTTCTATGTTTGCGCCGAGTGCAGCCAGGACGGATGGTCTTGGTCCACTACCGGAATGGTCAACGCTTATGCATCTCGAAATACGCCGACAAACTACTCGGGTCGGGGCCGAGCTTATGACACCGAGGGTTCGAACAACGGAGTGCCGGTCGATCTGCTTGGGATGAACGATGTGACGCGTCCTCCGAGCGGCTACATTTGGGAGCACTGCGCAAAGAATGGAGTGAGCTATCGCAACTATGGGATGTTCGTCCAGTTCACCGATCCGGATGATAAGCGTTTCAATCCGCTTCCGTCGACCGTTGACAGCCGACCAACAAAGAAGTTGCTTGAGGGGAACACAGACGTTGACTTCCTCCGCTATGATCTAAGCTACGCCGACTCGGAAATTTATGACGAGTATGGATGGAGCGCGCCGAGGCGCAAAGCTAAATACGGGTCGAAGGGTTCGACGAGCCGTATTGGCGAATTCAAAAAAGAGTTTGCTGAGTTTGTTGCGAAAGGCGAAATGCCCGAGTTCCTGATGGTTCGGCTGGGTAACGACCACACGTCGGGGACCTCTGCCGGACAACCAACGCCACAATCGATGGTCGCAGATAACGACTACGCTGTCGGACAGCTGGTCGAGTTGATCTCAAACAGCCCGTTCTGGAAGGACACCGCAATCTGCATTCTCGAGGACGACAGTCAGGCCGGTTATGATCATGTGGATTCTCACCGATCGACCGCCTATGTGATCTCCCCGTTCATCCGAAAGGGCACGGTTGATTCGCGGTTCTACAATACCGACTCGATGCTAAGGACGATTGAACTGCTCCTTGGTATGCCGCCGATGAGCCAGTTTGATGCCGTGGCACCGCCATTCCAGATGTTCGGGCCAATTGCTTCCAACATCGAGCCCTACAAGGCAATAAAGCCGTCTCGAGAGATCGTTTGTAAGGCGAACACTCGTTCGGCATACCGATCAGCTGACTCTGACCGCATTCCGTTGGATGCCGAGGAAAGCGAGATTGATGAGCATCTCAACGACATTCTTTGGGGTGCGACGCGAGGGGTAAATACGAAGCGACCAAAGGGTGGTCGTAGTGGTATTTTTCCTGAGTTCCTTTC
The DNA here is from genome assembly GCA_903927345.1 of uncultured Armatimonadota bacterium. Taxonomy (GTDB): domain Bacteria; phylum Armatimonadota; class Fimbriimonadia; order Fimbriimonadales; family Fimbriimonadaceae; genus Fimbriimonas. The sequence goes on along the minus strand of CAIYMO010000036.1, from coordinate 15,585 downwards.
AGAACGAGACTAAGCCGGTCGTATAGAGCCGATCTGCGGAATCGGGCTCAAAGAGCAGGCTAGATACAAGAGAAGACCTCTCGTCGGAATCTCCGGGAGAGGTCTTCTCTTTTGTGGCGCGCCCACATCTGGACTTAGCGGAATCGCCAGATGACTTTTCCGAATGAGTTCATTGCGGCTGCGGTCATGGATTTTGCGTGGCTGTCGGCGAATACAACGGGGGTTGATCCGTCATTCTTCCCGGTCCGGCTGTATCGAGCGTAGACCGGCTTCAAAGTGCCTGGGGTAAGACCTGTACAGTTTGATAAACCAAGGCTGACAGGGCAAGGTGAACCAACGGGGAGGATTCCGGGCTGCTTAACCAGGTTGACGTCGGCGATGAGCGGAAGTCCGTTCTTGTAGTCTTCAACGGGGTCTGCCGTCGTTGGCTTCGCGCCGTTGTAGGGGTTGAAGACGTAACCTCGCTCCTTTTCTGTTGTGATCGCGGTGTTGGGGGTGGTTACGATCAGTCCTGTGCGGGCCGACTCTTCGGCAACTGAGAAGCTTGCACCGCTAGTGAATCCTTCGGTGCCGGGACCAGCAGCGCCCGGGACGGCCGTGCTAAATGGGTCAACTCCAGTCGCATCCGAGTAGCCGATGCTCTGGTTTCGCCTTCCATTCCAATCGGCGGCGAATGAAGACCCTTGGGCATCGGGTGCCACAAAGATCTCGGTGTTTTTCACGTAAGGCATGAGCCCTTGCGTCCAGATAGTGGGGGTTGCTGACGTACCATCACGCTGCGACGAAGGGACAAAGAAGTCATCGTGGTCTGAAGCGTAGATGAACAGCGAGCTGCCTAGTTGCTTCATCTGGGCGAGTGCCTTCGTCTTCTTCGCGGCTTCTTTGGCTTGCGCGAAGACGGGGAAAAGGATTGCGGCAAGAATCGCTATGATGGCGATCACTACCAGCAATTCGATAAGAGTAAAAGCACGGCGCACGAAAACATATTAACCGAACTTCAAGTGAAGTGTAAGAAATTCGAATTGATCCCAGTAAAATCCTAGGTTCTCATGCCGCGCATCACCGTTCCCGAAGCCGAAGCCCTGCTCGATCAAGAAATCAAAGTGCTTGATAAGGGGTTTGTCCGACTCGTGGATTACATGGGCGGTGACCAGCGAATTGTCCAATCGGCGCGGGTCAGCTATGGCGAAGGAACGAAGACTGTTCGTCAGGACCGAGCGCTGATCCACTATTTGTTGCGCAACTGGCATACGTCTCCGTTTGAGCAGGTGCAACTGACGTTCCACTGCAAGATGCCAATCTTCATAGCTCGGCAGTGGATTCGTCACCGAACGGCGAGGCTCAATGAGATCAGCGGTCGGTATTCGGTGATGAAGGACGAGTTTTACGTTCCTCAGCCGGACAAGGTGTCGTTCCAGAGTAAAGATAACAAGCAAGGACGTGGCGAGGTTCTTCCTCTAGAGGAGGCGATGGCGGTCATTGCTCAGCTCGAGCGCGAGCAGAAGGAAGCATATGCGGGCTATACGGACATGCTGGATAAAGGGGTTGCTCGGGAGCTTGCCCGAACGAATCTTCCACTTTCGCTCTACACCGAGTGGTACTGGCAGATCGACCTTCACAATCTCTTCCACTTCATCCGGTTGCGTGCAGACGCCCACGCTCAATATGAGATTCGCGCTTATGCAGATGCGCTCGCCCAGTGCGCAAAAGCCGTAGCCCCGATGGCTTACGAAGCGTTTGAGGAGCACATAGTTGGTTCTATTTCGTTCTCGCGAGCGGAATCCGCGGCTCTGGCGAGGATGCTCGCTGGTGGCGAGGCTGGTCTCGAAGAGCGTCCGATGAAGATCTTCGAGGAAAAGCTTGTTAAGCTTCGTGCCGCCGCGCCGGTTGAGGCTCCTGACGACTTCGTGCCGCCCAGCTCATAGCGGGTACCCTTTAAGGGAAAATGGAGACGACACTTGTACTCATTAAGCCAGGCGGAGTAAGCCGGAATCTGATCGGTGAGATCACTCGCCGAGTCGAGGCTCGCGGCCTCAAAGTCACCGGGCTGAAGCTCATCAACGCAGAGCGCGCAACCGTTGAAGCTCACTATGCCGAGCACAGCGAGCGACCTTTCTTCAAGGACGTCTGCGACTACCTTGTGAGCGGCCCAATCGTCGCCATGGCAGTCAGCGGAACCAACGCTACCAAAGCGATCCGAGCAATGATGGGTGCAACTAACCCAATCGAAGCAACCCCCGGAACCGTCCGAGGCGACCTCGCGCTGACCATCGACGATAACCTCGTCCACAGCTCCAGCGATCCAGAAGCCGCGGCTAATGAGCTCAAGCTCTGGTTCCCAGAAGGAACGATCTAAGTTCCATGTGAGTAGCCCCAGCCAACCGCTGGGGCTTTTTTTCGACTGAAGTGTGTTATCAAACCTATCTGCTCGTCAATGCCGCTGTTCCTGAGGCGGTTATCTCCAAGTTTGATTTTGTTCGACGCGTAGATGCGGACGAAGCCCCTGGGTTTTCCCGGAAGTTTGGCAGGGAGTGGGCCTACAAGTTGCAGCTTGACTGGGACTGTGGATGCGGCTTTCGAATGGCAAGCCATTGTTCGACAAATACAAAATGTGATGTACGTTTTCATCCCCTACAGGCGGAAGATGAGGAAGGTGACGGAAACCCCTCTGAACCGGTCTTTGATCTTCTAGCCGAGCTTATACGGTTGGAGATTGAGCCAGCGATCGTCAATTACTGGGCCCCGGACGGCCTGACCGGCTTGACTAGCATTGATCTCCGAATCGCTGAGTTAGACCGAGCAGAGTTCGCTATTTTGGCAAGTCACGCTGTGACCTTTCACTAGGTCACAGCGTGATGCCTTGGTTAGGCGAGGAGCTTTTTCAAGTTCTGCAGGCTGACCTCGCAACTCTCAAGCGGAGTTCGAGAGCCGTACTGCTCTTGCTCAATGACGATCCACTCAGCCCCAGCCGTTGGAAGAGCTTCGAGCACTTCTGCGAACGGAACCTTGCCTTCGCCGAGTGCTGCACCATCAAACGGATACTCCTTGAGGTGAACAGTGACGCCACGTCCTGGCCAATCGAGTAGCGGTTGAACGGGGTCACTTCCTCCATGCATTGAGTTGGCGGTGTCGAACTGAAGGATGAACGTCGATGGAGTGTTTTCGCCGAGGATGTACCAGGTGGATCGGCCATCGTCGAGCGGCTTCATGTCCGCATCATGGGCGTGAAACCCAAGTCGGAAACCAGCAGCCTCGACCTTGTGGGTCATTTCGGTGAGAACCTTTGAAAGCTCAAGAGTAGCTTCGGCGGTCGAGTGAAGCTCAAGAGGGAGCCAGGGAATAATAATGTTTTTGGTCCCAAGAGTGGCGTGAATCTCGAGCGTGCCATCAAAGTCATCTTCTAGCGCTTTGAGCATGGTGTGGGTGCCCGAGCACTTGAGACCGTTTGAATCCAAAACCGAGCGGAGTTCACTCGCGGTGTGTCCGTGGTAGCCAGCGAACTCGACGGCTTCGTAACCCATCTCGGCTACTTTGCCAAGGATTCCAGGGAAGTCTTTGGGCGCGTCATCGCGCAGGGAATAGAGTTGAAGGCTGATGGGCAGGCTCATAAGCAACTAGGGTTTTACCTTGAGGATGCTTCGAACGAACTGTTTGGAGGTTAAGGACGGTAAAACCAGGGAATGAACTCGGCTTGCCTTGTTGCCCTAGCTGCTGGTTTGATTTCGGTCGCCGTCGCCAATGCCCCCCAAGGGGGACAGGGAGGCATCAAACTCGATCCCGATGATGTTCAGGTTCTTCCAGATCCGACGGATGACATTGTTGCCGTTCGAGACGGTATCAAGCACGGCAAGCTGGACTTGATCGAGTATGAGTCGACCACGGTCGGAACGCGACGCAAGGCAAATGTATACACCCCACCCGATTATTCGGCGAATAACAAGTATCCGGTTCTGTACCTGCTGCACGGCATCGGAGGCGATGAAACCGAATGGTCGCGATTTGCGACGCCGAATGTATTGATGGATAACCTAATCGCCGACGGAAAAGCGGTTCCGATGATCATTGTGATGCCGAACGGAAGGGCTCAGAAAGATGATCGTCCGATCGGCGATGTGTTCAAATCGGCGCCAGCGTTTGCAGTTTTTGAACAGGACTTGCTCAAGGATTTGATTCCTGCGATCGAGTCAAAATACAGCGTCAGTAGGCAACAGAAGCACCGTGCGATTGCCGGACTCTCAATGGGAGGAGGACAGTCTCTGAATTTTGGACTGAGCCATCAGGATGTGTTTGGCTACATCGGCGGGTTTTCATCGGCACCGAATACAAAGGCTCCCGAAACTCTTATTCCCGATGTGTCGGCGTGTAAGAAGCAGCTCAAGTTGCTCTACGTCTCATGCGGAAACAAAGACGGGTTGATCAGCTTCAGTCAGAAGCTCCACCGATTTGCGAAGGCAAACGAGATTCCTCATGTGTGGAATGTTGATTCACACGGTCACGATGCGACGACGTGGCGCAACAACCTCTACTACTTCCTTCAACGAGCGTTTCGTTAGAGGCTGTGAGCAACGGCGACGAAGGGAGCTTCCGACCGTAGGCGATCAGCGGCGGCGGTGGCATCGGCTTCAGAACTGAATCGCCCGAACACTGCCGACCCCGAGCCCGTGAGGCCCGAGTCCTTTGCGCCGTGGACGAGCAACCGCTCAAGGAGTTCAAGCGAGCCACAGGGAGCGGCCCGTTCGAAGTCGTTGTACAAGATGTCTTCGGTCGGGAAGTCGCGCCACTCGTAGCTCAGGGCGTCGAGCTTTGCATACACCTCTGCGGTCGAACATCGATCTTCGGGCTGGGCGACGACGTACCATTCGGGTGAGCTTGGTGAGTCGATCTTCGAGACTTGCTCACCGTAACCCTCGACTTTTGCCCTTCCTCCGGTGAGGAAGAAGGTGACGTCGGCGCCGATAGCTTTTGCAATTGCCTTTTGCTCGTAGAGCGGCATTGCCATGGTCATCAACTGGCGGGAAGCTCGAAGGACGCCGGCAGCATCGCTACTGCCGCCACCAAGTCCGGCCTCGCTAGGAATGTTCTTTGTAAGCTTGGCGTGGACGGGAGGAAAGTCAACGACTTCCATGAGGAGTCTGCACGCTTTGGTGACGGTGTTCTCGGTGGGGACCGAAGGATCGTTGCACTCAAAGGTCAGTTGCGTGGAGGGAGTGAGTTCCAGCTCGTCGTAGAGCGAAATCGCCTGGAAGACGGAACGAATCGGGTGGTATTTGCGGTGATCAATCGGCCCTACCGCAAGGAATAGGTTGAGTTTGGCGGGGCAAAGGATCTTTACGCTCATTTCGATTCGAATGGATAGTCTAGCTCTTGGAGGATTGTTCGGACGAGGTCAGTCGGCAATCCGACGACCGTCTCAAGGTCCCCGCGGATTTCCTTGACGAGAAAAGCGCCCAATCCTTGTGCTCCGTAAGCACCCGCCTTGTCCATTGGCTCTCCGGATTGGATGTACTCCGTGATCTGATCGGTGGTCACCGAGTTGAATTCGACTTCGGCGATTGCGTGGGTACACACTGTTGAGTGCGGCGTGAGGATGGCGATCCCGGTGATCACGAAATGCGTTTTCCCGGAGAGCTCGGTCAGAATGCTGAGGGCATCAGCGGTGTCAACCGGCTTTGAAAATTGTTGAAAACCACCCGCTGCCAGAGGAAGTGCCACGACGGTGTCGCTGCCGAGGAACCAGTCGCCGCTTTTCCTCTTTTGAGCTACAGATTCGGCTTTGGCGAGAGCGAGACTTTCGGCGGTCTTGAAGGGGTCTTCGAGGGTTAGAGAGTCTTCGTCTAGGTCCGCCGGGTCAACAATGAAATCCTTGACGACCTTCTTTAGAAGCTCTTGCCTTCGGGGTGAGGCGCTTGCAAGGACAACTTGTGGGGGCACATGGAATTTTGGCACAGTAAACTAAGCTCATGTCTCTCCGGCCAACTTACGACGAAGTAGTTGCCGCCGCCGCTCGGATCTCCGACGGCATTGTGCGCACTCCTTGTAGCCACTCCCCGATTCTCTCCCAGATGTTTGGGTGCGAGGTTTACACCAAAATGGAGTACCTGCAGGAGACTGGCTCGTTCAAGGAGCGAGGAGCGCGGAACGCACTTTTGCTGCTGAGTGATGAACAGAAGAGAAAGGGAGTCGTTGCGGCGTCGGCAGGAAACCATGCGCTTGCATTGGCTTACCACGGGAAGCTGCTCGGCATTCCAGTTCGGGTGGTGATGCCTACAGTGGCTCCCCTAGTGAAGCAGGAGCGGTGTCGGCAGTTTGGGGCCGAGGTTGAACTGTTCGGAGCAAATATCGCGGAGGCGAAGACTCGCGCTGATGAGTATGTCGCTCGCGATGGAATGACTTATGTGCACGGGTTTGACGGCATCGATGTGATTGCCGGCGCAGGTTCGATGGGTCTCGAAATCCTCGAGCAGATGCCAGTTGCACCGGATGCCATTGTTCTGCCGGTTGGTGGTGCGGGGTTGATCGCGGGGCTTGCGCTTGCGGTGAAGACAAAGGCGCCTGGTGTTCAGGTGATTGGCGTCGAGCCTGATCAGTGCGCTTCCTATCTGGCGGCTGAGGCGAACGGAGAACCAGTGATGATCGAGATGGGCGACTCACTTGGGGACGGCCTTGCGGTTCCGCGGGTTGGAGATAACGCCTTTGCACTGGCTCGGCAACATGTTGATAAGGTGGTCACGGTCTCGGAGCAGGACATTGCGCTCGCGATTCTGCGGATTCTGGAAGTTGAGAAGGGCGTTGTTGAAGGCGCCGGAGCGGCGGGGCTCGCCGCATTGGTCGGCGACAAATTACCGGAGCTGCGGGGCAAGACAGTGGTCATCGTTCTGTGCGGAGGCAATATCGATCCGGCGGTTCTGGGGCGAGTCATCAACTACGGTCTTCGCTGCGACTGGCGGCTCGTTCGCTTCCGCACGGTGATCTCAGATCGACCGGGTGGGCTCGAAAAGCTGACGAAAGCGATTGCCGAGAAGGCGGCGAGCGTTAAGCAGATCTCTCATGAGCGAACGTTTGGACAGCCGAACTTTAGCAAGGTCACGATATCTTGTATCGTCGAGACGAAGGATAAGACCCACGCTTCGGAGCTGATTGCGCACCTTGAAGAGTCGGGGATGCCTTGCGACTTGTTCTGATTTCTCAGCGGTTCAGTGTCGTGGGCTAAAATCTGGTCGTGCTTAACGCCGTTACTGAGAAAAGGTTTGAAGAGAGTCGGGGCAGGATGTTGCTCGCCGTCCTTGGCTCATTCGTCTTTGTCGCTGTTGGTCTTTGGATGACTATCACGCGCCCAGAAATGGGTCAAAAACTAGGCGGAGGGCTCAGCATCTTGACGTTTGGTACCTTCGCGGCAATGGGGATCAAGCGTATGAATCTGCCTCCTAAGTATCTGGTTGTGAACGCGACCGGAGTTCGGTCAGACGCATTCCCAGGTATCTCGGAAGAGGTCTCAATACGATGGAACGAAGTTCAATCGGTCTCCAGCCTTTCTCTCCGGAATCAGCCGTTTGTCTTCATTACCACCGAGAACCAAGACCAGCTGATCAGCTCGTTGGGATCGGGTGGCTCGATGATTGCAAAGGCCAACACAACCATGTGCGGGTCTCCGTTTGTGTTGAGCGCGATGAACTTTGCGGTTCCCCACCGGGAACTTCTTGGCTGTATCGATAGCTTCTGGAAAGCCGCAAGCATGGAGAAAGAGTGAACTCATGAGCTACCACGTTGATCCTGATATCCGAAACGCGGAGACGCTTCCGTCGAGTTACTATATCGATCCCTCGGTGTGGGCTCAGGGGAAGGATCAGTACTTCGCTAAGAGTTGGCAGTTTGTTGGCGATGACTCGATGGTGAAGGTGCCGGGGCAGGTTTATCCGTTTGAGCTTTTGCCGGGGTACCTCGATGAGCCACTTGTGTTGACGCGGGATACGAATGATGAGATTCGGTGCCTGAGTAATGTATGCACCCACCGAGGGATGCGCCTTTGTGAAGGCGCCGGCAATGAGCGCTTTTTGCGGTGTCGGTACCACGGTCGACGGTTCGGGCTGGATGGCCGGATGCAGCACATGCCTGAATTTGAAGAGGTCACCAACTTTCCACGAGAAGAAGATCACCTGACTACGGTGCCTCTCCACCGATGGGGACCGCTTTTGTTTGCCTCTCTGGATCCTCGGAAGTCATTTGAAGACGAGTTCAAGCCGATGCTGGATCGAATTGGCTGGCTTCCGCTCCATGAGTTTCGACATGACCCCGCGAACTCTAGGGACTACGTCGTCAAATGCCACTGGGCACTCTATGTCGATAACTACCTCGAGGGCTTCCACATTCCTTTCATTCACGCCTCGCTGAACGATGTGTTGGAATACGAGAACTACAACACTCACTGTTACGACTCGTTTAACCTCCAACTCGCTGAAGCAAAGGGAACCGAGGGTTGCTTCGATCTGCCTGCTTCATCGCCAGATTACGGCAAGAACATCTCGGCTTACTACTACTGGCTGTTCCCCAATTTGATGCTTAACTTCTACCCCTGGGGGCTGAGTGTGAATGTCGTTCGGCCGGTTTCGCCGGAGCTCACTCGAGTGTCGTTCATTCGGTACGTCTGGGACGAGACGAAGGTTGGCGTAGGGGCTGGTGCCGAACTGGATCGCGTTGAGCGAGAGGACGAACAAGTGGTTGAACTGGTTCAGCGCGGCATGAAGTCGCGGTTCTATTCGACAGGTCGGTTCTCGCCGAAGCGAGAGATTGGAACGCATCACTTTCATGGACTGCTGGCGGATCGGCTTCGGTAGTTCTTCCAGGTCCATGTATTTCTGCGCGGACTGATTGACTCCTTTCTTCGAGTCACCAATTTTGAGTGACTGGAGAAAACATTGAAGATTCGAAATTCAATCGTCGTCGGAGCCGTTGCTGCTCTATCTGTGGTCGCGCTTGCCGGTGGAATCGTCCTACGGGCAAATCTGGTTGGAACCGGTAAGGGCAAGGTTGCCTGGAAGATCAATGATAAGCCAGGTCAGCTCGAAGCCCAACTTGAGGCAAGCGGCGAGAACCTTCCCCGTTCGTCGGCCTTCACGCTCACGATCGGAAGCAATATGCCATTCGTCGTAACCACCGATGCGCTTGGCAATTACAAGCTCTCGCAACGCTACACGACGGCCATTCGCCTGTTTGTCGCTCCCGGAATGCCGGTGACGTTGAAGAATGCGGCTGGCACAATCGTCCAATCCGGCCTGTTCCAGTAAGTCACCTCCAGGGCTCATCGGGACTGATCCCGGTGAGCCCTCCGTTGGGAGCCGCAAAAGCTCTTTGAGCTGAGAGGGGGCTAGTCGAGGTTGGCGGACTCGAAGAGGTACCAGCCTCCGCCGACATCCTGGTATTTGGTGACGTACTCTACGTTAATCGTTCCGAAATTTTCGATTGAGTGGATGATCTGAGACGGCGGTTTGGCGGGGCGCGATATGCCCCGGTCACGGTTGTCGAACAGTCCTACATCGCCTGACCAGAGTGTCATGGCTAGTTCGCCGTCTTCGGCGTAGTAAAGCAGTTTGAACTTTCCAAGCTTTCGGGTGAGGAGCGCGATTTGGGTGACCCTTTCTTTCTGTTCCGCCGTGAGGTGGTCGGGCGGAGTCAATGACTCAGCGTTAGCACCAAAGAAGATGGGTGGAGTCTTGGACGCTAATGTGTAGATCTGATTGAGGGTTGCAGAATGTTCGGTGACATAGCGTTTGAGGGCGCGTTCGGACGGTTTGGTTGAGCGGATTTCTTCCATCCAACTGGGGAGGAACCAGCTGATCACCAAGGCGCACGCGATGAAGAGCTTGATGCGCAGATGGCGCTCCTTTGGGAATTCTTCGGGCTTGAATTGGGCTTGGATCGCGAGGCGCTTGGCGACTTGGCTCCCCCAGAGCATTCCTAGGACGCCGGTGAACGGTCCGACAGGTACGCAGAGGATCAGCGTAATGAAACCTGGCGAAGCTCCGAATAGGGCGATGACGCTGAGGGTCAGTCGGATGGCGAGCCAGAAACCAAGGACTCCGCCCCACGCTTTGATTTGTTCAACGCGCTTATCTGAGGGCGGGACGGTTGCGGTCATAGTGGTCCGTTGCCAATCGGCACGCCGACCATAGCCGAGAGAAGTTCAGCGACTCCGAGGGCTTCGGAGTCTAGGTTGTGTTGGACGATTTGTCCAGGGAGGAAGTCGTCCCACATCATCCAGTCGGGCCACAGGGAGTTATTCACGAATTCGCCTTGGCCGTAAAAGCGGAAGAGGATGAGCTCACGGTCGTCGGTGAGCCAGAGACCGACTTTGTAGAGGTCTTCGCTATCGTGGGAGAACCAGCCGTTCTCCATCATGTCGTTGTACGAGTAAATGATCTCGTGGATTCGGTCGAAAGTGACGACTTGGCGGTTTGTGAATGCCCAGAATCTGCGGTCTTGGATTCTGATGATCCGGTTTTTGGGGTCGATCGAGACTCGGCGCTTGCGTCCACCGGCGGTGAGGAGGGCGGTTCGCCAACCTGATTCGATAACAAGGAGGATTCCTTCGCGGCGCACAACTGGGCGCGGAGCGAGTGCCTTGGTAACCAGACGGGACGCAATTGAGGCGAGAAGATCGCTCATCTGGAATTTAGGATAGCTTAATCCCCTCTCCCTTTTGATGAGGAGAGGGGTGGCTCTGGATTAGACCAGGACTTCGGCGCGGCGCTCGGAGACGCGGCGTTCGGAGTGGTCCAGGACCTTCTTTCGGAAGCGAAGCTGCTTCGGCGTGACTTCGAGTAGTTCGTCGTCACGGAGCCAAGCAAGGGCTTGCTCGAGTGAGAAGTCCTTGTGCGCGTCCAGAACTGACGTAGCTTCCGAGTTTGCGGATCGGATGTTGTTAGCAGCCTTTTCTCGGGTGCAGTTAACGATCATGTCTTCGTCCCGGCTACATGCTCCGACGATCATTCCGGCATAGACCTCGGTTTGAACAGGATAGAAGAGGGTTCCTCGCTCCTGGACATCTTCGTAAGCGTAGCGGGTGATCTTGCCTGGATCCTTGCTGATGAGGGATCCCTGGGTTCGGCTGGCGACTTCGCCCTTGTACGGCTTGTAGCCATCGAACAGGGACGAGATCAGACCGAGACCTCGTGAGAGGGTCAAGAAGGTGGATCGGAATCCGATAAGGCCTCGCGTTGGGACCGAGTACTCAAGGGACTGGGTTCCGTTGTCGTTGATGCGGAGGTCGAGAAGGTCGCCTTTACGTCGGCTCATCTCTTCCATAACGCTACCGACGGCATCCTCTGGGACTTCGAGAGTGGCAACTTCGTAAGGCTCTTCGATCTTGCCGTTTTCGTCCTTGCGGTAGATAACCTGAGGGCGCGAGATTTGCATCTCGTAGCCTTCGCGGCGCATGGTTTCGATCAGGATTGCGAGCTGGAGTTCGCCTCGAGCTTGGGTCTTGACGGTGTCCGACGCGGCGGTATTGTCGATCTTGACGCTAACCGAAACGGCTTCTTCTTTCTCGACTCGCTCGCGGATCTTGTGGATGGTGAGGAACTTGCCGCCGTCCTTTCCGCTCAGCGGGGAGTTGTTCGCGTAGAAGTTCATCGACAGGGTGCTTGGCTCGACCTTGATGGCAGGAAGCGCCTCGCTGGTGTCGTTGTGAGCGATGGTGTCGGAGATGAGGACGTTGTCAAGTCCGGCAAGCATTGCGATTTCGCCGGCTGCAACGGATTCGGTTTCTTTCAGTTGGATTCCTTCGTACGTCCAGAGCTTGGTGACGTTGAATCCGGCTTTCTTGGTGAGGCCTTCGCGGAGCATTTCGACGCGGTCGCCGACTTTGACTTCGCCACGGAGAACCTTTCCACCGAACATTCGACCGAGGTACTCGCTGTAGTCGAGGTTGTTGACTTGAAGTCGGAAGGCGCCTTCTCGCTCGACGCGTGGCTCTGGAACGTTTTCGACGATCATGTCGAAAAGGAGCTTCATGTCGGTCTCGGTTCCGCTTGGGGTTGCGCGAGCGTATCCACCGGCACCAGATCCGTAAAGGACAGGGAATTCTAGGTCTACGTCGTCGCCACCGAGGTCGATGAAGAGGTCGAGAGTCTTGTCGTACGCGTAGTCTGGTCGAGCGTTTTCGCGATCAATCTTGTTGATGAAAACGAGCGGCTTGAGACCGTTCTGGAAGGCTTTCTTAAGAACGAATCGGGTTTGCGGCATTGGGCCTTCGTTGGCGTCAACGACGAGGAGGACGCTATCGACCATGCTGAGAACTCGCTCCACTTCACCGCCGAAGTCGGCGTGGCCCGGAGTATCTACAATGTTGATCTTGGTGCCAAGGTATTGAACGGAAGCAACCTTGGAGAGGATGGTGATACCCTTTTCACGCTCAAGGTCGTTGCTATCCATGACTCGGTTAGCCATGTGCTGGTTCTCTCGGAACAGGCCGGCCTGTCTGAAGATGGCGTCGACGAGCGTCGTCTTGCCGTGATCGACGTGCGCGATAATGCCAATGTTCCGAATTTTGGGGGACATGGGAAGCAGTTTACCTTTTTGAGGCTGGTTCGGGGTTTGGATTGGGGAGTTCGGGGGTGCCTAGTAGCCTGAAGTGAATACCGAGCGAACGGCTTTGAGCGAACAATTCTGGTATTTGGAGTAGGCACGAGCCGCTCTTTGAATGGCTTCGGCCGAAGATTCTTGACGCTCGAAACTCTGAATCGAGGCTTCAAGGACGTAAGCTTCCGGAGCCATCAGGGACTTAGTCCAAAGGATCGGTTTGGCTGCAGAAGGACGAATGTGCGGTTCGAAGAACTTCTTGCTCTTGCAGCATAGGATCGCGACCGATTTCGGAGCACTTAGTTTGGTATGCGTCGTGACGGGGAGCCTAAAGTCCATGAGGCCGTCGTGACCGAGGAAGACCAGCATGTCGGATCCACCCCCGAACGCCTGTTTCGAGTTGTGGAGTGCTTGGGGATCAAAGCCGTTGGTGAAGCTCAGGAAGTCCTCGATTGCGTTCTGGATATTGCGACCTCGATACGCGTCTGCAACTAGGGTGGTCCCGGAGGAGTTTCGCAGGATGATCCGCTCCAGGATTCCCGGTTTGGGATTTTTGGTCGAGCTGATTCTTTTCCAGCCTCTTTGCGGTGTGAAGTAGGCCTTGACTCCGTACATTGAGCCCCAGTACAGGTTGTCCTTGAGGTCGTCGCCGTTTCCTAATCGGGCGGAGACGGGGACGATGCCTTGGTATTTGTTGTCGCAGAGCGCGACGAGGACATGGACGACAGGCTTCGAGTTCGAGTGAGTGCTCGCTACCCGTTTTTTGGCGGCGACTTGCGTGGGTCGTGCTGGGGTGCCAGAGTTGCACCCTAGAGCAAGAACCAAGGCAAGCAAGACCAAGGCGAATTTGCTCATCTTCCAGTTCGCAACACTTTCAGATCGACGATAGTTCCTGAGCTATCAGCCTAAGTTCGTGAGAGAGATAGCGTGAGCTAGAGGTGGCGTAGGAATGAGTATGGAAAAGCCGGAAATCTCATTTGCCGTTCTTTACCGTTGGCGTCTCGTTCCAGGTGCGGAGTCTGCGTTTACGGATTCGTGGGCTGCCGTCACGGAGTCGTTGAAGACTCGTGGTGGGCGAGGGTCAAGACTCCATAAAGCTGAAGATGGAACCTATTGGGCATACGCACAATGGCCATCGGCTGAGGCGCGCGAGAAGGCGTTTAGTGAACCTGTGGCGGTCACCTCGGTACGGCCGATGTCAGAGTCCATCGCTGAGCGATTTGACGAGATCCGGCTCGAAGTGATCGCCGACCTACTGAACTAGCCTTCGCTCAAAACTCTTTCAGCCAGGACGAGGGCTGCGAAGTCATCGTAAGGTTCAGGTGGTACTTGGAGGGAGGCCGGCAAAAGCTTTCGCCAGCCGGTGCGAGGGTTTGCTTCCCAGTAGCGCTCGCGGGCTTGGATGGTGGTTTCTTTCTCGTCGATGACGAGAAGGCCCATCGAGGGCAGGTGTCGACGGATGGCGGTTTTGACTTGTTTCGAGCCCGTGGAGTCTCCGAGGATCACGAGTTGGAAGTCGTGGACGATGTAGGCTTCGTGGAGCTTGACGAGGACGCTGTCGATGGGGACGACGTCGTGCCAGAGCATTGTGATGTTCCCATCTCCATCTCGCTGTACCAATGCGAGCCCGCACTTGCTGGTGCCAGGGTCGATTGAGAGGACGGTTTTCGGGGTCATTTAGCGCACCACAAGGTCAAATGCTAGTGTATCTCCGGCTCGGGTGTCTCTGCGGGCAACTGCTTGGAGGCGCAAGAGGCGGTGAGTTGATCGGACGACGCTGATGGTGTTGAGCAGCTGTTCGGGGTCGATTTCGCCGAATGTTTCGCCATCGCGGCCGGTGAAGGGGACCATCTTGACTCGCTTCGCTTTTGAGTTGACGTAAGTTTTGACGAAGTCTCGGATTTGGGTGAAGACGACGATGTCGGTTTCGCGGCCGTCGACGATTCCTTCGGCGATGACATCGCCTTGTTGAAAGACGATAGGGTTGGGATAGAACTGAAGGTCGAGAGTGACGGGCTCTCCGGTGAAGCGGTTCCAGGTTGATCGTGCAACGAGGAGGCGCGTCGAGGTGGCTGGAGTTATTTGCTTGACCCAGAAGTCTTCGACTTCGCTTTGGGGCACTTCTTGTCGGTTGACGACTCTGAGGAGTCCGGCTTCTCCAGCGAAGGGGTAGGCGGGGTCAGAGACGGCGCCGCGCTCCGACGCCTTGGTGCGTGCCGCACGGAGGAGGGATCTGAGGAGGTTTCTCGCTTCGTCGGTGGTGAGGCTGGATGGGACGATGATTCGGGCGACTTCTTCACCGCGACCGAACATCAGTGTCGAGGTTCGGGAGAACGAGGCGTAGGTGTTGTTTTCCTTGCGAACTTGTTCGAGTACTCGGGTGCGGTCGTCGATCTGCCGGATAAGGTCGGTGAGATCTTTATTGGCGGATTCCCGGTCGCCTTTAAGAGCTTCGATTTCGGTAAGAAGACTTGGGAGTTGCTTTCTTAGCTCGTTCAGATTTTTGGTGAGGTCGTCGTTTGTCTTTTGGATTTCCAGGTTGCGGGCGTTGAGGTTGTTGTAATCCGTGAGCGCTTGGGTTTTGGAGGCATCGGCGGCGTCGCGCTGTTTGACCGCGGTTTCAAGGCTTTGCCGGATATCTCGGAGTCCGGTCTGCTCTTTCTGGAGGAGTTGCTTGGTGGTCGCGAGGGTTTTGAGGGCGACCGAGGTTTCGGACTTGAACTTTCGGACGGATGCCTCGGCACGGTTTACCGAGTTGCTGAGACGGGATAGCTGGTTTTGCTGGACGCTGATGGTGGAGCTCAGGCGTTTGGCACGGGCGACTTGCTCCTCAGCCTCCTTCTTTTTGACATCTAAGGTCTTGGTAAGGCTTTTCTGTTGGAGTTCGCTTTTTGCGACTAAGGCTTGGCTGTCTTTGAGGGACTTGTCGGTTTGCTGGAGGAGGGCGTTTTTGGCGAGAACTTCGTCTTCCTTTTGCTTTAGCTCTTGGACGGCTTTTCGACCTCGGGTGAC
>CAIYMO010000035.1 GCA_903927345.1 uncultured Armatimonadota bacterium | reverse complement strand
GCCTTCCTCACGATGTTTGGTGTGATCATTGGAGTGATGGCCGTCACGATGACGGTCATGATCTCCAACGGTTTCCAATCCTATATGACCAATCAGTTCAGCAAGATCGGGGCAAAGACGATCACTGTCGTTTTTGATCCTGGCTTCCGAAGACGGGGCGAAGGGATGGGCTCGACATCGGGTCTAACGATGTCTGATGTCGACTACATTAAAGCGCGCTGTTCAAATTTAGAGTATGTGGTTCCAAGCGTTCAAGTTCCGGCCCAAAAGGTCATTTTTGAGGATAAGACTGTAGACAGCCCCCGAGTTTACGGTGGCACCGTCGACGCCCTGAAACTGAACGCCACCGAAGTGGAAGAGGGTCGTGTGTACACGCAAGAGGAGCTCGACAACCGAGCGTCAGTCGCAATCATCGGAAAGGATATCCGCGACCAGCTGTTCGGAAAAACCCCGGCGATCGGCAAGCTGATCACTCTCGCAGGCGTAAATGTCGAGGTTATTGGAGTCGCGAAAGTCCAAACAGTGTTTGGTAACAGTAACGGAAAGGACATGATGATGCCGATTACGACGGCTCAGAGCAAGTGGGTTGGAGGCGACAAAATCGCCTATATCCAGGCAACACCAAAAGAAGGTGTCAAACCTGAAACTGCCATGGACGACATCTGGGAGGCTCTGATGCTGAAGAGCGGCAACAAAAAGGTCTATCGAGTGGACTCCGCGGAATCCATCTTGAGTGTCTTCAACGGCTTGATTGCTGGCGCCGGAGCAATTCTTTCGGCCATCGCCGCGTTGTCTCTTCTTGTCGGCGGTATCGGGATCATGAACATCATGCTTGTCTCGGTCACCGAGCGCACACGGGAGATCGGTCTTCGCAAGGCGCTTGGGGCGAAGAAAGGTGTGATCCTCTTCCAGTTCGTTGTCGAAGCCGCTACCCTTTCGCTAGTTGGCGGACTTATCGGAATGGGCATCGCCTACGGGCTTGGCTCTTTGGTGACGGTCGTTTCAGCCGCAAAGTCTTGGCCGAACGAGGGCGGACTTGCGACGCCGTTCCCGGTTACGGCGGCACTTTTCGCCATGGGCTTCTCGGCAGTCATCGGAATGGTGTTCGGGTTCTACCCGGCTCTTAGTGCGGCTCGCTTAGATCCAATCGTTGCCCTTCGACGCGAATAGGCGGCTGAAAGAGTAGGCTTACATAGAGATGGAACACGCCTCGGGTGGCCTACTAACCCTATTCATTGTTTTCTTCGCCTCCATTGTTGGGGGCGAAGTTTCAATGAGACTGCGGATGCCGGCTGTCGTAGGGCAGATTCTAGCAGGGGTTGCAATCGGTGCATCCGGGCTAAACTGGGTACCCACAGACTCGATGCCGGTGCTGAATGTTCTCTCTGAGCTTGGCGCCGTGTTCCTTCTGTTTGCGGTAGGCATCGAGACTCCCTTTGAGAAGATCGGTCAGGTGGGAGCGGAGGCGTTTCGCGTTGCGCTCCTCGGCGTTCTCATACCATTTGTTTTAGGATTTGGGTGGGCTTTCTGGGGTGGTTCCAAAGCCCCCGAAGCCGCATTTGTTGCCTCTGCCTTCGTTGCGACCAGTGCCGGAATCACCGCCAAGGTTTTGTCGGAGCTCGGCGTTTTAGACAAGCGATTTGCCCAAGTGATCCTTGGGGCTGCGGTGATTGACGATGTCCTCGCTATGTTAATCCTCACGGTTGTGAGCTCATTGGCAAAAGGGAGTGGGGTTGATCTGTGGTCAATCTTCCTCGTGCTTGTTCAGGCGATTGGATTTATCTTCGTCCTGATGACCCTTGGGCGCAAAGCGGCGAAGCGTGGAGGGAAACTCCTGGGGAAGCCGATGAGTCCTCTGTCTCCTTGGTCTCTAAGCATCGCGATGTGTATCGGAGTGGCCGTGCTCGCCAGTTACCTGGGTCTTGCAGCAATCATCGGCGCGTTCCTTATCGGAATGATCCTTGCCGAGACTGAGTACCAGGAGTGGATTCATGAGAAGCTTGTTGACCTGAACGAGTTCATCGTTCCTTTCTTCTTTGTCGTTGTCGGAATGAGCGTCGATATCCGAGCCTTTGGCTCCTTCTCAATGGTCGGCACACTGCTGCTGATCACTTTGCTCGCCACGCTTGGCAAGTTGGCGGGGGGATGGCTGGGTGCCAAGGAAGATCGTGCGATCATCGGCATAGGAATGGTCCCAAGAGGGGAAGTCGGGGTAATTGTCGCCAGCCTCGGTAAAGCGTTTGGAGTTCTTAGTGCAGCAACTTATTCGTTACTGGTGGCTATGTCCTTGCTCACTTCGGTGATTGCTGCCCCGGTCCTTGCTAGCTTGATTAGCAAGCGGACCACTTCTGGTCAAGTGGATGGATTTGGGGATGGTAGCGGCGAGCAGACTTGAACTGCTGACCTAACGGGTATGAACCGTTCGCTCTAACCAACTGAGCTACGCCGCCACGCGAGTCCATTAAGATACCCGCCAGCAGAGAATTGGTGCAACCTTGGGTTCGGCAGCACGTCTGCACGGTAGGATTGATGGCAATGTTATCTCTGACGCTCGCTTTTTATCTTCAGTCGGGCCCCACTCTCGACGCTCTAAACGAGTTCGCCCGGAAACGGGATGTTAAGTCTTTGGCCACATTTTCTGTCGGCGACGGGTCAGAGTTTCGAATCCTGCGTGGAGGTGCATACGATGTAGGAAGATTTGGCTGGAAGGTTGTTGCCCTTGAGCCAGCGTTCACAAAGCGGAAATTTGTTGTTTTCACCACGCCAATCACGTCCCAAGATACTGGGGAGCTATTGTTTGAACGAGTTGGCGGCAAGCTGAACTTTGTCTCAGAGCTTGACCTAGAACCGATTCGACTCGGTCGACATAAGCTCTCAATGAAGTTTTCGACTGCAGAGAAGAGCGTCTCAATCGTCGATGACGTCGCCGCCACTGTTCAGGAGCAGATAAAGGGGGACGTCACTTCGTTCCGATTCTCACCCTGCTACAAAGTGAGTGCGATCTCCGACGGCAAGAGTCCAGTCCCGTTCACTCAAGTTGGAGGCGTCGTGATGGTGCCTCGTCCGGCAACCAATCTCACGTACTCGATTTCCTATAAGGGCACCGTCAACCTGCCACTTTATGCCGGAGCAATTTCTCCGAACAATGTGACCCTAACCAATGACTATTGGTATCCCCTTGTCAACCGCTGGCCAACGACGTACGACCTCACGGTTGAGCACCCTGCCGAGTGGGAAGTAATTGCCCAGGGCAACAAGATCGAATCGAAACCCTCGAAAGGTGGAGTCGAGACGACATACAAAATGGATTTGCCAGCGGTCTACTGGAGTTTTACCGTCGGGAAGATGCGACACATTGAGACCGATTTGGACGGTTTGCGACATCACATGTGGAGCACCAACCTTACTGAAGACAAAATGCGCTACCAGCCGCGGTTCAACGCGCACATTCTGAACTTCTACTCGCGTTCGTTTGGTGCCTACCCATTCAAGCAGTGGGGCTCGCTCGATTCGCCTACCTATGGCGGCGGAGCACTTGAGGCCTACTCATTTGCAACCTACGGTGAAGGTTGGCTTCCCGACGCAGATCCCCACGAGCCAGCTCACACCTGGTTTGGTGGAATCTTGCCAAATACTTACCTTCGCTCGTTCTGGAACGAAGGATTTGCGGTCTGGAGTGAAGGATTTTATGAGCGAGAGTGCGCACTCGGTTCGACCGAAGATCGCCGAGCGGCGTTCGTTAAAGATTGCCGCGCTTCAGAGGACTACAACGCGGCGCCATTGCTGGCTAGTGGTGTCTCAATCGGAGGCCCTGCGTCTTCGTTAGGATATGGCAAGAGCGGAGACGTCCTCGCTATGCTCGAACAATTGATCGGAACGTCAAACCTACTGGATGCGATCAAAGAATGGGTCCGTGTTCACCCCAAAGGCACCCCTGCCGAGTGGGAAGAGTTTGAGGCAATTGTGCTTCGTCGCAATCAATCCTTGGCACTGAAAGACTTCTTTGATGATTGGTTCCGCCGACCCGGATTTGCATCCGTGAGTGTAACCGGCCTCAGCTACACTCCAGGCAAGCTTTCTGGACGCCTGAAGTGGAACGGTGCGAAGTACCGAATGCCACTGGAACTTTGGATGGAAAATGGAGCAGGCGCTCGACAGAGCGTCATGTTGGATACAAAGGAATGTACGGCAGACGGATCATTCACGATCGGTGTGCTCGGATTTACACCAAAGAAAATTTACTTTGATCCCCATCATCGAGCGCTTCGTGATGGAGCTGGTCCGCGATTTGACTCGTTTGGTGATGCCACAAGGGGCATGAAAGTCTATCGAGATCCCGCCACCGAATCTTATGTGAAATGCTACGAGGGCGATCTCAAGGAACTCGCCGATCTTGACAAAGTGCTGATCGTTGGACATCCGGACACCACGCCAAAGATGAAGGAGCTTTGCGTCAAGGCCGGGTTCTCGGTTAAGGGGCAGAATCTGACCTTCCGAGGGACAACAATTGACTTGACTAAGGCGGGCGCCGTGGCTCTGGTCGATCTGGGCGAAGGGAAGCGATGCGGTATCGCTCTGGGCAAGTGCGATCTCTCGCCCAAACTCGGAAAAGCGTATGTCGGGTTGTGCGATGACATCGGGAGAATGCTCCGTGGCTCCACTCGGTTCCCGCTGAACGCAAGTGCCTTACCGCTTTAGTTTGAGTTGAGAGGTCAGAAAAGACGCGAGGTCGGCCTGCTTGTCGGTGCCGATCAGGTCGACCTTGTGGTCGAACAAAATGGACCACATCGTTGGCGTTTCTGGGGTTGCCCAAAACCGGACCAGCTGTTTAGAGGCGTGAGCCTTGCTGACAAAGTCGGTCAGAGTCTTCGAGTTTGAATCGCCAAATGCGCCGGTGCCGAGGTACTTGAACCGGGGAAGAAACGATTCGCTGATCAAAGGGTAAAGATTGGGATCCCCTCCAAGGTTCTCCGTCCTTCCATCAATGAAGACAAACCGCTCTTTCTGAGCAGCGACTTCTTGGATCGGGCGGTCACCAGAGAGGATTACTTTCACAGCTTGCTGCACTGTTCTTCCCCGGCGGAACCCGGAGAGGAAGGAATGGAACGGCTTCAGATCCTTCTGGAGCTGTTCATAGGCTTCTTTGCCATTCGCCTTGATATCAACCAAGAGAAGGACTTCTTGCTTCGTTCCATAAACGGTTCCGCCGTGAGTGCGAACTTCCTCGGCAAGCGGCTTTAGATACATATCAACCAGAGTTTTCTCTGGCTTTAGGTCCTTGCGATCGTGACCCACAAGCAACGCTCCGTCTACCAAAAACACATCCGCCTCGATGCTACAGAATCCGCGCTCGAGTGACCCTCTTAGCGGGTGCGGCTGAGCGTAGTCGTTGTGCGCATGAGCATTGATCAGGGGGATGAGCATAATGAGACGTTACTCAACTGGTGGGTTATCAGTGCATTAAATGTTGAATGCCATGCCCCATTCCGGGCTCTGATCAGGATCATGGCAAAGCCGTTCTCCTGCCCGGATCGCGCCGAGTTTCTCGTAAAGTCGGTGTGCATCTTCCAGCCGTTTGTCGCTCCAAATCTCCATGACGTTGCACCCCTTTTCTTTAGCTGCTTCGATCGTGGCGCGCCACAATCCCGAACCCACTCCTTTTCCGCGAGCGTGCGGCAAAACGTAGAGCCGCTCCAGCGAGCAGTCTGCAGCGGCAACCCGAATCACCCCATCAACGACCACGGTTCCGTCGCCTTCTGGCAACTGAGGCATGAAGTCCACGGCCGCCGTTCCCACAACCTCCCCATCAAGTTCGGCAACGAAGAACTGATTGCCTTTCGCAAAGTAAAACGTCTCGATGTCGTAGAGGTCCTCGTGATATCCGTCGGGGAACCAGCCCCAGTCGTACTCCTCATAAACCGTCCGGATTACATGTTGGAGAGCAGGCTCGTCGGCACGAGTGGCGAGGCGGATTTGCACGCTCAACAGTTTACTGGGTTGCATCTCGATAAGGCTTGGGGTATCCTATTGTCTCGGATCGATAGCTCAGTTGGTAGAGCAAGTGACTCTTAATCACTTGGTCCTGGGTTCGAGTCCCAGTCGGTCCACCAATATTTTAGGTTCAAAAAGCTCCTCTAGAGGGGCTTTTTTGTTGTCAAGACGCTTTTTTGACAGCAGAGTTGACAGCAGAGAGGCTGTAAAGCGAACGATCTCAATAAAGTCAGAGATGCTCGAACATTAAAGAGCTAACCACGGTCTTTCGGCGAGGGGGCTTGCGCAAGTCAGCGGATCGGAAAAAGCTCCCTCTGAATTTGTTCTGCATGAAGAATAGGGGTTTCATGAACTGAACCGTTCAGCAGGAGCGATAAACATACGGTGCTCTGTGTATTCCTATTGACGTAATTCAAAAAAGCTGAAAAAGCCCTTATACTAATTCGTATCATGCGACTTTGCGCCGCTATCTGCGTTCATACCGACAACCAATTCTTGGAAGCGACGCTGAAGTCACTTCGGCAGGTCCCGATATTTGTCTTTGTTAGCTCAGTGGATTGGCAAGGGGTGAGTCATGACGTGAGCGAGACCAGACGAATCGCTGAATCCCGGGGAGCTACTGTCATCGAGGGAGATTGGCCGGACGAGACTTCTCACAGGCGAAGCGCGTACAAACATCTTCGTGACGATGGATGGAACTACTGTCTCACAGTAGATTCCGACGAGATCATCGAGCCAAGTCTGCTCGATAAGCTGGTATCTATAGCGGATTCTGGACTGGCAGACAGAGTCCATGTGGAATGGGACACATACTGGAAGTCCTCCGAGTTTGTTGTCCGTCCAAGAGAGCCGTTCAAGCCGTGTGTGCTCATCAATCTCCAGGCAGTCTCACATGTTCACATCCGGGAGTTTGCTGGTGGCACTCCGCTGCTACTTTCTGCGGAACATGGAATCATTCACCACTTTAGCTATGCAGGTGGGGACGAACGCATTTGGAAGAAGATCACGACGTGGAGCCACCGGGATGAAATCGTTCCGGATTGGTGGAATTGCGTCTGGAAGGCTTTTGACCGCAACCCGTTACTGAGAAACTTGCATCCCACGCACCCAGGCGCATACCAGTTCGCCGAGCACAAGTTGCCATCAACCGAGATTGCGGAGGTGCTTGGCCTGGTTAAGCAAGAACAAGCCTTCGAGCACACCACCGGCGACGTTGGAGTTGTCATTCCAACCTTTGGGGGCCAAGAACAGCTTAACGACTGTTTGAAGTCGCTCATCAGATCGGAAGTCCGGCCAAGGGAGATCATCGTCGTAGATAACGGTAGTCAGCCTGCCATAGAAGTTCCAACTGGAGTCCACCTTATCAGATCAGATGTGAACCTTGGATTTGCCAAGGCAAGCAACCTTGGGGCCGCCGAGTGCTCGTCTAAGTATGTCCTGTTCCTCAACGACGATACAGTAGTCGCGAGTACCGCGCTCGGTCGCCTCATCGAAGCCATCGAGGAGTCAGCGGACATTGCCGCCGCCGGACCAGTTAGTAACAACTGCGGACATTTCCAGAAGATCGATGTCACTTACACCGAGCTGAATACCCTTGATCCGTTTGCAGGGCAACTGAGTTGCCTCGAACCTCAAGTACAAGAAACCGACATGCTTGTCGGATTCTGCCTGCTCGTCAAGAAGGAGGCTTTGGACAAGGTCGGTTCGTTCGATGAGTCTTTCGGTATCGGGATGTTTGAAGACAACGACCTCTCCTACCGCATCCGCCGTAGCGGCTATAGGATGCTCATTTGCAGATCCGCGTTCGTGCACCACATCGGGTCGAAGACCTTTGCCGCCGTAGACCCAACCCACGCTACAACCCAGCAACTTCTCCAAAAGAACCAAGCGCAGTTTCTCGCAAAGTGGAATGAAGACTTGGCTTCGGGCTTTGCATCCCACCTGAGCGGAACTGCGCCTGGACATATCTCATTTGATCAGTCCAAAAACCCCGACAAGCGGCTCGAAGTCGCCAGAAAAAAAGCAAAGTCCGCAAAGATCTCTCTCTGCATGATCGTCAAAAACGAAGAGCGGGTCCTGGCTGACTGCCTTCGCTCCGCGACACCGTTCTTCCACGAAGTGCTTGTACTAGATACTGGATCAGGCGACCGCACGAAAGATATTGCACTCAGCTTCGGTGCATCCGTTTCTGACTTCACGTGGTGCAACGACTTCTCCGCCGCAAGAACCGCCTCTACGCAAAGTGCGACCGGAGACTGGATCATGTGGCTCGATGCTGACGACACGTTACCGCTTGAATCTGGAGAGGTTATCCAAGAAGCCGTCATGAATGCCTCTCCAGACGTCCTTGGCTTTGTCGTTCCGGTTCAATTTGTCGAGCAAGACGGAGTCGGCACATCGGTCGATCACGTCAAGGTGTTTCGCAACTTGCTGGGACTTGCCTGGGAAGGTCGCATCCACGAGCAGATTCTCCCAAGCTTGAGGCGAAGAGCCGCCGAGCTTGGATTGCCTCATCACAGCATCGTCAGGCTCCCGGCAAGAGTGCTTCACACTGGCTACGACACCAGCATCGAAGGGCAGGCAAGAAAGAGAGACAGAGACGACACATTGCTCAAACTTGATCTTGCCGACCGGCCAGATCATCCGTTTGTTCTCTTTAACCTCGGCATGACTGAGCATTTTCATGGTCATCATGAGATGGCGATCAAGTGGCTGAACCGGTGCATCGAAGTATCTCCAGTACAGGAAAGTCACGTTCGAAAAGCGTACGCGCTCCTCATCGGTTCTCTCACGAGGCTCGGTCTAAACACGGAAGCTCAGCAAGCACTCGATGAAGCATTGCTTCACTTTGATGCGGACCCTGAACTCCACTTCCTCTACGGTCAGTTCTTAGCGGCGCAGGGTGATGACGTGGGGGCGGTTACTCACTACGACAAAGCAATCCACTCAGACGCCTCCGGTCACTTCTCAAGCTTCGATCCTTCCATCCAAGGGTACAAGGCGCTCCACAACAAAGCCCTCTCGCTTCAACGCCTCGGTAGAGAGCAAGAGGCGTCGGATGTGTGGAAACGCGCCTTCGAGCACTCACAGAAAGGTGAAATCCTCGAAGCAATTCATAATTGCGGCTTGCGCCTTAGTAGCCTTTCTGAAGTGCGCCTTGCGAATCTGAACGCCGGGGCAGTTTCAAACCGTACCGCGCTGACTTTGGCAGTGAACACACTCAAAGCAGCTGGTCTTGATCCGTCGGTCTATCTCACCGGATTGCTGACATTAGACCGTAGCAATGGAGACGCGCTCAAGATGCTTGCCATAGCCTTGATGGAACAGGGCCAACCCGAGAAGGCTGTTCCATATCTAATGCAACTCGATAAGGACGGACAACCCGAGGGTGCCTACTTCCTAGGTATTTTGGCCCAGGACAGCGGTAACGCGCACGTTGCAAAGCAGTGGCTTGAACGCGCACTTGATCTTAATCCAGAGCATATTCCTACCCAAGAACGGCTAATTCAGCTAGGATCTGCGAAGTTGATTTAGCAATTGTTGAAAATGTGGAAAACTTCCTCAAAATCTCCGCTGGGTTATACAAGAAATATCATATAGTAACCATCAGGAGTGCGAGGATGTTTTCTCAAACTGCTTTGGATCACATTTCGAGGCCGCGAAATGCGGGGCGATTAGATACCTTCACGCACTATGGCTGTGGTGGCTTACCGGGTGATGGCCCCTACGTGGAACTCTGGTTTCAAGTAGAAGATTCAAAGGTCATTCGTGCAGGTCAGGAAAGCAATGGTTGCCCTTCAACTATGGCTTGCGCCAGTTACATCTCCGCACTCTCCGTTGGTCGCGAAGTTGAGGCAATGCAAAAGTTAAGTTCCTCCGAGCTCATTCTCCTTATTGGTGGTCTTCCTCCAGGAAAAGAGAGGTCGGCGGAACTCACAGTTGAAGCTTTGCAGGACGCGCTCGGTAGCGCACTGGGAGCAGTTACTCGGTAGTAAGGGACTAATATGGAACGACCAATATCGATAGATTCTTGTGGTGTTGGCAATCCCTGTCCTGCAAGCCCAACCCCCATTCCAAATGGTGGTGCCTTTACGCCACTTCCTGTTGATGATTGCCAATGGGTTGCGCCCATTCCTGTACAGGGATCAGGGTGCCTAGGCGAATTTGAGTTAATTGAAACAACATCGAGGGGCACGTGTCGAATGAGGGAACTCGTTAGCGGAGATACTATTTTGGGTTTCACTTCTTCGGGATGCACTGCCAATCAAGTTGTAACTCAGATCGAAGTTACTATCCAGCCGAGCCTTCAAGTGATCGCTGGAGCAAAGCAAGTGGTCTGCTCCACCTCGCACCTTTTCATGACTAGCCATGCAGACTCGATCAAAGCTGAAGAGCTCACCCTGGGCACGAAGATTCTTGATGATCAAGGCGGACACGTGGAGGTAAGTCAAGTTGTTGAACTCGGTCTTCGTCCCGTCGTAAATCTAGTCTGCGAGCCAGATCACACATATTCGGCAAACGGAGTACTCCACCATAACAAGGTTTCGATCATCTCAGGAGAACTCGAACTATGAATACTCTGCTTAATGGAATGACCTCGTCTAGCACCCTTGGGTCAAGATTTGATTCCGTACAGAATCATCCGTTTGTGCCTTCTCCAGATCATCTCGGGGAGCTACTCGTTGATCCTGAGATTTCATTAAAGGCTCAAAACTTTAATTTAGACATCAGCTTGTCGTATTCGACTAGCTCCGATGTCGATCGAGAACTAGGAGTCGGTCGGTCTGCGACGATCCGTGGCTACATCGTCTCGATGGTGGCAGCACCTTTGGCTGTAGTACGCGGCGATCTCAAGGCATATGCTCTTTCGCTTACGACAACTTCTGGTACCGTGACCAACTATGTCGGCTCGGCTGGTTCAGGGCTAAAGACGACAATCTCCTATGACTCTGCATCAGCGATCTGGACGGAGTATTTTGCGGATGGCATAAAGATTGAATACTCCGAGCATGCTCCAGGCGGCACGACTCACAAGTATGAAATCAACCGGGTTCTGAATCCTTCGGGCACGGTGCAGACCTACACGTACGGCACTGCTACCGAAGCCGGTCTGATCAAGACCATTGAAGTGGCTGGAGGGAGGAAGGTCACTTTTGGCTACACTGCTGGGACTCCGTGTCCGCTAATGACCACAATTCAAGATTGGGGTGGAAGGACATGGACACTTGCCTACGACGCATCGCGATATCTCACGACTTTCACTGCTCCTAATGGATGCGTGACCAAATACTCCTACGCGTCAGGGCCGAGCGGGAAGGTGCTGGTCTCAGCTATTGAGGATCCTCGTGGCTACCGCACAAGCTATTCGTACGACGGCTCCGATAGAGTAGTCAATATGATCGCCGGAACTGCGGTGTGGACGTATGCCTATGCCACAAACCAGCAGGTCGTCACGACTCCAGCAGGTGCGGTCACGACGTTTAACTACGGCGCGGTTGGCGACGTCACTTCTATCGTGAAGCCTGAAGGGTTCACCGCGACCTACACTTACGACGCCGAGCACAACCAGCTCACTGAGTTTGTTCCCGCCGGGCAGACGTTCTCGCGAACTTTTGACTCCATGGGCCGGGTGACGGCTGACCAAGATGCTCTTGGGTTCCTTACAACGTATCAATACGACTCAGTTGGCAACTTGACCACCATCACGAACGCGCTTGGGCAAATTACGACGCTCGTCTACGATGCCAATCGCAACAACACCGCCCAGGTCGATCCGCTTGGACGCAGAACCACGAACACGTTAGATGCTTTTGGTCAGCTCCAGGCAACGAAAGACCCCAGAGGGCTTGTTACGACGTATGCCTACGACTCGTTCGGGAACGTTGCGAGTGTCTGTTACTCGGATGGCGGCATTGTCACCTACGGCTACGACTCTCTGAACCGGCGAACGAGCCAGGTTGACCAGCTTGGCCGCACGACGACCTACACCTACGATAACGCCGACAAGGTCACTTCGGTTAAGAACCCGCTCAATGAAGTCACGACCTACGTCTACGACGGTTGTCTTCTTCAAGCCGTCGTAGATCCGCTCGGGAACCGGACGACTTACACCTATGGGCGCTTTGACAAGCAGACTTCGGTGATGAATCCGCTTGGTCAGGTCACTACGATTAACTATGACAACATGGGTTATCAGATCGAGGTTGTTGACCCGCTTGGACGTATTTCGACAACGGTCTACTCCAGCGCAAAGCAGCGCCTTGCGAGTATCGATCCACTTGGCAATCGCACCACCTACTCATACGACAACTCGGGCCGTCCAGAGACGATTAAGGATGCACGGGGCAATGTCACCACCAGCGTCTATAACGCTAGAGACCTCATTGCGACTGTTGACGCCCTCGGCAACCGCACAACGATGACATTCGATGCTGTCAGAAGAAGAACTGAGACTAAGAACGCCAGGGGCTTTGTCACTACGGACGTCTACGACGCGGCTGGGCAACTCCAGGCAAGTGTCGATGCGCTGGGCAACCGCTCTACGTACACTTATGATCTTGCGGGTAACCCCGAGACCGTTCTAAATCCCCGCGGGTTCGTTACGACCTACGTCTATCAGAGCAACACGAATCGACGAGAAGCAGTCGTGGACGCTCTGGGCAACCGGACGACCTATGCCTACGACATCGCGGGGCAACAAACGGCGGTTCAAGACGCCAAAGGCAACCGAACGACCTACACCTTCGATGGCGCAGGACGGGTGCAAACCGTTAAGGATGCGCTCGGATTCGTTTCCACCTACGGCTACGATGCCGCAGGGAAGCAGGTTTCGACAACCGATCCGCTTGGAAGGGTCAGCACCACTGTGTTTGACAATGCCGGACGCCAGACGGTGGGCATCTCGCCGATGGGCAAGCGAACGACTTTCGCCTACGATGCCGCTGGTCAGCAGACCGCTGTCACCGAGCCGACAGGAGCAGTCTCCACAAGCGTGTACGACAACGGAGGAAGGCTCAATGCCACCATCGATGCCCTCGGCAATCGCACGACTTACAGCTACGACGCGGTCGGAAACCAGACCGAGGTTCTGGATGCGCGGGGTAACCGGGCTACGAGTGTGTTCGATAACCTGAACCGGGTTCAGGCGCAGATTGACCAGCTCGGAAACCGCACGACGTACACCTATGACGAGGTGAGTAACAACACCGTCATCAAGGACGCCAAAAACGGCCTCATCACGATGAGCTACTCGGCACGGGACGAGATGCTTGCCATCACGAACCAGATTGGCAAGATTACGACCTACACCTACCTCAGCACGGGTGCAAGAGAGACGAGGAAGTTCCCAACCGGCGATGTGACAACGTATGCCTACGACGCACTGGACCGCTCAGTGACGACAGTGTACGCGGACGGATCAAGGATCACGATGGCTTACGATGCGCTGGGTCTGCGAACCACAATGGTGGACAGCACAGGCACAACGACGTACGCCTACGATGCGCTTGGACGGACAATCGACAAGACGGACCCAGGCTCGATTCGCCAGCAGTATGCCTTCGATGCGGCTGGTCAGCGCACAAAGTTGACTGATCCAGATAACCAGGTAACGACGTGGACTTACGATAACGACGGCATGACGACGAGCTATATCGATGCGACCGGAAAAAGAACAACGATGCAGTTCGACGCCGCTGGCAGAACGACGACGATTCTGTATGCCAGCGGTATCTACCGCAAGGTTGCGTTCGATAACCTCAACCGTCCGACCAGCCAGATTGACTACTTCGCCTCTAACGTGGAGATTCAGCGGCTGACTTACACCTACGACACCGTCGGAAACCCGAGCGGGATTCTGGATGGAAGCGGGGTGTACCTGGCTTACGGCTACGACGCCAAGAACCGGGTGACGACGGCGGTTTACACCAACGGCGGAGTGAACTCGACGTTTGCATACGGCTACGACGCAGTGGACAACAAGACGTTCGACAGCTTCCCGGCGGCCACGACGTTTGCCTATGACCTTGCGGGTCAGCTGGTGACAAGCGTGCAGGGCGGGTATGTGACAACCTACACCTTTGACGCTAATGGCAACCAAACCAACCAACAACTCCCTTGGCAGAAGACGACGATGACGTACGACAAGGAGAATAGGATGAAAACGTTTGCAGAAGATGCAGTGGTTCAGACTTATACTTATGATGGCGATGGTCAGAAGCGAAGTGAGAACAAAAACGGGGTTGTGACAACTCTGATCTGGGACGGAACGGACTACTTGGGTGAGATCTAATGGCAATGAAGAAGCGTTTCTATAGTGTGAATGGCCAGATGATGGGCTATGAGGAAGGTGGTGTGAAGAAAGACT
>CAIYMO010000034.1 GCA_903927345.1 uncultured Armatimonadota bacterium | reverse complement strand
GTTGATTAAGGATTTACCGTAAGCGTTGCAGTGCTACTGGTTACGCTTCCGCCGGGGTTGGTTACAACGACTCGGAACGAACCTGCGTCTCCCAGGACCGAGGTGGTTTTTGAGTAAGTCGGGTTGGTTGCACCGGTGATTGGCTCCCAGGTGCTTGTTGTGGTGTTGAGCTTTGACCACTGGTAGCTTAGGTTCGCGCCGGTTGCAAGAACTGCGAATCCGAAGGCGCTTCCGACCTTGACGGTTTGGTTGGATGGCTGACTCGAAATGATCGGAGGAATGAGTTCGTCTAGCTTGCCGCCGCAGGCGAAAATCGTTGCGATGAGCGGAAGCGAGGCGAGGATTGCGGCTTTGCGAGTCATGGTGCTAGGTTACCGGGTTTGGGACGGTTGTTGGATTGACGTTTGAGGTGATTCGGTCGTATCGCAAATCGAAGAATTGCATGGTCGACTTTGGACCTTTCCGCGTGCCGGTTTTGGATGACGTTCCGTTTTCTGACGGAGGTTTTGCTGACTTTCGAGAACTTGTTTTGGAGGCGCAGACTGGGGCGTGATGAAACAAATGGAACGAGAGTCGTCGGTGCGAAACGAGTTGGCGGTGACGGGGCTGATGAAGGCGTTGGTTTATTTGGCGCCGGGACAGATGAAGCTGGAGGATCGACCAAAGGCGGCGTTGATTGAGCCGAGCGATGCAGTGGTCAAGATGATCAAAACGACGATCTGCGGAACTGATTTGCACATCATGAAGGGGGACGTTCCATCTTGTTCGCCGGGGCGGATTCTTGGCCATGAAGGCGTTGGCATCGTCGAGTCGATTGGCTCCGGTGTTTCGCAGTTTAAGATCGGCGATCACGTATTGATTTCTTGTATTACGTCGTGCGGAAAGTGCGACTTCTGCCGTCGTCAGATGTATTCGCATTGCACCACCGGAGGGTGGATGTTGGGCAATACAATTGATGGCACCCAAGCTGAATTTGTTCGGATTCCTTACGCTGACAACAGTCTTTACCACGCTCCGGTTGGCGTTGATGAAGAGGCGCTGGTGATGTTGAGCGATATTATTCCGACCGGATTTGAGAAGGGCGTTTTGAACGGCAAGGTGAAGCCGGGCGGGACGGTGGCGATTGTTGGTGCAGGACCGATTGGGCAGGGCGTTGTTCTTACCGCTCAGTTCTTCTCTCCGGCGAAGATCATTGTGATTGACCTTGACGATAATCGCCTCAACGTTGCGCTGAAGCTCGGTGCGACTGACGTGATCAACAATCGTGACGGCCAGGCGGTGGCGAAAGTGATGGCGCTGACCGGTGGTTTGGGCGTCGATACGGCGATCGAGGCGGTCGGAATGGCGGCTTCGTTTGAAACGTGCCAAGCAATTATCGGCGTTGGAGGCGTGATTGCGAATATTGGCGTTCACGGCGAGAAGGTCGATCTTGAGCTGAACCGGCTTTGGGATCGGAATATTTCGATCACCACGGGTCTGGTTGACACTGAGAGCACTCGAATGCTGCTCAGCATTGTGAAGAGCGGGAAGATTGATCCTTCCCTTCTGGTCACGCACCACTTCAAGCTGGCGGATATTGTTTCGGCTTACGAGACCTTTGGGCAAGCGTCGAAGACTCATGCTTTGAAGGTGATCATCGAAGCCTGAAGTGTAGGTGAGGAAGTAAGGGCAGTTTCGGTTCAACTGCCTCACCTTTTGGTCGAACAGTGGGTGGTAAGGGGCAGTGGTTTTTGGGGAGGCGTGGAGTGGGCGCATTGGGCGCACCAGGTTCAACGAGCTTCGGATTTGGCCCCGAAGTGGGCGCACATGGGCGCACTGGTTGGGAACGGTCTGGATAGCGTGGTTTGAGTTCCCTGGATCAGTGCAATTTGTAGTCTGTTCATTCATCACTTACTAGGCGATGAAATTGGGAGTTTGTCAACCTGGTCGGAGGCTTTTAGCCCCGGGATTGAGAATCCCGAGGCATCCAAGGCGTCGGACTTGAAGAAGATCACCGGGTACGAGTCGGACATGACGCGATTAGTGTAGCGTTACTTTGTTGAATCTTAGCGCTTGATGTAAGCCGGACGGGGGCGTCCGGCTACTGGTTGCGGTGACTAGAAGATGCTGAGACCGGCTTTGTTCCAGTCGGCGAGGAAGCGCTCGAGGCCGGAGTCGGTCATCGGGTGCTTGAACATCATTTCTAGGGTTTTGAGGGGCATGGTAGCGACATGGGCTCCGGCTCGGATTGATTCGAGGACGTGGAGTGGATGTCGGACCGAGGCGACCAGGACTTCGGAGTCGAAACCGTAGGTGTTGACCATATCGACGGTGTCGCGGACGGCGTCCATTCCGTCGGCTCCGTTATCGTCGACTCGGCCAACGAAGTTGGAGATGTAGGTTGCGCCAGCTTTGGCGGCCATGAGGGCCTGGCTGACGGAGAAGACGAGGGTGACGTTGGTGCGGATTCCTTTGTCGGTGAGGGTGGAAACGAGCTTGATTCCGTTCTCGATGAGGGGGACCTTGACCACGATCTGGGGATTCCAGCTGGAGATCTCCAGGGCTTCTTTGAGCATGGTGTCGTAGTCGGTTGCGACTACTTCGGCGGAGATTGCGCCTTCGGGCATCAGCTCGCAGATCTTGAGAACGACCTCTTTGAAGGGCTTTCCGGTTTTGGCGATGAGGGTTGGGTTGGTGGTAACTCCGTCAATCACGCCCCATTCGGCGGCCTTTTTTACTTCGTCCAAATCACCAGTGTCAACAAAGAGCTTCATCGCTTTGCAGTTTACCGGGTAAAGGGTACATACTAAGCGTTACCTATCATGTCCAAAGATATCCGGCGCATCGTTGCTACCGACTGTGGATCGACCACTACAAAGGCGATTCTGATTGAACGGAATGACAAAGGCGAGTATCGCCTGGTTGCTCGTGGCGAAGCCCCGACGACCGTTGAGCGACCGTTTGAGGATGTCACGATTGGCGTCGTCAACGCCTTGACCGAGCTTGAGGAGATCACAGAGCAGACGGTTCCGGAAGGATATGAGAAGGGTCGACGCACCTTGCTCAAGAACGGTTCGGTTCACCGATTGACCAAGGACGATGTGAAAACCGCTGATTCGAGCGGCACCCTCGACGGATCGGAGTATTACGTTTCGACTTCCTCCGCCGGTGGTGGATTGCAGATGATGGTTGCCGGTGTGGTTAAGGCGATGAGCGCCGAATCTGCCGAGCGAGCCGCGCTTGGCGCGGGTGCGATCCTGATGGACACCCTTGCCGTTGACGATGGTCGAAAGGATTTCCAAAAGGTCGAGCGACTTCGACAGCTTCGCCCGGACATTATTCTTATGTCGGGTGGAACCGACGGTGGAAACGTTGACCGATTGGTCGAGATGGCGGAAGTTATTCGACGCGCCGATCCTAAGCCTCGATTTGGCGATATGAAGTTGCCGGTTATCTACGCCGGAAACGTACAGGCTCGTGAGAAGGTTGCGGGCGTTTTGGGTGAGGGGATTGCCACCAAGATTGTTGACAACCTCAGACCTGCTCTGGATGCGGAGAACCTTGGACCAGCGCGAGAAGAGATTCACGAGATGTTCCTTGAGCACGTTATGCAACAGGCTCCGGGTTATTCGAAGTTGCTGGATTGGGCCTCGTTTGAGGTCATGGCGACCCCGAACGCGGTTGGTAAGTTGCTAAAC
Organism: uncultured Armatimonadota bacterium; assembly: GCA_903927345.1. Taxonomy (GTDB): domain Bacteria; phylum Armatimonadota; class Fimbriimonadia; order Fimbriimonadales; family Fimbriimonadaceae; genus Fimbriimonas. The sequence continues at coordinate 41,577 of CAIYMO010000034.1, read as the reverse complement.
GAATACGCTCGGCAGGAAGGCATCAACGTTCTGGGAGTTGACATCGGCGGTGCGACCACCGACGTGTTCTCGGTCTTTGAGGCCACTCCGGGCGGAGAGCGCATTTACAACCGAACGGTTTCGGCGAACCTCGGAATGTCGTACTCGATTTGTAACGTTTTGAAGGAGGCCGGAGTTGAGAACATCGCTCGCTGGCTGCCGTTCGAGATTGACCCTGCTGAGGTTCGTAACCGACTGCGCAACAAGATGATTCGTCCGACGACGATTCCTCAGACCTATGAGGATTTGTTGATTGAGCATGCGGTCTCCCGTGAGGCGCTTCGGTTGGCGTTTGAGCACCATAAGTCGTTGGCTCGAAATCTTACGGGTTCGGCTCAGCAGCGCGACGTTGGACAGATCTTCGACCAAGAGTCTTCTGGTTCGACGCTGGTCAACATGATGAAGCTGGACATGGTCATTGGTTCGGGCGGAGTTCTTTCGCACGCTCCTAACCGCGCTCAGGCGGCGTTGATGATGATGGACGCTTATCAGCCTGAAGGCATCACGATGCTGACGGTTGACTCGATCTTCATGATGCCTCACCTTGGCGTTCTTTCCGAGCACCTCTACGATGCGGCTAAGGAAGTATTTGAGCGCGACTGTATCGTCCGAGTTGGCACCTGTGTGGCTCCGACGGGCGTTGGTAAGCCAGGCGAGCACTGCGTTCGCGTTCACGGTTCGGGAATTGATGAGTCGGTTCCGTTCGGTGAGATCAAGGTTGTTCCGTTCACGGATTCGATGGGTGATTCGATCACCGTTGAGCCGGGTCGAAACTTTGACGTCGGCGCTGGAAAGGGCAAGCCGGTTACGGTGACCAAGTTTGACAAGTCGCGCGGATCGCGCAACCAGACGACGAACCTTATCGAGGGTACCGTTGGGCTGATCATTGACGCGCGAGGTCGCCCTTACAATCTCGAGCTCGGAACTCCGGGACGAATCGAGGCTCTGCGGTCGTTCCTCAGTGCCTTCGATCTTCCTTTGCCGAAGTAAATTCAGACACAAAAAAGCCCCGGTCGTTGACCGGGGCTTTTTTGTTTTAGACTCGCTTGAGGAGCGTGATTCGGCCTTGGGGGACCCATTCGGCGACCACGATGTCGGTCTTGTTGATCCAGGCGGCGCCATGCGGGTGCACAAACTTGCCTGGGATGAACTTGTCTTTGGACTGACCGCGGAGGTTTGTTGGGTGGCCATCGCCGAGTTGGGCGACGGGCTTGTTGTCGACGCCGAGAATGGTGATGCGGCTTTCGAGGTCGGGGATCAGCATGAGGCCGCTGTTGAAGTGGATGTGGCATGGCATACGCACTCCTTCGGTGATGAAGCCTTTGTGCTTGCCGTCGAGTTCGAAGATCTGAAGTCGGCGGTTGCCTCGGTCGGCCACGATGAGCTGGGGTTGACCGGGCGTGCGCTGGTCTACCCACAGACCATGGGGGCAACTGACTTGTCCTGCACCGTTTCCGGGACCGATGATGGTTCGGACGAAGGCGCCGTCTTTGGTGAACTCGTGGATGTAGCTACTGCCGTAGCCGTCTCCGACGAGGATGTTGCCGGAAAGAAGGAACGCGACGTTGGTGGGGTTCCAGCCGTTGCGGTCGCGGTACTTGCCGGACTCCTTGGGGTAGTCGAGTTCCCAGATGACGCGGCCATTGAGGTCGGCTTTGGCGACAACTCGGCGGTTGACGTCGCAGATGTAGAGGAACTCTTCCCTTCCCTCTTTGCGGAGGTCGAGGCCGTGGGCTCCGCCGGCCCATTCGGAGCCGAAGGACTTGACAAACTTCCCTTTCGGGTCGAAGACGCAGATGGTGTCGCGGCTGATGCTTCCTGAGCCGACGGTGTGGGCGATGTAAATGTTGCCGTGACTGTCGGTGGTGACGCCGTGGGTGTCACCCCAGGCGAGGTTCTTGGGTGGCACGAGCCAGTCGTGGTATGTCTCGTAGGTGTGAGCCTTCTCACCGAGGATTGGGCGGGTGGTTGCCCGTTGGTTGGCTTGAGTCATGGTTGCTAGTCCCGCTCCAGCGGCTCCGGCGAGAAGGTCACGTCTTGTCATTGGGGTTTAGTTTCGTCCTTTGGGGGTCGTGGTGTCAATGTTTATTGTTGTCACTTGGAATCCGGAGCGTGCGCGTAGTTCGATTCGGCCGCGCTTTCCTGTGCTTTGGACGATGACTTGGGCGAGGCCGTTGTAGAGCGACCGGGTCCAGGTGGGAGCTTTGGCGAGGCCGCCGATGCTTCCGCCTCGGCTGAAACCACCGGCTCCGCTGTTGTTTTTCACAATCACCAGGATCTCATTATCGCCGTACTCGAGCTTGCCCTTGATATATGCAATGTGGGGTTTGTTCCACTCGTCGGTCGTGCTGACTAGCTCGCCGTTAAGATAGACCCAGCCGTTGTCGTCGGTGGGGCCGAGGTTGAGAGTCGACCAAGTATCAGGATTTTCAACCGTGACTACTCGTCGGAAAGCAGCGTAGCTGTTGGGCGGCATGTTTTGGTTCTCTTTCACCTGGGTGGGCTTCCACTTAGTGTAGTCAGGCTTGGCGGTTTGACTGGCGATCATTTGCCATGACCAGCCATCCGAGATGTCTTGGTAGCTGGGCTTAGTGATGTATTGATCTGGTTCGTGGCAGTTGGGGTCGCCGTTACCGACACCGATGATGCGCCCAGGGCCGTCGATTTCGAACGTGACGTTTTCGTTCGCGAGAGGATTAAGGAATCCTTCAGTGTCGAGACCTTTGACGGTGATGACCGAGAGGTCTTTGGAATCGGCGGTAATGCTGGTTCGATCAGGCTCAAGCCTGAGCTGACCGGTTGCTCCTGTCGTTTTGACCGTGACGACATTTTTGAGATCGCCCTTGGTTCCAACCGCGGTGAGCTCACCAGGTTGGTATTCGACTTCCCAGTTCAGGTGTCCGCCGACAGGCATTTTTTTGCTACCGAGCGACTTGCCGTTAAGCTTTAGCTCAACGGTTTCGAAGTTGCTGAAGACCCAGACGTCGACCTTCTTGCCTTCCTTGCCTGCCCAGTTCCAGTGGGGGAGGATGTGGAGGACGGGTTTGCTGGACCACCAGGATTGGTAGTAGTAGAAGACGTCTTTGGCGAAGCCGCAGGTGTCCATGATGCCGAAGTGGCTGCTGATGGTTGGCCAGCTGTGCGGGGTTGGCTCGCCACGATAGTCGAAGCCGGTCCAGACGAAGCCACCGGAGAACCAGGGGCGCTGGAGTTTCCAAGCCCACCACTCTTCGGAACCCTCGCCCCAATCGACCTTTTTGTAGTCGTAGGAGTCCATGACGTTTTTGCCGTCGTTGGACTTATACTCGCCACGGGTGGAGAGCATGCTGGCGACTTCGCTGCCGTGAATAGGCTGTTTGGGGTGGTTCTTGTGATAGCTGTCGGCGCCGAAAAGGTTGTAGTTGAAGCCACGATTGTCGACGACTTTGTTTGAGCCTTCCCAGACGTCGCCTGAGTTGACGGCTTGGGTGATGGTTCGGGTTGGGTCGAGCTTTCGAGTGAGGTCGTAAAGAGCTTGGGAGATTTGCTCTCCTGCTTTTGAGGTTTGAACGCCCCACTCTTCGTTGCCGAGTGACCACATGAAGACGCTGGCGTGGTTGCGGTCGCGCTTGACGAGTCGCTCCATTTGGCTGAACCCTTCGGGACCGGCGCTGAAGAGGCGGTTCTCGTCTTGGACGAGGATTCCGAGTTTGTCGCAGGCGTCGAGGAGTTCGGGAGTGGGCGGGTTGTGGCTGGTTCGCAGGGCGTTGCAGCCCATTTCCTTTAGCCGTTCGATGCGCCATTCGTTGAGGCGATCGGGGACAGCAGCACCGACTCCGGCGTGGTCTTGGTGGTTGCAGACGCCTTTAATCTCGGTGTACTTGCCGTTGATGAATAGACCTTTATCAGGGTCGAAGACGACGCTTTTGAACCCGATGTTGGTCTCGTACTTGTCGAGAACGGTTTCGCCATCGAGGAGGAGGACGTGGGCTCGGTAGAGGTTAGGCGCGTCGGGAGACCAGAGCTTGGGTTTGGTGACCTTTACTTTGAGAGTGCCTTTATCACCTTTGAGCTTGGTCGCGGGGGATGTGGCGACGACTTTGCCTTCGCTGTCGGTGATTTGAAGCTTGGCGGTTCGTGCCTTTGTGGTTTGAGTCGTGATTTCGGCGGTGACGTTGCCATTCACTTCGGGCTTGATGAACTGTTCGTCCTCAACAAGGAAGTCGTGGTTGGTTTTGTTGAGCCAGACGTGGCGGTAGATTCCGGCGCCTTCGTAGAACCAACCTTCGTAGACGCTTGCGTCGACGCGGACGGCGATAACGTTTCGGGCTCCGGTTTCAAGAACTTTGGTGACGTCGACAGTGAAGCCCATGTAGCCGCTGGTGTTGCGAGTGATGTACTGTCCGTTAACCCAGACTTGGGCGTCGCGGAAGATACCGTCGAACTTGAGGACGAAACGTTTACCGGCGTCCTCTTTGGGGAGGTCGAAGCTTTTGCGGTACCAGCCGATGGAGTTTTCGGGGAATCGGCGGCCGATGGCTTTGAAGCCGTGCATGAGGTCGCCTTTTTGATCGAACGGGAGTTCGACGCACCAGTCGTGAGGGACTTGGACGGTTCGCCATGCGGTATCTCCGAATCCGCGGCCCATTGCGCCGTCTTCTATTCCGGCTTTTGCAAATGCACCAAAGGAATCGAGACCGTAGTTAAAGTCTTTTGTGGCATCAGCAGCGTGGCCAAGAGCGAATTTCCAGTCGTCGTCTAAGGAAATGATCTGACGACTCTCAAACTGGTTCGGGACTTGGTTCGGCGCTTGGTATAGAGTGGCGGCGGCAATTGCGGTCAGCACTTTGCAAGCATACACAAAATTGCCCTTGATTTCACGATGCATTTCGCAGATAATGTAGACCTATGTCTACTCTTTTCGTCGAGGTTTTTGGCCTGTACCTAGCCTGCCACGAGCCAGCCTCACCAGCGGTAGTTGTTCGCAACAAGTTGATTATTGATGCTTGCCCAGTGGGCCAAAGAGCGGGAATTCGTGTGGGAATGGCGATTGGGCAGGCTAAGGCGATCCTGCATGAGCTCACGGTTTATGAGTTCGCAGAGGAGCGTTATACTGATGCATCGCACTGCTGGCTGAATCGCCTGTGTACTGTTTCAGATTCGGTCGAAGTAGTTGCGCCTCATCGAGCGTTTGTTGACTTAGCGGGGCATGGTGATCCCTACCGAACGGCACTTGAGGTTTGTGATGCCTTGCCTTTTGATTACCGAGGAGCAGTTTCGCCGTGTCGGTGGCTGGCGGAGGCGCTTGCTCCGACAAAGGGCTTGTTGAACTTCCCAAAACCTTTCGAAGCATTGGCAAAGGAATCTCTGGTTTATCTGGCTCCCATAGAGATGCCGGTTCGTGAGCGGCTGGCTTTTTTGGGTTATCGAAACATTGGTGAGATTCAGCAGTTGTCGCTAGCCACCTTGAAATCGCAGTTTGGGCTGTATGGACTTACGATTCGTCAGGCGGCGATGGGGATGCTTCATGAGCCGGTGGTGGCGAACTATCCACCGTGCTCGATGAGTCGCAGGATTCCTTTTGATGGGACCTGCTCGGATTCAGAGGTCATTGTTGCAGGTCTGGGACGCCTGGCTACTGAACTGGCGTTGGCGTTGAACGAAGCTGATTTGGAGGCGAAATCGCTTGAGCTGTTTGTTGAAACAGAAGAGGGCGAAACGTCTCTGCGAAGGCAGTTTGGAAAGGCGATGCATTCGGCGCTTCGTATTCGCACGAGTCTACTTCAGCTTTGGACCGACCTGGCGGTGACTAGCGGTGTGGCTCGACTTCGTGCGGTGGCACATGAGGTGGGGCATTCGTCTCGTCGGCAGATTAGCCTCAGCGGGTTAGTTGAAAGGGAGAGTTCTTTGCCCTTTGAGGCGGTTGATCGGTTGGCGCGGAAATATGGGTCAACCGCGATTATGGCGGCTTCCGAAGTGAAGATTCCTCGACGCAAGGAGGTGCTGCGTGTGCTTCGGGCGACTACCGGATGGTACTGAACTCTCGGCCCGTTGGCGTGAGGCGGGTGAGTGGTGGGACGGTGAATCTGCCCACGAGTGGGTTCGTTTTGTAGAACGTGGCTCTCGGAGAGAGGAAGCACTTGATTTGGGCTATCATCACTTGCCGTTTATGGGTGAGCAAGTTCATGCGCCAGTGGATTATTCGGAGGACTGGTCTTTGCGCACCAGAAAGCTGCGCGATGGCAAGATGAAGCATCCGTTTGTTTCTGAGCCTCCTCGGCTTTACTCTCCGCTTCGTGCGGGGGTTTCGGATGCGCCTTATGTTCCACTTCATGTCACGAGTGGCTATGACTTTGGGCGAGGAGTGATGTTGCCTGAGGAGGTCGTTCAGTTTGCGGTAATGAACGGCTTGCCGGGGGTGTGTATTGCCGACCGCTATTCGTTAGTAGGCGCAGTTGAGCTTGCCCGAGGTTGTAAGGATGCGGGGCTACATGCCTTGATCGGGGCGACATTTGAGCTTGAGACAGGTGGTGAGGTTGTCTTGATTGCTCAAACCAAAACGGGATACATCAATTTGTCTTCGTTGATTACTCGTTGTCACCTTGAGGAAGAGCGCCTTTTGCCAATCCTGCGCATGGATTCACTTTGGAAGTTTAGCCAAGACCTAGTTTGTCTTACGGGTGGATCGCATGGACCACTACTACCGCTCATTCTCAAGGGAAGGAATGAGGAGGCTAGCCATTTACTCCGCATGTTTCGAGAGCATTTTGGGCGGGATCGGCTTTATGTTGAGACAGATATCGCTTTTCAACCTTGGGACATCGCGCATCTACGCGGGTTGCGGCAGCTTGCCAAAGATTTGGAACTGCCGATGGTTGCCGGTGGACTTGTCACCCATGCACGTCCGCACCACTTCCCGGTCCAGGAGGTGATTGGTTGCGCTCACCATTTGAGTCTCATTCACGAGGTTAGCGGTCGAAAACCACGATTTCATCCTGATGGCTTCCCCACTCGGGCGATCAATGCAGAACGGTTTCTTCGGACGCCGCTCGAGATCGGCGAACTCTATTCGGAGAGTCCTGAACTGGTGGCGAATACTCTTGAGTTGCTGGAGAAGTGCGACAAGGATGTGATGCCGAGTCGCACAACATTGCCCAAACTATTCGACGACCCCGAAAACGCAATTCGAGAAGTCACTTATGCGGGTGCACATCAGAAGTATCCCTTGATGACCGTTGGAATTCGCAAGAGAATTGACAAAGAGCTTGAAAGGATTTGTCGCTTAAATTATGCGGATCACTTTTTGACTATTTGGGATGCTTGCCGCTGGGCTTCACGAAGAGGTTACCAGTTTAGTGGACGCGGATCGGTTGTTGATTCTGTCGTTGCGTATTGTCTAGATTTGAGCCGAGTTGATGCTTATAAGCACCGACTGCACTTTGATCGTTTTCTTCCTGCCGATGGCACAAAGCGCCCAGATATTGACATCGACTTCCCTGCCAAACGTCGGAATGAGGTTCGGTCCTACTTGACGCAAAAATATGGTGAGGATTGCGTTGCGACTGTTGCGGCCGTCGGGGCTTACTGCACTCGGGGGATTATCCGTGAGGTGGGCAAGGTGTTTGGATTGCCTGATTCGACGATATCGTTTCTGAGTAAGCGCGTCCATGGCGGGATCTCGCCTGACAAACTGGAGGCAGCTCTTGAGAAGCGACCAGAACTTCGCGGAAGCAACATCCCGAGGGAACGATTTCGATGGGTTTTGAGCCTTGCTGAGCGGATGATGGATATCCCGCGCAATATGCGCGCGCACTCCTCAGGGATTGTGATTTCCTCACGCCCTCTTTGCGAAACCGTTCCGGTGATGTGGTCAGCAGGTGAGGATCCGGCAGGCGGGCATTTGCGGATCATTCAATGGGATAAGCGGAGCGCGAAGCACTACTTTGATAAGTTCGACATTCTGTGCCTTCGGGGTCAGGATGTGTTGGAGGGGACTCAGGATCGGGTGGTGGTGCGGGATCGTAACTTTGACGTCGCTCAGCTTCCTTCGGATGATCCCGACGTTTACGCCACAATGCGCTCAGGTGAGTTGATCGGAATTCCCCAGTCCGCCTCTCCGGCAATGCGTCAGGCACACATTCGGTTGAAGACGAAGAACCTAGAGGATGCTTCGCTGGTTCAGGCAGGTATTCGCCCGGGGGTTGGCGGTGCTGTGAAGCTGAACGAGATGATTGCTCGGCGGCATGGGAAGCCGTTTACGTTTGCCCACCCTGATCTGGAGGAGATTTTGGGGATCACCTACGGGATCATTGTTTTCCAGGAGCAGGTTGACCTACTGTTGCAGAAGTTCGCGGGATATTCGGGTGGAGAGGCGGAGGACACTCGGGAGCAGATTCACAAGCGGCGACGGGAGGATTTTGGTCGTGAGATTAAGGAGCGAGTTCTTCGTCGAATTCAGGCGAATGGGTACGGGTTGCAGGTTGCTCTGGAGGTTTTTGAGCTCATTGCAGGGTTCAAAGGGTACGGGTTTGCTCAGGGGCACGCGCTAGCGTTCGCAGAGATTTCGGTGCGGTCGATTTACTGCCAGCAACATTATCCGGCGGAGTATTTTGCTTCTCTTCTGGATGCACAACCAGCAGGATATTACGGGCCCTGTACGTTAGTGAATGAGGCTAGGAATCGGGGGGTGGCGATCCTTCCGGTAGACATCAATCTGAGCGAGGTTGGGTTTGCCGTGGAGAGTGTGAAATCTGCAATGGATCCGCAGATCGTTGTTCCTAATGGCGGGATACGGATTGCTTTGGCGCAGATATCGGGATTGAATCGTGATTTGTCGTTACGCATTTCTTTGGCGAGGCCATTTGAGAGCGTTTTTGATTTTGCGATGAAAACTAACCCGGATCGGGATGACCTGGAGCGGCTCATTCTTGTTGGTGCCTTTGATTCGCTTCATCCGAACCGGCGGCAGTTGCTATGGGGCTTGCCAGCGATTTTGGATTATGCGCGGGCATACAACACTCCGGGGACTCTGCCTTTGGGGGCACCGATTCCGATTTTGCCTTCGGATATTGTTGATTTCAATCTCGCGGAGCGAGCGATTCATGAGCGGCGGTATTTGGACTTGGATATCGACCAGCACTTGATGAGCTTTGAACGGGAGAGGGTGGCCAGCCGGGGCGGGGTGACTACATCTGTCGCACGGCGGCTTGAGCATGGGCGTAAGGCGATTGTAGTTGGGAATCCGATACGGCTACGTTTTCCGCCGACTCCAAGCGGTAAACGCGTTGTGTTCTTTGATCTTGAAGATGAGACTGGGCTACTGAACGTGACCTGCTTTGACGAGACTTATCAGCGCGATGGGCATGCGATTGTGTGTTCGCCTTATGTGACGATCATTGGAGAAGCTCAGGTACGGGATGACCATGTGGCGTTTCTTGCTTCACGCGTGTTTCCCTATAAGCCACTGATAACTTCCTTGCTCGGGGTTCCGGATGCAGCTTCGACGGGTTCGAGCGACATGGGCTGGGGACATTCTCCGTTGCCGATTGTGACGGCGGACTTCCTGGTGGGTTGATGACTAAAAGGTCTCGGTATCAGCGGACGACATCGGCAGCAGCTTCAATGCTGAACTGGTTGATGATGTTGAGACGCATTCACTTGGCTCTAAGCTCTCGCTTTAACGCGAACTCTTCGTTGGCTTCGATTAGGTTGCCTTGGATGCCCAGGCCCAGAATCCAGATCACGAATGCCATCGGCCCACTGATCATGTTGCCTAAGACCATTACAACTCCCGCCACAATGAACACGGCCGATCCCAACAAACTGATTCTGATCCAGTTTGATTTGTCGACTCCTGGAGACGTGACGCGTAGACCAAAGAAGTGCAAACTCAGGGTCGCGGCATAGACCCCGACCGGGATTACTGACGCCACCGTCTGAACCCTAAACATCAGGTAACAAATGCCTCCAAATCCTGCGATAGCGGTAAGGAGACAACGAGCGGCTTTGTTCATGAACAGACTTAACCGACTATTTCAGACCCAAAACGCCTTGGCCGCAATGGTCTTTGTTGCCGAAGGTTGTGATGTGGTGATCGAATCCGTGGGCGAGTTCCATGAGGAGCCGGTTGTGGGGGACGCCTTTGAAGTCGATGTACCGTCCTGTTTTGAAACCGAGTCCGCCGCCGACGAGCACCCAGGGGATGTTTTCTAGGGTGTGGCTGTTGCCTTGTCCAAGCTCATTGGTCCAAATGACGGTGGTGTTGTCGAGCAGGGTGCCGCTACCATCGGGCTCCTTGGTTTCGCTGAGCTGCTTGAGCAAGTACGCCATTTGCTCGGCGTACCACTTGTTGATTCGGGTCAGCTTTTCTTGAGCAGTGGCGTTGCTATCGGGCTCGTGCGAGAGGTCGTGTTGCCCTTCGGTGATGCCAAGCCAAGTGAAGCGAGGCTGACCGACCGAGTTGGTGTACTGAAGGGTCGCGATTCGGCAGGAATCGGCGATGAACGAGCTGACCATGAGGTCGATTTGCAACTTGCTGATGCGGGGCATGTTGTCGTTGTCGCGACGCACTCCGGGTTCGAGTTGAGGCACGGCGTGACCGACTGCCTCATTTTTGTGGGACGCGATGTCCTTTTCCATCTCGCGGACGAGTTGCATGTGGTCGTCGAGTAGCCGCTGATCGTCCTTGGAAATTTGCGATCGCACCTTGTCCATGTCCTGCTTGAGGTCATCGAGAACGGACTTCATCAGCTCTCGGTCCTTCATCGAGCCATAGAGTTTGTTGAACATCTGGTACGGATCGTCAATGGGCGCGATAGGCTTGTTTGGCCCGGCATAGCTCATTCGCGTCCAGGTATCTGCGTGTTCGGGGACCATGACTCCGAACTCGAGCGAGCCGAAGCGGGTCTTCGTTGCAGGATTCTTTTGGAGGTAGTTCTTGATCTCTTGGTCGATCGAGATTCCACTTGACCAACCGGCGGGAGTATCGGAGCCACCTTGGACGTTGCCGGGGAATAGTTCGACGCCAGTGAGCAGACATCCTATGCCACGCATGTGGTTGTCACCGTCTCCGTGCACTCGGTCACTGACACCCTTGAGAATCAGCATTTTCTCACGGTAGTTAGCAAGCGGCTTGAGGGATTCCTTGAAGATGAATCCGGTGCCAGGCATGTCTGGCCAGAAAGTGCTTGGAACAATACCGTCCGGGCTAAAGAGGATCACCAGGCGCTTCTTTCGGATCGGTGCGGGGTTGCCGAACGCGAAGCTCGGGAGTCCCATCAGGAACGGCATCGCCGCTGCGCTGACACCAAGCGTGCGGAGGAAATCTCTTCGTGTTGATTCGTTCATTACTGGCTCCCGGTCGCGACCATCATCACGTTGACGACGAGGCTACGGACATTATAGTTATCCTTACGGAATTGCGCGACAAGCTTCGGCAACGCATCCTTGCCATAGGCTCTAATTGGCTGCTTTGTGAAGTACTGGAAGAGTTTTTCCACAAACGCAGATTGACTCTCCTCGCTATTGACGATGTAATTGGCTAAATCGCCAGCATCGTTGAATTTGACTGATTCACCTTTCATGTTCACATAACCCCCGGAAGTGTCGACGGGCTTGTTGTTATCGATGAGGCGAAGTTTGCCAATCGCGTCATATTTTTCGAGGGTGAACCCTAGAGGGTTGATGAGCTGGTGGCAACCGTAGCAGCCTTCTGGCTTGGTTTGTTGCTGAACACGTTCCCGGGTGGTAAGCGTGGGCTGCAGGGACGCCGCGACCGGAGCAACCGCGATGGGCGGTGGCGCCAGGACTCGGCCCATCATATTTCGGGCGATCAGAACGCCGCGGTGGATTGGCGACGAACCCTCGTTGTATGCGAACTTGGAGAGCAAGTAGGGGTGAGTCAGGACGCCAACTCGATCGGTGAGCATCACAGGCTGGAAGCCCGAATTAGGATCCAGATTTCCGCCGTAAAGCTTGCTGAGCCTTCCGTTGAGGAACTGATTCTTGCTGGTCATCAGCTTAGTGAACGAGCCGTCGGGAGCCCACACAGCATCTTTGAGGTAGAGATCGAGCGAGGTTCGGAGATCGTTGACAATGGCTTGATCGAACTGCGGAAACGCTTTGGCGTTCTTGACGATGTCGGGGATTTCGTCGACCTTGAGCCAGCTCATTAGGAACTCACGAAGCTTGGTGTAAGTTCGGGAGTCGTTGACGAGGCGCTGGACGTGGTTGCGCTTCCCTTCTGGCGTATTGAGTTCACCCTTTGCTGTGGCCTGGAGAAGAGCGACATCGGGGATGGAATCCCAGAGCCCGAAGCTGAGTTCAGACGCGGTCTGGAAGGGGTCCTTCCGGTTTCCGAGTTCTCGGTATAGGAATCTTGGGGACTTGAGAGCGAGGACTACGATTTTCTTGATCGCAGCTTCGGGTGAGGCCACGCTCGCGAATGGCTTTTCCAGATAGAGCTGCTCTAACTCGGGGGTGAGGGGCTGTCGGAACGCCTTAGTCAAGAAAAGCTTTAGGCCTTCTTTGAGCTTCGGAAGGCGGTTTGCGTCGCCTTGTTTCGTTCCGCTTTGCTTGTCCAGGTTGGCGAGGACATATTCTGCGGTTTCAAGGGCAGCCCGCGTGGTCGCTTCATCCCAGTCCTTACTGACGGCATTGCCTCGGTCGTAGCCGATGCTGCGGTCGTCGGCTGGGAGAGGGGCGTTGCAGATGTATGTGTTTTGGTTCCAGCCTTGGCTGAAGAATTGAGGCGGGATGATCTCGGGCGCCATTTTGGGGCGGCGCCAAAGTAACTTCACGTATGCTGATGATGGCGGGGTCTTCTTCTTTTTTTCCTCGTCGTTGACTCCAGCAGTTTGCTTGGTGAACTCTACAAAGAACGGATAGTTACGACCCGCGATCAGATAGGTTGACGCTTTGAACTCCGTTTCGTTGAGACTCCGAACGCGGTTATCGAGAATCGGTCGGTCAGCGTTCACCTGAAGTTTTACGTTTTGGTTTGATTGAACGATGAACTCGTACTCGCCGGTTTCGGGAGCGATGATGGAGCCAATCCAGACGGCGGAGAAATTCCAGAGATCGAATGCAGCGTCGCTCGGTCCTTTGGTTCCGAAGTCGTAGTTGATGGTGAAGTCTTTTCGCTGGATCAGTCGGTTCTTATCGTCCCACGGCCGGCTTTTGTAGTAGTTGCCAGTCATTCCCCCGGGTTCACCGCTGAGCGCTTGGTGCTCGGGGCCGATCAGATCGGCGAGAGCGTTTCGAAACTGTTTGACGGTCAGTCGCTGCAGGGTGACTCTTGGGGGTCTAATCCGCTCTTGAGCAATCGGAGAGTAAAACGCGTCGTACATGTACTTCGCGATCTCGGTTGCTTGGGCGGGCGGAGTTTTGCCACCCGGCGGCATAGACTTGGCGATGTACGTTCCCAGTTCTGCGGGAGCTCGGTTGCCGGTGAGAGCCTTGGGATATCCGCTTCCGCCGACACCTTTTTGTCCGTGGCAGGAAGCGCAGTTTTTGGCAAAGAGTGCCTCACCTGAAGGGGCAGACGATGACGTCTTCTGTGGAGCCTGGAGGGCGACCAGAAGTGGCAGTGACGACGTCGTCAGGAGGAGCAGATGCGCCTTTTTCACTCTGTTATCCATCTTACAGTGAATCTGCATATTCAGATTCACTGTAAGCGAAATTTGTGACCCAGATTATTCGCCGAAGGCGGTGGTGCAGAGGTGCTTTACTTGGCCGTTCTTGAACTGCTTAAGCTTGGTCTCGGTGCCCCATGGGTCTTCGAAGGTGTAGATGAACTCGCGAGTGCCGTCGCCATCGAAGTCGCCGACGCCGTAGACACGACCCGAGTAAGGACCGCGCATGTAGCCATATCTGCCGTTGAACTCGAGCGTCTTGGTGACAACCTTGCCACCAGAAACATAACGAAGCACGATGGCGCAGAAGCCATTTTCTTTCTTAACGTCTTCACCGGTGGCGATGACGAGGAGAACTTCCTTGCGTCCGTCGCCATCTAGGTCAGCTTGGAATCCACTGGTTACCGAAGGGAGGGCCTTTCGTCCACGGGACTTGCCATACTCAGCAGCAATCTTCTTGTACTCGGGGTTTGAGCCACTGATTCGGGTGACCGGAGCGAACATTGGCTTGCCGGAAACAGAGAGAACATCCTTGTCCGCCATTTCGATGCCTTTCAGGTGCACGGATTCCATAGGTGGTCCTTCGTCATATTCGACTTCGCCTTCGTAGTCCGCAACGGTGCTGTCGAGCTTCCAGCTCTTCAGTGAAACTTTCTTGCCGTTGAGGCTCTTCGCAGGATTTCTCCAGCCTTTGCTCGTTTTCTCGGCGACGACGGTATCTCCAACAACCACGATGGTAGGTTCAACCATCATTGATTTCATTGCAATCGCGAGAGTCGTAGCGAGGATCAAATTGTCCCCCTGTTGGTCGAGCATTCATTCTGTCCGATCATAGGCTCCAGTTTGTCACATGGGGGCTTTGAACCCATCGTTAAGGTGTGACGTCAGAGATTGTTGACCGATCCTGCGGATCTTACTGATCCCACCAGAAGTACCAAACGTGAGCTCCGAGGATAGAGATTGCAAGCGCCTCGGTCGTTTCGACGCCTTCGTCGATGATATCGGGGCAGAGAGAGAACATTTCCAGTGCCAGATCGGCGGCTAGTTCCGGATCGACTACCGGTTTATCAAGCCAGAGTTCGAGGTGTCCGGGACCGAGTAGCGCGGGGGTGGCTCCGTATTTTTCGTACCAAGACTTAAGATGCGCGGTGACGATGTCATCATCAGCGATTCGTTCCCAGCTACCAAACGTGGCGTTTGAAACTACGCGCCAGGGCTCTTTAACCGGGACCACGCCCAAGTGGGTTGTTGCTTCACCGCCTTTCAGGGTGAAGAACTCTTTGGCGGGCTCGCCGGCGGCGAGGGTTTCCGCTACGGGTCGGTGCCGGTCGAAGTTTGAGTCCGTCAGCTTCTGCTTGTGATTTGAAAGAATTGCGTCGTAATCGACGGTGCCGGTTTCGGTTGGGACTGCGTGGGCTTCTGGTTCACGGAGCTCGGAATGGGGCTCAATGTCGGCGAATATGATGAGGGCGCCGTTCACGCGACCACGCAACGAGAGCCATTGGGCCTGAGCTTGGTTCGGAGCGAATTGCTTGAGAGCAAGTGGTCCGGTGAGCATGCTCACCATTCGCACTTTCTGGGGGGCCGCCGGTGCAGGTGCTGGAGTTTGTGGTTGACGCTGGGCTTGCGGTTGAGCCAGGGGAGCGGGCTGGGTTACTGCGTGGGTTACAGGCGCAGCGACGGGCTCCTCCTTTCCCTTTTTTCCTTGCAACCACTTCAGCATTGCGTAAGCATAACACCGGGGGAAGGCTGTCCGGTAGGGGGAATTGCGGGTTTAGGGTAAGAGTTTTGGATAATTTGATCTGCATTGATGCTGGAAAGTCGAGTTGATTGGCATAACGTTCTTGATGCCAAGCTGCCCAGTGTTGATGATCGCCGTGGAACCGGAGAAACTGGAGCCGATGATGGGAATCGAACCCGCGACCTAATCTTTACGAAAGACTTGCTCTGCCACTGAGCTACATCGGCTTATCGGACGTTCAATATACCATTTTGGATCATTTGCCTTGCAACCCTACTCGTGCCCGCACGATTCCTAGGGTTGAAGCATAACGCAAGAAATTAGGGCACAAATTAGGGATTGGTATCGTCTTAACTTTGTCTGAGGACGAGGGGAACGACTCATGGATCACGAACAGGGCGAGCAACATCAAGATCAGCGCACATTAGCGTCGATCATGTTTACCGATGTGGTCGGCTTCAGCAAGTTAACAGCGATCAATGAGGAGCGCACGATGCGCGCTCTGCATCGAGACTTCGATCTGATTTTCCGTTGCATAGGTACGTTCAAAGGCGAAGTTTTGAACACGATGGGGGATGGGATGATGGTGTACTTCCCTTCTGCCGTCCAGTGCATGCAGTGTGCGCTCGACATTCAGCAAACCCTCCATGCTCTGAAGATGAGCAACCCGCCGGATGGCGTCCTCTCGCACCGGATTGGGCTCAATATTGGTGATATCCACCTGAACGGGCGCAACACTATGGGCGATGGCGTGAACCAAGCGGCGCGGATCCAGTCGATGGCAAAGCCTGACTCAATCAAGATGTCGGCGGAATTCTACAAGCTTGTCAAGGACAAGGTGAAGATGGATGCGAAATATGTTCCGGGCCAGATGGCAAAGAATATTCCGACTCCGATCCCCACTTACGAAGTCGCCGCCATTGATGAGATGCTGAAGCTCCAAGCGGCAGAGGCGCTGTTTACTCCTCCTTCCGGAAGCGACGGTCCTGGCGGTGCGACGGGCCGACGAGCGGCTCTCATGATCGTTTTAACGATGATCCTGATTGGCGTCGCTGCCGTTCCTGTCTACTTCATCTCCCAAGCACAGAAGGCGTCCAAGACCGGTATCAATCGGTTTAAAGATGGGAAGTCAACCGCCGAAGAGGTGCGAGCGAGCGCAACGAAGCTTAAGCAGAACCTGGGTGGCGGATCAGCCGCCAATTCTGAACCGCCCGCCGCCGCGGCTGCAAACCAGCCGCCAACTGAACCAGCGGCGACATTTGCGTTGACGCCAGCAGAGATTTCTGAGCTTGAAGCGCTTCGCAATGCTTACGACTTTGACGGGGTGGTTGCCCTGCTCCAGAAGAATCCCAATGTATCGGCGCCGGATGGGCAGAAGATGGTAGGCGAGTACCAGGCGTTGGCGTCGTTTAAGGGTTGGCTTTCGAAGGAGATTGAGGCGACTACCGCCGAAAAACCTGTTGCGGCTTTGCTCCGCGGGAGCCAAGCTGATGTTCACCTGGGTGTTGGCGGGGTGATCATTGCGATCAACGGAACAATTACCGATCCCAAGCCGCTTTGGGAGCTTAAGGCAGACACTATCGATGCCTTGGGAATGGCCTGTGCCGCGCTCCCACCATCGGGCACAGCTGCGCCGACCGAAGTTACGTCATGGCTTTCTGTGTTTCGGGCAATCTTCAAACTCAGCTAACGTAGCCCCCAAGTACACTATGGGAAAGGAATTGCAATGATGCAAGATAATTTCCCAATTCGAAAGGTTGACCACATCCGCCACTACGTTGGTAACGCTCGTCAGTCGGCGTACTACTACCAACACGTCTTCGGCTTCAATATCACAGCTCGACACGGGCTTGAGACTGGGCTTCGACATGAAGTTGATTACTTGCTTGAGCAAAACGACGTCAAGCTGCTGTTCTCGGCTCCTGTAAAGCCGGGTCACCACATCGCCGAGGCTTTGGCGATTCACGGAGACTTCGTTCGCGACATCGCATTTGAAGTAGATGATGTTGACTGGGCGTTCAACGAGGCTGTTCGGCGCGGAGCTAAACCAGCGATCGAGCCTTACTCTTTGGAGAACGAACAGGGCTATGTTCGGATCGCTTCGATTCACACCTACGGCGACACGCTGCACACCTTCATTAACCGAGACAACTTTACGGGTCACTTCTTGCCGGGCTTTGCTGAGATGAATGAGCCAGGCGAGGGGATTGGAATTGTTGAGATTGACCACTGCGTCGGAAACGTGGAGCTTGGGCAGATGAACGTCTGGGTGAAGTGGTACGAGGACATCCTCGGCTTTAAGAACCTGATTTCGTTTGACGACAACGACATTTCAACGGAGTACACCGCGTTGATGTCGAAGGTGATGGCGTCCGGCAACGGCCGGGTCAAGTTCCCGATCAATGAGCCAGCGGCGGGCAAGAAGAAGAGCCAAATCGACGAGTACTTGGAGTATTTCGGCGGAGCTGGAGTTCAGCACGTTGCTCTCCGAACAGACGACATTGTCGCAACCGTCTCTGCGCTTAAGGCACGCGGAATGCAGTTCTTGCGGGTTCCTAAGACCTACTATGAGGTGCTGACTGATCGAGTTGGAGAGATTGATGAGGACGTCGAAGTTCTGGCCGAGTTAGGCATTTTGGTGGACCGCGACGACGAGGGCTACCTGCTCCAAATCTTCACGAAGCCGATCACCGACCGACCGACCCTGTTTTACGAAATCATCCACCGAAAGGGTGCGACTAGCTTCGGTAAGGGGAATTTCAAGGCGTTGTTCGAGTCGATTGAGCGAGAACAAGAGCTTCGCGGAACTCTTTAAGCCCGAAACGAATAGAATATAGGAGGCTCTTTGGAATGCCCAAAGGGCCTCTTTTCTTGACTATGAAACTCCTCCTCAGCATCCTTGCATTCGTTCTGGCCGCGTTAGGATTTGCTGCTGGAGAGGTCTCTTGGAAAGTTCTGAGATTAGAAGGCAAGACTCCGAGTCAAACGGCGGTCGTTGAGGCCACGATTCAACCAGGCTGGCATCTCTACTCAACGGTCACAATTCCAGATGGTCCGTTCCCAACTGCGTTTAGGGCCGAAGGCGCGACCGTGGGCGAGAAGATCGGCGAGGAAGGGCTGGTCAAGGAGTTTGATAAAGGCTTCAACAAGGAAGTCTCGTTCTTCAAGGAAAAGGCGCTGTTCTGGGTTCCTTTGAAAGCCGCCGGATCGGCTGACAAGATCAAACTCTCGGTGATGTTCCAGGTGTGCAAGGATGGGGTTTGTATCCCTCCAACTCCTGCGGAGCTTCCGTTGGCCGGAGCGGAAGTCACAGAAGCGGTCACTGAACCTAAAGCGACATCTGCGAAGACCGAGACGACCGAACCAAAGGCGACTTCAACCGGAAACGGTTCTTCTGAAGCCGAACAGATCAAGAAGGCTCAAGAAGCTGGTGTTATTCCTTTCCTTCTACTTTCCATCGCGGCGGGCGCAACTGCCCTGTTGACACCGTGCGTCTTCCCAATGATTCCGATCACTGTCTCGTTCTTCAGTAAGCGCAAAGAAGAGGGGTCTGGGGTTAAGCAGGCGCTTTTGTTCTGCGGAGGCATTGTTGGAACCTTCACCTTCCTAGGCATTATCGTTGCAGTGTTCTTTGGTGCGACGGGCCTAAACCAGCTCGTCAATAACCCTTGGTTCAACCTTGGAATGGGTTCGCTGTTTGTCATTCTGGCGTTCTCCTTGTTTGGAGTCTTCGAGATTGGACTCCCACCGAAGTTGGTCAATAAGTTTGATGCGAGCGGCAAGAAGGGCTGGATCGCACCGGTCTTGATGGGACTCACGTTTAGCCTCACCTCCTTCACCTGCACTTTGCCGTTTGTTGGCGGCGTGCTGGTTTCGGCAGCGAATGGTAACTACTTCTGGCCCGTTCTTGGAATGCTGGGCTTCTCTGGCACATTCTCAATTCCGTTCTTCCTTCTTGCCCTCTTCCCTTCGGCGATTAGCAAGGTTCCCCGCTCGGGCGCATGGATGGTCGTGATCAAGGCGTATATGGGCTTCATTGAGCTCGTGGCGGCAACAAAGTTCTTCAGCTCCTTTGACCTTGGATTCTCCTTTGGGTTCTTGACCCGCGAAGTGATGCTCTCGCTTTGGTTTGCCCTGTTGCTCGGAGCGGCCCTTTACTGCTTCGGTGCGATCAAGCTGCCTAAGGTGGATGATGGCAAGATTGGCTGGTTCCGGCGCGGAGTTGGTGCGCTGACCCTGGCGTTGAGCGTTTGGGTTCTCATGGCATTCGGCGAGACTAAGCTTGGTCAGTTGGAAGGATTCTTGCCACCATCCCCGTATCCAGGTAAGTCCACGGCAGCCGCCACAGGTTGGAAGAGCCTCTTCGTTGAGAGTTGGGAAGAAGCTAAGGCTAAAGCGAAGGAGACCGGAAGGCCGATTTTTGTTGACTTCACCGGAGTTTATTGCACCAACTGCCGAGTTGTTGAGCAAAACATTTTCACAAAAAAAGAGACGCAGGAGAAGTTCAAGAACTTCGTTCCGGTTTCGATCTTCATCGACCGAGTTAACGATCCTGTCCACGCAAAGCAAGATGCGGAGAACGCCAAGATGATGCAGCGGATGGTGGGAACTGTGACGTTGCCAACTTACGCCATCGTCACTCCAGATGGGGAGGTGGTGAAGTCGTCTTGGGCTTTCACCGACAATCTGGAAGAGTTCCTCGGCAAGCTCGACACAGGCTTAAAGTAGAAGTTTCGCCGCTGCCGCAAACCCGGCGTGTTCGGTGCGGAGCACTCTCGGCCCAAGGGTAACAGCGAATGGCTTTAGCTGTTCCACCTCTCGAGGGGACCAACCACCTTCGGGTCCTACTGCTAGGGTGAGAGGCTCGGAGCTTGGCGTTGGAAGTTGGTTAAACTCTTGTTCCGACTCGCTGAGGGCAATTAGGTTTGGCTCGCGCATCACTTCAGCGAGCGATGGGCGGTACTCCACCAGCGGGATTCTTGTGCGGAACGCAGTTTCGGCAGCTTCTCTTGCCAGGGCTTCGAGCCGTCGTAGTTTGTCTTGGAGCTTTTTGTCTTCCCACTTGACGATGCTTCGGTCGGACGGGAATACGATGAAGTGGCTGACGCCAAGTTCAGTACACGAGCGGACAACGTCATCAAGCTTGTCGCCCTTCGGGAGGGCCTGGGCGATGGTGATGTGCAGAGCCGGCTCGGTCTCAGGAGTGTGCCGCTCGAGTGGCTTGGCGTAGCGCCCGTCGAGTTCGCATTCCCAGAAGGTTCCATCGTTCGGTAGCACGCCGATTCGGGCACCTGAGCGGAGGCGGAGGACATTGTGGAGCTTGTCGAACTCTGCGCGCGGAATCTCGAACGGGGCCGCCATATCGGCTCCGGAGATGAATATTCGAGGAAGGGCGCGGATAGACATTGGACAGCTACTCGCAGACAGTTTACTGCTCGCGGCTTACCGGCGAATGGCGGAGCTCCACATCTGCTCTTTCTGCGTTTGGTACTTCGGGGTCATCGCCATTCGAACTGCTCCGAAAACAAAGAACACCGCGACAAACACGACGAATGCTCGGTTTGCCCAGTTCGAGTCGATCATCATGCGGAGACCTTTGATGTTGCCGTACAGCGATCCCAGTGCCACGAAAGTGAAGCCAAGATACATCGGAATCCCGAGTGGATGCGCATGCCAGGACGTGACGAAGTCGAGGTGAAGAAGCGCCGTCCAAGAGGTTGTAAGTCCGCACCCTGGGCAAGGTCGGTTGAACATCAAGACGCTGGGGCATGGGGGAAGTCCGAGTTGTTGGTGAGTGCCATGCAGGTGTTTGTCGGCACTGAGATACAACCCAACGGAGGTGACGCCAAGCCACATGAAGAACCAAATTAACTGGGCTCGGATCTTAAACTTCTGGTCTGGCTCAAAGAGCTGCATCAAACGCCTCAGTAGGTAGGACGCATTCGGGTTGGAGGACGGTTCCCTCTCCCCGTGCGACGGCCATCACTCGGCCGCCAGAATCGACGAGCATGCAGTAGTGCCCATCTTCGATGATCGTGTTGGCGACGGGATTTCCGTTGCGGACTCGGAAGAGTTCGGTCTCACTGAGTTCTCGCGAAGGCATGGGATGAAGAGCTTCGGCAAGCGGGATCAGGCCGTCGAGGGTCGCTTCTTTGGGGTTTTGCGCGCCTTCTAGGGTGAACTCTCCTACCTGCGTTCGCACAAGGTTGGACAGGTAGGCTCCGCAACCGATCGCCTGTCCGATGTCGTGGGCGAGGGTTCGGATGTAGGTTCCTCCTGAACACTCGACTTCGATGACGGCTTTGTCGTCGTTGAACTCGAGAAGATCGATTCGCTCGATGTGGATCTCTCTCGTCTTCCGTTCGATCTCTTCCCCTTTTCGGGCGAGCTTATAGAGTGGTTGACCGTTGACTTTGACTGCACTGAACATGGGGGGCAGTTGCGCCTGCGCACCCATGAACTGGGGAATGACGGCCTCAAGACGAGCTCGGAGGTCGGCGGGAACCGGCTTTTCTTCGACCGTTTCGCCTTCTTGATCGTAACTGGCGGTGGTACGACCGAAGTGGAGCTCAGCCTGATAGACCTTGGGCTCGAGTGGCAAAAACTGGAGGAAGCGAGTTGCAGGACCGACCGCGATGACCAGCAAGCCGGTCGCCATAGGGTCGAGCGTGCCGGAGTGACCGATTCGTTTGGTTTTGAATCTGCCTCGAAGGATTGCGACGACGTCGTGGGACGTCATCTCCAGGGGCTTATCGATTAGGATGATGCCAAACAACGGCGCATTCCCTCGACAATCTGGACTTCGGCATCGGTCAAGTCGGTTTCAAAGGTGCAACCTGCGGCGTTTTTGTGTCCGCCGCCGCCAAACTCGCGGGCGACTGCCGCAACATCGAAACCGGCTCGAGAGCGGATCGAAACTCGGATTTTGCCTGGCTTGGCTTCGCGCAGGATGGCGGCGACTTGAACTGTATCGATGCTCAGGAGTTCGTTGACAAAACCTTCGGTGTCTTCGTCGGTCGCCTTTGCCCACTCGAAGTCGCGGAAGCTGAGGCAAGACCAAGCAAGTCGCTCGTCCATATCCAGCTTCATCGTTTCGAGAGCGTGGCCGAGCAGTCGAGCAGAGGAGAGTTGTTTGCTCTGGAAGATCCGCTGGCTGGCAGTTTCGAGATCGGCTCCGTTCTCGAGCAGGATGGCGCTTGTCGACAAGGCGTCTGGAGAGGTGTTTCTGAACCTAAACGAACCGGTGTCGGTCACGATTCCGGTGTAGAAGCAGGTGGACATCGACGCGGTCAAAGTCCCGCCCATTTGTTGAACCAGGTGAGTGAGGATTAGCGCGGTTGCGGCCGCCGTGACATCAATAATTCGGACATCACCCGGTGCTTGATGGGGGACGTGATGGTCGATCACCGTCAGAGTCGGCAGGGTTTCGAAGTAGGGTCCAACATTACCCAGGCGTTCAATAGAGTCGAGATCGACAATGATTCCCAGGTCGTACCCCTCGCCGGAAGGCTCTTGCTGAACACGATCGACGTTTGGGAGCCACTTGAGATTTCTTGGAGCGGAGTGGTGGCAAAGCACTTCGACGTGCTTGCCCCGTTGCTCCAAGAATTCTGCGAGTCCGAGGGCGGAACCCAGGGCGTCTCCATCGGGATTAAGATGGGTGCCAATGAGAATACGAGATGCCTGGGCAAGTTGTGCCTCGAAGGCGGCGACCAAGCTATTGTCGATCCTCACGAGGGTTGTATACCCTACTCGATGAATCGGCGGTTTGGTCCGCGCTCGATTGCAGCCTCGATAAAGTCCAGAAGTTCTCCACGAAATCTCTCTTCTGAATACTTTTCAGCGTGGGCTTTTAGCGCGATTGGATCGTAGGTTTTCTTCTCCAGTCGCTGGATTGCGGCGACCAATTCATCTGGCGTTTGGGCTGCGATGTGCTCTCCGAATTCGGGAAGTACGGTCTCGGACGCTCCGCCTTGGTTAAAGACGACTACGGGAAGTCCGGCTGCCATTGCCTCGACGGGAACGATCCCAAAATCCTCGTAGGCCGGGAACAAGACGCCCTTCGCTCGACTCAGGAGCTTCTTCAGCTCGGCGTCGGGCAGCCTTCCATCGAAGATGATGTTGTTGTGGCCTTGCGCCATGGCTTTGAGCTCTGGCTCATAGGGTCCGGAGCCAACAACGTGGAGCTTGAAGCCCAGCTTTTTGGCGGCTTCAATTGCGAGGTCGAACTTCTTGTAGGGGATTAGCCGGCTCCACATCACATATCCCTCGTCATCGCCGTCTCTGGGGGTGTCTCGCCACTTCTCGGTATTGACGCAGGGGTAGAGGACGTTGTCTAGCGGGCGCTTGTAGAACTTCTCGACTCTGGCACCGGCAGTGTTACTGTTGGCGGTGACGTAGGTGAAGTTTTTGGCGGCTTCAAGATCAAGACGGCGCAATCGGTCTGCGATCTTACGGCGAAGGAAGCCTTCGCCCACACGTCCATCGATTTCGGGCACCCACAGCGCCCTCGCGACGGTGTGGTAGTAGCCGAAGTGCACCGCATCTGGGCGCGCCTTTGCATGATGAGCAAACGTGTGCGAGACAGAAACGACCACGTCATACTCGCTGAGGTCAAATCCTCGGTAGACGTCGGCCAAGACGGGCGAATAGAGATAGTGCTTTGTTTTGGAGAGCGGCAGATTCGAGATCCAATGGCTTCTAACGTCTGCGTTCTCGGCCCACTTAAGCTTCTCCGCGTTGTACTGCGCGACATGGATCGGCACAGGCAGGAGCTCGTGCATGACCTTGAGGACTTCCTCGGCTCCACCCATCACGGTCATCCAGTCATGGACGATACACATTTTGTGCTTCGCCATGAGTTGCTGAGCCCGAAGTTGATTTGGAGTGGGAGTCGACGTCATGTCTGTAGGTAGTTTATCGGTTATCGGGCGGTGGTTCAGCAGATTCGCACAACCTTTGCACGGGCATTGCAAGATGTGCGTAGACAATTACATGACCGCACTAGCAGTTAAAGATCATGTAGGGTTCTCCATCCGTAGTGTTGACTCTCTCGTTGAGATTGTCAGCATTCTGCGCGAGGATTCCGACCTCCCGGTGGGTACCGATTTGAGCCTCGAGACGGCTCGGGCGATTAAGTGTGTGTTCGACAACCTTGCCTGGAGCGACGGTGAGATGAGCAAGGCTGAAGTACAGCACCTTCTCAATATGATCGGCCAATATGAATGGCTCCGAAATGCGTACTTGCAGGTCGACGAAGTCGAACCTTCGGCTCGCGGGATCAACAAGATTCCTAACTTGATCTTCCTTGCCTTGGACCATGACGAGCGAAAAGGGACGCACTACGCGGCGATGCTTGTGAACAGCTTGGAGATGATCGCTTTTGGTGTGATTACTGCCGATGGAGTTGCGTCGCAGGATGAGCTAGCAAAGTTCCGAGAGCATCTTGTTGCGATGCGCCAGTTCTTGCCAAATGCTGGCCGAAAGAAGCGGTCGTAAAGGACCACGTCTTTCCGCACTCCTTCCCTGTGCTGTCTGAGGCTTCTACGGTTACGCGATAAGTCTGGTCGTAACCCAGGGGCCGTTTGGGCATGATGAAGGCCTCTGCACGGAGATGATCATCATAGCCTGGGAAGTTTTCGTAGGCTTCGACTTTCCTTCCCGACGAGTCCGTGAGTGTGAACCTGCGGATGAACAGGTTCTTGACTCCCTGCCGAACGAACATGATTGGGTACCCAACCATTTTGGAATCTACGGAGTGGAGTCGGTAGGGATCGGGGACTTCAACATCTTTCCAGAACGGTTGAACGTCCTGTTGCCCCTCGGCTGGGGAGACGACGGTTTGTTGATCCATCGCCATCTCGCCGTCGATCACTACGGTTCCACCGACATACCCGCCGCCGACGCGAATCGGACCGGAGTTGAGCATGGATGCCCGATGGTAAGGGGCGTCGAACAAGCGTTTCACCGCAACATCAATGTCGCCTACGCTTGGAACCAGAACTTCCCAAGAGCCGCCACAGTATCCCATTCTGCCCATGCGCTCGGCGGGAGTTCGACCGACGAAACCGGGTTTTGATTCGTTCTGAAGGTGACCATCACCAGGGTTCTTGTCGATGTAGGCAGCATGTGCAACCGCCGCGAGGCAGAGCCGCGGGTCGACGACGACCGGTTCAAGATTAGCTTGGCGTCGAATGGAGTTAAATGCATTGATGACGAGAATGGAGTCTCGTGAAGGCTCGGGAACTTCTTCGTACGCATCCTGAAGGACGGTGAAACTCCACCTCTTATCAAATTTCGCCCATCCGTTGACAACGATTTGGGCTTGGACTTGATGCTCCCCTGGACTGAAGGGCTCGCTGGGGGTGAATGTCAAACTTCGAGCGACCTTGTTGTAGGAGGCTTTCTGTTTTTTCCCATCAATGGAGAGGGTCGCCCCGCTGACCAGGTTGTCGCCTTCGGGCCAGACTTGCCAACTGATAGTGGGTCTTGCGACGAGCAGTCGGCACTGGGGGCCATGTCCAGACATCGTGATGCTAATAGCCTCAGCCTTCAGCATTGATATCCCGGCCAGATATGCGATCATCGTCCCGATCCTGCAGTATTCTACGAGCTAATCTCTTCGAAGGCACGCTAACCTGCACTGTCGAAAGAGCTTTTTTGCCCTACAATTAATACAATTACCAGTAAACGGCGATGAGTTCAACACCAAAATCACTAGGTTTGTATCAAATCATCCGGGAAATTGCGCGTTCGAACGACATTGTCTACGAAGCTTACGACCCGTTGATGAACCGTAGGGTGGCGATTAAAGAGCTTTCGATGCCAGCTGGGAGCACGCCTCAGCAGCTTGATGATCGAGTCAGCCGGTTCCGCCGAGAAGCTCAAGCAGTTGGTAGCCTCAACCATGTGAACATCATGACAGTTCACAGTTTTAGCGAGGACGCCGGCCGCTACTTCATGGCGATGGAATTCCTTGATGGAATCACATTGCGAAAAGAGATCGACAACAAGGGATTTCTTCCCGTTGAGCAAGCGGTTCAGATCGCTTCCGACGTGCTTTCCGGACTTTCTTGTGCCCATGATGCGGGGGTTGTGCACCGAGACATCAAGCCAGATAACGTCCAACTCACCTCAGCTGGAGTCGTCAAGATCACAGACTTCGGGATTGCGCGTCTGACCTTTCAGCCGAACCTCACGATGGATGGACAGGTGTTCGGAACTCCGTCGTACATGTCGCCGGAGCAGGTTGTTGGAAAGGACATCGATCAGCGCACGGACTTGTTTAGCGTCGGCGTGATGCTTTACGAGATGCTCACTGGGAACAAGCCGTTTACGGGCGACAACGTCATTTCAATTACTCACGCCATCGTTAACGCTTCTCCGCCACCTCCAAGCAATGTCTCGATGCCACTTTGGATGTGCATTCAACGTGCTCTCGAAAAGACTCCGGCAATGCGCTATCACAATGCGAACGAGATGAGGATTGCGATTCAGGATGCCATCGCGGTGCAGAAGACTCCTCCCGCGCCTCAGCCACAGCAGAACAACTTTGATCCGTACTCGGCACCACCGATGGGACTGGCTTCCGCGCCGCCCACGATAGATCCTTACACACAGCCGTATACGCCTTACGGCACGCCGAACCCCTACTTTGCGCCGGGACAGACTTCGCAGGCTCCGATGAGCCCTTATGCGGCACCGATGCAAGGCGGATACAACCCCTACGGCGCGCCGACGGCACCCCCGGTTATCGCGAACCCGGTTCAATACGGTGCTTATAATCCTTATCAGCAGCCTCAACCTGGGCAGTATCAGATGCCGCAGGGGCAGTTCTATCCTCCTCCTCCCGGACCGCCGATGTTTAGTGCTCAGGCTAAGGAGCGGATGCGACAGCTCGTTATTGCGTTCGTGGTGTTCGGCTTACTTGCAGCAATTCTTGTTGCCGCATTCATAACGATTACAAATTCGATTCAGGCGAATCAGGCATCGGCAAAGAGGACAATCAGCGCCCCAAAAGCATCGACCGCTCCGGCGGCAACCTCTACCCAGCCTGAACCCTCGGCAAACTCAACCCCGACAGAAAGCAATTCTCCTGCGGCGAGTCCAGCAGCCGAGCCCGCGCCCTCCTACACGGGCCCGGATCCCGAAGTACTGCTGAAGGACGCCCAAGGAGCAACCGGTGGTGCGGCCAAAGCCCGGTTGCTGATCGACGCTGGGAACGCCTACAAGCAGATGGGACAAACCGACAACGCCTACGAATGCTATTACCAAGCCTATTACGCACAGAGGGATGCTGGGGCGCCTAACCGTGAGTTGCGGCGAATTCTGGACTTGATGACCGATGTCACTGCGCCTGATTCATCTCGACGGCAGGAGCTCGCGGACCTCCGAGCCAAGCTTTAAAAGCGAACCCTTAAGGTCAGGCTCGATTCCAACACGACTCCATTTCTAGATCGAACGAGGCCCTCTACTGTCACACCATGCTTGGCATTATAGGTGCCACCGAACCGAGCCCATCTCTCTAGTCCAGATGAGAAACCGACAAGAAGCGAGTTCCGGCCGCCGAGGTCATAGGTGAACGAGAGATCGGTGAGGTCAAGCTCACCGAGAGTGCCGTTGGGCCGGCGGAGTGCCAAGCTTTCGTATCGGGTGGTCAGGCGCCCTGCACGCTGGTTCCAGTCGAGGCCGAATGCCTGGCGGAAGCCCTGCTCCCGACCTAATCCGGGACCGAGAGTTTGGAAGAGTGACAGTGCGGTTGAGTTAATCGCCCAGTGGTCGCCGATTGCAGCACTGACCCCGATTCCCCTTCCGCCAAGGCGCCCGATCACACCCGCCTGACGACCACGGCCGGCGTCCACCAGCGCAAAGCTGAGCGGCAGACCTTCGAAGATCAGGTTTGAGTCCACGCGTGCGGCGAGAGCGGTCTCTCTCATCAGCGCGCCATTTCCGAAGGGCAGGTATTGCTTGCCGATTCGCCAGCTACCCGGGTCTTCGACGTAGTATTCATCGAAGAACTCATTGTCCGCGTCGTCAGGAAGGAACGAGAATCGCTGGCTGAGCAGGATATTGAAACCCAGTGGGGAGAGAGTGCTGAGCGAGAGAGTGGAGTAACGGTTCAGAGGGCTGATAGTTCTTAGCCCGGCTCCCTCGCTGTTGATGTAGCTGAAGCTGACGTCGCCCTTGATGCGGACGTCCGGTGCCTGCCCAAGCGCGCTGAGCGACAGTAAACAGAATCCGCCGACCGTCAGGAGTTTTCGCATAGGAATTCGACCACGCTGTCGATTGCAATCATTTGCTGTTCGCTCGATTTTAGGTTCTTAACGGAGACCTTCTGCTCTGCCAACTCATCGTCGCCGATGATCAGCGCGAATGTTGCCCCCGAACCATCGGCTTGGCGCATTTGGCTCTTCAAGCTTCGGCGGTCGAGGTCCAGGCTGATGGGAAGACCTTTTGCTCGTCCCTCCCGGGCGATTTTCCTCGCGACCTCTGCGGCTCCGGCGGACGCTTGGACAATAAACGCAACTGGCTGAGGCGTCTTTGCCTCGTGATCAATCGCCTCCAGAACGGCTAGGAGCCGCTCCATACCGATTCCGAATCCGACGCACGGGGTTGCTTGACCGCCGAGCTGGCTGACCAGGTTGTCATAGCGACCTCCACCAAACACGCTCAGCCCGGGAAGGGCTGGGTGCTCGTATTCAAATACGGTTTCTGTATAGTAGTCCAAACCTCGGACGGTTTCAGGCGAGACAACGTAGGGTACGGCGGCTTCGGTCAGGAGCAGTTGCAGCTGGTCGAACCGAGCTTTTGAGTCGTCCTCGAGGAAGTTGAGAATCGAAGGGAGTCCGACAAGTGCTTCCTTCTGCTTGGGGTCTTTCGAGTCGAGCATTCCGAGCGGGTTCTTTTCGATCTTTGCTCTTGTGACTTCGTCGGTGTCCAGCAAGAAGCTCTTGGCTTGCTCAAGAATGACTTCGCGGAATTGGGTGCGGCACTCCTGTCTCCCGATTGAGTTGATTCGCACCGGTGCGCCTTGGATGCCGAGGCTCTCGAAGAAGCGAATTGCAAGCTCGATGACTTCGGCGTCGGCGTCGGCGGAGCTTGAACCGAGAAGCTCGGCACCAAGTTGGTGAAGCTCGCGGAGCCGCCCTGCGCCTGGACGTCCGTAGCGATAGCAAGCAGTGCAATACCAAAGCCGAAGGTGGGTGCCGGTTGGACAGAGGTTGTGCTCAAGTACCGCTCGCATTGCCGGAGCGGTCCCTTCTGGTTTGAGAGCGATATCGCGTCCACCTTTATCCTGGAACTCGTACATCTCCTTATCAACGATGTCACTGGTCTCGCCGGCGGTTCGTTTGAAGAGTTGTACATCCTCGAAGACCGGGGTGCGAATTTCTCGATATCCGTAGAGCGACGCGATGCGATGATATGCCGATTCGATTTCTTGCCAGCGAGACGCAGTTGCCGGAACAACGTCTTCGGTACCTCGAGGTGCTTGAATCCGCATATTGGGGACTAGTTTACTTAGAGCTTGGGCCCGGCGTTTCCTGAGATCCGAAGGAATGTGTAGATTGCGACCGCGAGCCCGATTGCGGAAGAGCCGTAGTCCCGAGAAAATCCGCTTAGAAGTGCACCAGGGAGGTGAGTGAGAAACATGAACCAAAGCGACCACTTTCGACCCTTCCAAAGGGCAACGGTGAGCCAAATCATGAACCCAGCTACGAGAAACGCCAGGATGGCAAATCCTGCCGCGGGCAGGTTAATCATCTTCTCAAGACTGGAGATGCTGTAGCCTGGTCGAGCCGATAGAGCAGCGCTCTTGCCTTGCAGGTCAATCGAGTAGCCGGCAGCGACGGCGCCAAGGAGCGAAAGAATCCCGACGCATCCGCAACACTGGAAACCTGTCAGACACGCGAGAACTTGGTCGCCGATGAACGGTTTCTTCTGCTTGCGTCGACGAGCCACCTAACAAAGACGGGTTAGCTTCGCCGGAGGATTCTGGACTGATAGGTCACTTGTGCCAAACGTTCCAGAGTCTCCATACGGTTGAATGCTTCTTCGAGCGAGCCCCCGACTGTAGTTGCGCCGTGACGGGTGAGGAGGAAGGCGTTGTGGTTCGGCAAGAACGGAAGGAAGGAATTGGGCACTTCATCGGTGCCTGGCGTCGCGAACGGGAGCAGTGCGACTTCTCCGACGATCACCGAACCTTCCGGGCTTTGAGAGAGGTCCAGTGGGACTTCAGCGTATGCGTAGCTGGTCGCAAAAGGTGGGTGAGCATGGACTACCGCTTGGATATCTGGCCGAGCTTGGTAAATTCCAAGGTGCATTTTGATCTCAGAGCTGGCTCGGTAGTTGGGCTTGACGGCTTCTGACTCCCGGAAGCCGAGTCGAGCGCCTGTGCTTCCCTTCTCATTGCCATGCATGTCGATAAGAACGATTTGGTCGGGCTTGAGATGACCCTTTGGGAGGCCGGACGGGGTGCATAAGACGAGGTCTTCGGAGATCCGGACGGATAGGTTTCCTTCAATTCCGCCAATCAGCCCCCGTGCCCAGAGGAGAGCGGCATACTCACAAAGCTCAATCTTCAGTCGGTTCTCGTCGGGCACAGCTTAACATTATGACCGCGCGTTGAGTTCGGTGGCGATCGCTTGACCGAGAAGAGTATCGGAAGCATCCGACGAGCGGTGCTCGAAAAGCACCTCGCCATCCTGGTTCAAAATGAAAACTCCGGCCAGCTGAAAGGGGTCTGCGTTGGGAAGCCCCTCACGGTGCCCGGCTCGTAACGCGCTAATTCCTCGTTTGACGACTCGGGGGTTAACGAACTGGCCGAACGAAGCCCGGCGCAACCCAAACTGTTGGAAGAGGGTCTTGGTTGGGTCTGAGATCATCTTTTGGGGGACCTCCATTCGTCGGCGAAACTCAGCGGTTTCCTTTTGATCGCCCATTCCGACAAGCACGATGTTTTCGTCCTTAAACTCTCGCAGGCTAGCGAGCTGCTCCCGGCAGAAAACGCATCCGTAGTGGCGCATGAAAACAAGCGCAAGGGGGCGGTCCTGATAAAGAGTTTCAAGACCAACCGACTCGCCTGAGTCTAGGTTGACGATTGCATACGGAGCGCGCACTGTCTAATCTTACGCCAGCGGCTATGCGCAGTGCGCCGAGTCATCCAACAATTCGCGCAATGGCTTGATTCGCGATGGGTGTTTCAGCTTTTTCAACGACTTCTGCTCGATTTGCCGAATCCGCTCGCGGGTTACATTGAAGTGCCGCGCGACGTCTTCAAGCGTTCGTGGATTTCCGTCAACGAGACCAAATCGAAGCATAATGACCCCTTTTTCACGCTCGGTGAGTGTGTCCAGGACTGATTCGATCTGGTCGCGAACGATGCTCTTGAATGCGATTTCCATTGGGGTTTCGTCGTCTTTGTTCTGCACAAAGTCGCCGAGGCCGAGGTCGTCGCTTTCACCTACTGGAGCGTCAAGAGAAACGGTGTTGACCGTTGCGCGCTGGAAGTCGGAGAGTCGCTCGGGAGTAATGTTCAGCTTGCCGCTGAGTTCGCCTAAGGTGGCATCTCGTCCGAGCTCCTGCTGGAGCTGACCAGCAACTTTCATCATGCGGTTGACGGCTTCTAGAGTGTGGACGGGAACGCGGATGGTTCGGCCGTGGTCGCAGATCGCTCGCGAAATCGCTTGGCGAATCCACCAAGTGGCGTACGTGCTGAATCGGAATCCTCGGGTTGAGTCGAACTTTTCGACCGCCCGAATGAGGCCCATATTGCCTTCTTGAATCAAATCCTGAAGTGAGAGACCTCGTCCAACGAATCGTTTTGCGACGCTGACAACGAGACGAAGATTGGATTCGATGAGGAGTTGTTTGCAGTCGGCGCAACCCACGGCTGCATGCTGAGCAAGTTCAAGTTCCTGTTCGCCTTTGAGGAGGGCGATTCGACCAATTCGGCGGAACCACATGTGTACGGAATCTTCAAACTCGTCCGACTGCTCGCCGAACAGTGGGATCGCCTCGCCTTCGTCGTCCAAGACAACGGGCTTCTGACGCTCCAAGTTTGCTAACGCGATAATTCGAGCTGGACACCTTACCGGTCTCGTGTGCTCGTTTGTCGCGATGGTAAGTTTCCCCTCTTCTCCTAACATCGCCGATGATTCCAATGTGGCTACCATCATACGAAACATTTGACGAAAAACAGCGATTCCTGAGGAACTTTTTTAAAAGATTTATCGTTATCGCCCTCGCCCAGTGAGGCGCTGCTTTAACTCGTTCCGTTTGGCGATCAATTCCTTGCGCTGAGCCGCGGCGGCTTGGTTGCTGGAATCCGCCATGAGGTGCTCTTCTTGTTGCCGGATTTGGCTTGTGTAGAGTTCAACCCTTAGGCGTGCTTCGGCACTCAGGACAACCTCGGCAGACCGTTCCTGCTGAGGGATGGTGGCATCGATTTCGAGCAGAACAGCTTGGAGGTCCTCGGAGACGTCCTCAAATGTTTCCGCCTCGGTGAGGGCCTGGGCTAGTAGCCGAGCGGTCCCCGTTTGCCAAAGTTCCGTCTCGAGGAGCATGTCGGCGATCTCCTTTCTACGGTCGGTTTCGAGCCAGATGACCAGCAGGATCTGCTCCGCCTTTTGGAGCGAACTTGCCGAGCGCTTGATCTTGGGAGCGGCGGCCAGCACCTCGTTAGGTTGACCTTTTTGGGTTGCCCTACGGATCTTGTTGACTTCGCGTCTGAGGGCGGCGGCGGCGGCTTGAGAGTTGGGAATGGACGGGTGCTGACCAGCCAGACGAAGGACATGACGCTCGAGGTCTAGCTCGGTTTGTGCCTTTGCTAGAACCGACGGGATTTGCTCCCAGAATTCGTCCGACAGGATTCCAAGCCGGGATTCGAGAAGTCGTATTTCGAAGTCGTAGGGGCTCTCGGCCTTCTGGACGGCTTCCTGGACCGCTTCCGCCCCCTTCTGTCGCAGGAGGGTGTCTGGGTCCTCGCCTTGGGGCATCAGTGCGATACGGCACTGAAGACCGACTTCACCGAGGATTTCCACGGCGCGCATGGCGGCCTTTTCGCCCGCCTTATCTGCGTCGTAGAGAATCGTGACTTTGTCACAGAACCGCTTGAGGAGTTTCGCGTGGTCCTCGGCAAGGGCGGTCCCGAGGCTCGCAACAGCTTCCTTTACTCCGGCGCGGTGGCAGGCGATAACGTCGAGGTAGCCCTCGACGAGCACTGCGTGGCGCTCCTTCATCATTCGGTCGCGGGCCTTGTTGAAGCCGTACAGGACGCGGCTCTTGCGATAGAGCGGCGTATCGGAGCTGTTGATGTACTTCGGAGTGCCGTCACCGAGGACTCGCCCACCGAATCCGACAAGATCGCCCCGGTCATCCCTTATCGGGAACATGAGGCGCCCGAAGAACTTGTCGGAGTAGCCATTCTGGGGGTCACCTTGGACGAGGAAGAGACGTTCAGCATCTGCGAGTTGGTGGCCGTCGCGTTTTAGCTGGCTGACGAGCCCTTCGCGCACTGAGGGTGCGTACCCGAGTTCCCATTCGTCGATCACTGACTGAGGGATGTCGCGGTTGTCGCAATACGTTTTTGCGGTGGAGGACTTGTTGAGCTCGTTACGGTAGAAGATCAGCGCTGACTGCATTGTTGCGAGCCAGCCCTCTCTTTCGGATTTGTCCTGGGTGGGACCGGAGTAGGAGGTGAGTTTGACTCCCGCTTGATCGGCGAGCAACTGAAGTGCCTCGCGGAATTCGAGGCCTTGGGTCTTCATCGTCCAAGTGAAGACATCTCCCTTTTCGCCACACGAGAAGCAGGTGTAACGCCCAAGGGCGGGGTTGACATAAAAAGACGGGGATTTGTCGTCGTGAAACGGACAAAGCCCCGTATAGTTTTTGCCAGAACGTTTGAGACGAACGCGTTGAGAGACTAGATCGACCAGGTCGATACGTCGTCTTATCTCATCGCGATCGTCATTCAACTAACCTTACTTCTTACCTGCGGAAACAACGATTCCGGTAACCACGTGAGGATTCTTTCCTCCGAGTTGGGTCAATCGGAATGCGACTCGGCTTCGGGTGAGGAAGCGGATCGTGAAGTTGTTACCAGCCAGATCGTAGCCATCAGGCTCGTTGATTGGAGCGTACTTGTTCATAACGGTTTGGAACGTGTTACCGAATCCAACTCCGAGTTTGGTCGAAATGTTTCGATTAGCCAAGCCGATTGCTTCGATCTGAAGAACTCGGTTGAACTTATCGATAACGAACGCAAGCTTGGTTCCGTTCTTGGTGTACTGCCATCGAGTGAAGGTGGTGGATTCAGAAGCTGCGTTTGCACCAGCTCCGGCGCCGCCGCCTGGACCACCCATGCCGCCCATTCCAGCAGGAGGACCGGCTTGTGCTGGTCGTCCACCGCCAGCGTTTCCGCTGTCGCCGCCCATTCCCTTTCCGGGAGGAGGAGCCATGGTTCCTGGGTTCTGACCGTAGTTACCTACGATTGGTTGCCAGAGTGAACCGTTGCCAAGCGTGTCGCTTGGGAAGATTTGGAAGTTGTCTGCGCCAGGAGGCAAGATTGAAGCCGAGGTTGGAGCTGGAGCTGCGTCAGTTCCAGAAGGTGCTCCTCGTCCGCCTGCTCCGCCTGGAGTAGGTCCGCGACCACCGCCGCCACCGAAGCCACCTGGAGGGCCTCCCTGTCCGTCGCCGCCAGTCGTGGAGGTTCCACCGACTGAGATAGCGCTGATCGATTCAGGGTTTCCGTAAACTTTGAGAACCTTGAGTCCGCTGTCGTAAAGGTTGATTCCTGCGAGCCCGGTCTCGGCGCCAGTTCCTCGAACTGCGTACTTGATTTCGCCGGTTGACTTGCTAGCGGTCTTTCCCTTCGAAGACTTCTTAATTTTAGTGCCGTCGCCTGCCTGTGCGTCCTGCCCAGTTCCTAGCAACGCAACCGCAAAAGCGGCGGTGAGTGCGATAATTGTCGACTGTTTCAAATCTGTTCTGGCCTCCAAACCTAATAAAGACTTCGCAAAGTCCCTGGTTCGGAATTATAGACGATGCATAAATCGAATTGGTGACAGTCCACAGGAAAATCTCAAAGATTCTTGGATTGGAAAGGTACGCTCTGGCGTATTCCCTATTGGAGAAACTAAGAAAGACAATGGCAGCAGACCTCGCAATCAACACCGCCGCTGAGTTCCAGGAGAAGGTCCTGAACTCCGATGTTCCTGTTCTCGTGGACTTCTGGGCCCCTTGGTGTGGTCCTTGCAAGCAGATCGGCCCTTCGGTCGAAGAGCTCGCTACGGAATACGCCGGCAAGGCAAAGGTGTTCAAGCTTGACGTCGACGTCGTCGGCGAAGTCGCACAGAACTACGGCATCATGAGCATCCCTGCACTTCTCGTCTTCAAGGGCGGAAAGGTTGTGGACAAGCAGGTCGGAGCCGCTCCTAAGGCTGCTTTGGCTGGACTGATCGACCGAGCACTCTAGGCTCACACATTTCCGAAGCGAAACCCCTATGGCGTACTCGCCGTAGGGGTTTTTTGCTTCCCTCAGATTCGTCTGCCACAATATCAACAAGTCATCATGAGTGAAATTCCCGCGTCGCCAAGTGAACCGTCCGCGAGTCAAGGCGTGGGACGTGCGGGGACCATCATGGTTGCTTCACTCTTGTTGAGCCGGGTGCTGGGGTTGGTGCGGGACTCGGTTATCAGCGGCTACTTTGGACGGACGGAGTTCACGGACGCCTATCGCCTTGCTTTTCAGATTCCTGATTTACTGTTTATGCTGGTGAGCGGAGGTGCACTGAGCTCTGCGTTCATCCCAGTCTTCAGCGAGTACTGGCACACCGGGCGCGAGAAAGAGGCTTGGAAAGTGTTTAGCACAGTCCTCACGATCATGTCAGCGATTGTGTTTGCCTTTATCGCGATGTGCTTCGTGTTTGCTCTTCCGATCGCCAAGATTGTCGCGGCTGGAAAGGTCGCAACCAACCCTGAGATTCTGCCTCTCATTGCGAAGATGAGCCAGATTCTGCTCCCTGCTCAGTACGCCTTCTTCATTGGCGGGTTGATGATGGGCACCTTGTATGCCCGCCGGGTTTTCTCAATTCCAGGGTTGGGGCCAAACATCTACAACATCGGAATCATCTTTGGGGCTGCGGTTGTGGGTCACTACATGGGCCGAGGCGTTGAGGGGATGTGCTGGGGCGCCACAGTTGGCGCGATCCTAGGCAACCTAGTCATTCCGTTCGCGGTCATCCGCAAAATGGGCATGGACTTCCAGCCATCGTTCGATACCAAGCACGAAGGCGTCCGAAAAGTCTTTAAGTTGATGCTCCCGGTGATCCTCGGCCTCTCGCTTCCCAGCGTGTTCGGGATGATCATGCAGTTCTTCGGGTCCTACTACGACAAGGGAACGAACTCCACGCTCGATTACGCCAACAAGCTGATGCAGGCCCCATTGGGGATCTTTGGGCAATCGCTAGCTTTGGCGGTCTTCCCTGTGCTCACGCAGTTCTTCACCCAAGGCAAGATGGATTTATTCCGTCGCCAACTCGATAGCACGATGCGAACGGTGATGTACCTGACAGTTCCGGCGAGCGTACTCATGGCAATGATGGCTCCGCAGCTCGTCTCGGCGTTCTTCAAGCATGGAGCATTCAAGGCCGAAGACGTCGGTCCGACCGCGGTCTGCCTTCGTTTGTTCTGCATCGGAATCTGGGCTTGGTGTTTGCATCCAGTCATCATGCGGGCGTTCTACTCGATTCAGGACACCAAGACTCCGGTGATCATTGGGACGGTCACTACGGGAATCTTCGTATTGCTGATCCTGGCCCTTCGCGGGTCGATGGGATACCTCTGCCTTCCCCTCGCTGGCTCGATTGCCCCGATGATCATGGTTGTGATGATGGCGGTGGTGCTTACTCCGCGGATCGGAGGAATCGACATTAAAGGGCTTGCGATTACGCTGGGCAAGGCGTTTGTTGGGTCGCTGTCGGTGGTGTTGGTGGGGGGCGTTGTTGCCAACACATCGCTCGGCTCGCTGGAACATGGCAAGGTCGCTACCCTTGCTATCACGCTCGGTGCCTTCTTGGTTTCGATGTGGGGCTATTACTTCATTACGAAGGCGTTGGGAATGCCCGAGTCGGCTTACGTCGAGCGAGCGATGGCGAAGATCAACCGCAAACGAGGCGCTTAAGTCTGAACGTGAGCCTTGGCATTCTCTGACTTTGCGTTCGTAGTTCGTGCCGTATCCCTGTAAACTACCAGCATGATTACCGGCACAATCGCAGCCGCCATGATCCTTGGTCAGAAGGGCTGGGGCACGGCTTTGGACGACCCAAAGCTCAAAGGGGCGATTGTTGGGGCAATTGTTACGGATACCAACGGAAAGGTCTTATATGAGCGAA
This sequence comes from uncultured Armatimonadota bacterium, assembly GCA_903927345.1. Classification (GTDB taxonomy): domain Bacteria; phylum Armatimonadota; class Fimbriimonadia; order Fimbriimonadales; family Fimbriimonadaceae; genus Fimbriimonas. The sequence goes on along the minus strand of CAIYMO010000034.1, from coordinate 3,799 downwards.
ACTCGCAGACGCGGCTGATGCCGGCGAGTAATGAGAAGCTGGTGACGTGTGCTTTTGCATTGAACACCTTTGGGCCAGACAAGAAGTTCATGACTAGATTCATGGTGGGTCCAATGGTCGCCGCCATCTCGGCAGAGGGTGATCCCACCCTTACGCCAGAGCGTCTTGCTCCTATTCGAGATCTGTTCGCTAAGAACAACGTGTACACCGTGGAACTGTGGGAGGCGTATCACCTCTCGCCGCCAGATTCCTGGCAGATCGGGGATCTCCCCAATCGGTACGCCCCAATCGTCCATGCTTTGACCTTCGAGAAGGCTGGCGTAGAGGCTTGGGTTGGGCCGAATGGAGTTACCTTTAAGCCGTACTCGCCTCGCATCGAGGTGGACGAGTCGGATGTAACCGACGCGTCTGATGTGCCGAAGTATTCGTACAACCCGATCCTGAGCAAGATCCGGCTTAACATGCCGCGACCCGCGACCGAGCGAGTCCTCGACACAATTTCCGATCCTGCGCCTTCGGATTCGGTGCTCGACTTTTTGGTTGGCAAGCTCGAGTACAAGCGCGTGCAGAACTCGAAGCGTCCCTACCTAAATCAAGCGCAGGAGGTTTACCTAGACAGTCCCCCACTCAAAGAGATTGAGACCACCTGCCTTCAGAAGAGTGACAACTGCTTGGCTGAGCATCTTTACGCAAACTCAACCAAAAACTCGAAAGTCAAACTGAGTGACTGGTTGACATCCATCGGCTGGGACAAGCAGTCGTACAACATCGCAGATGGCTCAGGCTTAAGCCGGAAAAACAACGTCACCACAGCTAATTTGGCGAAGCTTTTGAAGTGGAGCTACGCCCAGCCGACCCGGAAAATTTGGCTGGATTCTCTGGCGAGACCAGGCGTTGGCACGCTTGCCAATCGCCTGAAAGGCACTGCCTTTTTCGGAAAAACTGGCACACTTGACATGGTGAGTTCTCTGAGTGGCTATGTAAAGTGCAGAGACGGTTCAATGAAGATCGTTTCCGTGATCATCAACCACTATGGTTGTTCCACGGGAGAGGCTCAGAGTTGCATCGATAGGTTTATCGAAAATGTTAGGGGATAACACTCAATCGGCACGGAGCTTGCGCTTAAGGAACGCTATGACCAGCGCGTTCCCAACCAAGAGCGTTTTCATCCTGATGGCAATCGGCTTCGTCGATCTCGTATCGACCGCGGTCCTGCACTCTCAAGGAAAGATTGTCGAGCTGAATCCTCTGATGCGGGTATTCATCACCCAATCCGAGTGGTTGTTTGCATTCGTCAAAGGCCTTACCATTGGTATCGCGTGGGCAACCATGGCTTGGTACGCAAAGCAGAACAAGGACTTCGTCAACAAGGCCTGCACCGTCGGCTCTGCGATGTACGTTCTGATCTGGTGCACCTGGTTCTTCGGCGCAGCCTAATCATCTCCTTTGCTCGTTTTTGAGAGGCATCGTAACGCCGGCCTTGACAATCCGTCACAATGAGTGACTGTGAGTAGGGTTCTCGCCTCTTTCCTTTGCGCGTCTTCGCTCGCTGCGTTTTGCGCGGCAGACGTCAGCTACAACGTCCGGGTCAATCCGGCGGCGCGGTCGCTTTCCATGCGCATGCAAATCGATGGAGCGAAAGACTCGGAGACGGTGAGCATCCCGGCTTGGTGCCCTGGTTTCTACTTCCTGCTCGACTACGAAAAAGCGCTCTTTGATGTCAACGTTGTGAACCTTGCCGGAGCAAAACTCGCCACCAAGAAACTCAGCGCTCGATCAATCCAAATTTCTAACCCGACCAAAGAACCGATCGTTGTCACCTACCGAATACAAGGGAATGACGGTGGCTTAGGTTTCTTCCGCACTCACGTCCGTAACACGAGCGCATTTATCAACGGCCCTTCGGCGTTTCTGTACGCCGAGAGCCACATGACCGAGCCGCACAACGTTAAGTTCAATTTGCCAAGCGGATGGGATATCGGAACCGCCATGGACCACGACGGTCAGGGCAAGTATTCCGCCGGTGGCTACGATGAACTCGCCGACCACCCGATTCAACTCGGACGATTTGTCCGACGTAAGTTCAAAGTCGAAGGAATCCCGTTTGAGGCACTTTGGGTCGGAGACCCTGCACCCAACTGCGACGTGGACGCCGAAACTGAGCGTTTAAGACGCGGAAGCATCCCTGCAATCAAGATGATGAAGAAGGTGCCGTTCAAGCACTACACCTACATCATTCACCTCGAGGTCGGCGACTTTGCGGGCGGACTTGAGCATCGTGCATCGACGTGTATTGCCACCGGCAACGCCCAGACCATTCACCTCGACGAGCTGGCAACCCACGAATACTTCCACTCATGGAACGTCAAGCAGATCCGCCCGAAGATTCTCGGTCCGTTTGACTACAGCAAACAGCAGCGCACTGGCAATCTTTGGTTCTCAGAAGGAGTCACCGACTACTATGCAAAGCTGCACGCCTTTCAAGCTGGGCTGACCAGCGAGTCTCAGCTTTTGGATGAACTCCGGAACGAGATTCGGCAGCTTGAGCGGAGCGAAACCCGCAAAAAGATGACTCTTGAACAGGTCTGCCAGAACACTTGGGAAGACAACGGATTCGGTGGCTTCGGGGATCTGAGTTTCTACAATATGGGGCTTGTTTCCGGCTTCATTTTGGATGCTGCGATTCGCCACGAAACTGCTGGGAAGAAGTCGCTTGACGACGTGATGCGGATCGCCTTTGACCGATACGCATTGCCTCAGCCCGGGTTCGAGGAAGGCGCACTTCGAGATTTGATGGTCGAAGTTGGTGGACCGAAACTCGGCCCGATCTATGACACGCTGATTCGCTCTGCAGGGAAAGAACTTCCCTACTCGCAACTGGAGCACCTTGGCCTTCGGCTCACGATTCCGGGCAAAGAGTACGTTGATGCGCCGTTTTCCGTGAATGATAAAAACACGATCACCAAGGTCATTGGCAGCGATACCGGACTCATGGATGGTGACGACATCATCACCGTGGAGCTTGGCGGGACAGATTCGCTGAAGGTGACGTTCAAGCGAAGCGGGCAACAGAAGCAGGTTGTTGTTAAGGCCCGAAAGTACAAAGCCACCGATATGCGGCTCGTGCGAAACTTGCTTGCGACCACCGAAGAATCCTCTCGGCGCGTCGAATGGCTGAAAGGCTCCGGCGGGTAATCTGGTTTCGAAATGAGCGTATACGTCGGCCTCGATTGCGGAGGTTCTTCGAGCCGCGTCCTGGCAATGGACGATCAGGGCAATGTGCTCTTTCAAGGGCAAAGCGGCGCGGCTAACCTCGTCTCGACTCCAGAGGGTCGTCTTCGACGTAACCTAACGAATGCCGCCAAGGGATGTCCAAAACCGGACTTCGTTTGCGGTTGTTTCGCTGGTCTGATCAGCCCTCAAACCCGCGAGCGTGGGATCGGAATTTTGGAAGACACGTTTGGTGTTCCTGCCTCATTCCGGGCCGAGCCGGACTACACTGCGGCACTTTACGCTTCGCCTGAAGCAGACATCTGTGTGATCTCCGGTACTGGTTCACTTGTTTGCTCTCGGAACAATGGGAAGATCGTCAAGAGCGGCGGCCGAGGATATATCCTCGGCGATGAAGGCTCTGGGTACTCGTTCGGTCGTGATGCACTGATGCACTTCTTGCAGCACCCGGAGGATTCCACCGCCTATCTTCGCACTCAGATTGAGGATGTCTTCGGCTCGCTCGACGAGTCCGTTTTGGTAACCGGCGTTTACAAGGCCCCCTCCCCGGCGACGATTCTGGCTCGGC
>CAIYMO010000033.1 GCA_903927345.1 uncultured Armatimonadota bacterium | reverse complement strand
GTATCGTTGATACAAGCTGGGATGTCGGTGAGAGGAGCCAAGAGGATGAGGTTGGCCGAGTTGTCAACTGCAGTTGCGCTGACGACGCTGGATGGGTCCGCGGTTCGTCGCTTTCGTGGCATAACAGTCGCGTTTGCGGTGTAGCTGAGGCGAGGAGCCTGGTTGTCCTGGACAGCGCTGCTCTGAGGAGTTTGGCCGCCTGGTGCGCCTGCACCCTGGTTGATGGTTGGGGTGAGGGTGTAGTTGCTTGGAGCCATACCACCGATTCGGTCGACTGGCGACACGAAGATCTGGTTGTTCTTCACGTAAGGCATGATCGAACCGGACCAGTGGGTGTAACCGTTGGCCGAGCTGACGTCGTTGTTGTAGTAGTACGCGGATGGGTAGACGTCGTCGCTGTCAGCAAGGTAGATGGACATGGAAGTGCCGATCTGCTTCATGTTGCTGAGGTCTGCGCTCTTCTTAGCGGCTTCCTTTGCTTGTGCAAAGACCGGGAAGAGGATGGCGGCGAGGATAGCGATGATCGCGATAACGACCAGCAGCTCGATGAGGGTAAATGCCTTTTTCATTGGAAATTAGTGCTCCTAGTTGAAGACCTTAAAAGCTCCGCAACTGAGTCAGCACATACCAGTTTCCAGTCCAATTCAGCATGTTAAATGAACGATAACGTTTTGTTAATCTGTTCTTAACGAAGGACTGTAACTTTTGCCAGTCTTATGCGCAAGCCGGCGCTTGATGGTAGGAACCATCAGCAAGCGCCAGGCAGCGTCAAAACTTGAACTGGGCGCGGAGGGTGAGTTGTTGGATGTTGTTAATCGTCGCGTTTGCCGGTGTTCCGGTGGCGGGATTGAGCTGCCCGTTCCACTGCCATGCGAGGCTGAGGCGAAGGAATTGGCTGACGTCGCGGACGTAAGCGATACCGTTCAGAGTGGTGAGACCACCGTTAAGTGAGGTGTCAGCATCCCACTCTTCGTGTCGAAGCACGAATGAATCCGTTTTGTTGAGTTTGTAATCCATCACGACGTGGTAGCCGGTGGTGTTCGTCGCAGCGTAGTTCTGTCCAGGGAGTCGGTCCTTCCCTTTCATGTACTCGCCGCGGATATCGAATCGAGAGTTCGTCGGGTGATACCGGACATCGAAGTAGGAGAACTTTCGGTCATCGATCGGAAGGTCGGTAGAACCGTTCACAAACCTTGGACGTCGGGTGTTGAAGGTGGATAGCCCACCTTCCCATGCTCCAGATTTCATGTGGAAGCCGGCGATTGGACCCGTTTCTCCGGCAGGACCTCGTGTATTGTTAACGGCCTCGGTATCGTTCACCATGGTGGAAGACCAGAGTCCTGCAAACCAATAGTTGCTGCTGTCGCCGTTCTGATAGAGGAACCCTCGACCGCGCTCACCGTTGTGATAGGCCTGGTTGAACATGGATCGCTCGGGCCACAGACGAGCCCAGCTTCCGTAGGAAACTTCGTAACCAAGCGGAGTGTTTTGCTGACCGATGGTGTAGCTTGGTCCACTCTTCGCGAGGAACGTGTTTGGCTTGTACTGAATGAAGGCGTCTCGAACCTGGGCGGTGGTTTGGTTAACTCCGGCGCTGAAATCGATGCTGATTCGGCCCATCGTATGGCTGTCACCGATGTGGTTGTAGTTGATTCGCGAGCGTCGATTTCGGAAGTCACCGGTGGTCGTGCCGTTGCTTTCGGTGTTGACGTACTGGGCTTGGAAGAAGCCACTGAACCAGCCATGGTTGGTTTGTTCGAGGTGAGGAGCCGTCAACTTTTTGTTAAGGGCTTCGATCTGCTTCTTGAGATCTGCGATCTCGTCCGCAAATGCTGCCTCGGTGCTGTTTGAGGCGAGCGTGTACTCGAGAAGTTGGCGCTCTAGTTGCTCACGTTGCTTGGCAACGTCTTGCTGAGCGTAACTGGATGCGGTGACCGCGAAGGCGAAGATGAGGAGAGATGTCCGCTTTAACATTATTAACTTTGTTAAGATACCGAGCAACAAGCATAATGATTTGGGTTCTTAACAGAAGCATAACTTAGTTAAGAACCCTTTAACGTGCATTAAAGGTTAACGCTTAATCCGAGCTTCTTAAGGGCTTCTTCGACACGCTTGTCGTTGTCGTCGTAGCCCACAATCGCGGCGGCAACTTTGCCTTCTTTGTCGATGATGTAGGTCGTCGGAATTCCGCTTACGTTGAACTTCGTTCCCGCGATACTCTTCGCGCTATCTCGACCCGCTGGATCGAATGCGAACTGGAACGTGTACTTGTCCTTGTTTGCCGGAATCCAAGCCTCGTAGGGCTTCTTGTCGTCCCAGACGCAGACGGCGAGAACAGCAACGCCTTGATCCTTAACAGCTTTGTAGACCTGCTCGACGTGCGGCATCGACTTTTGGCACGGTCCGCACCAGGTTGCCCAGAAGTCGAGAATGACGACTTGGCCCCGGTAGTCGGACAGCTTGAGGTTTCCACCTCCCCACTTTTCAGCGACGAAATCAGGAGCTTGGGTTCCCTCTTTGAGCAGCGGCTTCGATTCTGGCCGCTTCGGGGCGAGCTCAAGGACCGGCTTCGTGGTGGGTTTGATTTCGAGCTTTGAACCGTCGTCGGAAATCTTTGCCTCGTAGACCTTCTCGCCAAGTTGGAACGGAGCTCGGGCATCGATTGAGCCGCTCGCGTAAGTTCCGTCGTCTTTGGTGTCGATCTGTAGCCAAACAGGTCGGGTCTTCCCTGCGTCTTCGACCTTTGCCACCGGCTTGTTGTAAAGTGCGTCGCCATCGTTCTCGACGAGCCGAACCTTGTGCTTGACGCCGTCGATTGCTACTTCGCCGGTGCGGGCGGATTGACGGTAGCAGAGCAGTGGGTTTGCTCCTTCGCGGACGAAGCGGTAGAAGCCGATGGTGCAGTTAGCGAACCCGGTTTCTTTGGTCGCGGTGCCGTAGGATGCGCGGAAGTTGACGGGAAGGACGCCGTACATAGGGCGGTCGCCGTCGCGCTTGGTGTTCCAGGCGCCGGTGCCGTCGTCGGTGAGGTTTCCGTTGTTATTGAAGTCGATGTAGATCTTCCAATCTTGATCCTTCGGCTCGTCGAGGGCGATCACGTGGTCGCTTTTGGGACCGTTGCCGACCTTGATGATCGCGTACTGGGGAGTCGCGCGGTAGGTGGGTTCTTTGGTGACCTTGCTCGGCTTCTTATCCGAGAGTTGGATCTGAACTGGCATATAGCCGAGGCGGGCGGTGACGGCACCGGTGTCTTCGAGGGAAAGGACGCCCGATTGCTGGGCGGATAAAAGCAAAATGGCTGGTAGCATTACCAGCCATTTTACGCTCTTTTGGATTCAGACCTTAATAGATTGAATCTGGGAAGTAGAAGTCCTTTGCGTTTGCCTTTTCGATGAGTTCGATTTTGACGACTTCATTGGTTGGCTTCCAGGCTTTCAGTTCTGCTTTGGTCTTGCCAGTCATGGTTTTGACGGCGAGCTCGATGCCTTGGGCGATCATGCTTGGCGGGTAGGTGACGTCGCCAGGGAACATCGGGTCTCCGTCCATTACTCGCTTGACGATGTCCTTCATACCGGCACCACCGAGGATGAAGATGTTTTTATCTCGTCCAGCTTCCTTGAGGGCCTTTTCGGCTCCGAGGGCCATGTCGTCGTCAGCCGCCCAAATGGCGTTGACTTCTTTGTGCTTGACAAGCATGGTCTGCATTTTTTCGAATGCTTTCTGCTGGTTCCAGTCAGCCTGTTGACTGTCGAGGACTTTGATGCCCGGGTTCTTGGCCCAGATTTCCTTGGCACCTTCGACTCGGTCGGTGTTGACGTTGCAAGCGACGCCTTCGAGGATGAGGACGTTTCCTTTTCCTCCAAGCTGCTTGGCGATGAATTCGGCAGAGATGCGGCCGAATGCCTTGTTGTCTCCGGCGAGGAAGATGTCAGCGACGGGCTCGGTAAATCCACGGTCGACGTTGATGATGAACACTCCGGCGTCGTGAAGCTCCTTGGCCTTTGGTGTGAGGGGCTCGCTCGCGTGGGCAAGGATGACGAGACCATCAATCTTTTGTGCGAGCATTGCGTCGAGGCTTTCGTTCTGCTTGGCAGGGTTGTCCGCGGTTTGGTAAACCCACTCAATTTCTGGGTGCTTCTTCATTTCCTGCTCGGCCCAGTACTTGACTCCTCCAGTCCAGCCGTGGTCGGCGGATGGGATGGAGACTCCGATTTTGAGCTTCTTACCTTCGGTGGTAGGAGCTGTGGTTGGGGTGGACGAGCTTGCGCTTGATGAGGCTTCACCCGATCCGCATCCGAATACCATCAGGGCGGCGGCGGCGATGAGGCCGAATTTGAGTAGGTTTCGTGATTTCATGAGGTTGATTTCTGTCCGCGTTGAATCAGAACTGCAAGAAGAATGATAACACCTTTCACACAGCCTTGCCAGTTGGGATTGATTGAGCTAATAACGAGAATGTTGCTGATGAGGCCGAGGATGAGGACTCCGACCACCGTGGACCAGATTTGGCCCTTGCCTCCGTTGAGACTTGTGCCGCCGATAACAACTGCGGCGATGGCGTCGAGCTCGACGATTTGGCCAAGGGATGCGGGGTCGGCTCCGGTGAGACGGGAGCCTTGGAGCACAGCGGCGATTCCGGTGCAGATGCCGAGGATGGTGTAGGAGATGACTCGGATTTGGTTGGAACGGATTCCTGAGTAGATGGCCGCGGTTTCGTTTGCTCCAACGGCGATGAGTCTTCGGCCGTAAACGCTTCGGTTGAGAATCCAGGAGCTAACAGCGGCGATGGCGATGAAGATGAAGATCGGCCAGTGGGCGAGCAGAGGGCGTCCAGCGGCATCAACGGCGCCGGGGATCGGGATCCCACCCTGGGCGAGGCCTGGGAATAGGTCTTTGCTGCTTGAGGTTAGTGATCGGGCATCGGTAAGAGCGAGGGCGAGACTTCGGAATCCGACGAGGCCGGCTAGAGTAGCGACGAACGGGGCGATTTTGCCCCAGGTGATGATGACTCCGTTGGCGAAACCGATGAGGGCTCCGGCTCCAACTCCAACGACGATTGCGGCGATGGTTTTGGTTGGATCATCGGCGGGCTTGTTGAGGGCGAGAATGCTGAGGACTCCTAGGAGACCCATTAGGGAGCCGACGGAGAGATCGATGCCGCCGCCGATAATAACGAGGGTCATGCCGACAGCGATGATGCCGGTGTAGGAGTTTTGGCTGAGGATGTTGCGGAGGTTTTGGGGGTCGGTGGCGACACCCTTCTTCCACCAGATCACGTCGATGAGTACATAGAGGATGTACATCGCCGCAAGGGCGACAAGGGCTTGGTTGTTCTTGAGGAATTTCATGCTGCTTTGCCTCCTTCTTTGATTCCAGCGGCTAAGCGCATGATATTGGCTTCGGTGAGTTCATTTTGTTGTAGTTCGCCTTCGACATTGCCGTCTCGAAAGACGAGAGCGCGATGACAGAGGCCGATGATTTCGGGCATTTCGGATGAGATCACGATGCAGGACATTCCTTCTTGGGCGAATTTTGCGATGAGGGCGTAGATTTCGGCTTTTGCTCCGACATCGACGCCTCGGGTGGGTTCATCGAGAATGAGAATCTTGGGGTTGAGAGCGAGCCACTTGGCAATGGCGCACTTCTGCTGGTTTCCGCCGCTGAGGCTGGTCATGGGGAGCTCGGCATCGGCAACCTTGATTGACAGATTTTGGATCCAGTTTGCTGTGGTTTCTTGTTGCTTTGGCTTATTGCTGAGCTGTCGAAGGGCGGCAAGGCAGATGTTGTCGCGAATAGACATCGACGTAATCAGTCCTTTGCCTTTGCGATCTTCGGAGATGTAGGCGATTCCGTTCTTGAGGGCGTCCTGTAGCCCAGATATCTTCACCGAAGTGCCGTCGATGGCGACCGAGTTCACAGAGCTCTTTCGAAGTCCGACGAGGGCTTCGGCAAATTCGGTGCGACCGGAACCGATGAGTCCAGCTATTCCGAGAATTTCGCCTTTGTGGAGCGTCAGCGAAACATCTTGAACCAACGGGAGAGAGGTGAGCTGGTTGACTTGCAGCTCGATCGGCGCAGTAGCTGGGTCGGTGGTCCGTTGCGGGAAGATATCCGCCAAGGGTCGCCCGACCATGAGATCGGCAAGGGAGCCTTCGGTTTGACCAGCCGTGGGATATTCCCCGACTTTTACTCCGTCGCGCAAGACGACCAGCCGATCGGTGAGGCTGAGAATTTCGGGGAGGCGGTGTGAGACATAGAGGACAGCGACCCCTTGCTCCTTCAGTCCGCGAATCAGCGTGAAGAGTTCGACTGATTCCTGCTCGCCCAGCACAGCGGTGGGTTCGTCAAAGATGATCAGCTTTGGCTTTTGGCTGATGGCTTTGGCAATTTCGACGAGCTGTTGTTGTGCGACTGACAAATCTCCGCAAAGAGCCTCGGGGCCAAAATTTGCTCCGACGAGCCGTAGGAGCTCTGCCGCTTCTGCAATCGTCTCCTTGCGGTTGACAGTGAGACCGCCCTTTTCGCGGCCAAGGAAGATGTTGTCAGCGGCGTTTAGGGTAGGAATCAGGTTCAGTTCTTGGTGAACCATCGCGATCCCTTCAGCTTGAGCTTCTCGAGGGGTTGCGAACGACTTGGATGAGCCTTCGATCTGTATGGCTCCGCCGCTAGGCTGATGAACTCCGCTCAGGAGTTTCATGAAGGTGCTTTTTCCGGCGCCATTTTCGCCGATCACTCCGATTATCTCGCCGGGTTGGATGGAGATGTCGAACGCGTCGAGAGCGACGTTGCTGCCGAATGCTTTGGTCAGTCCCGTTACCAGGATCATCGGGGCCTCGATCATCTGGGCGAAACCTTACCCTTTTGAGTCTAATCCCGGCTAGGTTTTAGGCCGCGAGGGGGCGTGATTTTTCACGATCCGAATAGATCTCATGGAGCGCAGTCATGCAATCGTCGTCGAACGCGGTGCCACGATCTCGGTCCATGATCTCGAATATCGTTTCGAGGGGGAGAGCGTCTCGGTACGGACGCTTTGCGCTGAGGGCGTCGAAGACGTCACTAACCGTCATGATTCGCGAGGCTAGGCTGAGCTGATCAGCACCCAGTCCGCGCCAATAGCCTTTCCCGTCTAGCCGCTCATGGTGAGTCGAAGCTAGGTCGGCGATGTCTTCAAACGTGGGAATCCGCCTGAGGATCAAGTCGCTGTACTTGGGATGGAGCTTGATCTGGTCGAACTCTTCAGGGTCAAGCTTTCCCGGCTTCTCGAGGATGGCAGTCGAGATCCCCAACTTGCCAATATCGTGCAGCAGTCCCGAGCGGTGAAGGAGTTTGAGTGCATCCGAGTCGAGACCCATTTGGGTTCCGATTTGGACCGCATAGCGGGCAACTCGGGTGCTGTGCTCAGCGGTGAAGCTGGACTTAGCATCGATGATCAGCGCAAAGGCTTCAGCGATTCCGTCGAGGTCTGCATCGATCGCGGCATCGTGGTAGTGTGCCACTTGATCTTCAAACGAATCCTGATTACCGAGTTCAATCCAAAACTTGGTCTCGGTGGATAGCTTCTGGCAGGCAGAGACGATTTCAGGATCAAACCACTTGCGATTTCGATCTGTAGCCATTTCGTAGGCCGCTTCGAGGCCGAAGCTTTGGAAGAAGACTTCGAAGGTCTGGCAGAAACAGAGAATTCGAGCGAGCAAGGGAATCTGGTCTCCCTTGAGTTTGTAGGGGGATCCTTGTCCGTCCCAGTGCTCGTCAAGAGATTGGATTGCGTCGGCAACCGATTCGTTCAAGCCGAGCATCTTGGCGATCATCGCACCACGGGTGCAACGGGCTTCGGTAACTTCGTCCATCACCTTGGTGGGATGTCCCAAGTTTTGGGCGAGGCGCCGGAGCTTTGCGCCGATCGAGTTTCCGGCTTCGGTTTGGGCAATCGCAAACTTTACAGACTCAATGTTGGAGGTCCAGTCGACCAGCTTTACTTTGCGCTTGGCTAAGAACTCGTCCCCTCCAAACATCTTTTGGATTCGAACGGCGTTGTTGGAGCAACCAGAATCCTTGAGAACTGCCGCGAAGTACAGATCTTCTTTGGCTTGATCCGAGAGGCCCATCAGGTCGGCGAGCTTGAGGGCAAGTTTAGCGGTTCGGAGTGCGTGACCTTCTGGCTGACCCTCAACGAGATCCAGTGCTTGGGACAGAGCTCCCAAGATGCTTGCTTTGGACGGACTTTGCACGACTCCTCTATTTTCGGATGATTCAATGCAATCGTCAGTTGTTTCGCTTCAATCGTGAAACGAAGTGAATATATTGAATCCAGATGATCAGTCTCATCGTGGCAACTATGGCACTCAGCGGTTCAGTTCAAACAAAGGATTTTCGCTCTTGGGCGCCGACGCCTCCGATGGGTTGGAATAGCTGGGACTGCTTTGGGACTTCGGTGACCGAGGAGCAGTTTAAGGCGAATGCCACAGTGATGGCCCGCGAGCTTAAGGCTTCGGGCTATACGATTGCGACCGTGGACATTCAGTGGTACGAGCCAGATGCCAAAGGGTTTGAGTATCGACCGAATGCGAACGTGGTGATGGACGGATACGGGCGGCTGTTGCCTGCGCCCAATCGTTTCCCTTCGGCTGCTACCGGTGGGTTTAAGTCTTTGGCGGCTTGGACTCATAAGCAGGGGTTGAAGTTTGGGATTCACTTAATGCGAGGGATTCCTCGGCGAGCCGTTGATCAGAATCTGCCGATTTTTGGTACGAAGTTCCACGCACAGGACATTGCAGATAAGAAGGCGATTTGTCCTTGGAATCCGGATATGTACGGAGTGGATATGTCCAAGCCGGGTGCTCAGGAGTACTACAACTCGGTATTCAAATTGATCGCCTCGTGGGGTGTCGATTTTGTGAAGGTGGACGACTTGAGCCGTCCGTACGCCGAGCACAAACCGGAGATTGAGGCGATTCGCCGAGCGATTGATGCTTCGGGGCGAAAGATGCTGCTGTCGATGTCTCCGGGGGAGACTCCGGTTGCTGAGGTTGCTCACGCCACAGGTCACGCCAACATGTGGCGGATCAGCGACGACTTCTGGGATTCATGGCCGGCGCTGTTGGAGCAGTTCAAGAGGCTGAAGCTCTGGAATGATGAGCGCTTGTTTCATCGGGTTGGCGGTGCGATTAGGCAACAAGGGGCTTGGCCCGACGCAGATATGCTCCCACTCGGCTGGCTGGCGCATGGAACAAGGAAGACCAACTTTACGATTGATGAGCAAAGGACATTGATGACGCTTTGGGGGATTGCCCGCTCGCCGCTGATCATCGGGGCGGACTTATCCAGAGCCGACGATCAGTTGCTAGATTTGCTCCGTCAGCCTGACGTGGTACGGATGAACCAGAAGGGATCCGTTCCGGCGGAGGAGGGCATTGATCGTGGATTCGTGGTGTGGACAACCAGCATTAATGGTACGCAGGATCGGTATACGGCCATATTTAACGTGTCTGATCCGTTTACTACGACGGAGGAAATGCGGCTTGGAGCCAAGAAAAGAGTGTCTCGAGCTTCCCCTGTAGTGGAATTCGACGAAAAGCTAACGAATGTCCAGCGATTGGCTCTGCAGACCACTGATGCGGGAGATGGGATCATGTTTGACCACTCGGTTTGGGTCAATCCTCGGTTTGTGATGCAGGATGGTTCTGAGGTGGACATCACCAGTCTGCCTTGCCTTCATTCTTCGGTTGGGTACGGGAAAGCTTCCACTCAGGTTGATCCGGAGGGAAATCCACTTATTATCAAGTCAATGCCGGGTGCCAAGCTCCTCTCGGTGCACGCTCCATCTAACTACGTAATCGAGGTTCCAAAGGGCGCTGTTCGATTCCGAGCCACCGGCACACTTTCGGACAAGGCCGTGGCGGAGAAGGTCGGTGGGACCGTTGAATTTGGGGTCTCGAGGATTCCCGTGACGGCTCCTGGTCAAAAGGGGTTACGGGTACCAGATATGGTCAAAGCGATGGAGCGCAGGTACGGCGAATGGACGCCAATATGGCCGCAGGAGGGAGATATCATTCCGTGGCACGGGTGTCAGTTGTACCGGTGGAAGTCGAAGTAGGGGCTATTGACCGTACCGGTTGTGGTAGCGGTCCCACCACTTCTCGACTTCGGCCGGGTCAATCGGAACGGGTTGACCCAACTGGTAGCTGAGGTGGACGGTCTTGGCGACGTCTTCGATCATGATCGCGGCTTTGAGGGCCTTTTCGACGGTTTCGCCCCAGGCGAAGACGCCGTGGTTGCCGAGGAGGATGGCGGGGCCCCGACCTCGATACTTCAGGATTGCTTCACCAATATGGTCACCTTCGTTATCGATGTAGGGCGCGCAAGGAATTTCTCCGCCGAACTCATCACTAATTGCGGTGAGAACGCAGGGGATTGACCGGTGAGCGGCGGCGAAGGCGGTCGCGTAGTTGCTGTGAGTGTGGACGACCGCGTTGACGGTGGGATCATTTTTGAACAAGTAAACGTGGTGCGAAAGGTCGACGCTCGGCTTACGCTGGTTAGCGGTCGCCTCTCCCGTTTCAAGATCGACTTCGACCATGTCGGCAGGGATCATGGCGTCGTAGTCCATTCCGCTCGGCTTGATGTAGAGCTTGCCAGTCTCCCGATCGAGGCCACTGACATTGCCGCTGTGCATGGTGACGAGCCCGGCTTTCGGGAGCATCTTGTTGGCGTTGCAAACTCGTTCTCGTAAGTTCATTTCACGGAGTCCTTTTGGATTTGGATGAGCTGTTTCATGACTTGGCTCAAGTCGGTTTGAGTTCCCTTCACTCCGAAGGCGTCGTGGAGTTGAGTGTAGATTGCGTACAGCTTTTCGTAGGTCGCGTTGGACTCAACCGAAGGCAGGTAGACCTTCTCTTTAGTTGCCGTCATCGCACCAACTGCGGAGAGAACATCGGTATGTGCTCCCGCAGCGACGCTTGCCATGATTGCGGAACCGAGGGCGCAGGTTTGGGCGGAGCGGCTGGTTTTGATCGGACGGTTGAGGATGTCCGCATAGATCTGCATCGTGAGCGGGCTCTTTTCGCCGATGCCTCCGCAGACAACAACTTCGGTGACGGCGACGCCCCCTTCCTCGATCCGCTCAATGATCTTGCGTGACCCGTAGGCGGTCGCTTCGATCAGGGCGCGGTAGACCTCGGCGCGAGTGGTGTGAAGGGTTTGGCCGACGATCAGTCCAGAAAGCAGTGGGTCAACGAGGATGGTTCGGTTACCGTTGTTCCAGTCCAGAGCGACGAGACCGCTCTCACCCGTTTTCAGTTTCAGAGCTTCGTCGTTGAGGGTTGCGTGGTCGCTGCCGAAGTGGTTAACGAGCCAGTTAAACAGGTCTCCGACTGCGCTTTGGCCGGCTTCGATTCCCATGTATCCAGGGACGACTGAGCCGGGGACGATCCCGCAGACTCCTTTGATATCTGGGGTAGATGCATCGCCGATCATGATGTCGCACGTGCTGGTGCCCATGATCTTGACGATGGTGCCTGGTTTGACACCAGAACCGACCGCGCCGAGGTGGGCGTCGAATGCGCCAACCGCAACGGTTATTCCTGCTTCAAGGCCGAGGATTTCGGCATGTTCGGCTAGAAGGGTTCCTGCCGCCTGATCAGAAGTCTGGGTACTTGAGAAGAGCCGTGAGCGCAAGGACGCGAGATCGGGGTCCAGAGTTGCAAGGAACTCTTCGGAAGGAAGACCGCCCCAGTCATCGTGGAACATCGCTTTGTGTCCGGCGGCACAAATGCCGCGCGGGATGTCTGCGGGCTTAGCTTTGCCGACCAGCCACGCCGGAACGTAGTCTTGAAGTTCGACCCAGGATTCGGCTGCAGCGAATACATCGGGAGCGACGCGCTTGCATCGCAAGATTTTTGACCAGAACCACTCCGAAGAATAAGTTCCGCCGCACTTTGCCAAGTAAGGATAGCTTGCGCCCTTCTCGGTGATTTCGGCGGCTTCCGCGTAGCCGGTGTGGTCCTTCCATAGCCACGCCATCGCGTGGAGATTGCCTTTGAACTCAGGCTTTAGGGCGAGGGCGATGCCATCTTTGTCGATTGGCAAGGGGGTTGAACCCGTGGTATCGACTCCGATGCCGACGATTTGGGATCGATTGATGCCTATGGCATCCTCCAATGCGAGCTTTACGGATTCGTAGAAGCCCTTTTGGTAGTCCGCTGGGTTCTGCCGTGCAAGATGAACGTCGTTGGGGTCGAGATGAATTCCCGCTTCACCGGTTTCGTAGTTCCAAACTCCGGTTCCGACTTCGCTGCCATCGCTGATGTCAACGATCAGGGCTCGGACCGAGTTGGTTCCGTAGTCAACGCCGATGGTGTATTTGTTGTTCATATGGAAATCCCGGCTGAGCGCCGGGAGATTAGATTCGATTCGCGGAGTTTGTTCTGCTTACTGGTGTCGGTAGGTTGCCCAGCCAAGATAGTTGCTGAGCGCTTCTTCCACAGCGCCAGCGACCTCGGAAAGGTTGAAGGCAACGTGGTGCTCAAAGCCGTTTTCGCAGATGAAGCGAAGCAGATTCTGCATGTTAGGAATCTCGGCGACGCCAAATCCACCGAAGGTGATCAGGTTGTCGTTGGTGAGCTTTCCTTCTCCAAGATAAGCAACGATCTCGCCGCTGTAGTCATCGGTCGAGACTCGGCAGAAGGTGAATGGGCCGTTCTTCATGCGTCCCACGACGGTTCCGTAGGTGTTGTCCTTTCCGACGGTCCCGGCAATGATTTCTTGGTAGTCCATCTTCTGGTCAGCGAAGACCGAGTTTGGAAGGTTGGAGCAGTGGAAGACGACGCACTTATTGGGGTCTCCACCGTAGTTGTTGTTCCAGTCAAGAAGCGCGGACGGAGTCTGCGAAGCGAGTTGGAGCGCGTACATCGAGACGGTGCCAGCGACGTCGGTTTCGCATGCCGAAGCCTTGAGTGAATCGGACATCATCGACATGAGGGTGCACGGAACGACTCCGTAGAACTCTTCGAGCGAGGTCCAGCACTGGATTGCAGTGGCGTCGATTCGGTTATCGGTCGCCCATGTGTCGATTGCGGTTCCCAGTCGAGCCATTTTGTCGAGACTTTCAGCAGGAATTCCTTCGGTCTTGGTGTAAGCCTGGATCTTCTCAAGCTTCTCTTTCACCTTCGCGTCTGAAGAGGAAAGCTTGTTTGCCCATCCGAGGACTTCGGAAAGGTCGAGGGTTTCGGTGGTGATTCCGGCTTGTTCGAAGAGCTTCTCGCTGTAGCGGACTGTGTTGAACGCGCCTGGTCGGGCACCGATCGCACCGATGCGTGCTCGTCGGAGACCTTTGGTTACTCGGCAGGTCGCGGCGAACTTTTGAAGGTCAGCTCGGAAGGAAGCGCTGGTTGGGTCCACGGTGTGGAGCTCGGTCAGTGTGTACTTGATTCCGTACTGTCGAAGGTTGTTGCAGGCCGACATCTTTCCGCAGAAGCTGTCGCGTCGGTCTGCGATGGTCATGCGCTTCGCATCATCAGCAAAAGCGTGGATCAAGACGGGAACATTGAGCTCGGCAAATCGCAGGGCGTTTGCGATGGCTCGCTCGTCGCCGAAGTTTGGCAGCGTAACGAGAACACCGTCGATCTTATCGCGGTTTACGCGGAAGAGATCGGCACAGGCATGGGCTTCCGCAAGCGACTCAATTGAGCCAGCCGGCGAGGCCGTATCGGGCAGAATGACAACGTCAATTCCCTCTTGCTCGAGGACTTCGAGGATCGTCTTACGACCACTCTCGCAGAGGTGGGTTGGGAAGAACCCTCGGTTGCCGATGATGACGCCTAGCGTGACTCTCTTCATGGTGAATTGAACTATTTTGCACGATTTAATGAAGCTAATGCGTCGGCAAATCTCGCCGGGCTCTTATAAATATAGCTGACTCGGAATATTCCCCAGCTTTATGCCTAAAGAATGTATTTCTGAGTTTTGGGGTGTATGATTCTGGATTAGATATGCCGCTCAACCTTCGTGACCTCAGTTCTAATGAGAGTGCCGCAATCTTTCGCGCACTTTCTTCTGAGTCTCGCATTCGCATTTTAGAACTCCTCTCGGAGGGCGAGATGAACATTAATGAGCTCTCAGCGGCGCTTGGTCTCGCTCAGCCGAGCATTACAAAGCACGTTCAGACCCTTGAAGAAGCGGGGCTTGTGGTCAGCGATTACACATCTGGCGTTCAGGGCATGCAGAAGCGGTGCCGGCGCATCCATGATCGAATCGTTGTTGATCTGGGCGGGAAGGGCAAAGAGAAGGATTACGTTGTGGAAGTTGAGGTTCCGGTGGGAATGTACACCCAGATCGAGCCTCTACCAACCTGCGGACTTGCGACCCGAGATCGCATGATTGGTGTTATCGACGATCCGCTGGCGTTTAGCTTCCCTGATCGAGCGAAGGCTGAGATTCTCTGGGCTGGCGGGGGATTTGTCGAATACGTTTTCCCGAACTCACTTCCCTTCACCACCGTGATCGATTCCATCGAGTTAGCGATGGAAGTCAGCTCCGAGGCACCTGGTTACGCCAACGAGTATCCAAGCGACATTACGATTTGGATCAACGATGTTGAGATCGGTACGTGGATTTCGCCTGGAGATCCGGGCGGAGAGCGTGGTCGATTGAACCCACCGTGGTGGCAGGATTACATGAACCAACATGGCTACTACAAGGTCTTCAGTGTTGGTCCGGCGGGGGCGTTTGTGGATGGCGAAAAGCTGAGCGACGTTTCAATTTCGTCGATTAACGTACAACCATGGCAGGCAACTAAGGTGAGGCTGGGCGTGAAGCCTGAGGCCACTAACCAAGGTGGATTCTCGCTTTTCGGTAAGGGATTTGGTTCATTTGAAACGGATATTGTTTTCAAAATTCACCACTCTTCACGTGGAGGTGACATCCCTCCCGCAAAGAAAGTCTTCCCACTCGCGTAATCTTTCGCTATACTTATTCCGAGTGAGCTATATTTTAATGGCTTGACGGTGTTTGCGGTGCAAAGATGCTCGGAACGATTGCGGTGGTGGCGATGATGATGACCTCTGATTGGTCAGCCTTTCCGGGCGATGGGTCCTTTGCTGAAGGCTCGGAGCACACCCACGACCCTGCCGTCCTTGAATTCAATGGCACCTACGTGTCCGTCTCGACAAGCGGTCAAGGGATGGGCGTGGTGAAGACGACCAAGGACTTTAAAACGTGGAAGTTCCACGGTCCCCTATTGAAAGAAAATCCCGACTGGCTCAAAAAACGCGTGCCAGAGCATCGTTCAGTTTGGGCACCTGATATCGTCGTGTTTGGCAAGAAGGTTCGTATTTACTACTGCGCTAGCCGGTTCTTTGGCGGGAACGACTCCGTCATCGGATTCCTCGAAAACGACCACTTTGATCCCGAGAAGCCAACGGAAGGTTGGGTTGACCATGGCGAGGTCATTGACAGTCGCAAAGACCGCAATTTTTACAACTGCATCGACGCCGATATCCTGATTGATCAGGCGAAGCGACACTGGCTGTTCTTCGGTAGCTACTTCGCAGGCATCTACTGCGTTGAGTTGGACCCGGCCACAGGGAAGATGCTTGATGCGGCGGGCAAGCCACCGTTCCAGGTCGCTCGAAACACGGCCTCACGCGAAAATGCGTTGGAAGGCTCATGTGTTCTGTTCAAGGACGGCTTCTACTACCTATTCGTATCCTATGGTTTGGCGGCACAAGGCGTACGGAGCACTTATCAGATGATGGTTGGGCGATCCGAAAACCCGACTGGACCATTCGTTGATGCGAGCGGAAAGGCGATGACGGAAGGCGGCCACGTCAACTTATTGAAGACTTCCCCTCCGATGTTTTCTCCCGGCCACAACGAGGTTTTGAGAGATTCGAAGGGACGGTGGCTGACGAGCTACCACTTTTACGATGGTCGTAAGTATTGGACCGACGGAAAGTGGGGCATGCCGCGAGTTCAGGTGCGTGAAATGTTCTGGGGTGAGGACGGGTGGCCACTGCCCGGGCTTCCTTTGGAGCACTTGACGGCCACCACGCTGACCGCTCAGAAGTCACTCAGTGGAACGTGGGCGCATCAGGCCGATTTCGGCAACGTCGACGAGATCAAATTCCTTCCGAAAGGTGAATTCAAGAGTGGAGATCGGTCGGGGAAGTGGAAGCTTGCAAAGGATCAACTCACATTGATGTGGCCTAAGCGAGAGACGCCGGGTGAGTTCTGGGAAGACAAAGTAACGTTGCGCTATCAGGGCAATTACTACGTAGGTCGCACCCAGGCGGGGCTGGTAGTTCGAGGCTACCGATTGGGGTCGTAACTTATGACTGCTCGAACGGGAATCGGACTGCTTTTGGGGCTTTGCCTTGGGCTGTCTGTCGTTCGAGGAGACTTTTCCTGCGGCACTCTGGCAAGCAAGAAGACACCGATAACATTCTGGAACGGGTTTACAGGTCCTGACGGTCGGGTGATGCTCGAGATGATTCGGGACTTCAATCGAGAAAACCCCGATGTTGAGGTTACGATGCAGCGGATTCCGTGGGCGCTGTATTACAACAAGGTCATGGTTTCTGGGCTGGACGGGCGTGGACCGGACGTTTTTGTGATTCACGCTTCGGCGCTGACCCGGATGCAGCGAGCCGGAGTGTTGGCCCCAATGGACTCCCTGTTTGAGTCGGCCATTCCTGCGGATGACTTCGACCCGTACGTTGTAGAGCAGACCAAGTTCGAGGGCAAACGGTATTGCGTTCCGCTTGATATTCACCCGCAAGGAATGTTTCTGAACAAGGACATGCTTCGAGCGGCAGGGCTATCGGCTGCGCCGAAGAATCGCGAGGAGTTCCTCCGAGCGGCCAAGGTGATGAAGTCCAGCGAGACTTTCGGATTCGCGCTGACGGCTTGGCAGAATAACTTCATGTCCTTGTTGCCCCAATTCGACGGGCATTATATGGGCGCGGACGGGAAGGTAGATCTTGACTGCCCTGGGAATGTCGAGGCGCTCGAGTTTTTAGGTTCTCTGAAGAGCAAGTACGACCTGATTCCACCGCCGGATAATCAACTCGGTTGGGTTGGATATCGGCAAAAGAAGGTCGGGATGGTTTGGGACGGCATCTACATGCTGGGAGATCTGCTGCGCTTGGAGGGGATGAACTATGCCGGGGCTCCGATTCCGGTGATTGGAAAGCATGCCGGTACATTGGCGGACTCGCACACGCTGTGCTTCCGACCCGGGATGGGTGCAACTCAGCGCGAGGCTTCCGAGCGGTTTGTAAAGTATCTGTCGGCAAACTCCCTTCGATGGGCGGGGGCGGGGCAGGTTCCAGCACGGCGATCGGTGCGCGAAACACCGGAGTTCAAGAAGATGCAGGTTCAAGCGGCGTTTGCAGAGCAGATTCCGACGATGATGTACTTCCCGCGTATCCCAGTCTTATTCGAGATGGGAATCGAAGTCAACTTGGCGGTTGAGAAGGTGATCCGGGGCCGCGCAACAGCGAAGGAGGCTCTAAAGATTGCCGACGAGAACACGCAAATGGCGATGGATCGGGACGCCGAGCAGCACAAGAAGGTGGTGACTCCATGACTTGGAAGAAGCGCCAACAGCTCACTGGATATCTCTTCTTGGCTCCGTATGCGTTGTCGTTCTTGGTCTTTTTGGTTCTGCCGATTTTGGTCGCACTGGTGCTCTCGGTGATGCAGTTTGACCTGACCGCTACCGAGCAGATTAAGTTCATTGGAACGCAGAACTTCACCGACGCTTGGAAGGATGATTATGTGAAGCAGGCGATGATCGCTACTGCGCGATATGTCCTACTTTTTGTCCCGTCTCTGCTCGTATTGTCGCTCGCGATGGCAGTTGGACTGAACGCAGTTAAGAAGGGACGGAACGTTTTTAGGGGCATGATCTTCCTGCCGGGGATCTTTACGATCGCGGTCACAGCGATCCTATGGCAGTTCTTCTATAACCTTGAGTTTGGGTTCTTCAATTGGGTGATCAAGCAGTTTGGTGGGACGGCTGTTCCTTGGCTGAGTGAGAAATCGCTGGCGATGCCGAGCATTGTGCTGATGTCGTTGTGGTGGTTGAGTGGAGGCACAGCGGTGATCCTGCTAGCATCGCTCCAGCAGATTCCAACGATGTACCACGAAGCGGCAGCTCTTGATGGCGCGGGTTCGTGGAAGACCTTCTCGAAGATTACGATGCCGCTGATCAAGCCAGTTCTTCTGTTTACCGTTCTGACGAACACAATTGGTGCGTTCCAAATGTTCCCGCAGGCGTCCCTTCTCACCCAAGGTGGCCCTGAGCTCTCGACGCGCGGCACAGTTCAGTACATCTATGAAATCGCGTTTCAGCAGTACCGACTTGGCTATGCAGCGGCGATTAGCTGGATGCTGACGGCAGTCATTATGGTGTTTGGCATCGTCCAGTTCATTGCGATGAGGAGGAACTCCGCACAGTGAAAAAGCTCCTCTGGGTCGTGATGCTTCTGGTGGCGTTTGCGTTCATTTTCCCCATCGTGATGATGTTCTTCACTTCCTTTAAAGCGGAAGGAGAAGTCCTCAATCCGGCATCGGTGGTGCCCAAACTTTGGACATCTGAGAATTATCGCAACGTCTTGGAGTGGTCTGAGGAGGCTCCGTTTGGGCGTTGGCTTCTTAACAGCGTGTTCGTCTCGTCTTCGGTTACTCTGCTGGTGCTCACGCTGTCTTCGATGGCGGCGTTTGCGATCACTCGGCTCAAGGTGAAGGGCGGCGGCGCGTTCTTGGGTGCGGTTGTCTTCTCGATGATGGTCCCCGGACAGTTGTTCTTGGTTCCGGTGTACTTCATCTTGAGCAAGTTGCATTGGCTCGATACTCCCGCAGCACTCATCGTTCCGGCGACGGCGGGCGGGTTTGGAGTGTTCATGCTCTCTCAATTCATGCGGGCAGTGCCTTCGGCCGTTGAAGAAGCCGCTCTGATCGACGGTTGCTCTCCGGCGCAGGTGTTTATCAATGTCACCCTCCCGCTGTGCGCTCCGGCTCTAGCGACGCTTGGAGTTCTGACATTTATTGGGTCTTGGAACGACTACGTTTCGCCGCTGGTGTACATGGATTCTGTGCGGAACTACACCCTCCCGGTCGGCATCGCGATGTACCAAGCGTCTTACTACACCGAGTACGGTCGCACTCTTGCCACCAGCGTTTTAGCTTCTATCCCGCTCCTCATCGTCTTCCTCGTTTTTCAAAAGCAGATTGTCGAAAGCATGGCTTCGTCCGGCCTCAAGGACTGATTACGATTCAATGAAAACAAGCACACTTCATTTGCATACATCCTTCAAAGTTGGCGAGGTTGACCCTCGTGTGTTCGGTGGCTTTTTGGAGCACCTCGGGCGAGCGGTCTACGAGGGAGTTTATGAGCCGACTTCGAAGCACGCTGACGAGCATGGTTGCCGCACCGACGTTTTGGAAGCTCTGAAAAGACTCCGGTTTACCGCCATGCGCTATCCTGGCGGAAACTTTGTCAGTGGTTATCACTGGGAAGATGCTGTGGGACCACGCGAGAACCGACCGATCACCCGCGACCTTGCATGGCAGTCGCTCGAGTCGAACCAATTCGGCCCCAATGAGTTCTTGGAGCTTTCGAAGCGAATGGATTGGACCCCGATGATGGCGGTGAACCTCGGAACCGGAACTCCGGAAGAGGCACGAAACTGGCTGGAGTACTGCAACATCAAGGGACCATCGAAGTATGCCGCGATGCGCGAACAGCACGGCTACGCCGATCCGTTTGACGTCAAGCTCTGGTGCCTTGGAAACGAGATGGATGGACCGTGGCAGATTGGTCACGTTCCAGCCGAAACCTACGCAATTCAGGCCCAACAGACGGCGCGCATGATGAAGATGGTCGATCCATCCGTTGAGCTCGTGGTTTGCGGCTCGTGCGCGATTGAGCTTCCGACTTACCTTGAGTGGGACCGCAAGGTGCTTGAGCATTGTAAAAACGATGTTGAGTACATCTCGCTGCACCGCTACGTTGGGAACTGGAAGAACGATACGCCGAACTACCTGGCCGTCACCAACTCGATTGACGAACAGATCGAGGCGATGGACTCAGTTTGTAAGTCAGTCGCCCACACCAAGCGGATGAAGAAGCCAGTTAAGCTGAGCTTTGACGAGTGGAACGTTTGGTACCGGGTGCGAGACGGTATCCACAATGATGGCGGCGGCAAGTTCGCTCCACACCTTCTGGAAGAAGAGTACAACCTCGAGGACGCGCTCATTGCCGCCGGGTTCCTTAACAGCTTTATCCGCCACGCTGACTCGGTCAAGATTGCGAACATTGCGCAGATCGTCAACGTCATCGCACCGTTGCTCACTCGTGGCGACGAGATGGTCTACCAGACGATCTTCTATCCGATTGAAATGATGGCAAAGCGGCGCGAGGGTATTGCTCTACAAGTTCAATTGGATGGCCCTTCGTACGCTTCGGAAGACTTCGGCGATGCGACCTACATCGATTCCAGCGCGATCTTGAACGGCGATGAGCTGAGCGTGTTCCTCGTGAACCGCGACCTGGCTTCCTCGCACGAAGTAACGGTTCGCGTCGGAGATCGATCGGTTGCCTCTTGCTTGAATGGTGAGTTGGTCTCGGGTACAGATCCGAAGGCAGCCAATACGTTTGAGTCGCCGAATACGATTGTTGCTCAAAATTTCGAGGCATCAGTCGGCGGCGGCGTTGCAACGGTCAAGTTGCCTCCGATGTCCTTCTATGCGGGCACGTTCAAACTGGGTTAGTTCCAAAAAGTTGAATCCCCTCTCCATCGCTGGCGAGGGGATTTTTTGTTACGCGCCTTTCAGAACTCGAACGCCGAACAGCCCACCGGCCCAGCCGTTGGGCTTTTGGGCCTGAAGTTTGATCGTCACCTTGGACTTCCCTTTCAGCATTTCGGGGGTGAGTTTGAGGGTCTTGTCGAAGAACTTGTCAGCGGGCTGCCCAGTGCCTTTGTAGGTCTCCCAAAGCTCGCCGTCCAGCAGGACCTCGAAGGTGCGTCGGTCGCTGCCCCAATAGGTAAAGACGACGTCTTGGGTCTTGGTGGGGTCGACTTTGAGGTCGAACGAGAACCATCCGCCGTTCCAAGCGTGCCGAAGTTTTCTGCCTTGCCATTCACCGGGACCACTAAACTCACTTTGGACGTTGTGATCCCGCTCGGCTTGCATCTCTCCAGGCTGGAAGAAGTCTAGAGTTCGAGCATTGAGGGCGGCTTCTTCGGCCTCCTTCTTCCGGAACTCGGCCTCGCGGTTCTCCCAGTCTTGGTGGGTGAAGACGTCGAGGTAGGCGCTGTATCGTTCGTGTTGGATCTCGAAGAACGGTCGGAATGCCAGATCAGTTGGAAGAAGATTTCCAACGGAATGCCAAGTTCGAGGTCCAGTTTTCTTGAGCCACTGCTCAACCGGTCGGTCGTCTTTGATAAACACCGGAGATCGCTCGCCCGGCTTTTCTTCGGTTGAACCCCATTCCGCAACCAACAGAGTTGGACCGTACATGAGCGCGACTCGGTTGGCATTGTCGGGCATGGGGACGGTTCGCAGGGTCATCGGGATTTTGAGTTCAATGGATTGAATTCCTTTAAACTCATGCTCGAACACAAGCCAGTCACCGGCTTTGGCAGTGACCTTTTCGCCACCAAAACTGAGCGACATTCCCTTTGACGCCCAGCTGGGGGTGCGGAAGTTGAGCTTAAGCTTGGTCGCCTTCTTTGCGTCAATCTGAACCTTGATCGTCTCTGAGTTTGGGTAGTCGGTGAACAGGGTTACGGTCGCCCCTTGCTCCTTCCACATGAGGTGAGACGGGGTGTACTGGTTGACCCAGAGCTCGTTGCCCTTGTGATAGTAGATTCCTTCGCCGTACTTGGCGTGATTTTCCATCCCCGTTCCTCGGCAGCAGGTGAAGTCTTCAGTGGGGTCGCTGTAGGTCTTCTGGGCACCTGCTTTGAGAGGGACGAAGTAGGTGACTCCGGCACTTTCCAGCTCTTGACTCGTGAGGATGTGGTTAAGCTGGGCCTGTTCGTAGAAGTCGCCCAGGCGAGTTGACGGCGACCACTGGAAGAGGTGGTCGGTCAGCTTGAGCATGTTGTAGGTGTTGCATGTCTCGGCATTGGTGGTGCCGAGGCGATCGCTGAGCTTGCCAGCAGGTCCGAAGTGCTCACCGAGACCGTGTCCCCCCATTGCGTAAG
Organism: uncultured Armatimonadota bacterium; assembly: GCA_903927345.1. Lineage (GTDB taxonomy): Bacteria > Armatimonadota > Fimbriimonadia > Fimbriimonadales > Fimbriimonadaceae > Fimbriimonas. Next base: position 174,987 of record CAIYMO010000033.1, on the reverse strand, counting down.
TGTGATCCTCAACGACTTCGTTCCAGAAGTTCTTCGAAATGGCTTCGAATCGTTTGTCGCCGGTCGTTTCGTACAATCTGGCCGCACCGAGAATCTTCGGTATTTGGGTGTTGCCATGCTTGCCTGCCAGCTTGCGATCACCTTTCTCTAAAGGATCGAGAATAGCTTTATGGTGGAACTTGTCGGCAAGTTCGAGGTGAAGAGGGTTGTTGGTGATTGAGTACAGATCAGCGAGCGACTCATTCATTCCGCCATGCTCGCATGCGAGCATCTTCTGCCAGTCCTCGTCTGTGTAGTCCTTTGTCAGCTCGTTGGTCCATTCGGCGTTGTTGATCAGGATTTCGAGAGCGAGTTTGTTACCGGTTTGATGATAGGTATCGATCAGACCGGCGAGGGTTTTGTGTATGTTGTACCAAGGAACCCAATTTCCGTTCAGGTCGAAGCCTTGGCTTCGAATATCTCGCTTTTTGAGCTCGGTAAAGATTCGAGCGGCGTCGGGCATCCCGCCCAGGAATCCGCTCTTCGCGGCCTTTTGACACTCAGCAAGCTCGATGGTGATCGTCTTCGTTCGAGCCAGCATTTCCTCGTCTCCGGTCGCTGCGTACATCAGCGCGCATGCTGACAGGTAGTGGCCCAGGGAGTGCCCTTCGATTCCCATGGCTTCCCAGCCACCATAACGGGGCTTTTTCGGCTTGATTCCAGCGTTGACGTAGAAGCCGTGCATCAGCCGGATTGGGTCGAGCGACTTGAGATACTTAAGGTCGACCCTCTGGCGCTGCTCCTGCATTCCGAATACTCGAACCGAACTAAGCGGGAACGGTTGGACGGCTTGAATATTGGGCTTTGAAATCATGGCAGCGAGAGCGAACAGGAGCATTTTGGTTAGGTTACTTGGTTCGGATACAGCAACGCGCCTACCAGTGGCTGGAAGGCGCGTTGTCGTTAAGTTGATGCCTTATCGAGTTGGCATCGAAGGGGGAGGTGCTCCAGGAGGGAGGCCCGTGGTTTGTGGTTGCCCAGGAGGAGTTCCACCGGCAGGCGCTCCGCCTGCGGCTGCATCGTGACCGGCTTTACCGCGATTCAGCAACTCTTCGTCAGAGAGAGGTGCCATTTCGCCTTTGTCGCCGCCACCACTGCATCCGCTCAGGAAGACCGTGCCGATCAGGGCGAGGAGACCGAGAAGAATGAAAGATTTGTTTGTCTTCAATGTTTTCTGTATTTGGTCATGACTGAACCCCGAGTAAATCGGGGTTCAGGTTAGGTGTTGAGGTTAGATGCCTGATACGTCGACTTCGCCCCAGGTATCCCAGAAGTTGCCGTTGGTCTTCGGGTCGTTCATGGTTTGGGTGTTTGGTACGTCGATACATGCTGGTCGGAAGCAGTGGACAGTGCCCTTGATTCCGTACATTCGGAACTGGATTCCCTTTCGATCCAGGGTCTTCGCGTGTCCGTCGCAGAACGCGTAGTTAGCCTTGGAACCGAAGCTGATACCGACCCAGTTGATGTCAATACCGTTTGCGATCAGCGGAGAGCCGAGCGGGTAAAGAGGGGTTGGCTGTACGATCGCTTCGCGAGTCGTGGTCGCCTTGTCAACAAGGTAAATGGTGTTCGCTGGGTCGGAGTAGCTGGTTTGGCTGATTCCGAGAACGTTTCCGTTAGCGGCGTAGCTGCCGTTACCTGCGCCCGATACGTTTCGGTAGCCGTAGTTCACGTCTCCGTCGCGGGGTGCTGCTGGGTTCATGAAGATGTCGAGGTTCTTCATGTAAGGCATGGTTTCTCGGCTCCAGTTGTTGCCTTCGGTTGGATCCATGAATCCGAGGTTCTTTCCTGAACCAGCGAACCAGTAAAGCCAGCCGCCTGCATCGCGGAACTGAGCGACGCTGACGTCGTCATTGTCAGCTTGGTACATGATTGCAGAAGTTGCTTGCTGCTTCAAGTTGGAAAGATCCGAAGCCTTCTTTGCGGCAAGCTTAGCTTGAGCGAAGACTGGGAACAGGATTGCCGCGAGAATCGCGATGATCGCGATAACGACAAGGAGCTCAATAAGAGTGAATGCTCGTTTTGTGTTTTGCATGAATTTTCCTCAGTGAAAATATCAATCGTTCGATGATTGCTTGGGACCTTGATGGGTCAGGGATTAGACTGAACCGACTCGGCTTGGTTTCATTATAGTATGGTTATTCTTCACCAGGAATATATTTTGAGCAAAATTCTTATTCCTGCCTGGATTTTCTTTTCCGTTGAACCTAAAGGATCAACATCGAGTCCCCAAAACTGAGGAATCTATAGCGATTTTCGACCGCTTGTCGGTAGGCCTCTAGCACGCGTTCTCTTCCCGTGAGTGCGGAAATCATCAGTAGCATCGTCGTCTTCGGCAGGTGGAAGTTCGTGAACATTCCTTGGACTGCCCGGAATTCGTAGCCGGGGGTGATGAAGATTCGGGATTCTTGCCTCCCGGGCTCCACCGTCCCGTCGGGGGTGGCGAACGATTCTAGGGTTCGTACGGACGTAGTGCCGACCGCGATAAGCCTTCCCTTTCGCTCGTTGATCTGCTGAGCCGCGGCTGGCGTGATCTCGCACACCTCGCCATGCATTTGGTGATTGGTGACGTCGTCTACCTGAATCGGTCGGAAGGTATCGATTCCAACGTGCAGAGTGACTTCGACGATCTGAACTCCGATCGACTTGAGCTGCTCAAGGATTTCTGGAGTGAAGTGGAGGCCGGCGGTCGGCGCGGCGGCAGAACCGGGATGTTGGGCAACGACGGTCTGGTAGCGCTCTCGATCTTCTAGAGTTTCGGTGATGTACGGAGGGAGCGGGACGTTACCGGCTTCATCCATTGCTTCGTACAGGTTCTTTTTCGAGCTGAACTTTATGAATCGGATCGCCTCTTCGCCTTGTCCGAATAGTTCTGCGGTTAAGTTGGGAGTGATCTGGATGGGGTCGCCGAGTTTCAGGCGTTTAGCGGGTTTCACGAGGCACTCAAAGATGCCCGGCTCGATCTCTTTCAGAGCGAGAATCTCGACCTTTGCGCCGGTGGACTTCTGTCCGATGAACCTCCAGGCATTCACTCGCGTGTTGTTGAGGACAAGGACATCGCCGGCTTGCAAGAGCTGACCACAGTCGCGGAAGTTTAGGTGATCTACCGCGCCAGTCTCGCGGTGAAGATGCAATAGCCGGGAGGCCGCCCGATCCGTAAGTGGAGTTTGGGCAATCAGCTCGTCCGGCAAATCGTAGTCGAAATCGCTCAGGCGTACCATTCAAAGGCCTCCTGTAGTTGGCTCAGCGAAGTGATCACGGGCCTTTCGGGACTTGTCGCACTCCTATCGAGGAGAGCGACTGGGATTCCCAGACCCATAGCGCCTTGAAGATCATCCGTCGGATCATCGCCGACGTGAAAGCATTCTTCCGGGGAGACCCCAAAGTGGTCAAGAGCAACCTGAAAGAATCGGCCGTCGGGCTTTTCAACGCCGTGTTCCAACGAGGCAAAGACAGCGTCAAACTCAGCGCCAAGACCGTGCCCCTCAAGGCACCGATGGAGCGAGTGGTCCCAGTTGCTTAGAACGGCGACGGCAATCCCTTGGGCCCGCAATGCTCGAACCGCGGGAATTGCATCTTCAAAGAGCTTAAACGTGTGCGATGGTGTTTCGAAAATTTCTCGCTCACCAATCAGATGAAGGGCAAGGGGATCGTGACCTTCCAATCCCATCGCCATCAACCAGTCTGAGACTTGCTGCACCCAAAATTCTCGCCAAGCCGAGAATGATCGCAGTTGGTTCACCTTCCAGAATGCCGAGAGTTTGGGCATGAAGATCGAGAGGTAGGTTTCGGCGGCACCTTCCGGCAATTCGATTCCCGCGATGCCAGCGCACCGGACAGCAAAGGTGTGCGGTTGCCAATCTGTCCAGATGAGGGTATTGGCGCAGTCGAAGGTGACGAGTTTCGGTTGCATCGAAGGAACTTTTGGTCTTTTGACCTAGCCTTAAAGTATGGGCGCAACCGGGTTAAGGGTTGTGCGTATACATATCTGAAAAGAGCGCAAACACGCTAAACTAGAGTCGTAACCATGAAAGCACTGAAATCTGCCGGTATTGCACTGATGCTTCTTGCATCTGTCGCCCTCGCCACCCAAGATGGCGTCATTCTCAAGTACACGCCAAAGAAGGGCGACGTTCTCAAGCTTCGCATCAAGGGCAGCCTCCAGATCATGGGAACCGACGTGGTTGCGAACCTCGTCACCCAGTCAACAGTTAAGGAAGTTGCTGAAGATGGTTCCTACACCCTTGAAGACAAGCAGCTTGGCGGTACCGCAAGCCTTGGCGGACAAGAAATGGAGATCCCAGAGACTCCAGGCAACATTGTCGTCTTCAACGCAGATGGTTCGGTTAAGGAAATTCGGGGCGACGATGTCGGACCTGAGGCTTACCGAGTTGCTGCTCTCAACGCAACCAACTTCCCAAAGACCGCCGTTAAGGTTGGTTCGAAGTGGACCGAAGAAGTGAAAGCTAACTCAGAAAAGGGCACGGTCGCGATGAAGCGAGAGTACGAAGTCGTCGCTGAAGAGACCATCGACGGAGTTGCAACCTTCGTTGTTAAGTCTAAGGTTTCTGAGACCCAAGGCGCTGAGCCAGCGGCTATCGAAGGAAAGGTTTGGCTTGCTAAGTCCGACTCACAGCTCGTCAAGGCTGAGCAGAAGTGGATCAACGTTCCAATGGCAGGAGCTCCAGGCCCAATCACCGGTAGCTTCGTCATCACCCGCGAGAAGTAAGCAACTGCAACAACATTGAGAGAAGAGGTAGCTTCGGCTACCTCTTTTTTTTTGTTTTCTTGGGTGAAATGCAACAAACTCAGAAACTTTTGATGTTGCCAGGACGACACTATAAGACATGATCGCCTCCCGCGCAGCACTTTTCCTCACTCTTGCCGTCTTCGGATTTGCTCCGATTCAGGACAAGACGTATAACTTGCGGGAAGTCCACAAGGAAGGCTCGGTCAAGGTTTACGAAATCGCGGTGAGCTTTGAGGCCGATGGCTTTGCCATGGAGATGAAATCGAAGAACCGTTTCAAGATCACTAAGGTGAACGCAGACGGCTCGTACGAAGAGGAAGACACACTCCTTGGTGGCTCGATGAAATTTAACGGTGACGAGCAGGCGATCGACGCGGAGGACGCGAAGCTCCATAAATACGACAAAGACGGCAAGGAGATCAAAGAGGATAAGTCGGAGGAAGAAGAAGAAGACCCAATCTCTACCCTCTTGGACCTCCTCGATGGCTCAGACCCCGCGACCCCAGTTAAGGCAGGGCACAAGTGGGATCACGAGTCCAAAATCGGAAAATCCAAGTTTGAGTTTGTCGGACCAGAAAAGCTTGAAGAAGTCGACGCATTAAAGTTGACGTGCGAAGGCAAGTTCACCAAGGAGGGCATGACCGGAGACATGACCGCGACCACCTGGGTAAGAGCATCGGACGCTTCGCTCGAAAAGTTGGAACTGAAAACGGAGAACATGGTTCCGGGCGAAGGCGCTCCATCGGGCAAGGTGAAGATCACCGTCACCCGCAAAGAGTAATGCTCGGAGTTCCGCCGATCCAGAAGCCCGACGCGTACATCCACTTCGCTCCAAACCGTAGCGGTGAGCTTAAGTATTGCGTTTCAGTTTCGGCATCGAGGAAACGTCGAGTTTCTTCGCCAGTCATGCTCAGCGAATCGCAAGCCCACTTCGGAATTGCAATGGCAATTCCGTATGCTCATGACCCACAAAGGGACTTACTCACCATTGGTATGGAACGACTTCTCACAGGCGGAGGGTTTCGCCATCGGATATTCCCTCAAATCATAGTTCACAAACCACTCGTGGTTAAATTCACACCTTGGGTCTTCCTTGATCAAGGATCCCGAGACGAACTAATGTACGATCGGCGAGCCGTCGCAGGAATCGTGGCGCCTTTCGATACAGCAAGCGTCCAACTCGCAGTGGGGAAACCCACCGAGGTCATTTCCCGAAGAACTCGGTTAACTTGGACTTACCAGCGTGCGACGTCGCTCAATGGGGTCAGCGTCTACGAAGTGCTCGCAGAGGCGATGATTGGAGGTCCGAATATGGGTCACCTCTCGTTTCAAGCCAAGTTCTGGTTTCGAATCAAGGATTCATCTGTAGAAAGGTTTGAAATGATCACGCCTCCGACGTATGCGAATCTTGGTGGGTACCGATTCGTCATGACACGCATCAACTAGCTACTTCTTCTTCCCTTTCCGAATTTCGAAGCAGTTGCGGCAACGCGCCTCGTAGCTCTCGGTGGCGCCGATCAGAACGATGGGGTCGTCCCAGTGGGCGGGCTTGCCGTCAACCATTCGGTAGGTATGGCTTGCTGGGTTTCCGCACTTCATGCAGATCGCGCGGAGCTTGATCACTTCGTCCGCCGCCGCGAGGAGCGCGGGCATGGGACCGAACGGTTGGCGACGAAAGTCTTGGTCCAAACCAGCGACGATGACGTCAACCCCGCGGTCAGATTGCTGGACAACGAATTCGACAACGGACGGCTCGAAGAACTGAACTTCCTCAATCAGAAGAACCTGCGTGTCCTTCCTGACCTTCGCCTGCAACTCAGCGACATTCACCGCCGTGTCTGCCTCATGCTGGACCCCCATGTGGCTCACGACCATCGTCTGGTGATACCGGTCGTCGATACTCGGCTTGAAGACTTGGACTTTTTTCTTTGCGTAGAGCGAGCGCCGCGCAAGTCGAATCAGCTCCTCACTCTTTCCGGCGTACATCGAGCCGCATACAACTGTGAGTTTGCCGAGGGGTTTCATAGGGAGCTATTGCAGGTCAGGCATTCGCCCGCTTCGCGGATCGGAGTTTACTTGAGACTCCTTGCAAGTGCCGACCCGATGGTATGCATCTGCAAAGACAACGGAGACTCCTGCGACTAGTCCAAAAACCGAGCCGTACCCCATACAACGTCCTTGAGCAACCTGCATCGGACTCATGCTTAGCTCGCCATCGTAGACCGGATACCACCATGCCACATAATCCCTAGCAAAATCGGCTATCAAATAGCCGAGCACGTAACCAGTGAAAATCCCCAACCATACGCAGACCAAGACATAGCCAATCCACTTCCAGATCATCTTGGGGATATTCTATCAGCAATGCCCTTGATTGACATGCCACTTGAAAAGCTTCTGGAATACCAAGGCAGAAACCCCAAGCCTTCGGACCACGAAAAGTTCTGGAACGACTCACTGATTGAGATGAACCAGGTTGACGTTTGCCCGAGTTTGGTGCCTAAAGAGATGAATGTTGACTTCGCGGAGTGCTTCGAGCTGCGATTCAAGGGCACTCGGGGTGGAGAGGTCTATGCGAAGTACATCCGCCCCAAAGGCGCGAAGAATGTGCCCTGCATGCTCCAATTTCACGGCTACTCGATGCATTCAGGCGACTGGATGCACAAGCTGAACTGGGTGGCAAGAGGGTTCGCCGTGGCGGCGATGGACTGTCGAGGGCAAGGCGGCGAATCTCGAGATGGGGGCAACTATGAGGGGATGACCTTGAGGGGGCACATCGTCCGGGGTCTCGATGGCCCTCCGGAGGAGATGTACTTCCGAAATGTGTATCTCGACACCGCGCTCCTTGCAAAGGTCGTCTCATCGTTCGACGAGGTCGACGGTTCGAGACTGGGAGCAATGGGCGGCTCGCAGGGCGGAGCGCTCACCTTGGCCTGCGCAGCGTTGGCCCCGATCAAGAAGGCGGCTCCGGTTTATCCGTTTCTGTGTGACTACCAGCGGGTCTGGGAAATGGACTTGGCAAAAGACGCCTACGATGAGTTGAAGTACTACTTCCGAATGCGCGACCCTCGCCACGAACGAGAAGCAGAGATTTTCCAGAAACTCGGATACATCGATTTGCAGCACCTCGCACACCGAATCAAAGGCGAAATCAAGCTCTTCGGCGGATTGATGGACACGATCACTCCTCCGAGCACCTACTTTGCGGCTTATAACAAGATGACCTGCAAAAAGAGCCACGTGATCTACCCTGATTACGGCCACGAGGGGCTTCCAGGAGCAGATGATTTGATTTGGGACTACTTCAGCGATCTGTAAAGCGACCTATAATCTAAGTTCTGATACTCGCAAATTTACTAGTCGGCACGCAGGTTTTCCTGCGACCCGCGGCCCTTTTTACGGACCACATGGTGTTGCCTCGCAACATCTCGGTCCCCATTTTTGGGCTTGGCGTTCCTGGCTCAACTGTAGAAGTTGAGTTTGGGGTCTTTCGCGCCCAAGCATTGGTGCGCCCCGAAGGCGTTTGGCGGCTCAAGATGCCTCCGGCCGCCGCCGGTGGGCCCCATGTGCTCAAAATGCGTTCGGGCGGACAAGAGGTCGTTGTTCGCGACGTGATGGTCGGGGATGTCTGGCTCGCTTCAGGGCAGTCGAATATGGAGTGGCCGGTAGCGAGATCTCGCGAGGCAGCCGATATTCGCAAGGAAATTACACCGCAGATCCGATGCTTCAAAGTTGTCCAAGCCTCCTCCAGCGCCCCTGAAAAGGAGATTCGCGGAAACTGGACGGTCGGAAGCAAAGACACCGTGAACAAGTGGAGCGCCGTCGCAACCTCCTTCGCCCTCGAAGTTCAAAAGACCGTCAAGGTCCCGATCGGGATCATTCAAGCCACGTGGGGTGGAACCAAGATCGAATCGTGGATGAGTCAGTCTTCGATGGAATCCAACCCAAAGCTACGGCCCATCGTGGACGAGTACATCGCATCCCTCAGCGGCTATCGCGAGAGACTCTCGCAGTGGCAGGAGTCGGTGAACCAATGGGACAGCGCCAATGAGAAGAAGGATCCGGGTAACCAAGGATTTGACAAAGGTTGGGGTCGCCGAGAGTTTGATGACTCGTCCTGGTCAGAGGTCGCGTTGCCGACACCGTGGGAGCAGATCGAAGGGCGCGACGTGGATGGAGCAGTCTGGTATCGCCACCACTTTACGCTGCCGAAGGTGTGGAAGGGCAAGGGGATTCGGCTTGAGCTGGGATTCGTTGGCACGGACGATTCTTCCTATGTGAACGGATTAAAGGTGGGCGCGACGATGGGGCGATTCAAACCCCGCGCGTACTACGTGGGTCCTGGAGTGCTTCGTGAAGGCGAGAATGTCATAGCGATTCGGGTCTGGAACCGGTCTGGTGAGGGAGGTCTTCTTGGCCCAGACATTAAGCTCACTTCTGTCGATGGTGGCGCATCGATGGACCTCAACACAACTTGGAAGACGCGCAACGAGCAGGTGATCGAGCCTCCCTCAGCTGAAGAGGAACGCCGACCCATCCGGCCGATGGGACCCGGCGATCGAAACGCCCCTAGCGGTGCATTCCACGGCATGATTGCCCCCTTGATTCCTTACGGAATTAAGGGGATTCTTTGGTATCAGGGCGAAGCTAATGTTGGTGCGGCACCCATGTACGGCGAACTGTTCCCGGCGATGATCACGGACTGGCGAGCGCGCTGGAAAGAGCCTGCACTTCCCTTCTTTTACGTTCAACTTCCGGGATACGGCAAGACGTCAAAGCCCGAGAAGGCCGAATGGGCAGAATTGCGAGAAGCTCAGGAGTCAGCTCTTAGGCTGCCAATGACCGGTATGGCTCCCTCGATTGACCTCGGCGATGCAGAGACAATCCACCCAATCCGCAAGCGGGAGGTGGGACGTCGGCTAGCAGGGTTTGCTCTTTCGCGCGTGTATCGGAAAGGGACTCCATCGTTCTGCCCGACCGTAATCTCGGCAAAGCGCGAAGCAGGGCATATTCGCATTGTGTTCCAGGACGCGTATGGCGCGCTAAAAACTCGGGACGGTTATGATCTCTCTGGACTCGAAGTTCTTGAAGAAGACGGGAATTGGGCACCGGCGTCTGCCCAGATCTTACGCAACCAACTCCTAGTTTCCGGCGACGTGAAGGGAGTTCGCTACCTTTGGGCGGATAACCCCTCGGGGAATCTGGTCAACGCGGTCGGCCTCCCGGTTGCCCCGTTCCGGATTCTGCTTTAGTTGTTCGCATTCCGAGAGGCGAGGCAACGCCTCTCGGAGCTCAGCGTTCCTAACGATTTGAACGCGTGATTAGCGGGAGAGAGTCGGTCCGGAATGGCATTGCTGGGAGGCCGTCGGAGTTGATGAGGTTGACTGGAGGGTTGTCTTGCCAAGCATAGCGCACCATTGCCTCATCGCCTGTTCTCTTGAGGATGATCTTGTTGCCTTCGATCCGAGCTGACGCCCATTTCCACTTCTTGTCAAACCCTGCGATGGCGAAGCAGCGTGGCTCTTGTCCGTCCGCGGTTTTAAGACCGGCTGCATGATCCATCATAATGGTGATTTCGTCGCCCTTTGCACTCATCGATTTGAACCGTGGCCCCTGCCACTCGATCTTCTTGCCGTAGTCCTTTCGGAGGGCAATGCGGGCGAGCCGTTCGCCAACATCTCGCTTGTTGCGTGGGTGGATGTCCTTGTCGTCACCAATGTCAATGATGGTTGCCGTTCCGCCATTAGGCTCCTGACCGACAATGTCCTGTGAATTGCGTAGCTCTGCCCAGGCAGAGTCAAATTGGTCACGATTCGGTGCCATAAAGTTGGCAAGCTGAGCCGTGTAGAAGGAGAAGTTGCCTTGACCGAAGTCTTTGCGCCATCCTCGAATCATCTCGCTTAGCAGCGTCGCATACTGGACAGCCTTTCCGGCGTTTGACTCGCCTTGGTACCAGATCGCGCCCTTGATTGAGTACGGAGCAAGCGGGGCGAGCATGCCGTTGTACAGCGCGCAGGGGAAGTTTGGTGAGTTCGCGCCTTGCGGGGACTGAGGTTGTTGGCCAGCGACCTCGGGTGCGACCGGTCTATACACTTCGCCCTTCATGAACCTCCAATCGCTTGCGATCACGAGATCTCCCAGTTTGATGGTGTTGGGAGTGCTGGTGAAGCCGCCTGCGCCGCCTGTATCGTAGGCGAAGACCGCAATTGTATTCTCGCCCTCGTGGAGAAGCCCAGCAGGAATCTGATAGGACCGTGGCGACTCCCAAAAGTTGAGAGTCTTCATGTCCGTTCGACCAACTTCTGTTCCGTTGACGAACGTCCGGTCGAAGTCGTCAATCGCTCCTAGCGAAAGCACTTTCGCACTCGCCTGGCTTGCGGTGAGGGTGACCTTGCGACGGAAGTAGTAGCCACCATCAAAGTTTGCATCGAACGTGATGGGCATTGAGCCTTTCTCCCACTGACTATCATTAAAGTCGCCGCGCGTCCAGCCTGTGTCAATTTGACCAAGGAATTGCGGAAGCGCGCGCTGTTGATAGACATCGACCTTGGCTTGGTAGTCCTTGATCGCCGAGTCCATGTTTTTGGTTCCCGCTGCCAGCACATTCGAGATCGGGCCGAGCATGTTGTTGAGCAGGCTGCCTTGGGTTGCGCTCCCCGCATCCGCAAAGATGTAACCTGGAGTCCAGGCCTCAGCGGGAGTACCTCCCCAAGAGGTGTGGATCATACCGATCGGGACATTGAGCTCACGTCGAAGTTTGTTTGCAAACGCCAAGCCGACGGCACTGAAGGAGTCAACCGAGTTTGCAGCGGAAGGAATCCACGATCCGACCACGTCAACTTCGGGCTGTTGCGACACTCGCTTTGTGACTGTGAACATTCGGACGGAAGGATCAGCGGCTTTCTTCGTCTCTTCACGGAACATGCTGTTGGCGAGGATCCACTCCATGTTGGATTGGCCAGAACAGACCCAGACTTCTCCGACGAGAACATCGCTGACTTTAACGGTTGTCGAACCGGTCACTTCGAGGGTGTACGGACCGCCAGCGGTTAGCTTGGGTACCGCGAGCATGAACTTACCGTTGGCGTCTGCGGTGCTAGAAACTGACTTGCCGCCTAAGCTGACGGTGACTTTTTGCCCGGGGGAATCCCATCCCCAAATGTTCACCGGCTTCCCTCGCTGGACGACCATATGGTCGGTAAAGAGTGCGGGGAGCCGTAGCGTAGCTTGGGGCAGGGTGGAAAGCAAAAGACTGACAGCGATCACGTCGTCAGTCTATCAAAGGTGGGGGAGAGAGTCAACTCTCCCGGCATCAGCCGGGAGAGAATTAGGGACTATTTGAGGAGAGGCTCGCTGACGACCGCTTCTTCGATCATCTTTTCAGCTGTCGCAGGAGTTGGCGCAGCACCAGGGATAACGTAGCCTTGCTCTCCGTGATAGGAGTGGTCAAGACCCTTGACCTCTGCGCTTTCCGAGCTGCGGAGTCGGGTGACCTTGTTGATGATCATTGCCAACACGTAGGTTCCGATACCGGCGTAGGCCAGAGTGGCACCGATCGCCTGGAACTGGACCACCATCAGGTGGCCGCGACCGTCCTTCAGAGATCCCTCGACAGCACTGTTGATCGCGGGATCAGCCAGAGCTCCGGTAAGGATGGCACCGAGGGTTCCGCCGACACCATGGACGCCAACAACGTCAAGTGCGTCGTCGTAGCCAAGTTTGTGCTTGAGTTCGATTGCGAAGACACAGACCAGACCAGCGGCGACTCCAATGAGAATTGCAGATGGGGTGGATACGTATCCAGCGGCAGGGGTAATTGCAACGAGACCGGCGACCAAACCACAAGCGGCACCCATTGCAGTGACTTTGCCCTTTGGCGACCGAATCATTTCGACAACCATCCAGGTGACCATTCCTGCAGCAGCGGCGAGGTGGGTTGTAAGGAATGCGCTCACGGCGATGTCATTCATTGCCAACGATGATCCAGCGTTGAAGCCGAACCAGCCGAACCAGAGGAGACCAGCACCCAAAAGAACGAACGGAATGTTGTTTGCTTTTGCTTCGACAGACTTGCGTTTGCCAAGGAAGATGGACAGGGCGAGAGCCGAGATACCACTTGCGAGGTGAACAACGGTTCCACCTGCAAAGTCAAGCGCGCCAGCTTTGAAGAGCCAACCATCTGGGTTCCAGACCCAGCATGCGATTGGGGTGTAGACCAGCACCGACCAGAAAATCATGAAGAGCGTGTATGCCTTGAAGCGAACTCGCTCAGCAATCGCCCCCGAGATCAACGCAGGAGTGATGATCGCAAACTTCATCTGGAACAGCATAAAGAGCGCTGCGGGGATGGTTTGCGTACCGTAAGGCGTCTTGAGCGAAATGTTTTTGCCGAGGAGATACTCGGTGCCGCCGATCAGACCGTTCGTTGACTTGCCAAACGCAAACGAATAGCCAACGAGAACCCAGATCAGTGAGACAACACCCATCATCATGAAGCTGAGAAGCATCGTGTTGAGGACGTTCTTCTTCTGAACCATGCCGCCGTAGAACAGGGCGAGAGCAGGGGTCATGAGGAGGACGAGGGCCGTTGCCGTAATCATCCACGCGCTGTCGGCGGCGTTGATGGCTGGCGGTTCTGGCGTTTGGGCAAGAGCCGAAGCCGCAAGTAGCGGTAGGCTTAAGATGCCCGCAAGGCGCATAGGAGACTTTGACATAGCTGTTTTCTCATAGATCACGGCTTCATTGCTCGGCTTCGCGACATTGCGATTGAAACATTCTAACAAGTTTTTAACGCTATATGGCAGATATTTATGCTATTTCTTTGGAATTTTAAGTAATGAAGTGGATCGGAGCTCTGATTTCAGCCCTCGGATGCCTGCTCTTTATCTCCGCGTATGCCTTCCAGCAAACGATCGAGGCACAAGGTGTTCTGTGCCAGATTGTTGAAGGAGAGCGGCTGATCGGATCGCCTGTTCATCTTCTTCTCAACAATAACGCAACCTTCGTCAAGGGCACTGGTCCCCAAGGCTCGAAGTTCATTGAGAAATCCCAAGGGCCATTTCGGTCAGTGGAGGCAATCGCACCTGCAGCGGCGGCGGCAAAAATGGGTGCCCTTGCGATGATTGCGCTAGGGGTCGTCGGGTTTCAGTTCGAAAAGTGGCGTCATCGCACAGGTGCAATTCTCACTGGGCGATCTCCTGATCTATAATCGGGCTGTATGGCGATCTACCTTTTGCTAATGCAAGACGACGATGTTTGGCAGACCTTTTCCGATGAGGAGAAGATGGGCTGGATAGGAAAGATACGCAACTTTGCGATGCTGATTGAGGAGCGGGTTGTTCAGGCGGACCCAGTGAAGCCCGTTGGTCGATTCTTGAGCGGCGACTCCGTGGAGACCGTGGACTACACCGGCGACGCCGTGGCCCCTTCAGGGTATTTCATCTTCCAAGCAGAGGACTGGGATGATGCCGTGAGTGTGGCGAAACTCTGTCCAACGCTTGAATTTGGGGGGCGCCTTCAACTTCGGGAAATTGGGCATTGATCGAAGCGAGGCTTCGAGCATTCCTTAGCGAGCGCCAAGGTCTAAACCACTTCGAAACTCAATCTTCCGCGACGATTCTCGCTTCGAGAGGGTGGGCACGAACGGTAGGTGGCGCTAACCCTTATCTGACTCTCTTCGCCCGAAATCAGGCGACCCGGATGGAGGTTGATTCCGACGTCGCTAAACTCGAGATTCACGAATTCGCCTCTGCCCGAGGTTGTACGTACCTATTGCCGGCAAAACACTTCCAAGTCGGAATAAAGTGCGGACAAGGCTTCAACGCAGACTCCGCCATTCGCACCGCCAAATCCAAGCTAGGCGTCACCGACAAAGAGATTTATGCGCTAAAGGAAGGGATTCTCGCGGCTCTCCAATCGGGACCGCTTGGCGCCAGCGACTTCAAGTCTGCGCTTGGAAACCTGTATCAAAACTTTGGCGAAGCTGGCAAGAAAGTTGGTCAAACGTCCAACGTCTCCCTTGGACTGCTTGCCCTTCAAGCTGAGGCTAAGATTCGCCGAATCCCTTCCGACGGTCGCCTGGACGGACAGTCTTATTCTTACAGATTGTTCGAAAACGCCCCAATCGTCGATGATTCGTTCCCGCAAGCCCAAGCGTTTAAGGAACTCGCTGCTCTCTTTTGGCAATGGTGCGGCTTCGCGAGCATGGCGCACTTTCAGTGGTTCAGTGGTCTCGGCGTGAAGGCAGCCCAGGCGGCGGCGGAACACCTCGGATTAGTCGGGCTTGAGGACACCGCGCTCCTTGGCTTACCGTCCACATTTGACGAATATTGTTGCTTCCAATTGCCCGAGGAGCCCGTCTTTCGACTTGTCTCAGGATTGGATTCACTGTTCTTGTTGCGGCGAGATTTGAGTCTGCACCTTGATGCGACCGAACAGGGTCTGGATGTCCTCAGCCAGGGCAAACTGAGCAACCTGGGTGCGCTCAATGACCTCTCAACGCACGCTATTGCTGACCGAGGCCGAATCGTCGGACTCTGGGAGTATGACTTCGATGGGCGTGAGATAGTCTGGGTCAGCTTCGTTGGAAAGCCACCTGCGCTGCTCGCCGAAATCGATCGAGTGCAAGCCTTTATCCAAAATGAACTCAGCGACGCTCGGTCATTTAGCCTGGATTCCCCCAAGTCACGCCAACCAAGCCTCGCGAGGTTGAGGGAACTCAGTAAGAGTGCCTCAGGCGACTTGCGCTAGGCTGAGATCTAGCAACTGAAGGAAGCGCTCGATGTCCTCCGCGGTCACGGAGAGGTTTGGTCGGGTACGAATGGAACGATCTCCGGCTCCGAGAAGGAGCAGATCGTGATTCTCTCGAGCGGTTTTCACGAGATTGCCTTTGCGCTCGGTCGTGTCCAGTGAGAACCCTTGGTAAAGCCCCATTCCCCGAACGTTCTCGGCAAACGGATACTTTGAAATCACCTTTTTAAGACCATCAGAAAGAAGCGCACCATTGGAAGCAGCCTTTTCGATCAGACCTTCTTGTTGAACGATCTCAACCTCTCGGCAGACCCGAACCATGTCGGCGGTATTGCCGCCCCATGTAGAGTCCAGAATTCCGACGTCTTCGAGGCTTTCGGACATGTAGAGCAGCCCATTGCCCCACTTCTTGCCGCTCGCAATTGCAATCGGCGAGTGAGGAAGATCGAAGTGGTCAATTGCCCACATCTTCCCGGTTGGCCCGAGGCCAGTTTGCACCTCGTCAAAAGCGAGGTAGATTCCGTATTTGTGGCATAGCTCGCTGAGTCCTCGGAAGAACGACGGGAGGGCGACGCGGTTGCCACCTGCCCCTTGGATTGGCTCCATGATCAGGCCAACGATGTCTTCGGACATCGACTGGAGAATGGATTCGAGCTGGCTCAAAACCTTGCTCGCGTTCGCCATGTTTTCGCCTTCCGTCCAGTCAGAGTTGAAACTTGGGAATGGAAGCTTGATGTTTCCGCCCATGCCCAAGCCGACGAAGTCCTTCGTCGCTACTGGATCTACAGTTTCGGTGACGCCGAGGGCAAACACCGTACGGCCGTGAAAAGCTCGGTCGAAGTAGATGAATCGCCGATTTCCGGGCATTTTGCCCTTCTTCAGGCACTTCTGGTTGTACATGGCAACCATGTACTTCATCATGTTCTCCACAGCTTCCGCGCCAGAGTTGACGACGTAGACCTCAAGATCGTCTGAGCGCATCACCTGCGGAGCGTTTTCGTAAACCAAGCGGTAGTAATCCAAGCACTCTTTGGTGAGAAAATCGGGATTCGCGATCTTGTTATTTGCAGCGTACTGCAGCCGTTTTAGATACTCAGGTTCGTACAACCCGGGGTGGTTGTGGGCGATCAGTTTGCTACCGTAGTAGCCAGCCCAATCGAAGAGTTCCTGCCCATCGACGGTCACCAAGTACATGCCGTGAGAACGCTGGATATCAACCGCAAAAGGGTACGGCTCTGCGATCACATAGTTGCCCATTTCGAGGAGCATTGACGCAGAAATAGGACCTGGAAACTTTGGGGGCACCTCAGGATTATGGCTGATTTGGCAGCTACCGGGTGGGTACATTGAATCTGCGAGGACTTGATTTAACGATGAATTTCACTGATGGCAACTGGATGATGCAACCTGGAATTACCGCGCATTATGGCGCCGAGGTGTACCAAGTCAAGGTGCGAGAGAACGTGCTCGAACTGCTCGTCCCGACCCGAAAAATCAACCATCGTGGAGATACTCTTGGAGGTCCTACGCTGGACGTCACCCTTACGGCTCCAGCTCAAGACGTCATCGCGATCAACATCAAGCACTTCCGAGGAGGTTCCCCAGATGCCGCGCGGTTTCGCGAATTCGAGCCATCGGAAGCAGAAATTGCCCAGACCGAGAAGCAGATCGGATTCACGAGCGGAAATCTCACCGCAGAGATTGATCGGGGCTCATTCAGCCTAAACTTCAGCGCGAACGGCAAGAAGGTCTCGTCCATCCCAAGCCGAGGTTGCGGTCTGATGAGCGTTGAGGGCTCCGGGAACCACATCGTCGCCCAGCTCACTTTGGTCGTCGGAGAGCTTGTTTACGGCCTCGGAGAGCGCTTCACAGCTTTCGCTAAGAACGGCCAGACCGTGGACATCTGGAACGAGGACGGGGGAACATGCTCGTACCAAGCTTACAAGAACATTCCGTTCTACATGACCAACCAGGGCTACGGCGTCTTCGTCAACCACACGGGTCGAGTCTCCTTCGAAGTTGCCACTGAGCGAACTTCCCGCGTTCAATTCTCCGTGCCCGGCGAAGGGCTAGAATTTGTGGTCATCTACGGCCCAACTCCGAAAGATGTCTTGCGAACGTACACCGATCTGATGGGCAAACCTGCCCTGCCCCCCTCATGGTCGTTCGGGCTGTGGCTTTCAACCTCGTTTACAACGAACTACGACGAAAAAACCGTCAATGAGTTCATCGATGGAATGGAGTCGCGAGGGATTCCGCTTAGCGTCTTCCACTACGACTGCTTCTGGATGCGTGGCTTCCATTGGTGTGATTTCAAATGGGATCCCGATGTTTTCCCAGACCCGGAGGGAATGTTACAGCGCCTTCACCAGCGAGGTCTCAAGGTTTGCACTTGGATCAATCCTTACATCGCCCAGGCTTCGGAACTGTTCGACGAGGGTAAAGCCAACGGATACTTCCTCAAACGTTCTAACGGGGACGTTTGGCAGTGGGACATGTGGCAACCAGGAATGGCGCTGGTGGACTTCACTAACCCCGCCGCGGTTGAGTGGTACCAATCCAAACTTGAAGCGGTCCTTGATCAAGGTGTCGATTCGCTCAAGACAGATTTTGGCGAACGCATTCCGACCGACGTGGTCTACTACGACGGCAGTGATCCGGTGCTGATGCACAACCTCTACACTGAGCTTTACAACAAAGCCGTCTTCGAACTCCTCGAGCGCAAGCGCGGAAAAGGCGAGGCGGTTCTCTTTGCACGGTCGGCGACGGCGGGTGGTCAGCAGTACCCTTGCCACTGGGGCGGTGACTGTTGGTCTGACTTTGAGGCGATGGCAGAGAGTCTGCGTGGAGGGCTTTCCTTGTGCCTCTCCGGTTTCGGCTTCTGGTCACACGACATCGGCGGATTCGAGGGACTTCCACCAGAAGCTTTGTACCACCGTTGGGTGGCGTTCGGGCTAATGTCAACGCATTCGCGACTTCACGGCTCGACGAGCTACCGCGTGCCATGGGCGTACGGCGACGAGGCTGTGGCTGTGCTCCGATTCTTCACCAGGCTCAAACTCGGACTGATGCCATACCTCTGGAAGCAGGCGCAAGAAACGAGTCAGACTGGGATACCAATGCTGCGAGCGATGGTCCTGGAGTTCCCTGAAGACCCCACCTGTGCGTTTCTTGACCGGCAGTACATGCTGGGAGAATCGTTGCTGGTGGCTCCTGTCTTCTCTCCCGATGGATCGGTGACTTACTACCTCCCTCAAGGAACTTGGTATTCCCTTCTGAACGGCGAAAGCCGAGAAGGTGGGACGTGGGTCACTGAGACGCATACCGCGCTGTCTATGCCGCTCTGGGTGAGACAAGGAACCGTACTGGAATTGGCTCCCGGTGCAACCTCGCTAGAGGCTGCACTCAGTGCCGATCCGACTCGGGTTGGGTACGGAGTCGAAGGGTTTATTGACCCGGTGACAGCCGCGAAGATGTTGAACGCCTAGATCGCGAGTTTTGCAGAACGGTAAATGCGGCTTTTCTCGAAGCCGTGCTTTCCGTAAAACTCATCGAGTGTTGTCCAGTCGATAATGCACTTTTGGGTGCCACGGGACTTGAGTTCAATCAACCCGGCAGCCAAAAGTGCGCCACCCCAGCCTTCTCCCCGCACCTGCTGGGAGACGCCGATGGGCCCGAGCGCGCCCCAATGTTCTCCAAGATCGCTTCGCCAAACTGCACCGCCGATTGGGAATTTGGTGGAGGAATCTTGGATGCTTGCAAAGCCGTGCACTTCGCCCTTGTAGAACAGGCCGACCAAGCCTGAGAAACCGCCTTCTCGCTCGATCTTCCACATCATGTCGTAGCGCCATCTCCCGGGGAATTCGCGCACAAAGAACTTCTCAAGGCTTCGAGCGTCTTCTTCGGTCAACACTCGAAACTCGACTTGTTCCGTCGGAATTGGTCGAGGCGGCTGATAGCTGACAAGGTCTCGCTCAACGTCGAAATACTCGCCGCTGAGATCAAATCCTTCGATGGTCAAGAAATTGTTGAGTTGGGGTACATCTGTCGGAACCCCGGGCCAGAAGTGCCGCGAGTCCATTCCAAACAGAATGCTGGTGACCCCGCGCTGTCGAAGCGTTTTCTTGGCATCGCTCATCAGATCGATGGCATGGGTTGCGTCCGTGAATGCAATTGCGCTGAGGTGGACGGCATCCGGATCTCCCACCTTGTGGTGCTTTGCTGGAGCCTTTTTGATACTGATGAAGGCGCGAATATCGCCATCGAAGTCGACATCAACCAAAGAGGCACCCCAATCGAAGGTATCCGCATCAACGGTGTTGATCCGAAGAATATCCGCATCAATCTTGTAACGCTCGGGGTGGAAACGGTTCCAAAGATCGAGGATTTGGTTATGGTCTGCTTCGCGCCAGTCGATGATCATTCGCTTTTAGAGATCAAGTATCGCAGATGCTGACCATAGATGCTCAGGGCTTCTTTAGCAATATCGATCTTTTGACCCAATATTGGTTGGCTCCAAACTTCGGTAATTCCGAACACAAGGTGGTCCAGAGGGTTCGGCGAGTTCTTGAGATAGGGGGTCACAAACTCTTTTACTGGCAGATAGGCAAACTTAGCTGCCTCGCGGAGTTCGTTTACTCTAGCCTGGTTTGCGCCAATGGGGCCGTAGGTCACCAACTCCAGAAGTGCAGAGGAGAACCCCTCGAAAACTTCGCTGAAGACCTCAAGTTGCTGGAGTCTTACCTCGGGCTTACGCACCTCGGAGAGTTCTCGGGAAACAGTTCTCACCGGCCAAGTAAACGCCACTAAGCGCCTCCCTTCTGGACGAAGTTGATCTTCAGGTCTCGCACTAACGACTGAATCTGACGGCGATCGTCTTCGTCAAGTTGGGGTTCAAGCTTGTTCGACAGGAAGGATACAACGTCGATTGCAACTCGAGCTTGGTCGAGATCTGGCTCGATTTTTCCCGTCACCATGTCGGGCTGTAGACCAAGCTTTTGCCACGCAACGCCCGCCATCTGGTCGAGCAATACGGCAATGTGATCAAAAACTGTCGGGGCTTCGCGGGTCTCTTCGGACATCTTCGTCTAGATGTTCAAGACGAAGATGCCGCGCAGTTCGATTCAGTTAGACCAAGCTTTCAACGCTTTGGTCAGTTCTAGCCAAGAGGCTTTGTCTGCCGCTTCGTTATACTTGGCGCCATCGACCTCAAATCCCATCGATTTGACCGTGAAGGCGTGGACGGCACCTGGGTACGAAACGAACTTGAATGACTTCGCCCGCTTCAGTTCCACCTTCGCTGCCTCAACATCCGCGGCAGGGACAAATGGGTCTACGGCACCGTGCAGGATCACCACGTTTGCGTTGATCTTTGCCGGAGCTTTGGTCAGAGCTTTGAGCCCGCCGTGGAAGCTGACGGCCGCTACCATGTCTTTCGCGTTGTTTCGGGCTAGCTCAAGGACGCCGGTTCCACCGAAGCAGTAACCAATCGCTACGTAGTTACCCTTGATGTTCGCTGCTTTGATTCCGCCTTCCAGCCGACTAAGGAATAGCTTCGGGTCAGCGTAATACTTGCCGCTTTCGGCGGAGCATGTCTGCACGGTATTCGGCCGGACACCCTTGCCGTACACGTCAACGGCGACCGCCGAGTAGCCGAGCGAAGCAAGCTTGTCGACGACGGATATCTCGTGGTCGTTTACACCATTCCAGTCCTGGACAACGACGACAGTCAACTTTGACTTTTTAACGAGCGAGCGATACCCTTCAAAGGTCTGGGTTCCAATCTTGTAGTCAAAGCTTTGGCCCTGGCTGAGGAGTGCGGCTGCGATAGCGGTTGTGATCATTGACTTACCTTTCCAAGTGCGGCGATTCCTGGGAGTTCTTTTCCTTCGAGGAATTCGAGAGAGGCACCGCCTCCGGTGGAGACGTGGCTCATGGAATCCGCAAAGCCGAACTTTTCGACGGCTGCAGCGGAGTCCCCTCCTCCTACGATCGTTAGACCCTTGCAGTTCGACATTGCCTGAGCCACTGATTTGGTGCCCTCGGCGAATGCGTCCATCTCAAAGACACCAACTGGTCCGTTCCAGAGTACGGTTCCTGCAGTTTCAATCACTGCCGCAAACGCCTTTCTGGTTTCTGGGCCGATGTCTAGTCCCATCTGATCAGCTGGGATTTGGTCTGCACTGACGATCGTGGCTGGTGAAGTTGGGCTGAACTCAGGAGCGACGACAAAGTCACTTGGAATCAGAATCTTCTCTGGATTATCTCGAAGAAGCTGACCAGCGTATTCGATGCTCGTCTCATCGAGGAGCGACTTGCCGATCTCTTTACCCTGGGCTTTGAGGAAGGTGTACGCCATTCCGCCGCCGATGATGAGCTTGTCGACCTTTGGAAGCAGGTTATCAATCAGCGCGATCTTATCCTTAACCTTAGAGCCGCCCATGATGGCAACAAAAGGTCGCTCGGGTGCATGGACTGCTTTACCGAGGAATTCGATTTCTTTACCGATAAGGAATCCGGCCGCGCTTGGCAGATAGTCAGCGACTCCCGCCGTACTGGCGTGAGCTCGGTGTGCCGTCCCAAATGCATCGTTCACATACGCATCGGCCAGGCTAGCGAGCGCCTTGGCGAAGGCGGAATCGTTCTTCTCTTCTTCGGGATGGAACCGAACGTTTTCAAGCAGGACAACTTGGCCAGGTTGCAGAGCGTGGCAAGCGGCTTCGACTTCTGGTCCGACGCAGTCGGGAAGGAGAGCAACATTCTGATTCAAAAGCTCCGAAAGGCGTTTGGCGACGGGAGCAAGGGTGAACTCTGGAGTGACGCCCTTCGGTCGGCCCAGGTGACTACACAGCACAACCGACGCGCCTTGGTCCAGCAGATACTTGATGGTCGGAAGAGCCTCTGTGATCCGCCGATCGTCGGTAATCGCGCCGTTCCCTAGGGGGACGTTGAAGTCACAGCGAACGAGAACACGATGGTTCTTCACGGACAAATCTTTGAGGGCACTCACCTCTTGAGTTTACAGTCAAGTCAGTCACAAAAAGGCGACCTACGGATGATCCGCAGGTCGCCTTAATGTTTTGCAAAGACCGATTAGCCGCCGGCGAGGGCTGCGTCTCGAGCTGCTTCTGACTGTGGATCGGCGGTTGGCTTGGCGGCACCCGTGCCACCCTGCTCCAGAGCCTGATCTTTTTCAGATTTGTATCCAGGAGGAAGTGCCGGAGCTGTTCCGACGACTTCAACCTTCTCGCCACCCACCATGTTCATGACCTGGTAACCCAGAGCACCAACGGCGACGACAGCAAGGACGATGAGCAGAGCTTTCTTTGCGTTTTCGTTCATTAGTTCTTGAATGCCTCGTCCCAGTGAATGAGGTTTCGAGCTTTGTTCGCAAGAGCGGTTGCCGGAGCGGTCATCCAAGTGCGATCCAGGATCTGGTTTCGCTTCATGTTCTTAGCGTGGCCGTCAGCAAATCCCCAGTTGGAGCTCACAGCGTAAGCACCGATGGACATCTTGTCACCCAAAGAAGCCGCGCACCATGCACCTGCTGCGTTGGTCGTCTTTGGCCAAGTCTCAAGACCACCAGCCAAGCCGTCGGTTCCTGCGTAAGCATATGCTCGTTGGTCTGCGCGGTGCTGCATCAATCCGTAGTAGTAAGACCACGAGATGTAGCTAGGCATGAGCCAGATCGTGCTGGCGGTTGCGCCAACTTGCGACTGGGACAACGAACCGGTTCGGACAGTTCCAGTAGCTGGAACTGATCCATCAGCGTTGGTGGCCAGCCAGCCAGCAATTCCCCAGGCATATGGGAGTGCAGCTGCGGTGTTCAGAATGTTCTGCTGACCGTTGTAGCTGAAAACATAGCTAACCTTTCCGCCGGTGTCGCTTTCGCTGATGCCAGTGGTGCTGTTATCGCATCGACCGATACCATCGTTTGGTGCGGACCAGATTGCTCGGTTCTTGATGTATGGCTCGAGAAGGTTGTGACCGGAGTTGATCTGCGGACGAGTAACCGGGGTTGGCATCCACATCGATGGGCCAACGCGAAGCAATGGGTAAACATCGTCTGCGTCGCTCATGTACATGAACGTACTGGTCAGAATCTGCTTCTGGTTGGAAATGTCGGCAGCCTTCTTAGCAGCTTCCTTTGCTTGAGCAAAGACAGGGAAAAGAATCGCCGCGAGAATTGCGATGATCGCAATTACGACGAGTAGCTCGATAAGGGTAAATCCCTTTCGTGAGAATTTCATATGAGGTCCTAATTGGGCTCCTTCCTTACTCTCCCTTGAGAATTGGACTGGTCCTCAACGCTAATATTAACACAGATCGTTAAAAACGCGTTGGCTCCGTCAAAAAATTGATTTGACGGAGCCAATGGTCTTACAGGCGATCTTCGGGAAGAGTCCCGTCCGCGCCAGCGCCTTCTGGGGCGCCTTTGGGCGGAGCCGCTGGAGCAGTACTCGGACCTGGAGCCTGTTCCCCGGACGCTGGTGCCGTCCCGGCAGCCGTCGCCTGAGGAGCGGCGGGAGCCTGTTCAGGCTCCGAACTTCCGCATCCGAGGACAAAGCTGACAACGACAAGCGCAAGCGCTGCTCGGATTACTGAACCCATTCTCGTGTCCATCCGTTGTTCATTGCAGGACCGTCTGGAACGAATCCGCGGAAGCTGTTATTGGCGGTCGTGTAGCGATTGCTCCAAAGGGTTCCACTTGGAACATTCTTTGCCGAGGTATCCGTGCGCAACACGTTGGTGGTTCGACCGGTATAGAGCCGCTGTAGAGTCACCGACGATGTTTGGGCAATTCCGTTGAGAAGAATGCCTCCCTGACCAGGGCTGTGGGCTCCGAATACGGAGATCGCCGCCGCAGTTCCAACAGCAATCGCAGCCTGAGGTGGGCGGATCAGCTGGGCACCATCGGTGAACGCGATTGTCGCCGAAGGGTTCTCGATTTCGGTCATGTTAGCCGGAGTGTTGTACTTGGTGTTCGCGAATGCTCCCCAAGTCGCGGCGCTTCGCGTCGTACATGGTGCATAGGCAGGGTTTCCAAGGCAGAAGGTTGAGTATCCACCCAGTCCGTAGATGTTGAAGCCGTAGGTGTTGCTGAACGAGCTCAGAAGTGGCTTGACCGAGTTACACTGCCAAATTCCGTTGAGGTCGCCGTTGGTCAGGTTTGCTCCGTTCTTAATGTAAGGGTTGAGCGTTCCTTGATACATGAAGCTAAGCCCGAATGCATTAGGGCTTGCGGCTGGTGGGTTCGGATTCGCACCAGTGGTCCAGGGCACCATCATGTCGTCGTTATCCGTGTAGTAGATGCTGAGTCCGGTACCGATCTGCTTGATGTTGCTCAAACATGCGGTCTTCTTTGCAGCTTCTTTAGCCTGTGCAAAAACTGGGAAAAGAATCGCTGCCAGGATCGCGATGATCGCAATCACGACGAGCAGTTCGATAAGGGTGAATCCCTTTCGTGAGAATTTCATATTGAGGTCCATTGGGCTCCTTCCTTACTCTCCATTGAGAATCAGACCGGTCCTCAGCGCAGATTATAACTGCAATATCGTTAAACTCACAACACTTTTTGCTCACCACCAACACGATCTGCGTTTATCCCGAATGATCAAGACAGTCCTCGGCCGCCCGTTTTCCGACTACGCCACTCCGCCAAATAGATTAGGTGAGCAAGAGAAAATGCCTATGAATCTGAGGGGATGTCTCAAGCACAGGTACGGAAGCCCACCACGACCGCCAGACTGTAAGGCATGTCATCCCAAACCACTTCGTCGCCGGCATTCGAAACGCTTGCCCTCCACGCCGGTCAAACCGTCGACCCTACGACAAAATCGCGGGCCGTCCCGATTTATCAAACGACGTCGTACGTCTTCAACGACACTTCCCATGCTGCGCGCCTCTTCGGACTGCAAGAGTTTGGGAACATCTACACCCGATTGATGAACCCGACCACCGATGTGCTGGAACAGCGCGTTTCTGCGCTTGAAGGTGGCGGGGCCGCGGTCGCAACGGCAAGTGGACAAGCAGCAATCACCTTGGCTCTCACAACCATCGCCGAGGCGGGCGATGAGATCATCAGCTCGAACAGCTTGTACGGTGGAACCTATAACCTGTTTCACTACACCCTGCCTAAGTGGGGGATTACTGTCAAGTTCGTTGATCTTGCCGATGCCGACGCACTCGAAGCGGCGATCACCGACAAAACAAAGGCAATTTACGGAGAGACAATCGGTAATCCTAAGCTGGACACGTTCCCCTTCGAGACCGTGTCTGCCATTGCCAAGAAGCACGGAATACCTGTGGTGGTGGACAACACCACACCGACGCCCTTCCTAATCCAGCCTTTCAAGCATGGCGCGAATATCGTCGTCCATTCGGCGACTAAGTTCCTCGGAGGGCACGGGACGTCCATCGGAGGTGTGGTGGTCGATGGCGGGAACTTTGACTGGGGGAATGGTCGGTTCCCGAACTTCACCGAACCAGATCCTTCCTATCATGGCTTGAAGTTCTGGGAGGTTTTCGGAAACTTTCCCGGACTAGGGAATGTCGCATTCGGCATCAAGGCTCGCGTTCAGGGATTGCGCGACACGGGTGCCGCAATCTCGCCATTCAATGCGTGGCAGATTCTGCAAGGCGTCGAAACCCTGCCACTGCGTATGGAACGACACTCCCAGAACGCAGCCAAGGTGGGTGACTTCCTGGCAAGTCACCCACAGGTCAGCTGGGTCAACTATCCGGGCCTGAGTACCCACAAGGATCACGCCGAGGCAGCGAAGTACCACCAACGAGGACTCTACGGTGCCCTCATCGGTTTTGGAGTGAAAGGTGGCTACGACGCGGCTTTGGCGTTTATCGATAAGCTCACCGTGTTCTCTCTGCTCGCCAACATAGGCGACGCGAAGTCATTGGTAATCCACCCAGCCTCGACAACCCACCAACAACTGAACCCCGACGAGCAGTTGGCGACCGGAGTGACTTCCGACTTCATTCGATTGAGCGTGGGCCTGGAAAACATTGATGACCTCCTCGCCGACTTGGGCCAGGCCCTCGCCTGAGACTCGAAATTGGTTTAGCCAGCCCCTCCAAGCCTCCTGGAGGGGCTGGTCGCTCGTTGCCTGAACAACCTCCACGGGCAAGGAACTATATAAGAAAAAACCCTCCTGAGAAGTGGAGGGAATTTCTTGACTCTTGGAATTTCTTGCGAGATTGACCAAGTGCGATTTCGACTCACCTGAGAATTGCGTTAACAGCAGGCCGAAGCATCAATTTATCCGAGTTGGTCGCATCGCACCATCCCCATTTTGCGGGGATGGACGCATTGATTGACCTCGATTGATCACTGATTCTTATTATTCACTACCCGGAAATGGGTAAGGACCAACATCTTTGTTTGATTAGTCCGGTAAAGTTGTTGCTCCGGGTTCCAATGGTACTAACCGAACGTCAGATCGAAATCGTTAAGGCGGCGGCAGAAGGGCTATCGGATCAGCAAATTGCCGATCGACTAGGACTCTCGGTTCATACGATCGGTTCGCATTGGAAGAATATCCGCGAAAGACTAGGGAATAAGAATCGAGCTGCGGTCATCAACAACGTACTCTCCGCCGAACGGCAGCTTTCCGAAACCGAGGCCCTGCTGGTCGTTCAAAGCGCCGAAATCAATCAACTTATCGCCGACCTTGAATCTGAAAAGGCCAAACTAACCGCCGCTCTAGCTGAGAATCGACGACTGTTTAACGAGCAGATGGCGAGTAAAACTCGAATCATCTCCGAGCTCGGAACGGAGTTAGATCAGCTTCGAGAGCTCGACCGTTCTACCACCGAGCAATCGATCATCTTGCATGAGGGTGAGTACGGAGCTTCTTGGCGAAAAACGTTCATGTCTCCCAGCATTCGAATCGCTGGCTATACCTCTGAGCAGTGGACTACATCTGAAGTAACGGTCTACGACTTTGTGAGGCCGGAGGATACGGGACACGGACTCACGCTCCTTGAAGAAACTGTCGCAAGTGGTGATGGGTGCTGCGTCATCGTCTATCGAGGAACGACGCCATCCGGAGTTGAGATGCGTCTCGCAGACTTCATGAGCCTTCATCCACAAGATGCGGAAGGCCTTGGCACCTATCAAGCGTTCAGCATTGACATGGGGCGCTGGGAAATCCCACTACGTAGAGCCCTTGAGAACTTGTCCAAGAGCGAGTCAAACAGCGCTGATTAGACGAACCGGTGCTGCCTACCCTGGTTTCTGCGAGTATTGACTTCTACTCTGCGCATGCGTCACACTCTATGCTGTCTGGGATTGTGTCTGACACAACCTCAGTCCGCCATCGTTCAGGAGGGCAACAGATTGGGAATCGGGACCGGTTAAACACTTTTTAACAGAACCTCGATCACCCCTGTCAACCGAAAGGTTTGAGCAGGGTTTTTTGTTGGCCGACAGTGAACGCAGTGGCGTTAGGAAATCAGAAATGCCAACAGTCAACCAACTAGTTAGAAAGGGACGAAAGGCGCCAAAGACCAAATCAAAGAGTCCGGCGTTGAAAGAAAACCCATTTAAGAGAGGCGTTTGCACCGTCGTGCGAACCATGACCCCTAAGAAGCCAAACTCGGCTCTTCGAAAGACCGCTCGTGTGCGACTTACGAACGGAATCGAAGTTACCGCTTACATCCCAGGAGAGGGACACAACCTTCAGGAGCACTCGGTCGTTCTCGTCCGCGGTGGTCGTGTTAAGGACCTTCCTGGTGTGCGCTACCACATCATTCGCGGTACCCAACAGACCGCAGGTGTCAGCAAGCGAAACCAGGGTCGATCCAAGTACGGTTCGAAGAAGCCAAAGCCAGGTGCAGCAGCTCCAGCCGGTAAGGGAGGTAAGAAGTAATGCCACGAAAAGGTGCAGCTCCAAAACGATTTATTGCTCCTGACCCAATCTACGGATCAGAACTCGCAGCTCGATTTATCAACCGAATGATGCTCAGCGGTAAGCGCGGCAAGTCGGAATACATCTTCTACCAAGCAATGAAGATTGTTGAAGAGAAGACAGGCGTACCTGCAATCGAAGCATTCGAGAAGGCAATCCACAACGTCACCCCGGCGGTTGAAGTTCGACCCCGACGCGTTGGTGGTCAGACCTACCAAGTTCCGATGGAAGTTCGCCCAGAGCGACGACGAATGCTGGCCTTCCGCTGGCTGATCGCCGCTGCTCGAAAGCGATCTGGCAAGTCCATGGTCGACAAGCTCTCCAACGAGCTGCTCGATGCATACAACAACGCCGGATCCGCGATTAAGAAGCGAGAAGATGCTCATAAAATGGCTGAGTCCAACCGAGCATTTGCGCACTACCGCTTCTAATCCTGACGTAGAAACACTTTGGCCCCGATCGAATGGTCGGGGTCACATCACGAAAGCCACTAGAAAAGAGAAGAAACCATGCCCCGTAGCCACCCACTCGACCTCGTTCGGAATATCGGTATTGCCGCGCACATTGACGCCGGTAAGACAACCACCACCGAGCGAATCCTTTACTACACCGGACGAACCCACAAGATTGGTGAGGTCCACGATGGTGCAGCAACCATGGACTGGATGGAGCAGGAGCAGGAGCGCGGAATCACCATTACCTCCGCTGCTACCACTGCGGCTTGGAAGCGAACCCGCTTCGAGAAGGACGGCGGTAAGTCCAACTCTGACCACGAATTCAAAATCAACATCATCGACACCCCAGGTCACGTTGACTTTACTGTCGAAGTTGAGCGATCGCTACGTGTCCTCGATGGATGCGTTGCTGTCTTCTGCGCGGTTGGTGGCGTTCAGCCCCAATCCGAAACCGTTTGGCGACAGGCCACCAAGTACAAGGTTCCTCGCGTTATCTACGTGAACAAAATGGACCGACTCGGTGCTGACTTCTTCTCGGTTTATAACCGAATTAAGGAGCGACTGGGCGCAAACGTTGCACCAATCCAGATTCCAATCGGCGCTGAGTCGAACTACCAGGGATACGTTGACCTCATCACCATGGAAGCAACGCTCTACAAGAACGATGACGGAAAGGTCTTCGAAGTTGGAGCGATTCCTGCGGAAATGGTCGACATGGCCAACGAATGGCGCGAAAAGATGATCGAGTCCATCGGCGACTTCGATGACGATATCGCCATGAAGTTCCTTGAAGGCGAAGACATTTCGGTCGACGAGATTCGAGACGCCATCCGACGCGGCACCATTGCCCTGAAGATGTTCCCAATGATTTCGGGTTCCTCGTTCAAGAACAAGGGTGTCCAGGCGATGATCGACTCCGTCTGCGACTTCCTTCCTTCGCCGCTTGAGCGCGTTGAAGTTGACTGCGTTAACCCAGACACCGAAGAGCCAATGACTCGAAAGATCAGCGACGCCGAGCCGTTCAGCGCTCTGGCATTCAAGATCATGAGCGACAAGTTCGTTGGTCGTCTGACCTTCCTTCGCGTCTACTCTGGTTCGCTCAAGAAGGGTTCACCGGTTGCAATCGTTTACCGAGATCCTTCGACGAACGAAATTCGAACCCGAAGCGAGCGCGTAGGACGAATCCTCGAAATGCACGCGAACAACCGAAACGACATCGATGAGGTGTACGCCGGAGAAATCGTGGGTGTCATCGGTCTTGGCGACATCATCACCGGTTACACGATCTGTGACCCTAACCAGCCAGTCGCACTTGAAGCTATCAAGTTCCCTGAGCCAGTTATCCAGATCGCGATCGAACCTAAGTCCAAGGCTGACCAAGAAAAGCTTGGCACCTCGCTGGGACGACTCGCTCAAGAAGACCCAACCTTCCGAGTTCAAACCGACGCTGAGTCGGGTCAGACGATCATTTCCGGAATGGGTGAGCTTCACCTCGAAATCATTGTCGACCGATTGAACCGAGAATTCGGAGTTCAGGCCAACCAGGGCAAGCCACAGGTTGCTTACCGAGAAACCATTCTTGGCAAGTCCAAGGCCGAAGGTCGATTCGTTCGACAGTCGGGTGGTTCTGGTCAGTACGGTGTCTGTACCATCGAAATCGAGCCTCTCGAGATTGGTCAAGGCTTCATCTTTGAGAACAAGGTTGTTGGTGGTGCGATTCCTAAGGAATACATCCCTGCAATCGATAAGGGTGTTCGAGAAGCAATGCTCGCAGGCGTTCAGGCTGGTTACCCAGTCGTCGACGTCCTCGTCCGAGTTGTTGATGGTAGCTACCACGATGTTGACTCGAACGAAAACGCGTTCAAGCAAGCTGGCGTCCTGGCATTCAAGGAAGCAATGAAGAAGGCTAACCCGATCATCAAGGAGCCAATCATGCACGTTGAGGTCACCACCCCAGACACTAACGTTGGAGACGTTGTAGGAGACATCAACGGCCGACGAGGACGAATCGAGGGTATGAACCCAGCTCCAGGCGGAGTCACCGTCGTCGAAGCAGTTGTGCCTCTATCCGAAATGTTCGGGTACGTCACGACTCTGCGCTCCCTTACTCAGGGCCGCGCTCAGCCGAACGTTACTCCTTCGCACTACGAGCAGGTTCCAACCAGCGTCGCGAACGAGATCATTGCGAAGGCACAAGGCGGACGAGGCTAAGGCTTCTCTCCTATCAATGCAAAAGCGCCCGTTGCACACGCAGCGGGCGCTTTTTTGTACTCGATCGCATGCGCGGTGAGTCTTTGGAAACACGCGCCGTAACCTCAACGCTTTGGAGTTGTGTTTCTCTGATCACGCCGGAGGCCGGCTCTTAGAACTGTTCGCCCCCATCAAGCTTAGGCAAAGTAGTACGCGCACAAAAAAAGTGCTCCCCGGTTAACCGGGGAGCACATTCCATGGTCGCTAGCTTGGGACTAGTTGCCGCCTTTGTAGCTTGGATCTTTTTGTGCAGGAACCATTGTGAACGTTGGTTCTTTGCCCTCAACCTCTCCAGATGGAGCGACTTTGGTTTCCGAGACAGTCTCACCGCTGCCACACCCGAAGGCGAGGAGGGCGGCGAAACCTACGATTAGCAATCGACTCTTCTTCATCTTAGTTAGGCTGATAGTCTGGTCGGAAGAGTGGGATGTGGCACTGGCTGTCGATGTAGATGTTGGTCTGACTTGGAATACCATTGGTCAGATACGTTCCTGCTGGGAAGAACGGATCAGTCTTAGGATCGCCGGTACCGGTAGCGCGGGTCTTCGCGTGACCGTCTGCGTACACCCAGTTCTGGGTCTTGTTGAAGCACCAGGTCGTTCCGTATGAAACGTTTCCGAAGCTCGACTGGATTCCGTTAGGATTGGTCGTTGATCGGTCGTCTCGTCCTACGTTACAGGATGCGGCGCTGGAAACGATTGGTCCGCCACCGTTGAACTTACACTGCGCTGATTCGATAGCGCAGATTAGGAATGGGTTCGTGTATCCTCCGCCTCGCTCTGCCTTCTTACCGAACATTGGCCACCACATTGGAACAGTTGCTGGAGAAACTGGCTCGGTTGCCGAGCTGGTACCCAGGAGTCCGTTGAAGCTGTAGGACATGTTGGTTGGTCGCGCAGCAAGATTGCTCGCAGCCGTATTGAAGTCTCCGCCACCGATTTCGACGACTGGCGAGTCTGGCATCTGGAACATGTCTTGGTTCTTGGTGTAAGGGATAATCGCGTTACCCGCGGCATCCCGACCGCCTCGGACACGTCGCATGCAGCTAGCTGCATCGGCCGCGTTCGCAGCAGCGTTCCAGTTCGATGGGAAGTAAATTCGGGAGTTGTAGTTCCACTCGTTATCGCAGCTCTGTCCAACTTGTTGCATGTACACATCGTCGTTGTCGGCGGTGTAGATCATGGATGCAGTACCGATCTGCTTCAAGTTCGAGAGGTCAGCAGTCTTCTTTGCGGCAACCTTTGCCTGAGCAAAAACGGGGAAGAGGATAGCGGCGAGAATCGCGATGATTGCAATGACCACCAGGAGCTCGATGAGCGTAAATGCGCGACGTAGCATAGATATGTCTCCGATCGGAGCCACAAACTGCCCCGCGACACTAACGCTACGCCTCCTGTGTTAAGAACAGATTATGAGAATCACTACTCTTAAAGAATCTTATTGAACAGCTAACTTATGGGCCGCATCGACACCCCTCTATGCCGGAATTGGGCCAAAACGACAGGATTGTACAGTCGCAATTTTGCCTGCACATCGTATGTCAATCGGTCGACCAACCTGTCGAAACAATTCAATCTGCTTGCGACTGACTAACTTGTAGCGGTATACTTCTCGCTTGTCTGTAGCCCTGCCGTGCGGTGTGGGTCGGACCGAAGTTGGGCGACGGGTCGCCCTAAACCTGATCCCAATTTAGGATAAAAACAAAATGGCAAGAGCTAAATTCGAACGAAAGAAGCCGCACGTCAACATCGGCACCATCGGCCACGTTGACCACGGCAAGACCACTTTGACCGCCGCAATCACCGGCGTTCTCCAGACCAAGGGCCTCGCCCAGGCACGCCGATACGACGAAATCGACTCGGCACCTGAAGAAAAGGCACGAGGAATAACCATCAACATCTCGCACCAGGAATACGAGACGGAGACGCGACACTACGCGCACGTCGACTGTCCTGGACACGCCGACTTTATCAAGAACATGATTACCGGCGCTGCGCAGATGGACGGAGCAATCCTCGTTGTTGCAGGAACCGACGGTCCTATGCAACAGACTCGAGAGCACATCCTTCTGGCTCGCCAGGTTGGTGTTCCTTACATCGTTGTTTACATCAACAAGGCTGACCAAGTCGACGACGCCGAGCTTCTTGAGCTCGTCGAAATGGAAATCCGCGAACTCCTGAGCAAGTACGGTTTCGACGGCGACAACACGCCAGTCATCATCGGCTCCGCTCGAAAGGCTCTCGACCAAGTCGAAGCTGGAAACGTGGACTACACCGAAAAGAACGTCAAGTCGATCACCGACCTGATGGATGCAGTTGACGCTTGGGTCCCAACCCCAGAGCGAGACAAGGACAAGCCATTCCTTATGGCTGTCGAAGACGTTTTCACGATCACTGGTCGTGGCACCGTTTCGACCGGTCGTGTCGAGCGAGGTCAACTCAAGTCGATGGAAGAAGTCGAGATCATCGGTCTCCGAGACAGCCGCAAGACGGTCTGTACCGGTATCGAAATGTTCCGAAAGACCCTCGACTACTGCGAAGCTGGTGACAACGTCGGTCTTCTTCTCCGAGGTATCGACCGAGAAGGAATCGAGCGCGGAATGGTTATCTGTAAGCCAGGAACCGTTAAGCCACACACCCAGTTCAAGGGCGAAGTTTACGTTCTCTCGAAAGAAGAGGGCGGACGACACACCCCGTTCGTTCCTGGATACCGACCTCAGTTCTTCTTCCGAACGACTGACGTTACCGGTACCATCGACGAGATCCGAGGCCAAGGCGGCGCAGTTGCTGAAATGTGTATGCCTGGCGACAACGTCCAGATGACCATCACCCTGATCAACCCGATCGCGGTTGAAGTCGGAACCAAGTTCTCCATCCGCGAAGGTGGACGAACTGTCGGTGCCGGTTCGGTCACCGAAATCATTCTCTAAGCTCTTCGGAGTTAGGGAAAACAAATCGCCCCGAGTCAGAAATGACTCGGGGCGATTATCATTTGGATTTGGTCTTCGGCCAGTACGTTCGGGCGATGCCGATTACTGCGATGGGCGCAGTTGGTTTATCAAGCTGGTGGCGTTTCAAGCACGACGGGCCCGTTGAAAATACTTTTCGGGCGGCAACCTCATAGATCCAGCCGGGCGAAGTCTTGTACGTCCCGAACATCTCCTTTTTCGAGGTCGACAACAACTTCTGCACGGCAGGCACGATCACTTCGGAGTCTAACTCTCGGTTGTCATACTGCCTCTGGGAGGATACGATGCCCGTAGGGATGACGCCCATGTACCACGACGTGCGCAGCGGCTCCTTGTTATCAAGAAGAGGCTTCGTTGAGCGGGCGAAGATTCCTGTTCGGTATCCAACCTTGATATTATGGTAGGCACCGGTCAGAGTGGACCTTGACATCGGAGTGTGGTGAGGCAAGGTCACCCGATACATTCCAAACCGTCCATCGGATGGGTCCTGTTTGACTGCCGCGTGGACGGCATCCAGGACCGTTTGCATCTCCCGATAGTCTTTCGGTAACGGAAGCTGTGATGCAATAAGCGAGCAAAACATCGCGGTCATTGCACTAACATTAACAGATTAAGTCTTCATTTTGTGCTGAAGGGTTAAAACCTTGTCCCAGTTACAGCGCCCGGAGCGCGCATCTTTGATCCCATCGTCTTGGTTGCCGAATCACCATACTCCCGACGCCCGATCTCAAGCAACCGAATCAGCCGAGCGACAACCTTTGGATTTTGTGCGGCGACATTGATTTTCTCACTTGGATCATCCTTCAGATTGTAGAGAGCAATTTCCTGTTTCTCCGTCGACTCACCTGCCGGCCGCCCGTCTTTACCGGCGGGCTGATTCTGATGCCGGTGAGTGTGTGGAACATGCAGTTTCCAGTCGCCACTTCTCACGGCTTGGAGTTCGGCTGGCCAATAGTAGTACATCCACTTCCAAGGTGTTCGCGCACCCTCCTCGCATTTGAGCAACGGGAGGATGTTGTGACCGTCAATCTCCTTTTCTGGCCGCTTCGCGCCAATGAGGGTTGCGAAGGTTGGGAGGATGTCCATGGTGGACGCCATTTCGGTCTGCACCTTCCCGGCGGGTAAGGTGCCCGGCATCCAGAAGATTCCCGGTTCGCGGAACCCACCTTCGAATGTTGTCCCCTTTCCCTCTCGGAAACCGCCAGCCGAACCGGCGTGGTTTCCGTAGGGTAGCCAAGGTCCGTTATCCGAGCTGAACATCACCATGGTGTTTCGGTCGAGCTTCAGCTTCTTCAAGTGCCTCAGAATCCTTCCGACGCTGTCATCAATCTCTAAGATCTGGTCAGCGTACAGTCCGGCTCTACTCTTCCCTACGAATCGCTTGGAAGGCGCAATTGGCACATGGGGCTGATTCAGGGGAAGGTAAACGAAGAACGGATTCGCCCGGTTACGCGAGATGAAATCGAGGGTCTTCTCTGTCAGAGTATTCGTGAGCTCTGACTGATCATCGAGCGTCTTGATTTCGCGCTCCTGGGTTTCATTGTTGAACGTGAATAACGGTGGCCAAGTCCCGTTCTTGTTGGGGGGCCACATGTCGTGCGAGTAAGGAATGCCATAGAACTCGTCAAACCCGTGCGTGCGGGGCATGAGGTCCCCTACCCCAAGATGCCACTTTCCAAACATCGCGGTCCGATATCCCCGCGACTTGGCAACTTCTGCGATCGTCGTTTCATCTGGGTTCAGCCCAATTTTGCTATCGGGATTGATAACTTGAGGCAGACCAACTCGAACGGGATAGCACCCCGTGAGAAGTGCCGCACGCGAAGGAGTGCAAGCGGGCGAAGCTACATAAAAATCGGTCATCCGAACCCCCTCCCTTGCCATTTGGTCTAAGTTCGGAGTCTTGTAAGCCTTCTGCCCATAGCAACTCAGATCGCCGATCCCCATGTCGTCAACAAAGATGACGATCATATTCGGGGTGAGGGTGGCGACAAGAGCGAGCGTGAGCACGATGCGAATCTTACCGTTGATCTGACATCAACGATCAAGCCGTGATCAGCTCAAGGCAAGCAACATCCGGAAGCGCACCGAGCCTCAGCCCGTTGGGTCGTCCAACACCTTTTGAGACGAATACTCGATGACGTGCGCCCTCAACCAGTCCGCGATTGAACTTCGAGCCGTACTTGCTGACTCGCTGCGCAAAATCAACCACACCAGGGATGACGATTTGACCACCATGCGTATGACCGCTGATCTGCAAATCAACGCGCTCATCTGACCGAGTCGACAGACTCTCCGCAGTGTCAGGATTGTGAGAAAGCAGAATCCTTGGGACGTCCCGATCCATCTTTCTGAAAGCAGACTCCAAATCCTGGCGGTCCTCCCATAGGTCGCCGATCCCTCCCACGGCTAGGGCGTTCGAACCTCTTTGAATGACGAAGCCGTCGTTGTCAATCAGACGAACATTGGTCTCGATCGCAATGGCTCTTCGAGTATGATCTGCACCCGCCCAGTGGTCATGATTGCCCAGAACTCCAACAACACCCTCGGGCGCCTTTAACAAATCGAACGCGCCATCAAAGGTTGGCTTCCCTTTTGTCCAAGCTCCCTTCCCATGAACAAAATCGCCGGGAATAACGATGAGGTCGGGGTTGAACTCCAGAAGGAGGCGAGATGCCCGGTGGACAAATTCCCAGCTAATCTTGTTTCCCCAGTGGATGTCACTCATCACGCCAATGCGGAAACCCGAGAACTCCTTGCCGAGCCCTCGAATGGGGACCGTACGATGGATTGCCTCAAGCCGAAGTGGCTCCCAATTCGCCTCGATAAGCGGTGCGCCGACCAGAGTAGAAATGCCGCCGACAAGCAACTGTCGGCGACTAAGTTTGGGGGCGTTCACCCTTGAATCAACAGGTTCTGCGCTCGAAAAGTGCCGATAACCTCACTCCCACGGACTACTAAGTTAGCGAGAGTTCTTCGATTTACGCCGTCGCAGAAGTGCCCCGACCGCCAACCCCAAGCCAGCAATCGTCGCCGGTTCTGGCGTTGGAGTCAGACCATTTTGTGCGACGGCAGCGCCTACCTGGCTTCCAAGCGATAATCCCATTTGGTTATCAAACTGGAAGTGGATTCCACCGTAGATACGGCTCTGCCCTGCCTCTTCTGCCGCGGCAAACAAGCTATCGAACGAGCGCGTATATCCCGCACTCTCGAGCGAGAATTGAACTTGATCAGTTCCGAAGAATGACGCCAGCACTGTTGCCCCAGCCGAGCTGAATGTCGAGTGTCCGCTAACACACGTCGGGTGATTAGGGGTAATCATGTACGGAGCCCAGCCGTTGATGCCGGACGTCCCGTTATTGCCGTCCAAATCTCCATTAGCGATCGCGGTCTCTGGTCGCCACATTGAGTAGGCGTACTTCGTGTCCCACCCAGCAATGCCGGCGTCGGCCAAGGCTGCATTCAGCATGCCAAACATGCGGACATTATCTTCAAGCGAGTTTCCCTGCTGTGATCCAACGTTTGCGGCAATCTGGTTCCACATTCCGGGAGGTGTCACCGTTCCGGCATTGGCGGCCCAAAAGTCCACGGTCTGAGTCATATCAGAGGTCCGTAACGAGCTGTTGATCGCCCCATAGGTAGCGACTTCGTTGTAAGCATCCGCGTACTGGTCGCTAGTCAACTGCAGAATGGTCGCCGGGCGGAACTGCGCTCCTGCTTGAATCACGAACGGTGTCACGTTGCCCCATCCCGGTAACACACCTGGCTTAAACGCTGGTCCCGTAGGGCGCCAAGACCCAATATCGTTGGAGCCATTAAACACGTAGTTGGCCGAAGCCGCGCCGTCCGTTGCACGCATCACAAGAATAGCCTGTGCACTTTCGGCTCCGAGGCGAATTCCCTCTTGCACTTGAGCGGTTGAGCCAAACGTTGCGCTTCGCGATGCCCAAGCCGCATCAAACATTGACTTCTGGTTAGGAAACAGAACCGATAGGGACTGGTATGCGGCAGCAGCTACGGCGGCCTCTTTTGATGCCCCTGAAACCTGCGCCGAACCGGAGTATGCATAAGAGGGGAACACTCCGCTGATCGAGTTCACAGCATCCGCCTGGGCGATCGAGGCAATCGCCAAGTTTCTTGCCACCATTGGGGGCGCTTGACCAGCTTGCTCAATGGCCTTCAAAGCAAGCTGATTCCAGAATGTAGCCTCATCGGCCGTAGCCAACGGTACAAGCCCAAGCAACCCAATAAGGGCAAATGCAATTTTCACAAGGACCAGCGTATCAAACCTGCCGTGCCAGTCGAGCGGCGCTAACTGCAATCAGGGATTAATACGGTCAAAATCCCGTAAATCTACGACACTCGCCTAGTCTAAAGATGCTTTGACCCAAGGCTGCGAAAGGACAAACTTGGCGACCTTACTACCGAGTTCTTGCCCCATCGTGTTGTCAAATTCGAAGTGTATGCCTCCGTAGATGCGGCTTCTTCCGCACTCCTTAGCTGTATTCGTGAAGCCATGGATTGTTCGGGTTTGCCAGTTCTTCGTGCTGTCGCTGGCAACAACGATCTCCAGGTCATCCCGACCGAAGCATGCCTTAAGAACTTCTGCACCCGCAGCTGAGAAGGCGCTATGACCGCTCACACATGACGGATGGTTCGGAGTGACGATCAGACTTCGCCAAGTCGAATCAACCTGGGTCCCCGGGTTATCGTCTTTATCTGCTTCGCGAATCGCAGTTTGTGGGCGCCACATTCTGGTTGCATACTTGAAATCCCACGATGAGATGCCGGCATCAGCGAGTGCAACGTTCAGAACCGCATACATCACCAAGTTCTGATGCAAGGTTCGCTTTTCTTTTACTGCAGCTCGCGTAGCGAGGTCGTTCCACTGACCGACCGGAGTCAACGTTCCGCCCTGACCTTGCCAGAACTGAGCAATAAGGGTTTGTTCTGGTGTGCGAATCGTACTATTTCGCCCACCTAGCAAGCGGACTTCTTCAACAGCTTCGGCGTACTCGGGGCCGTCCATCTTAATCGAACCCTCGGGCCAACACAACCTCGAATCGGGAATGGCAAACGGTCGGACGTACTTCCAGCCAGGCAACACACTTGGTTCGAACCGCTTGAGATCTGGCTCCTCGAGAATCTTGACTGGGCGCCACTGACCAATCTCAGTCCCACCGGGATCAGTGTATTGGGAATCCTTTGATCCGTCATCTGCGCGTGCACGAAGAATCGCCCGAGCAGCCTCTTCGCCGATCCGCTTCGCTTCATACCAATGCTTCTTCTTGCGGAGTTCGGGTAGCCGACGACGCCACGCCTCTTCAGCAATATGCGCTTGCTCAGGAAAAGCGCCTTTGAGGGCGTAGTAAGCCGCAGCCGATATTGCCGCGTCCTCGGGAACGCCGACTTCGTCGGTCATTCCTCGATAGATATAGGAAACGCGCGTACGCCGAACCGCAGCGGAGGCATCAAACTGGGCGATAGAAGAGATTGCCAAATTGCGCGCGATCAACGGGGGCGGAATCATCGCCGACTTAACAATCCGCAGACCGATGTTATTCCAATAAATTGCCTCATCTTCGACGGCCAGGCAACTTCCTGGCAGGAGAACCCCTAGCCCAAAAGCCAGCTTAGCAAAGCAATTCACGAATCTATTTTAGTCCCAATCTGGCACTGTTCTGATTTCATTTGATATCTGGCGAACAATGGGCATG
Organism: uncultured Armatimonadota bacterium; assembly: GCA_903927345.1. GTDB lineage: Bacteria > Armatimonadota > Fimbriimonadia > Fimbriimonadales > Fimbriimonadaceae > Fimbriimonas. The sequence goes on along the minus strand of CAIYMO010000033.1, from coordinate 135,136 downwards.
GTCATTGCGTTATTCTTAACTGTTCCGATGAGTGCCACCACAGATTCAAGCCCTATGCCCTTTGAGCAGATCCGCCTCGAAGGGCGACGGCTTGATACCGAGCTCATCGAGTTGATTCCCGGAGAATTCGCTCTAAAGAACCAAGTTCTTCCGCTAGAACGTGCCAATGGTAAGATGCTCGTCGCGATTGGGTCACTCGCGTCCCTCCCCGCGGTCTCCGACCTTGAGGTTCTCCTTCAAACCGAGGTTGAGCCCGTTCTAACCGATCCGGCCGAGCTAAAAGAAAAAATTGAAGAAATTTTTCTTGAGCGAATTCTGAGCCAAGTTTCCGGCGCAAACGACGCGGATACTGTTGCTGATGGTGACGATGTCACAGATCTTGCCGACCTCCAGAAGATGGCGGGCGAAACGGCAGTTGTCCAGATGGTCAACTTGCTCTTCGCCCAGGCGGTACGCGACGGAGCCTCGGACATCCACATCGAACCATACGAGAAAGACGTCAAAGTCAGATTCCGTGTTGACGGCATGCTCCACGAAGCGATGAAGCCACCAAAGCGAATGCACGCAGCGCTGGTCTCTCGTATCAAGATTCTTGGCGAAATGAACATCGCTGAGCGCCGACTTCCCCAGGATGGCCGCATCAAGATCACGATCGCTGGTCGCCAGATCGACGTTCGTGTCTCGATTCTCCCCACCGTTTACGGCGAGCGTGCGGTTATGCGTATTCTTGACAAAGGCACCGCAATGATGGGGCTTGAGGAACTGGGGGTCGCTCCAGACGTTCTTGAGCGATACCGAAAGGTTATTAGCCAGCCCTACGGCATCATCCTCGCTACGGGACCGACTGGTGCAGGAAAATCCACCACGCTTTACGCATCGCTCAGCGAAATCTGGAGTCCGACTACCAACATTCTTACCGTTGAAGACCCTGTCGAATACCAGGTCTCCGGAATCGGCCAGATGCAGGTCCGCTCAAACATCGGGCTCACCTTCGCCGCTGGACTTCGCTCCATCGTCCGACAAGACCCCGACGTCATCATGGTTGGTGAAATCCGTGACCTTGAAACGGCAGAAATCGCTATTCACGCATCGCTCACGGGTCACCTTGTCTTCTCAACCCTCCACACCAACGACGCGCCAGGCGCCGTCACCCGACTTCTGGATATGGGCGTGGAACCGTTCCTCGTTTCTTCTTCCCTACTCGGCGTCGTTGCCCAGCGGCTTGTCCGACGTAACTGCCCATTCTGCTCCCAGCCTTGCGAGCCACCGAGCGTTGAGTTCATCGAAGCACTTGGAATTACCAAGGAAGACCTTAAGACGGCAAACTTCAAACGCGGCGTTGGCTGCGAAAAGTGTAATGGTTCCGGCTACAAGGGTCGACAAGGTCTCTATGAGCTGTTTGTCATGGACGAAGCTCTGAAGAAGATGGTCGTCGAGCGCAAGTCGGCAAACGAAATCAAGGCCTACGCCGTCAAAAACCAGGGACTCCGTCCGCTCCTCAGCGACGGAAAGCTCAACGTCCTCTCCGGGAAAACTACACCGAACGAAGTCTTGCGTGTCTGTCAGAGGGAGGAGCTTTAATTGGCGACTTACGCGTTTACCGTCCTGGAACCTTCCGGGCAGCGTCGAAGCGGATTTGTGGAAGCAAATACCCGCGAGGCGGCGGTCATGCAACTCACCTCCTCAGGCAGTTTCTTACTTGATCTCAACGAGCAAGCGGCGCGCGCCGGATTTGGCGGCGGAGAAGAAAAGAAGACCCGCGGGAAGCCGAGCCGAGCTGATCTCGCAATGTTCTCCCGCCGGATGGCTGACCTTGCCGATGCCGGGCTGCCCCTCGACCGAGTTCTCCAAGTCGTTGCCGAACAGTCTGAAAACCAATACCTGACCGAAGTCGCCGAAGCGGCTCTGGAAGATGTTCGAGGAGGCGCCTCCGTCTCTGCCGCTCTTTCGAAGTACCCGAAGATTTTCCCGGATGTGTTTACATCCACACTCCAAGCTGGTGAAGCTTCCGGTCAATTCGCCGAAGTCGCGGCGCGGCTCTCCGAGTTCCAGGAGAAAGAAGTCGCCCGACGAAGCACCATCGCCTCTGCCATGGTCTATCCCTCCATCCTCGCCGGAACCGCGGTGATGGTTGTCATCTTTATTCTCACCTTCGTTATCCCCAAACTCAGCGACACTTTTGCCGCCCAAGGAGACAAGCTCCCCACTCCAACCAAGCTGCTGATGGCTTCCGGAGCGTTCCTTTCCACGAACTGGTTGCTTATCGTCGGTGGCATCGTGGGTACCGTCGTTCTCTACCGAATCTGGGTAGCAACTGACGCTGGTGCAGAAATTCGCGACCGGGTCATGCTCAAGATCCCGTTGATTGGAAAGATTGTTCAAAAAGCGACAGTCTCACGCTTTGCTCGAGTTCTCGGAACTCTTGTCTTTGGTGGTGTGCAGATCCTCGACGCGTTGGAACTTGCGGGTATCGCCGCTGGCAACCGCGTCTTCCGCCGCTCAGCCGTCGATGTTCGCGACTCCGTCCGGGAAGGTCGGCCCATTGCGGAAGCAATGCGCGACACCGGAGCATTCCCTGCCGTTCTGACACACATGGTCGCGGTCGGTGAAGAAACCGGTGACCTCCCCAAGATGCTCACCCGTGTCTCGGATGCACTCGACTTTGAAGTGGACAACGGCCTTCGACGCGCTACGTCGATGGTTGAACCAATGATCGTTCTTTTTATGGGCGTTTTCGTTGGTTTCGTCGTTCTAGCTATTCTCGTCCCAATTCTTAACTCAGCAACTCTCGTGAAGTGAAACATGAAACTCTCTCGCAAAACTCGTAACACACGCGGCTTTACGCTCATGGAGCTTATGGTCGTTATCTTGATCATCGCCGTCTTGGCGTCGCTGGTCGTACCCCGCTTGCTCAGTGCTGGCGACGACGCAAAGGTCGCGGCAGCAAAGGCAAACATTTCCACGATCAGTGGTGCTTTGCAGCGTTTCCGACTCGACTGCGATCGATTCCCAACCACCGAAGAAGGTGTCGGTGCGCTGACCATGCCTCCTTCTGATGCGGACGGCTGGAAAGGCCCTTACGTCGAAAAGGACATCATCGAGGATCCTTGGAAGTCGCCTTACGAATATTCCTGGCCGGGGCAAGCTGGAGATGACTCATTCATCATCCGCAGCTATGGAAAGGATAAGCAAGCAAACACCGACGACGACGTCACCAACATGGATCTGTAAGGAGTTCTAAGATGCGTCGTCGTGGTTTCACTTTGGTCGAGGCAATGCTGGTCTCAGCCGTGCTCGCGTTACTCGCGAGCCTGGTTGCGCCACGCCTTGCCGCGTACCAAGATAGCCAACGGACGCTCCGAGATTCCCAGACCATCGAGACGTTTGCTGAACAAGCCCACGCAGCCGCAATGAACGGAAAAGCGACCTTCGTGTTGTCGTACGACGACACAACCAACGCGCTAAAGTACGAACAGGAAGAGACTGCGTCCTCGACGGGAGAAACCGTGGAGCCGACCGAGCAAAAGCTGCTCAACACCTGGTCTGTTTCCGATGTATCCAAAGGATCGTCGACGGATACGTCCTCAGACTTTAGCGTTCGCTTTTTTGGCGACGGTACAGCCGAAGCGACTTCCGCAAGCTTCACACAAAACGAAGTCGTCTTTGGCCTAACTATCTCCAAAGATGGTATGGCTTCGATTCAACGTGGAGCAGCAGCGACCCAAGACGCAACCGAGTGGGAGGCGGGAGACATTGAGCAAAAGACAACGAGTTAAAGGCTTTACCGTCATGGAAGCCCTCGCGGCTGCCGTCCTCGTCGGGGTCGGTGTCACCGCCGGGATGAGTGCGCTTGGCTCGATGAGCCAGACGGAGATTCGGATGCGAGAGTCCGAAAAGCTCAGCCGGCTCGCTCACATGAAGCTTGACGAAGTGATCGGTCTTGGCCAAGGCGTCAACACCGACGCCAGCGGAAGCTTTGAAGAGTACGGTGAACCCAACTACGAGTTCACTGTCGATGTTCAGGCTTCCGGCGTCGATAGCCTCGATACCGTCTTGGTCATCGCCAAGAAGTCGAACGGAGATACCACGAGCCAAGAAGGGCGAGCAGTTGGACTGCTCTTCACCCCTCCGGAGACCACGGAATGAGAACGCGTGGTCTAACTCTTGTTGAGTTGATGGTCGCGGTGGCAATCACCGCACTGATCGCTGCCTCCGCAGCCCAAGCCACCTATGTCGCGGTCCGGCATCAAGCGTCCGCAAAGGCCTATCGCGCCGCAGCGGTTCGAGACTCGCAGTTCGAAGATAAGCTCCGCCGCCTGATCTCGTCAGCGTGCCTTTCAACGGTCACGACCGATACCGCCAGTTACTACCTCGGCGGAGATGCGACCGGTGACACTGATTCAAACCTAACCACGAGCGGAGCTGGACTTGTATTCACGGCACTGGGAGAGCGACTTCCCGCCGAGTACGTAACCTCTCAAGACGATTTCGAAACCCTGAACCAAACCTACGGACCGCAAGGCGGTCTGCAAGAGATTTCGATTTCGCAGTCAGCTATTGGCAGCGCTCCGGTAAGCACCGGACTTTTCCTGCGCAAGCAAGTCCCTGCGGATGGTGACTCGACTCAAGGGGGCTACGAATCGTCCCTTGATACCGATATCGACACGATTTCATTCGAGTTCTATACCGGCGAAACTTGGGAGCTCTCTTGGGACACCACTGCGATGGACGTCCCTCGACTTCCCGCCGCCGTCCGAGTGACCTACACCCGAACCAGTGATTCGACCGAACGCACATTCATCGTGCGCATTCCTCTCAGCGATGTCACACCGGATGATCCTTTGACATCCTCAACGGGGGCCGCTCAGTGAGAAGACAGCGCGGCGTAGCCTTTATCATCGCTCTAGCCGCTATGGCGCTGGTCGTCACGATCGTGGCCGTGTATGCTCAAAACCAAACCGTTGCATTTAAATCGGTTGTTGCTAGGACCGAAACTCGACGTGCCGAAGCCGCCGCGATGGCCGGAGTTCAACGCGCGCTGGCCGATATCCAAGCAGTTGCCGATGCTGCTGGTCAGCCCGTAACTCTTGAAGACGCCTGGGCGACCCTCGGGAACAATGGCGCCGAAGAATTCATGCTGGGGACGGACTCGTTCCGCATTCAGATCATCGATAACGCGGCAAAGATCGACCTGAATACTATCACCGAAGCTCAGCTTGAGAACCTAAATCTCACCCAGGAACAGATTGACAGCTTCCTCGACTGGCGCGACGTCGGTCAGAGCAACCGAGCGCTTGGAGCAAAGGACGACTACTACAACGGACTCACCAAGCCCTACAACGCTCACGAGAATCAACTTCAGTCGGTCTACGAGCTTCTCGATATTAAGGGGTTCACGCCGCAGAATGTCTTCTATCCCGTCGACAACACTTCAAGCACCTCCGGTTCTTCAGCCCTCAATGATTTAGCTCTCGTCGAAGTTGTCACAACCCTGAACTACTCCGCCGCCACGACTCCGGAAGGCGATGGAAGGGTGAACGTCAACAACCCACAGCTGAACGCTCAAAACTTCTCCCAGCAAGCCCAGATTCCGCTCCAGACCGCCCAGCAGATCATCGCTCAGCGCGGCACTCAGCCGAACGGCGCATTTACAGCCCTGAGTCAAGTGCTGGCGGTACCCGGCATCATCAATAACCAGGCAGTTGTCCGAAGCGTTCTTGACAGGATGTCTGTTGCCCCAGGAGAGCAGCTCATCGGAAAGATCAATATCAACACCGCTCCCGAGACGGTTCTCCAAGCGATTCCCGGAATTAGCCAGGATATCGCAACCCAGATTGTCGATAATCGACCGACCGGAGGCTACACCCAGCTGAGCGAACTGTTGAGCATCGGCTCGGACCAAGCCTTTGTCGGCGCTGTGGCAGACTCCCTCAACGTCAACAGCCAGTGCTTCCAAGTCCGGATCATCGGAAAATCCGGCCGAACCGAATACGGGATCGAAGCCCTCATCCAGATTGACCAGGGCATTCCGAAGATCATTCGGATCGAACGCCCTCCTTATGCCGACCTCGCCGCCCAGTGGATTTGGGATGAGGCAACGACCCAAACAACTCTTTTGGATAATTAAATGAACCAGAAACCAACACGACCTAACCTGATTATCGAATGGGATCGCGAATGGACGCGGGTTCATTTTGTCGATAGTGCCCAAATCAAGGAAGGCACTGGCATTGGCTCGATCGAAGGCGTCGGCGGAAAGACCGCAGTGGTTGTTCTTTCACGTCGATTGGTGATGCACCGCTCAATGGCGCTGCCAGAGTCTGCTCGAAACGACACCCTCGTAGTTCTGAAACAGAAGCTCGGTGACGTGTTCCCCATCCCAATTTCCGATCTTGCATTTGACTTCCTCCCCTCCCCTGTCCGATCCAACGATGGACGCCTAAGTGATGTCTTTGCCGCCAAAACCTCAGACGTAGGCGAGGTCCTGGCGATCTGCGACGGACTTGGCATCACAGTTCAGCAAATCGTTCCCGCCCAGGCCTATGCCCTCCGGGTTGCCCAGGAGCAAGCTCTCTCCTCGGGAATCATTGCGGAGCGATTCGGAGATCTCGTCAATCTTGATGGATTTAAAGAGGGCTCGCTCGCGGTCTCCAAGACCGTCACGCTGGACAGATTGGACGATGAAGTTGCCCGCCTAACGGCGGTCTCGGGACCAAAGCTCCTTGCCCACGGAGTTGAGTTCAAGGGCACTGAGCAAAAACTAGGCGGAAACCTAATCAGCCTTGCTGGATCTGCCGCGATCCCGATGGACCTTGAGCCAGACGAATACCGTCGAGAAAAGCTTGAAAAGAAGCGCAAGATCGCACACCGTCAAGCCTTCGTGCTCTTTGCTGGTGGGTTCTGTGTCGCCGCAATGGTCGGAAATGAGCTCTTGCTCAAGCAACAGGACTTTGCGAAGCTCGAAAAGAAAGAGAAAAACCTCACCAACCAAGTCAAACTTGGATTGGATATCGAATCAGGAAAGCTCTCAAAAGTCGGCCCCAAGGCAAAACAACTTAAGCTGGCCTTTGCGCCCGCCCAGAAGATCAGCGACGTCACCAAAGTTGCGACGCAGCTGATCCCGAAGGGAGTTTGGCTCACCGCCCTCAACCTCGAGCGAGGAAAACTACTTCAACTCCGCGGAAGTGCAAAAACTTCTGACTCGGTAGCCCAATATGTTGGCTCGTTAAGTAAACAATCTCGCTTCCGCGACGTTCGACTAGTATTCGCCAACGCAGGCGAGATCGAAGGTGAGAAGGTCATCCTGTTTAACATCACCGCCTTCCCGGTCGGAAACCTTCCGGTCCTCGAAGCAAGTAAGAAGAAGAAGAAGTAAATGATCAACTTTAAAGACCCCAAAGATCAGGTGCCTAGCCTCCTTGCAGTGCTAGGAATTGTGCTGCTCTGTGGCTCGATAGTTGGTCTCTTCATGAACAAGAAAGTGCCAACCGGCGAGCTTGTTCGCAAGAACAACGAGAATCGTCAACAGTACATCGCGTTAAAGAAACGCGCCGAAGAAGAACTTTACGCCGCTGACCAGATGGTTGACAAGAACCTATGGGTTGGCAAGGTGTCCGAGATCACCCCAACCGCGCTCGCCAAGGTGAGCCGCATGGTCTCAGACTCAAAGCTCAATCTGGTTTCCTTCCGACCTCAAAAGGCACTCGAAGGAGCCGCACTCCTTCAGATTCAATACAACTTATCCGTCGATGGATCGTATACCAATGTGGCGACTCTGGTAAGTCGAATCGAGAATTCTGACGCCAAACTGGCTGTCAATTCTATTCAATACGCATCCGCGGAGAACGATTCCGACAAGGTCACCGCCACGATTGGTCTGGTGGCGTTCCACGACATCGTCAAGGCTGAGAAGACCACCTCCACCAGCCAACCAACTCCAAACAAGACGGAGACGAAGAGCTAACATGGCAACCGCGAAAACTCAACAGAAAAAAAGCTCTATGCCTCTGCTGGTTGGAGTCTTGGTTATCGCCCTGGGCGTCGGTCTTACCGGTGGCGGAAGCAGCACAAGCGCCACCAAGAAGAACACCTTGATGCCGTTCCCGACGGCGACGAAGAAGGCGAAAGCCGGAGAGATTGAGTACACCACGGAAGACGAAAAGGCTTCCTTCGCTGCGATTGAGGGTGAGATGCCTAACGCCTTCAAGCCCGCCGTTCAACGAAAGGCGATGATGGGTTCGACCAAGACCTCCAACGCAATTCCGCCCATTTTCACCTCGGGTGAAGCAGGATGGGTCTACACCGGCAATATGGAAGTCAATGGCGGCCAAAACGCTCTGCTCGAAAATGGTGGGACTGGTGAAGGTGTCTTCCTGAAGCCTGGCGAAAAGTGGAAATCCCTGACCCTGAAAAAGGTGAAGAACGACTCCATCATCCTCCGCGCCGAGGATGGATACGAAAAGGAAATTTTCTTTGGAAGTAACGAATCCGACGCTGCCCAGTCCGTAGCTCCGCTGAACCCCGGTCCAGCGCCTCGGCTCGCAGGTCAAATTGGAGGCGGTCAGATCGTGGCAGAAGCCTCGCAGAACTTCACAGCACTCCCCGCTATCGGAGGTTTCGGTAGCAATGACCAAACAAATCAAACAAATGGACGGCGAGGACGTCGTAACCAGTAATGAATAAAATCCGATCACGTAGTTTTTCACTTGCGCTTGCTCTCGTAGCAGCGTCGGTCTCTCTAGCACAGTTCGATATGGGTGGCGGTTCCGCAACTCAGAGTAGCGGCTCCAACTGGGCAGAGAAGCTGAAAATGACTTCGAAGACCAAGATCAAGCTTGATTTCCGAAATGCGAATATCGATCTTGTTCTTCAAATGTTCCAGAAGACGAGTGGTAAGACGATTATCAAAGACCCAAACCTTGTTGGACCATTCACAATCACGTCCGCAGGCAGTGTTGATCTGAACACCGCATTTACAATTCTTGAAAAGACCCTCAACCTCAAGGGCTACGACATGACGGCTGAGTCCGGCATGGCAGTTATTAAGAAGCGCGACGCCCGAGGCGGCGGCGGCTGGGGCGGTGGCGCAGGAAGCATCTTCGGGCAGGGCGGTGGCATGCCAACCGGATTCAACCCAATGTCGATGATGGGCGGTGACCAGCCCCAACTGAAGCTCAAGTTCTATCCGATCAAGTACGCCAATGCTACGCAGGTAGCGCGAGTCGTGAACGAGGTCTTCGTTTCAGCCGGTCAAACCAGCACGAATCCATTCCAAGCGATGTTCGGTGGCGGTGGAATGACATTCCAAGGTGGACGAGGCGGACGGGGTGGCGGCGGTGGTTTCAACCCGATGAGCATGATGACCGGCGGCAACCGCGGCCAATCCAGCTCGAACGTTCGCGCTTCGGCAGACGACTTCTCTAACTCGGTCATCGTGAATGCTCCCGATAAGGAACAGCTTGAGGTTGAGCGAGTCATCAAGCAGATCGACAAAGAAACCGATCAGCCCCAAAAGACGATGGTTTACAAGCTCGAGTTCGCAACGGCGACCGAGATCGCAGCAACCATCCAAAACGTTCTGACCAACAACGCCCCTCGAGGCCGCGGTGGCGTGACGTCTTCGGGCACCAACTTCCAAGATCGATTCCAACAGGCCGCGCGATTTGGCTCAACCCAAGCCGCTTTCGGAACCGTTGCTAGCGACACTCGAACCAACTCCTTGGTCATTACTGCGACCGAAGAAAGCCAGCTCATCGTCGGTCAGGTCATCAAGGACATCGACAAGCCTGTCGAATTCCAAAACACGACCTTCGTGTTCCGACTTAACAATGCGAAGGCCGATGACGTCGCGAACTTGCTGAACCAATCTTTTGGTCAGCGACAAGGCGCAGGTCGAACCAACCGAACGAACACGCCTAACCAGCAGCGAACCAACACCAACACGCAACAGCGAAACAATAACGCTCAGCGCGTCGGAGGTTCGATCGAGGATAACCAAATGTTCGTCGACATGGAAGATCCGACCGCAACCCAAGGCGACCTGATGACGAACGTCTTCGCCCAGGGCGGTGGAATGTTTGGTCAGTTTGGTGGAGGCGGTCGAACTTCGGCTCAAACCCAGAACCAGACTCAAACTGGACGAACCGCAGACGGACGATTGGTGCCGATTCGAGACCTGACCGGTCAGATCACTGCGATCCCTGATCCAAACACCAACTCGATCATCGTCGTTGGCAACCCAGATTCGGCCGCTCTGATCAAGCAGATTCTTGAGCAACTCGACAAGATTCCAGAGCAGGTCATGATCGAAACGATCATCGTTGAGGCAAACCTCGACTCGACCAACAAACTCGGAATCGAGTGGAACTACACCGGAACCGGACACCTCGGAACCGCTGGACAAACCGGAACCATCGGAACGAACTTCGGCCAAGCAACCGCTAACCCAGCATTGCAAGGCTTCCGCTACACAATCGGTGGCGCAAACCTGACCTCGTTCATGAACGCGATTCAGACCGACACGAAGTACAACATTCTGTCGACTCCGAGGATCTTCACTTCGAACAACACTCAGGCACAGATCAACATCAGCCAAAGCATCCCCTACGTCACCAACAGCCGAATCGACGCGAACGGTAACACGATCTTCAACTACGCCTTCCAAGACGTAGGAATCGTTTTGACCGTCACTCCTCGAATCACCGCAAATGGTTACGTCACGATGGATGTCAACCAAACCGCGAACGACCTTCAGGGCTATACGAACTTCAACGCTCCGATCGTTAACCAACGAGAGGCCGACACTGTTGTCAGCGTCAAGAATGGCGAAACAATCATTCTCGGCGGCATCATTCGAAGCAGTGTGACCGCGACCACGAACAAAGTTCCGGTCCTTGGCGACATTCCTTTGCTCGGACAGCTGTTCAAAACCAACTCTAAGGTGCAAAATAAGACAGAGCTACTGGTTCTTCTCACCCCGCGAATCGTGAAGGATGAGGATGAAGCACGGCAGCTCCGCATTGATGAAACCAAACGGCTCTCTAAGGGTAGCCAGGATTCACTGGGCACCGTCATCAAGCCAGAGGTCCAAAAGACAGAAGTAAAAGAACCGGCAAAGAAGTCGGGAGGCAATTAATGAAAAAACTGATTCTATCAATCGTAGTCGTCATGTCGGCAGTCGCCGCATTTGCTCAGGGTGGTGGTCGCCAGGGCGGAATGATGGGCGGAATGCAAAACAACCCGCTGATGCTCCTGACCCGAGAAGATGTCCAAGAAGATCTTGGCCTCAACTCCGATCAGAAGCTTAAGGTTGCCGAGTACTTCGCACCAGACGCACTGCGCGAGCGAATGATGTCTGTCTTCCAGAACTCAGGAATGAGCTTCGAGGATATGCGATCCGAAGAAGGTCGAAAGAAGATGCAAGACATCATGACCAAGCAGATGGATTCGATGAAGAAGGAAGTCGAAGGCTGGCTCACCCCAGACCAAGTGAAGCGCGTCGGACAGATCGCGATTCAAGTGAACGGCAACCGATCCATCCTCCAGAAGGATGTCGCGAAGGCTCTCGAAATCACCTCCGCTCAGCAAGAGAAGATCGACGGTCTCCAGAAGGCTTCTGGCGAAGCGATGCAAGCCCTTATGCAGAAGATGCGCGACCAAGAATTGAGCCGCGAAGAGATGCAAGAGAAGATGAAGAAGAACGGCGACATCATGAACACCGAGCTCGGCAAGATTCTCACCGACGCACAGCGAGCCAAGCTCACCGAAATGGGTGGCAAGAAGTTCGTCGAAAAGAAGGAAGGCGGAAACTAACTCAAACGGTTCCACAAATCAATGGGAGCTAGTGGCTTAATCGCTACTAGCTCCCATTCTTTTTATCGGCTCCAGCTTTTCCAGTAGTTCTCGTCCTCGATCTCGAGCGCGTACTTGGTCAGCTTGAACGGCTTGAAGGTATCCACCATCACTGCGAGCTCATCCGTCTTGGTCGCGCCGATCGCCTTCTCCACAACCCCAGGCTGAGGGCCGTGCGGGATTCCTAGCGGGTGCAGAGTAATGCTTCCCTCTTCAATCCCCTTCCTCGAGCCGAACTTGTCGTTGCAGTAGTACAGAACCTCGTCAGAATCGACGTTGCTGTGCACATACGGCACGACGATGGCGTCTGGATGGTAATCCAGCATGCGCGGGCAGAACGAGCACACCACGAACCCAGGTGCCTGGAATGTCTGGTGGATTGGAGGAGGCATATGCAGCTTGCCCGTGATCGGCTGGAAGTCGTTGATATTGAAGGCATACGGGTAGCAGTAGCCGTCCCAACCTACAACGTCCAACGGATGATAAGGGCTGGTGTACTCTGTCATCCGGTTTCGGCTGCGGATGACCACTTTGGTCTCCTCGCGCCTGTCATGAACAGGCAGTTCAGATGGCGGTCGGAAGTCGCGCTCAGAATAAGGCGCATGCTCTTCAAGCTGACCGTACTCGTTGCGGTACCGACGAGGAGTTTCGATGAAACCGTGGCTGACAATCGCGAGCATTCGCACGGGAAGCGTTTCAAAGTTGAGTTTGTAAATCGTTCCTCTAGGAATCACCAAGTAGTCACCCTCGCGGAAATGGATGGTGCCGTAGAGAGATTCCATCGTTCCCTTTCCGTCGTGGATGAATAAACACTCGTCTCCGTCCGAGTTCTTGAAGAAGTAGTCCATCTGCTCGGCGACAAGCACCTGGTTCCACTCGATGTCGTTGTTGCCCATCAGGCACTTTCGACCCGTCACCGCATCACCGAACGGCGTCAGCTGCGCGGTCTTAAGGTGTCGATGGTGAACAGGCTGCTCCTCAAGGTACTCCGGCGCAAAAGAGCCCAGATCGCGCCACGGGCCCATCTCCGTCGGCTCATTGATGTGATACAGGGTCGAACTGACGTTGCTGAATCCGTGCGTGCTAAACAGCTGCTCCGTGTAGAGCCCGCCATCAGGCTTGCGGAACTGGATATGATGCTTTTTAGGAAGTTGTCCGAGGTGGTGATAGCGCATGATTTCCTCTTCGTTGAGTCGTTCTACGAGTTTACTGCGACAGAAAGCTTCTCATTCAGAAACCACGTTGGACATACTGGAAGTTCATGACGGAGGGTGGCATGACTTCTGGACCTAAACGACAGATTACCTTTGCAACATTCGGCAAAGGACTCCTCTGTCTCTACGCCTCTGCTCTCGTGTATCGCTATCATCGCAACACGACTCCGACCGATGAGCACATCAAAAATCAGAGAGCGATGATTCGGAAGGAGTACCCCCAGCTCATGTCTGGCCCTTACCAGGAGTTGTCAAACGACCTAGAATTCGAGCGTATTGATCTGGGAATCGCCAGCGCCATCGGATTCTCCGACGACGGAACGTTGCTCTACGCAAAGGTGGTCTCACCGAAGGCTCGAATCGGGGACACTCCGGACGCCATTTTTTTGAGAGCGCCAAAGGGAAGCACAAAGGGATTGGCCTACCGTCCCTCTGCCATCTTTGCGGACGGGCGGGTCGTACAACTGATGGACAATCACGTCCAAATCGATGGAAAACCTTTGGCGCTTAAGGAGCCATATCTCTCACCTGAAGGGACTCCTTTTTCCAACGATGAGGTCTTTGCAGCAGGGAGGAGTTTCTGCTTCTCAAGCTACTATCGGACTCATCTGGTAACTGACCAGGGAGATGTCAGCCTAGTTGGCAAGATGGAACCCGCAGACGAGAGCCCATTGATCGCGGCGGCCCGCATCGTGGGGATATTCAATTCGACCACACGAAATCCGTACCCCGATAATCTCCAAATCTCAGCCTCCGGCACTCTGTACGGCTCGAACCTGGAGAACGACTCTCTCTATAATGACCGGAGAGGCAGCCGAACGATTATCTATCGATCAAAGGGGGAGGCATATGCCGTCGTTCCGATGCCTTCTGAATTCAGACCAAATTATGCAGACCCTCAAGTCACGCTTGACGACGCCTTGGTCGTTCATCGCAGCTCACCCCAAGACTTACAATACTGGCCTCACTTCCTAGTCGATGGAAAGCTGGAACCAATTGCACTTCCGGCTAGAACCCAGTCTGGAAAGGTACTTGCTACTGCGGACGCAAACTCGATGTTGATGCAGTGCGGAAAGAGCGCCTATGGAGGAGATTTGTATCTCAGAAAAGACGGCAAGCTTTATGCGTTGACGCAATGGACCAAGGATCTTGGAACCGATTGGAGCGTACCAAGCCCTAACTCAGGTGGCCCCTACAGGTCAGGACGACGCTGGATCTCAAAGACGGGCGCTTTCGTCGCTCAGAACAAAGGCCGCGCCTATCTTTTCATTCCAAAGACAAAAACAAAATCGCCCTGAACCAAGTCGGTCCAGGGCGATCAGCTACGAAGCCGAAGCAACTACCGGCACTTCCTCGAACGGCTGTACCACAACAAACCCCTCGCCACGAAACACCATCTGGAACGTCTCCCCGCCCCCGCGACCCATCAGCGACTTGAAGTTGATATCGGTTTTCAGCTCCGGAACCAAATTTCCCGACCAAGCGACTGTTGCGTTCGGATCAGTAATCACCGGATCCTGCCCTGTGACCTTTAGGGTCAATGGGCGACCGTGCGTGGTGATCGCCACCATTCCCTTCCCTTGCAACTTCACCGAAAACAAGCCGCCGGAGAGCATCCCCGATACCTTTCGATGCATTGTCACTTCATAGCTCACTGTGTCCTGAAACGCTAAGAGATCATTTCCACTTACGTTCAATGCCGACCCGTCGAGCTGAATAATCGAGACCTCCTTCCCAGCATCTGCGACATAGACAATGCCATTGCCTTCCACTTTGGTAAGAGGTGACATCTCACCGCTCAAAGCCTTCATGAACGCCTTTCCAAGCCCGCCTTCTAGCACTCCTTCTCGCGAAAACTTGACGTTGCCGCGATAGGCAATCATGGAACCCAACTTTGTCCATACTCGCCCTGCTAGATTGATTTCAAGCAGTTTCGGAGACTCGAGCTCAAAGTCGTGCCCGGGATTGTCTTTCTCTCCGGTGGCAAGAATGAAGTCGTTCAACGAGTAGCTAGGCGTCGCTTCCATGATTACGGATGTTACCTAAGCCAACTCAACATAAAAAGAGGTCCCAAGTTCAACTGAACTTGGGACCTCCCTGTACCTAAGACTTGTCTTACAGACCCTTTCGAGCGGATTCGACGACTGCCTTGAATGCGGACATGTCGGCGATTGCGAGCTCAGAAAGCATCTTTCGGTTGAGCTGAATACCTTGGGTGTTGAGTCCGTGGATCAGCTGGCTGTACTTGATTCCGCAGTGCGAGCAAGCAGCGGTGATACGAACGATCCAAAGGCGTCGGAAATCGCGCTTCTTGGCTCGTCGGTCTCGGAACGCGTACTGCCCCGACTTCATGACCTGCTCGTTAGCACGTCGGAAAACGTTCTTCTTACGCCCGAAGTAACCCTTGGCCTTGCCAATGATCTTCTTGTGGCGTTTGTGGCGCATAAGGCCACGTTTAATTCTTGCCATTCTTTATCTCCTGTTTAGTATCTTTCCACCGGGTCCCAACTCTATCATGAGCGGTAGCGGTAAGGGGTCGGGGTCCCGCATGCGGGACGTTAAAACTACAGAACGAGAAGTCGCTTAACGCGCTTTGTCTCGCCTCGGAACAGTACCGGCTCGCCTTCAAGAGCACGCTTGGTGCTATTGCGCTTGTGCAGGAACTGGTGGTTATTGTGGCTCTTGCGTCGAGTGATCTTCCCCGTTCCGGTGATCTTGAACCTCTTCGCTGCCGACTTGTTTGTCCTGATCTTTGGCATCTTTCTTCTTCACTCCCGGCTTTGGCATCAACACCATGATCATCTGGCGTCCATCCAAATTCGGTGGTCTTTCGACCGTTCCCACTTCGCTCACCATTTCGGCAAAATGCTCGAGTCGCTTCAACCCGTTCTCAGGGTGAGCAAGCTCTCGCTGTCGAAACATGCAGGTGACTTTGACTTTGTCGCCGTGTTCAAGGAACTTGATAGCGTTCCGAGACAAGTGCGCCATGTCGTTTTCTGCGATACGCGGACTTATCTTTATACCCTTTAATTCCTGGCCTTTGGGCTTTTTATCCTTTCCAAGTTTGCCCTCAAGGTATTTGTGCTTGCCGTAATCGGCAATTTTTGCGACCGGAGGCTGAGCGTGAGGCGCAACCATAATCAGGTCAAGGCCTTGGCTTCTCGCTTGGTCAAGGGCGTCACGAGTCGTCATGACACCTAATTGTTCACCTTCAGAGCCCACAATTCGTAGCTCACGGTGCTTCAGAAGCCGGCCATTGATATCTGGGCCTGGCTCTGGGCGGACGGGACGACGTCCCCTAAATCCTGCGATGGGTATTCACCTCGGTAGTTTTCATCATGTGTGTTTGGTTGTATGCCAATTATAGCTTCGGCATTTTTGCCTGTCAATGAAGGGAAGCCAGGAACCTTTCTTGGTCGGTATCCTTAGCAGTATTGTGGGTTCACTGGCGAATCGGTTGAAGACAGGTAATACAGTATGCGTTATTGGCGCAGGAACCATGGGGTCTGGCATTGCCGCGCACCTCGCAAATATTGGTTTTAACGTAACTTTGTTAGACCTAACGACCCATTCGGTGCACGCTTGCTTCGATCGGGCGAAGTCTGCCAAGCCGCCTCACTTCTTTGTGAAAGGCACCGCAGACAAGATCCGGCTTGGGTCCATTGAAGAAAACCTTGACTGGGTCAAAGGCGCCGACTGGGTTTGCGAAGCGATTGTGGAGAAGCTCGACGCCAAGCGATCGCTGTACGAGAAACTCGAAGCACTGGTTGACGAGGACGCGCTTTTGTCGACCAATACAAGTGGACTCGAAATCTCGCTCCTTGTGAAAGACCGATCCGATTCGTTTAAAAGGCGATTCTTCGGCACGCACTTCTTCAACCCGCCGCGCTACCTCAAGCTCCTCGAGCTGATCGAATCCGGCTTTAACTCGGACGAAGACAGTGCCGCAGTTCTCGAGTTCCTCGAGCAACGGGTTGCTCGCCGTGTCGTCCCCGCTCTCGACACCCCGGGCTTCATCGCGAACCGCTACGGAATGTGGTCGATGTACCAGGCGACCCATATCGCCGAAAAACTCCAACTCTCACCCGAGCAAGTTGATTTGATCACTGGACCCTTTCTTGGTCGCCCGCGCTCCGGCTCGTTCCGCCTCAACGACATCGTCGGGCTCGATATCATGGAGGATATTGCCCGTAACCAGATGGCTAGGTGCCCCGAGGATCCCTACATCGGCACTTTGGTGAATCCGAAGTCGGTCGATTACCTGCTCTCCCAGGGCAATATCGGCGATAAGGCCGGAAAGGGCTTCTATGACAAGATCGGCCGCGACTACCTGACGTTTGATCTCATCACCCACGCCTACCGACAACGCATTGAGCCGAATCTTCCGACGGTAACGGACAACCTTCGCAATCCCCTTGCCGAGCGCCTCAAGCTCGGGCTCGCCGCCAAGGATGAAGTCGGCGAGTTTATGCGGCTGTATCTGCTCCCCGCTCTGCGTTACGCCGACTACCTGAAAGGGTCCATCTGCCACTCTATCCAGGGCTTCGACCGCGTCATGCAATGGGGATTCGGCTGGGAAGCGGGACCATTCGAGATGATCGACATGATCGGCGCCGCAAACGTCCTCGGCACCAGTAAGCAGTATTACTCTGCCGCCGGCCAACTTAAGCCGGATGAGACTGACCATTTCCTCATCGTCAAAGAGCCTGAATTCCGCAGTCTTGCGGATTATCCCATCGTTGCTTCCCATGGCCTCGTGGACGTTCGGGAGCTCGGCGAGGGCGTTCAATCAATTGAACTGCGTACCAAGATGGGCTCCGTACCGCCGCAGGGCGTCGAAGACCTTCACGCGTTCCTTGATATCAACCCTGAGGGCCGGTACGTGCTTGCTTCATCGACTCGTGCCTTCTCAGTCGGCTTCGACCTCAAGTTCTTCCTTGATGCGATCGAGCGAGAAGATTGGCTCGCAATAGAAAACGCGCTTGAGCGTCTCCAATCCCTCGGAGAAAAGCTGGCGACTCGAAGAGTCGTCGCAGCGCTTCATGGTTACGCTCTTGGTGGCGGTCTTGAGCTCGCACTTAGCTGCCCACAACTGATCGCGCTCTCCGATGCGCAAATCGGCCTCCCAGAAGCAAAAGTCGGCCTCATCCCCGGCGGCCGCGGAGTCACGATGATGCGCCAACGTTGCCAGGATGGACCCCAGATGATGCGCGACACAATAGCCCAAATGACGTCTGGCTATGTAGCATCTAACGCCGTCGAAGCTCGACAAAATGGCTTCTTGCGCAGTCAAGACAAAGTCATCTTCCACCCGGACATGCTCATCACGCGAGCCCGCGAGATGGCAAAGGTCGTCGAGCCCGTCGCCGCTCCCGAATGGAGACAAATGCCCCCGTTCACGGCGGGAATGGTCGACGAAAAGCTTAAGGAAACCGACGGTCTCACCGCCTACGACGTCCTCATCGGCGAGCAGCTCAAGCACTGTATGGTCAAGTCAACATCCTACGAAGACTGCGTCCGACTTGAGCGAGAGCGATTCTTGATCCTGTGCCAGCGACCGGAAACCAAAGCTCGGATCGCCCACATGCTCGAAACTGGTAAGCCGCTAAAGAACTAGCGGCTCACCGAGAACAAGTAAACTTGTTTCACCAATGTCGCTCCTTCACGCAACGATCGGGGAGAACGCTCCTGATTCCGTCAATGTTGTCATCGAGATCCCTAGAGGAAGCACGAACAAGTACGAAGTCGATGCTAAAACGGGCCTAATCAAGCTCGACCGAGTTCTCTACTCGCCCTTGTTCTATCCGTTCGATTACGGCTACATCCCGCAGACCCATTACATCGACGGAGACCCTATCGACGTGCTCGTCCTGGTCTCTCACCCCACCTTCCCTGGTTGCATCATCGAAGCGACTCCAATCGGCGTTCTAGAAATGACCGACGACAAAGGACCGGACGAAAAGATTCTTTGCGTTGCAAACAAAGACCCGCGCTACGGATACCGCCGCTCGATCAAGGAGCTGAACGACCATACGCTCAAAGAAATCAGCCACTTCTTCCGGGTGTACAAAGACCTCGAAGATAAATTCGTAGAAGTAAGAAACTGGCACGACCGTGATGTCGCGATTGACATTATCAAGAAGTACCGACTGGTGTAAGAGATGAGCTTTCAATACGAACCAACGTTTCAAAACGGAGAAGACACAACCGAATATCGCCTCCTCTCCAAAAGCGGTGTGTCAACCGTCTCGCTCGACGGTAAGGAATACCTGCGCGTCTCCAAAGAGGCACTCACTGCGCTCGCAAAGGAAGCCTTCTCCGAAATCAACTTCTACTTCCGCCGCGCTCATCTCCAGCAACTCGCGGCTGAACTAGACGACCCAGAAGCGAGTGATAATGATCGCTTTGTCATTTACACCCACCTGCAAAACGCTGTCGTTTCCGCCGCTGGGCAGCTTCCCTCGTGCCAGGACACTGGAACCGCAATTGCGTTTGGCAAAAAAGGCCAGTTCGTCCTGACCGACTTTGACGAGGATGAGGCGCTTTCGCAAGGCATCTACGAAACATACGCCGAGAAAAACCTGCGCTACAGCCAAATCGCTCCCCTTGGCATCTTCAAAGAGCAAAACACGCGCAACAACCTTCCCGCTCAGGTCGACATCATGAGCGCCACCGGCGATGAGTTCAAGTTCCTCTTCGTCGCCAAAGGCGGAGGCAGCGCAAACAAGATGTACTTGTACCAAGCCACGCCGGCGGTCCTCAACGAACGCGATTTAACCAACTTCGTTCGTGAGAAGCTTAAGGATATCGGAACCTCAGCCTGCCCGCCTTACCACCTTGCCATCGTTCTTGGCGGAACCTCCGCTGAGACGGTCATGAAGTCACTCAAACTCCTCTCCGCGGGCTACTACGACCACCTCCCTACAACTGGATCTGAGGGTGGTCGAGCCTTCCGAGACGCCGAATGGGAAGCCCGAATCCTCAAAATCGCTCAAGAGAGCGGGATCGGTGCTCAATTTGGTGGAAAGATGTTCGCCCACGACGTTCGTGTCCTCCGGATGCCTCGCCACGCTGCTTCGATGCCCATCGGAATCGGAGTTAGCTGTTCAGCCGATCGCAACATCAAGGGCAAAATCACCCGAGACGGAATCTTCATCGAGCAACTTGAGCACAACCCCGCTCAGTTCCTGCCCGCCGAGCAGCCCAAACTCGCCCCTCCCGTCCAAATTGACCTAACGCTTGGCATGGAGCGAATCCGGGAGATCCTATCCAAGTTTCCAGTCAAAACCCGCGTCAGCCTCACCGGACCAATTATCGTCGCCCGAGACTCTGCCCACGCGCGGATCCGAGAGATGCTGGAGCGCGGCGAAGAGATGCCTGCCTACTTCAAGGATTTCCCCGTCTACTATGCCGGTCCCGCGAAAACACCTCCAGGAATGGCAACCGGCTCCTTCGGTCCCACCACCGCTGGACGAATGGACGCGTTTGTGGACCTCTTCCAGTCTCATGGCGGCTCGATGGTGATGCTCGCCAAAGGAAACCGCTCCAAAGCGGTCACCGAGGCGTGTAAGAAGCACGGCGGCTTCTATCTCGGCTCGATTGGTGGCCCAGCCGCAATCTTGGCTCAGAACAATATCACCAGTGTCGAGGTGCTCGACTTCGACGACCTGGGCATGGAAGCGATCCGCAAGATTGAGGTCGTCAACTTCCCTGCGTTCATCGTCGTGGATGACAAAGGCAACGACTTCTTCGAAGGTCTGTAATCAGCCTCCAAAAGAAAAAGCCGCCAGCCTGATTAGGCTGGCGGCTTTCTTTATCGGGTTTTAGATTGCGTCGCTAGAGACTAATTAGCTTATCGCTTGATGTTGATCAGCTCTTGGAGCATCTCATCAACTGTGGTGACGATTTTGGTGTTTGCCTGGAAGCCACGCTGAGTGACGATCAGGTCGGTCATTTCACCGCTCATGTCAACGTTTGCCTGCTCAAGATAGCCAGCATTGATCGTGCCCATGCCCGAATCATTTGCGGTTCCGATAAGTGCGGTTCCCGAGTTGTTGGACTGAATGAACAGGTTGCCACCTTCGCGGCTCATGCCCTCTGGGTTGGAGAACTTGGCCATGCCAATCTGACCGAGCGACCGGGTCAATCCGTTCGAGAAGATTCCGGTGATGACACCATCTTTCGAAATTGAGTAGTTGTCAAGGGTTCCAGATGGAAAACCGTTTTGGTCGATTCCGTTCACCTGGCTTTTGGAGACAAGTTGTGAGATGTTCGGGAACTTAACATCAATTGTAAATGGAGGGTAGACACCTGGGGTTGGAGCAGCAACCGTAATCTTGTTGTTCACTCCGGAGGCGAGGGAGGTGACTCGTGCTCCGTTAGCGTCGAAGTAAAGTCGCTCATTGCCGGCGCTCGTACTCCCACCGAGCAAGGTCCCCGTTGCGGGATCACCTTCATACATTTCCCAGTCCCAGCTCGAAAGAGCACCCGCAGGAGGAGTGCCTGCAGCTGGACCCTGTCGGTTGAAGACCTTCAGGCTGATGTCGTGTGCTCCGCCCAGACTGTCATAAACCCGCATCTTAGTGATGACTACATCCGTCGGAAGCGAAGTCGGATTCAAATTGCCACTAAACGAAGCCGTGTCAGTTACCTTGACTGTGCTCATATTCCCAACCGGAATTGCTATCGTGCTGGCTGACGTCAACGGAGTCGATGAGTCGACCAGACCGTTGATATCTGCTGTCCAGCCCATGACTCGCTCACCAGTCGCCTGGTGAGTCAAAACACCGCTGCTATCGAGATCAAAACTGCCATCACGGGTGAAAGCCATCCGTGTTGAATTAGAGGTAACGAAGAATCCGTTTCCTTGGATTGCCAAATCAGTTGGGCGGTTGGTCTGGCTCAGACCACCCTGCTCAAAGTTTACATCGGTACCACCGACATAGACACCGAGACCATATTGGGTTGGGTTACTACCGCCGCGTGTAGAGGTTGGTCCAGTCGCACCTTGGGTGGTCTGCGACATCATGTCGGCGAAGTTGACTCGCTGACCCTTGTATGCCGTGGTCGATGTATTGGCAAGGTTGTTGCCGATAACGTTCATTCGAGATTGGTGAGCCTTGATTGAGGCAACACCCGAGAGCATGGCTTGTAGCATCCGTTCTAATTTCCCTTTTGTGATTTGCTTCGCACTTCTGGCTTAGCATTGGCCTCTTTGGGGTTTAGAACCAGAGTCCGGCCAATATCACTTGATTTAATCTTTGGTCTGTTTTGGAATTCCTTTAGACCTAAACAACAATTGCACTATCAATATTAGTAAACACGTTGTCTTTCAACGAGCTTTTATCGACAGCTGTGATGACCGTCTTGTTTTTGATACTCACGACAAGTGCGACATCATCGACCATAACCAGCGATTCCTTTGCTCCTTTAAGAGCAGCTTTTTCAACTCCGCTCATAACACGATCCCAAGCATCTTTGTCGAGCTCGATGTTCCGGCTCTGCAAACGAGTTTGAGCGTGCCCGCTCAGCTTGAGGCGGTCCTGGAGTAAATCGGCAAACTCACCGACTCGTCCCTGTTGCGACGGAGCAACCGGAGCCGTAGGCTGATTTGCAACCAGCTCCGAAATTCGCGCGTTCTGTATCCGATCCATGGACATCCTTAACCAACCTTGATGAGATCGGATGGGCTGACGTTCGCCGTCGTTCCGTCCGACTTTTTAACCTGAATCTGAATCTTACCGCTCGCCCGGGTCAAACCTGAGACTTCACCCGAAAGAGTCGATCCATTGGGGTCAAACGCCGTCACTTGCTTGCCCACCAGGTTGGCGTAGTCCGCAAGATTTTGCGTTGGCTCGACGGATTGAATCGCGCTCAAACCGACTTCCACAACGTTTCCATTAGCCTCTTGAACCGCAATCTTGTACTGACCATCCTTCGAGACCATGCGGGTCACGGTTCCGGTTACGGTGGGCGTGACGGTCGGGTCGATTGCCGATCCTGGCCGGGTCGCAGTGACGGTTTTGCCCATCAGGGACTGGGCCTGCTGAACGTCCGCCTGCTTGTTCAATCGGTCAATGCCTTGGGTGGTCCCAAGCTGCGCAATCTGGGCATAGTATTCAGAGTCCTTCATCGGCTCTAAAGGGTTTTGGTTTGCCAACTGTACGGATAGTAGTTGAAGGAAATCTTGCGTGTTAAGCTCAGATTGACTCTTCTTAGTTGCCGTCGATTGTGACGACCCTAGTTTGATTGAGTTGTTGATTAGTGTGGTATTCATTTCAGCTCTCCAGATCGATCATTCCGATCTTGATTCGCGTTACCTTGGCAGCAGCCTTTTCCATAACTGGCGCCTTCTGTTCGTAAAACTTGGTCAATGCCTCTTGGCGAGATTGTTGCTGAGATCCCGACTGCTTGTGAGCATCGGACGAGTTTGCCATCGGAGTTGAATCTGCCGAAATTACCTCGACTTTAACTACCGAATTCGTCTTTGCCGTCAAAGCTGCCGCGAGTTCGTTGCGCGCCTCATGCAAGGTGTTTTGCAACTTCTCGTCAGAAGCAGAAAGCGAAGCTGTCATTTCACCGATCCCACGACTGACCTGAACCAAAACGGTTCCTAGTTCGGCGGGTTCCATTCGGACGGTCACTTCATTGCGGACGCTGTTCACGGCCAAAGCCTCGATCTTTCGAGTCAATTGATGGACAACCGCCTTTCGCTCGGCCGCTGTCATTCCGGTTGACTGCTCAACCTGTTCGACCGTCTTCGAAGAAACAACTTTGACTTCAGCAGGGGCATTTCCGTTCTGTCCAGAAAATCCGGAAGCTGAATCTTGGTTAGTATCGGCTGTGTCCTCGGATTGTTCTTCTGACTCAACTGTCAAACCAACCGCTTGGATTTCACTTGGTTCGCTAGTTGCAGGCTTGGCTGGAACGGGAACTTTGGTGGCGGTGACTTCAGCTTGAGGGGCAACCTGAGCAGTTGCAGCGACGTCAGGCATTTCGAACTGAGTTCCTGCCTCAGTGACTGTGGGCGTTGCAACCGGAGCGTTTGCCTCTGATTGCTGTGGCTTAGCCAACACTGGAATATCTCGCTTCGCTTCCGGAGCAACTGATGTTCCGATTTGCGAAGCCTTGACATCGACCACGTTGATGACCGCTTGAGCTTGCTCAGAAATCCCAAGGTTCAAGACTGGAGCGTTAACTAGTTCAGCCAACGGTTGAGTTGCACCTGCCGAAGCGAATTCGGGCAGAATGGCCGCAGATTTAATCTTGAGTTCCTGCGGAGCAGTAACAACCGCCGTGGGAGCGGTGAGCTTTGTAAGTTCGCTCGACACCGTAACCAAGACTGGTGGCAAGACAGGAGGTCCCAACAATGCAACCCAATCTGAGCGCTTCGGCTTGTCTTCAGTGGAGTCCAGTTTTTCCGGTTGAGCATTCGGCTCAGATTCCGTAACTTCTCCTGAAGACTTCCCTTCGGCTTGCTTCAGAACGTCTTTAAAGTCGTTCCGAGCCTCCGCCGGCGGGGTCTCGATCTCTTTTCCGGGTGGTGCTCCGGGTGGCTTAACCACCGCAGAGACGCCCGCTAATAGCAATCCTGCGTCCATACAATGGGATGTTCGGCTTGAATTCACACTTCTTTAGGGTGCAATCTTAGGTTCAAATCAGCCATACTTAACCGTGCCAGGAATCTCTGAGAATCCGCAAATCCGGGCGATTCTGTTCGATGTTGATGGCACACTCGTCGATTCCATTGCGATGATCGTCGCAGGACTCGGTGACACTTACGAGAAATACACAGGGAGCAGGCCCTCCGAGGCAGAAATCAATGCCTTGATTGGCACCCCGCTCATTGCTCAGATGAAGCTGTTCGGACTTAACCCGAATGACGAAGAATTGAGCGAGCTGTGCGACTACACCATCACGCGATACGGCGTCCACCAGCATCTAGAAACCGAATTTCCGGAAGCGATCGACGCACTAATCCAAGCTCGCAAGGCCGGCCTCAGAACCGCGCTCGTCACGAGCAGAAACGCAGTGGAAGTAGAAATTCTCTCTCAACACTTTCGAGGATGGAGCTGGGCAGAAACTGCCGTCAGTGCGTCTGATGTCGTCAACCCAAAACCAAGCCCTGACCCCGCATTGCTCGCACTCGAGCGACTCGGTATTGGAGCCGAAAACGCCGTTATGATCGGCGATTCAGTTTTTGATCTTCGTTGCGCCCGAGGAGCTGGTCTCCTCAGCGGTGCTGTCCTCTATGGAGCAGGCAAGAAGGAAGACCTTCTCGCCGAAACTCCGGACTACGTCTTTACAACTCCCTCAGACCTACTGGATTGGGTCTGCAACCTTACAGAGCAACAACATGCCACGGAAGAAAACCACTCCTGCCGAACAGATTTCTGAAGCCACTCCGGTCGCGCCAAGCGCACCCAAGACCCTGAAAAAGCGAACAACCAAGGCTGCCACCCCAAAGGCGACAGCCGAACCAAAGGTCACCGAGACCAAGGTTGTCGAAGCCCTGCCCGAGATTCGACAGAAAGTCGAAGTTGCGCCAGTTCGTAAGAAGCTCGGTAAGCCAAAAACCGAAGTCTCCCTCGCTGCACTCGTCGAAGAGCATGCCGAGGCCACGAGCGACATTGCTGAAGAGCTGCAGTCACTCATTAACGAGGACGTCTCTCTTGCCTTCCGACCACGCCGAGCAGTTCCAACGGTCAGCGAAACCCCTGCTCCAACAACGCAGGTCAAAGCCGTCGAAGCCGCACCCGTACAGACACGGAAACCCGCCCCCAAGCGCTCGTCGGAGCCTGAAGTTTGGGATGAAGAGCTTCCAATCCCCGTCTTCCGTGCCAGAGAATCTGCGCCAGAACGACCTGAGCCTCGTCAAGAGCGAACCCGACGCGAGCGACCAGAACGACAAGATCGGTCAGAGAGACAAGATCGCCCTGAGCGACAGCCACGTGAGAGTGCCCAGGAACAATCCGATGCGCCTGCTAAACAAGCCGGAAATCGAGAACGATCCGAAGGCCGTGATCGTGAGGGTTCCGAGCCTTCTCGAGCTCTCGTAGAATTCGAACCAACCGAGGTCATCGAGTTCGACGACCTCGTCGTCAAGATGCGAGCGGTTAGCGATGCACCAGAGGCCGCCCCAGTTCAGAAGCCCCGAACCAGGATCAGCGAGCGCGAACCGGCCCCTAAGCAAGAACCGAAGCCAAAACCCGAAAAGACGATCCTTCCTCCGCGAGCTCTGATTGACACGCCCACCGACGCTCCTCAGGTCGTCGTCCGAGAAGGTCTGCCCACCCTCGTGCGAGACCACAAGGTGTATCCAAACTTCTGGTTCTATGCCCAGCCTCAGGACGCCTCGCGAACTGAGACCATTCTTGACGAAGTTCGCCAAGCTGCCGAAGCAGGTCTCGAAGTCTTCGCACTCGGATTCGATGCCGTTTGCGACGAGCACCACTTCAACGCGATCGCAAACCAAGTCATCGACATCACTAAGAAGATTGTCTCGATCTCGCGCAATGCTCAGGTGATGATCCATCTCAACCTCTCGGCCTCCAAGGGCTGGGAGTTGGACTACCCAGAGGGCGTCTACCGAGATCGCAAGAACGATCTTTCTGAGCCAAGCCTCAGCGACGATAAATACTGGAAGAACATCGAGACTCTGCTCCGAAACCTTGTCGCCACTGTTCAGAACGGCGGAATTGCGAGCAACTTCCTCGGAATCGAAATCGATCGCGACAACTGGCTCATCCCAGAAAGTCAGGGCTTCGATATCTCGTTGGCAAGTAAGCGGAAGTTCCGCGAATGGGTCCGCGAGCGATACCAGGGTGACGAAGTTCTCCTCCGTGCCTCGTGGTTCGATGGATCGGCCTCGTTCGAAACCATCCGCATTCCCGACTTCCAAAATGACGGGCTTAAAGACCAGCGCCTTATCCGCTCTGACCGACGTGAGCGCGCCATTGTTGACTATAACCTCTTCCTGAGCGACATTACGGTTCACCGAATCGCGGATCTCTCGTACGCAATAAAGGAAGCGTCCGGTGGGCAGTTCCTCGTCGGTGTCCGCTACGGCCTGTCCCTTGAGAACACCTATCCGACAAGCGGCCAGCTCGCACTCGGCAAGATCCTTAGGACTCCGGAAATCGATTTCGTCGCCGCCGCCCCGTCTTACCGAGACCGTACTCCAGGTGGAGTCGCCAGCTTCACGCTGCCGATTGACTCAGTCGTCCTCAACGGGAAGCTCGCCGTCTCACTCGAAGACTTCAAGACTTCGCTTGCGAACCGCCCCGAACCCGACACCCAGAACCCCGTCATGCGAACGCCGCAAGCGCTTGAGAGCGTTCACCTGCGTGGCCTCGGCGCGGCACTCTCACACGGCACGGGAATCAACTGGAGCGACCAATGGGGTAACGGTTGGCTCACCACCAACTCAGTCTGGCTCCGAGCCAAGACATTGCGCCAAACGCTCATCCGAGCGATGGCAGCAAACCCCTCGAACCCAGACGTCGCCGTCTTCATTGACGAGCGAACCATGGGCTACCTCATGGGCACCAAGCCGTTCACCAATCTGGTTCGCTCAGTCCGAGAATCAGTCTTGCGTGCGGGTGTAAGCGTTGGCTTCTACCTCCTCAGCGACCTCACTCACCGAGAGAAATTCCCCGAGTGTAAGGTCTATCTCTTCCTGAATGCCTGGGATATCCGATCTGATCTCAGGTCAGCGATCAAGCAACGACTCCATCGCGACGGAAAACTCCTCGCTTGGTTCTACACCGCCGGTGTATTCGACTCCGGCCGAGAGACCCTCGAACGAGCAAGAGAAGTCACCGGAATCGCGATCAAGCCGCAGCCGATCTTTAGCAAAGCAGGAACCCAGATTCTTGACCGACGAAATCCGATCGCACAAGCGTTCCCTCAGGCGTCAATCTCCACCGACACGGTCGTCGAGCCAACCTACTTCGCGATTCCCGAAGATGGTTCAGTCCTCGGTGAATACGTCCAGACCGGACTCCCGAGTCTGGTCGTTCGCGAAAACGTCGGTGATGAAACCGGGGCAAAGTGGACCAGCGTCTTCCTAGGAGAACCCGTCTGCAATCCAGCTCTCATCCGAGCACTCGCCCAAAAGGCGGGAGCCCACGTATATAGCTTCTCGGATGACGTTGTCCACGTTCGCGCACCGTTCCTTACGGTTCACTGTTGCGGCGACGGTCAACGCACCATCACCCTCCCCGGGAAGTGGAGCGCCTACAACCTCCAAACCGGCGAATGGGCGGTCGTTGACTCAAACTCACTCCGCTTCACTGCCGCCGACGGAACGACGATGAACTTCCTCATCGGTCCAACTGACGAAGTCCGCCGAATTCTGGAAGCCGATCCACGTCAGCTCCTGCACATGGCTGAACTGCCAGAGCGAGAGTCGAACGTCCGAATCGACGTCAGCACCTTCGAAGTCCCGATCATGCGACTCGACGAGTGGTCCAACGGCAGTGATTCCTCCGACGACGTTGGAATCGATGACTGGTACCTCCAGAGCCACGATGACGACTACCAAGAGGACGCATCCCTCGCGCCAGGCGCTATTCAAACCTCAACAGGTCGACGACGCCAAGGACGAAACCGACGTGAACGAAAGCTCACCCTCGCCGAACAGGTCGACTTCGATCCAACTGGCGAAGAGAAGCTCAAGGAAGAAGGGAACGGCGTCGAACTCGACATCCTCTTCCGGAGGAGAGACTAAGCCATGGCCCACAAGTTCGGACAAGTCGCAGTTGTTGGAAAGCCCAATGTTGGCAAAAGCACCCTGATCAACCTGATCACGGGTCACAAAGTCAGCATTGTCAGTAGCAAACCTCAAACAACCCGCCGCCGAGTGATGGGAATCGTCACAAAGCCCGATTACCAAATCGCGTTCATTGACACCCCAGGAATTCACGAACCGATCAATCGACTCCAGCGAGCAATGGTTGAGCAAGCCCGAGGTGCCATCGATGGCATCGATGTCATCCTCGTCGTCGTTGATTCTGCGTCACGACCCGATGAAATCGAGCAATCCATCGCTAAGCTCGTCAAAACCAACAAGGGCGTTCCCGTCGTGCTCTGTCTGAATAAGATGGATCACCTCAAGGCCGAACACGTCGTCCGCCACGTTGAGGAATACACTGAGCTCTTCGGCACCGAAGAGTACATGATGACCATCGCCACCAAAGGTGAGAACGTCGAAAAGCTCATCGAGATCATCCTCTCCCACCTCCCAGAAAGAGCTCCCTTCTATCCTGAGGACGAGTTCACCGACCAATCAGCCCGATTCCTCGCCGCCGAGTACGTTCGTGAAAAGATCCTGCTCAAAACCCGGCAGGAGATCCCCCACGCAACGGCCGTCGTCGTCGAATCATGGGAAGAGGACGGTGCTCTCACCCGCATCGCGGCGACCATCATTGTCGACAAAACTTCCCAGCGCCCAATCATGCTCGGAAAGGCTGGCGCCTTCATCAAGCAGATCGGAACCGAAGCTCGAATCGATCTCGAAGAAATGCTCGGTAACAAGGTCTTCCTTGAGCTCCACGTGAAGGTCCAGGAAGGCTGGCGTCAAAACCTCCGCATCCTCCACGAACTGGAATACGACGGCTAGTTGGATTCCAGGGGACAACGATTCCCGGTCTCTGTCTATCAGATATGAAAAAGCGGCCCGAGCACAGTGCTCGGGCCGCTTTACTTTTGGGATTCTGGACTTAGTAGTCCATTCCGCCCATGCCGTCCATACCAGGCATTCCTGCTCCGGCACCGCCCTTCTTTTCAGGCTTGTCGACGACGAGGGTCTCGGTGGTGAGAACGAGAGCTGCGATCGATGCTGCGTTGGTGATCGTGGATCGGGTGACCTTTGCGGGGTCAACGATGCCAGCTGCAACCATGTCAACAATCTCTCCAGTAACAGCGTTGAGGCCGAAACCGTCAGCCGCTGCGCGAACCTTCTCAACGATTACTGAACCTTCGAGGCCAGCGTTCTTGGAGATGTGTCGGATTGGTTCTTCGAGGGCGCGCTTAACGATAGCAACTCCGGTTGCTTCATCGGTGGTCATACCTTCGGTGTTGAGCTTGTCAGCCGCTCGGAGGAGAGTTGAACCGCCGCCAGGAACGATGCCTTCTTCGACAGCCGCGCGGGTTGCCGAGAGAGCGTCTTCGTAGCGATGCTTCTTCTCTTTGAGTTCAGTTTCGGTGGACGCACCGACCTTGATGACGGCAACGCCGCCGCTGAGCTTAGCAAGTCGCTCTTGTAGCTTTTCGCGGTCGTAGTTGCTGTCGGTGGATTCGATTTGTCGCTTGATGAGGTCGATTCGCCCAAGAACAGCTTCCTTGGAACCTGCGCCTTCGATGATCGTAGTCTCTTCCTTGCTGATGACGACCTTCTTGGCGGTGCCAAGTTGCTCGATCAGGACGCTCTCGAGCTTGACGCCGAGGTCCTCGCTGATGAAGGTTCCGTTGGTGAGAACGGCGATGTCTTCGAGCATTGCCTTTCGTCGGTCGCCAAAGCCTGGGGCCTTGACTGCCGCGATCTGGAGTACGCCTCGGATCTTGTTGAGAACGATGGTCGACAGGGCGTCGCCTTCGATGTCCTCAGCGATGACCAAGATTGGTCGTCGAGCTGCGGCGGCTTTCTCAAGGAACGGAAGGAAGTCTGCAGCAACGCTGATCTTCTTCTCGTGAATCAAGATGATTGGATTCTCAAGAACGGCTTCCATGCGCTCTGGATCGGTGACGAAGTATGGGCTGATGTAGCCTCGGTCGAACTGCATTCCTTCAACGACTTCGAGCTGGGTATCTCGACCCTTGGACTCTTCAACCGTGATGACGCCGTCCTTACCGACCTTGTCCATAGCTTCTGCAACGTGCTTTCCAACTTCGGAATCGTTACCAGCAATGGTTGCGACGAACTCGACTTGCTCCTTGTCCTTGATTGGCTTCGCAGTTGCCTTGATGGTGGCGATAACCTGCTCTACGGCCTTGTCGATGCCTCGCTTGACTGCGATTGGGTTTCCACCAGCGGAAACGTATCGAAGCCCTTCGTTGACGATTGCTTGGGCAAGAACAGTTGCGGTCGTGGTTCCGTCACCAGCGACGTCGTTCGTCTTGGAAGCTACTTCTTTACAAAGCTGTGCTCCCATGTTCTCGTAGGGATCTTCGAGTTCGATTTCCTTTGCGACGGTGACGCCGTCCTTGGTAATCGTTGGGCTTCCCCACTTCTTGTCGAGGACGACGTTTCGACCTTTAGGGCCGAGGGTGACCTTGACTGCGTCGGCGACTTTGTTGACGCCTCGCTCAAGGGCTCGTCGTGCGTTTTCGTCGAATACTAGGTTCTTTGCTGCCATTTTCAGTTCTCAGTTATCAGGTAACAGTTGTCAGTTTTAGATCGCTGTGTTGAGCTTGCGGCTCCGTGAACCGCAAGCTGAACACTTAATTAGTCTCTATCTCGTGGGCCACGGAATCCGCCGCCGCCACCGCCAGGACGGAATCCACCGCCACCTGGTCGACCACCGGGCCGGAATCCACCGCCACCGCCGCCGGGACGACCGAAGCCGCCTCCGCCGCCTGGGCGTCCGCCACCACCGGGCCTACCGCCCGGTCGAAAGCCACCGCCGCCACCACCACCATACGGTCGTCGTGGAGGTCCGCCTTCATCGTCGCGGCGTGGTGGACGATCGTCGCCACCCTCGTCTCGACGAGGAGGTCGGTCGTCGCCGTAGTCACGACGTGGTGGGCGGTCGTCTCGGTCGAACGAGCGCTGAGGTCGATCATCGCGATTGAAGTCGCGCTGAGGTCGATCGTCGCGGTTAAACTCGCGGCGAGGTGGGCGGTCGTCTCTGTCAAAGTTTCGCTGTGGTCGGTCATCGCGATTGAAGTCGCGCTGAGGTCGATCTTCGAAGCTTCGCTCTTGACGAGCCGGCTTGCTCAGAGATCCGAGCTTGAGGCTCAGTTCTCGAACGCGCTCTTTGATATCAGCCGTGTGGAACTCTTCGACGTAGCCGAGATCGGCGCAAAGAGCCACGAGTGTATCGAGGCGGTTAAGAGAAGCGACTGCTTCTGCGTAGTTGCCGGAGTCCTGCCATGCGGCGACCGCGATGGTTGCAGGGACGTCGTAGGAGGCTCGGATGATCTCCTGGGTTAGCCGATCCTTTTCGGCATCGGGCAATACTTCGGTAAAGCGGTAGGTGGTCGTGACGAGAGTCCGACCTTGTTGCCAGACGTCGAGGTTGCGGTAATCAGCCATGAGAGTAGAGTTTAAGGGAGTTAGCCAATAACGGCGTAGATTTGGTCTTCGTCGAGGATGGTGTAGTCCTTACCGTCGATAGAAACTTCGTTTCCACCGTACTTGCTAAAGAGCACCTTATCGCCGACTTTGACGCTGAGTGAGTTGCGCTCGCCGTTGTCGAGGACTCGTCCGTTGCCAGTGGCGACGACGGTTCCTTCCTGCGGCTTCTTCTTTGCGCTGTCTGGGAGGTAGATTCCCGACGCAGTCTTTTCTTCTGCGTCGAGGACCTCAACGACGACTTTATCACCGAGTGGTTTCAAGTTTGCCATGGTCGTTTTCTTTGTGTTCGGCGGGCGTTCATCTTCCCTTTCGGGTTGAGAGAGGGGCGCAGGGTTTTAGCACTCGCCTGCCGAGATTGCTAAAGTGTACCCTTTGGTTCTTACGCCAAACGATTTGCCCGTGTTGCGAACGAGGTTCTCACCGCCTCAAAATGCCAGGTTTTGCCTAATAGGCTTTGACCAACTTCGCGAACCACTGACCATCTTTGTGACCGAATTTATAGCGGACAGCGCGGCCGGTTGGAGGGAAGGCGATTAGATTAGGCCGACCAGGGATTTGAGTTCCCCAAGCGCACACGCATATTTGACCACCCTTGAGATCAGCGGCGGCTGGCAACCCTGCGGTCTCAGCAACCGATAAGGTGGAGATGACCAAGCTGATTGGCTTGGATTGAACTCGTTCCGCGTCATGCTTCAAACCGTTCTCTTCGCTTGTCGCAAAATCACTGAATCCCACCAGTTGCAAGGTGGGCCAGGCTGCATTGGGAATCGGATGGGTGCCGATCGCAGATGTGTTTTTCCCTACCCGTATTCCAAAAGTGACCCCAGCTCCGCCTTCCTCCGGTTTGTTTAGCTGCCCTTGCAAGGCAAGGCTTTGGCGAACACTCCCTAAAGAGGTTGTTTCAACATCGGATTGGAGCACGTTGATGAACCAGCGCGCTCTGTAGTTGTAGTGATTTAGTTTCAGCCCGGCGGAATCAATGACGATGAGGCTGGGAGAGGCGGAAGCCGCTTCTTTAACGGCCTGCTTGCTGACCGCCATCGCGGCGTCATCTGTTCGATACTTCTCGTTCACGCCGGAATCGATCTGGCTGCGCGCCCAGGTCATCCCTCCGTCAATTTCGGCAACACCACGGAGCGACGACACTAAAACCAATTCGCACTCGAAGTTGGCGGGTCTAACGGATGCTATTGCGAGCCCAAGCGTTGACAAAATCATCGTACATTCACTTTATATGAATTTGGGAATAAATACCAGTGTTCAGTAATCTTTTTGCGGAACCCTAGCGAATAAGGTTAAACAGACCAGACGCGATGACACTGCCAAAAAGCCAGCCGAGGACAACGCCCCACTTGTTGTCGTGCTCAAAGTCAGTGAAGGCATACCAGAGCATGTAGAAACCGCAGAGGAGGCAAACGAAGCCTTTCCAGACCTCATCTTTGAACGCTTCAATCAGAATGATGATCCCGCAGACAAACCCGCCAATTCCGAAGGCTGCTCCGAGGAGCATTAGAATAAGATTCATGACGTAAGTTTAGCACTTGCAAAATTCAAAGGGCATTGGTCAGTCGGCCAAGAACACATCAATTAGCTTTTTCGCAACAATGTCATGACCCTTCCGATTTGGATGATTGGACTGAGACATGTAGGGCTGAAGCTGTTCGCCCGTCTGTTGGAGATCTGTAAAGGCCGCGTAGGAGTCTGCCAGCGACACTTGGTTACTCTTAGCCAGTTCGCGGATCAAATTGGCCCGCACCGTCAGCGGATCATTCGGATCCAGCATCTTCGCCGTCGTATCGGGAGTCGGCGTGAGCAGAATTACTTTCACGTTCCCTTTGATCGCGGTCGAGATCATTGACTGCCATGCCTTTCTACACTGGTCAAGTGGGACGCCTCGATCATTGAGCGCGTAGTCGATCGTGACCACTCGAGGCTTCAGGGACATCACATCCTCGACGAATCGCTTCTCACCTTGGACAGAGTTTTCTCCACCGATCGCTGTTACGACAACGTTGATGACGGCCTTGGGAAATCGATCTTTGAGAAGCTTATGGAACAGGTGGGGATAAGCGTTGAATGTATCCACTGTCGGAGTGGCGAAGTAGCCGGCCGGAACGCTGTGGCCGTGGCAGACGATTCGGAACTCGTGGTTTTGTGGCCAAGGCTTATCCAACTCGGTGCGGATATCGGTCCAGGAAGGCAAGTTTGTAGCGAGCAAGCCGAAGGCGATTAGAGGCAACATTCCGCCGGATTATACATTGCGCCTCTTTCTAGCGCCTGACAAGAGCTTGGTAAACATCTCGTGTCCCATTTCGCA
The DNA here is from genome assembly GCA_903927345.1 of uncultured Armatimonadota bacterium. Lineage (GTDB taxonomy): Bacteria > Armatimonadota > Fimbriimonadia > Fimbriimonadales > Fimbriimonadaceae > Fimbriimonas. Next base: position 100,458 of record CAIYMO010000033.1, on the reverse strand, counting down.
TCGCGTCAACACTAAAGAGGGATTCGGCCCGGCCTCTTGCTGCGGGGCCCAGGTTCGGTTGCGCCAAAGCGATGAGGGCCTGCTCGGCCATCGCCTGATAATCATTTGGCGGGACAAGGCAACCAACCTCTGGCGTGACCACCTCGGGCAGACCGCCAACATTCGTGCTGACCACAGGCAGACCCATTGCAAGGGCTTCGACCACGCTGATTCCCATTGCCTCTTTGAGGCTGGGGAACAGGAAGAGGTCCATTGCGGCGAGGGGGTTGAAGACGTTCGACTGGTAGCCGAGGAAGTGGACTCGATCCTGCAGATTGTGATCTGAGGCCCATTGGCGATAGGTGGGTTCGCCGTCACCGTTTCCAACAAGGACGTAATGGGAACCGGGGACCTTCTCGGCGAGAATTTTGAAGGCTGCGAGGCCGGTATCAATGCCCTTCATCGAGGTGAGTCGAGCGACTGTTCCGAAAATGGTCGCTTGTTCGGGAAGGTTGAAAGCCTTTCGGGCCCCTTGTATCGACATTACTCCGGACGGGACGTCGACACCGTTGTAGACGGCAGTTGTTTTCGCTCTTGGGACGCCTTGGGAAACGACATGATCGCAAACGCCTTGGCTCACTCCGATCATGTGGTCGGCGAAAATGAAGCTCCACTTGCTGCTCATCCCATGAACGGTGGCGACGCTGGGAATTTTGGCGAATCGAGCGGCGAGGCAACCGTTGATGGAACTGGTGGAGAGGTGGGTGTGAACGATGTCGAATTGTTGCTGGCGGAACCAGCGACGCATTTGGAGGATGGCAAGCAGGTCGATTTTGGTTCGGACTTTGACTTCGTGGGCTCGGTAGCCGAGATCGCGGAGTTCTGCCCCAAAATTCCGGCCCTTCCAGGTTTCGAATTGGACGTCGTCGCCAGCAGCGATCTGTGCCTTGGCGAGGGTCATCATGCTCATCACAGCGCCATAGGTGTAGCTTCCCGCACTCGTAACGTGAACGATTTTCATCGAGTCTTTAGTCGAGGATCTATCGGTCATATCGGAATCCCCTCCATAGTTTGTAAATCAGAGATGGAACGCTGGTGTCGTGGCGCATCGCGATTCGCTTGAGACGCATCGAGTCGGTGGTCGAGTCATTCAGACCTTTGTCAGTGCTGAATCCGTATTTGTAGCCAGCTTCTCTAGCAATTTGCAGAGTGGAATCGTTGTATGAACCGTAGGGGTAACAAATCGTCGGTGGCGTAGTTCCAAGTGATTCGAGCTTGTGGAGACTCTCAACCAGTTCCACTCGCTGTTCTTCGTCGTTTAGCGTGGCAAGTCGAGGGTGAGAGAGAGTGTGGGAACCGAACTCGACGCCTTCTGTCGCTAACTTCTGAACTGTGGCCTCGTTCATCAGGGGAGCTGGCTGATCGCCCACATTGATATCCCAATCGTTCTTGCCACCTAGATGGTTGGTGACGAGAAACACGACACCACCGAAACCATACTGTTGGAGCAAGGGCCAGGCGTTGTCGGCGAAGTCTTGGAAGCCATCATCGAAGGTGAGCAGGATTGGTTTTGCTTCAGATTCTGTGCCGAACTGTGAGTTCAAACGGGTTGAAACAAACCCTCGACGCCGAAGAAGCCGCAAGTGCTTCTCAAAAAGCGATGGTGGAACAAAGGTGCCAGGGTAGATGGTGCCTTTCGCAATGGGCGCAATCTTGTGGTAAGTCAGGATTGGTAAACGGGCACCCACCCGATCAGTTTATTCGATCGGGTGGGTGCTCATGTTTTTCAGTGAACGGCGACCCGGCTATTTTAGCCAGTTCCAGTTGAACAGCTTCGTTGGAGTAAATGGCTTGGATACGTTTCCTGCCACAAACGTTGTGTTGACCAAAGAAGCAGAATCCATAACGACGTTTCCGCCCGTTGCCGAATACGATTCGTAATGGACGGCGAATGAATTTCCGCCGCCTGGTTTGATGTTAATATCACCATTGTCACCAACGCCTCCGGCCAGCAGCATGCCGGTGAAGTCTGCGTTTGATCCATCAATCTCAATTCCGCCTTTCATCGCAAACACAAGACCAACCGAAGCTGAATTTGACGTGTGGAATTTGAAGGCATCACTGCTCTTTTTGAGTGAGATAAGAGCGGACTTCATGACCGCTTCTTCCTTCGTTTTGAAAGTCAAGGCGTCTTGCTCAATCGTGTATTTCGCGGAAGGGGTGTCCTCATAGGTTTGCTCAAAAATCAGTGTGCAACCGTGGTTGATGATGTTGCCTTTGTTCTTCACGTTCCCCTTTACGTAAACGATGTTCTTCTTGGGGTTTGTGCTTCCAGGCCAAAGGTGAAGGGTATCGCCGTCCTTGACATCTAAGTCACCTGTAACGAGCGCAGGGGATTGAATTCCTAGTTGCCCGTCTGTAAGCCGAGGGGCGATCTCAGCAGATCGACAACCGGAAGGATATTTTGTTGAGATAGCAACGCTTGCTGAGTTGAGGTAGTCGGCAACCCACTTGTTTACTGTGTTTTCGTCTGGAAACGCAGCGTTTCCGTTGAGCTTGATCACCGTATTCGCCGCCGCACCTGGGAAGGTTCCCTGGGCCTTTGCGCCATTTGATTTGTAGTTCTTGCAACCGTTTGAGTTGTCAAGCCCATCCTCCGAATTTGTCATGTTGTAAGCGTTACCATCCGGAACCAAGAAGTAGCCTTGGCAATCGATGACATTGGGATTCGAGAAGCCTTTTTTGGAGCCGCATGTAGGCTTCCAGCTGATACCTCGATTCCCCACTATGTGCGCGTCACCGTTGGTCGAAACGGTTCTCACACCTTGATCCGAGCACATCTTGACAGTGCCATTTGCAACGATTGCACCTGTCGGGAACCAGATCGAGTCTGGAGCGCCGTTGTTGCTGTAAATGCTTCTCGGTACGAGATTTCGCCAAATTTCGCCGCGAAAGTCGACTAGAGTGACGCTCTTTCTACCCGAGCTCGAGGTACCGGTTGCTTCCACGGTGAAGTAATAGAGCTGTCTGCGTTGACCGTTAATGTCAGTCTCAACAAGCCGGTTTGTTGCGAGACGCGCCGAGCACGTCCCAAGAATTGACTCACCTCCCCCAGACGGGACAATTTTTTGCGTTTGTTGGTTAAGCAAAAACGGGAAGGACTGGTCAGCAATCATTTGCTGCCGAATTTGTTCGTACATGAGGTTAGCGGCCGTTGATGCAAGTGCGTCAGCTTGCCACTTATCTGACGCATTGAGAACCTCCTTGGTTTGGGTGTCGGACATCGCCATGATGCTGATCCCTACGGCTGAGAATCCCAAGATAAAAATCATCACTGGCACGATTGTCATGCCGCGTTGTCTGTTTTGGAGTTGATGTTTTTTGTACATGAGTTAGTCCACCTTGTTTTCAAGATTTGGCATTGCTGAGAGAGTTATCTCTCGAGTTTTGGTCGTCAGGTCGTTGGATGTCCAACGCGGTTCAAAAACGAATCTTGTATAGATCGAAGTTGCTCCGTTGGAGCCGTTGTTGAACGCTACTGTTGTTGGTTCGATATGGTATGTGACGTCCAATGCGACACCGTACTGCATGGCCTGGACCAGCGTCAAGGTCCGACCTGAAAGGGTTACATGGCCCGTCTCAAGCCTGTTTGCACCACCGATCAGTGCTTGGAGCTTTATTTCCGGCGTATCTGCGGCTGGAACAGTAGTGAGCGTGTAGACCTTGGTCGATTGATCACCCCAGAACGTTTGACTTGTCATCTGGTTCCAGTTGACACGCTTTATGTTTTTTGCAATGATCTTTGACGGCTTTTTGGTAGCCGACATGTTAAGTCCCGAAACTGTCATAGGGCAAATTGTGCGCTCCAAAACGAACGGTCCTTCCGATGCTTTTGTAGCTGCAATCAGCCGATACGCAACAATCGTAAACTTAGTTGGGTCAACGGTGTTGTCTGTTTTGAAAACAGGTTGACGTAGGATAACGCACTGGTCATCTTTTGCAGTGAACCACGGATTTAGACCCCAAGTTGGGAACTTGTTGAGGCTCAGATCGGCCTTTTGTACATCCGCAACGAACTGATCAAATGTTCTCCGACCGAACGTGTGCATCCTCGACACTTGAGTTACTTTATTGAACGTCTTTGCAGCAACAAGGGAAGTAGATGCCAAAAGGATCGTCGCAGTCGTGCCGATGGTGACCGCCATGAGCAACTCCAGAAGTGAGAGGCCACGAAGTCTTCTTCTGCTTACTTCCATTTGTTTCCTCCTCCAAGGTTGAACCCAGTTGGTGGTGGCGGCGCAGGAGTCGGCGGAGGAGTCGGAACTGGAGCTGGCGCGGGCGCCGGTGCAGGCGTCGGTGTGGGTGTGGGTGTCGGCTTGGGCGGAGCGGGAGGCGCAGGCGGTGGCGGAGGAGGAGGGGAATAGAACAGCTGGTCAATTGGAATAGGATTCCAGGGGTCCTTAGTCCAGGCACAATTTACAACCGAGGTAAAGGTCTTGCCAACGGAGACGCTGGACATTGCGGCGGCTCCCTCCCCGGCTTGGTTTTGCCACTTGATTGTGATTTCCATCGACTGCAGATTCGCCGAGGTCCCAATACGGTTGATGCTATACGTGGCGAGAAGATTTGTTGATGGAAGCTGCTGGCGCAGGTCTTCATCAATGTTGATTGGCCGGTTCAACACCAATCCGCGATTCTGAAGTGAGACGGAGATGAGTCGGTCAATTTGGCTTCGCGCAATTGACTGAACTGTCGATCTGACTTCATTTTGCCGGGCGATTTTGGTTGTCATCACCGACATCCCCACAATCGTAATTGAGCCTAAGCCAAGGACCGATATAGCAAGCATCGACTCAATCAGAGTGAATCCTTTTTGACTACGGCTAGTAGTTGGTTGAATGGGTTTCATGTACATTCCGGCGGCCAGGTATACGACCACCAGAAGAGGTGTTCCACGTTAGCTCCCTAGGAATATTCATCAAAAATGCCGGGATGCATCTCTTTTCATCAATCCCCGTATTTCTACTTTGGGGGCGGATTATCTTTGCGGAATTTACGTCTCATTTCGCTATCCTCTTTCACTTTGCGTTGGAAATAGAGGGCACCCCAGATGCAGACGGCAGTCACGAACAGGAGACCCGCGCAAATTAGGAACGCGCCGAGAGTTCGATTTTGAAAGATCACATCATAGCCGCGTTGCATCGTTGACTCAGTGTACTATTGCTATTCGATGAAGCAGATCCGAAAGAAGGCAGGGATTCGAAAGCTGTTTAAAGAGTACGAGTCATCAGTTGCGAAAGTGGACTTGGTCTTTATGCTTCAAGACTGGGATGACGGCTATAACGTTGGAGGGCTGTTCCGAGTTGCGGATGCCTGCGGTGCGACCCAAATTCTCCTGACCGGCAAAACGCCGACCCCCGATTCCTCTCCGCTTGTTGCGGTTACTTCGATGGGTGCGCATCGAAAAGTGCCCTGGATCCACGTGGCCTCTCACTTGGAAGCCTGCGAGAAGGCTAAGGCGGCGGGCTACTCGTTGGTTGCAGTGGAAGTTGCCGACGAGTGCGAGCCATACAACACTTTTGAATATCCCGCCCAAACCTGTCTGGTTTTAGGGAACGAAGGCGCTGGGGTTTACGGCTCGGTAATGAAGAAGTGCTCGGCTGCCGTGTTTATTCCAATGGCCGGGAAGGGTCGCTCCCTCAACGTCCACGTTGCGGGAGCGATTGTTGCTTTCGAGGCGATGCTCGGAGCCAATTCAGAAGAACCTACTTCGGAGCCGAAGCAGGATTGAAGCCAGCAGCCTTTTGTTTGAAGGCTTCTTGTTGTTCTTTTGAAACGGATGAGCCAAGCTTCGTCTGAGCTTCTGTGGCAGATGTCTCGCTGCTTGAAGCGTTCGACTCTTCACCCGATCCGCACCCGAAGGTGCAGATCATGGTGATGGCGACTAGGATTAGGCTAGGTCGGCTCATTTTGGAACACGGAGGGAGATAAGCAGAGCGTTGATGTCAACGCATCGCATACCATAGGTTGGGAATCCGCCTGCATCTGAGGACTCGCCCTCAACAACTGCGGAGTTCGCGCAGTAGCGGTTTGCATCTGTAATGCTCTTTGGCATCTGGATGTAAGCTCCGCCAAGGGCCGGAACCGTGTATGCGCCGTAGAAAACGGTCTTTGCGTGTCCATCAACGAATGCGTTGACCCATCGACCGCCGTTTCGTGGCTCTTTGTTCTGTCCGTCTTCGGTTTGGTAGTAGTAGGCGTTGGTGTACATCGGTGAGTCAGCCGTCGTGGTGTACATCAACATTTCTGCACTGCTGTCGAACGAAGTCATGCTCTTTCCGCGCCACACTCGACCGTTTTGCGTTCCGCCGTATGAAGTGGTGATTGGGAAGTCAGCCGAAGCGACCTCAAACATTCCGGTACCGCCTCGGTAGTTGAGAACGCCGAAGTTTGGAGCATAACCAATCATTCGTCCCTTAGGATCGATGTAGGTGTCGCCACCGGTTCGAGTGCGGTTCACATCGTAAACGATGTCTCGGTTCTTCATGTAGGGCTGAAGGAACCACTGCCACTCGCCGTAATCGTTCAGCGAGTCATGGTTGAATTCGCAAAGGAACATGTCATCGGCGTCCGACGAGTATATAAACTGAGCGGTCGCAACGTTCTTGACGTTAGAGATATTGGTTGAGTGCTTTGCAGCAGCCTTGGCTTGAGCGAAGACTGGGAACAGGATCGCAGCAAGGATCGCAATGATGGCGATCACGACAAGTAGTTCAATGAGTGTAAATGCTTTTCGCATGAGAATCTCCCGAAGAGAGATTCACTCTTTCTTGTTAATTTAGAGTTATCCCTGAATTAATACAGGATTATTAATACAAAAAAGCCCTCCTGTTTCCAGGAGGGCGAAAGCATTCAGGCGTAATGTAGTCTTAGTTGGTCCAGCGGCAAACGGTGCCGGTGCTGTTTCCAACACAAGCTGCAGTTGCTTGATCGACAACCCACTGTGCGTATGCACCGCAAGCGAGAGCTGGCGGGCGAGGGGTGGTGTTGAGGTTTGAGGTGGTGCCGTCTTCTGGTTGGATGACTGCAGACGGATCTGCGCAGTAGCTAGGACCGAACTTGACGTGGTCGCTTGGCATGATCCATCGGTTGTTGAAGGCGCCTGGGAGGATTCCACCCTTGACCTTAAGAGCCTTAGCGTGTCCGTCAGCGAATGCGTAGTTGAACGAACCGCTGTATCGCAGAGCACCGACCGAGAAGCCGTTGTAGGAGTCGCCAGCGAAGCCGATTCCAACAGTAGCTCGAGGAGTATCGTAGGTGTCGCCGAAAGCGAACATGTTTGCTGGTTCAACAATCGCGGTTGCGCTGATACCAGAGTTCATGTTGCCAAAGCCGCCGGAAGGACGAGCGACTGCGACCTGCTTCTGAAGCATTCCGCCTCCGCGCCATCCGAATGGGCCCCAGTTGTAACCGTAAGCCGAAATGTACTTCGCTCCGTAAACGCCGTTCCGGATGCTGTTGGTATCTGCATCTTTTCGCTCGTCCGAGTAAATCAGGTCGATCGACTTGAAGTAAGGGAAGATTGGCATCCACCACTCGTTGCTGCAACCTTCAATCTGAGTTGGAGGGGTGCAAGCTGCTGGGTTGTTGGTTCCCCAGATCGACGGGGTGGTGTCGTCGTTATCGGAAAGATAGATGTGGTAAGCGGTGCCAAGGTTCTTGACGTTGCTGAGTGACTTGGTCTTCTTCGCAGCGAGCTTTGCCTGAGCAAAGACTGGGAAGAGGATGGCTGCCAGGATCGCGATGATCGCGATGACGACGAGTAGTTCAATTAGAGTGAATGCTTTTCGCATAAGAATAGCTCCCGCCAAAGAGCATTCACTCGGACTGTTAACAACCGGTTAGCGGAATGTTTAGGGATTGTTGTTATTCAGATTAACAACACTTTACAACGTTAACGATTTCCACCCTTTTGCTGTTGCTCAAGCCATTTAAACCAATCTTTCCCGTCCATTTGCACCGACTTCATTGCCCGACGTCGCTTGAAGTCGGGGTCTGTCGGGTCGAATGTCTCCTCCGGTCGAAAAACTCTTCGATCTGCGGCAACATGTTTGTAGGGCGTAAAGTCCGGCTTATCAGTGAACATATCGTCCAACGGTGTAGCAACCGCATCGAACATGTTGTTCGAGCCCAGGCCATAAATCTGATAGATTGACTTGATGATGCTCATGATGCTCGTGTGCTTATGACTGACGTAGCCGCGCTTTGCGTAGGGTGAGATTGCAAGTACAAAGCTGCGCTGGCGGTCAACGTGATCTGCGTCTCCTCCCGCGTCATCCTGTGTCACAAAAATCGCCATGTTCTTCCACTCCGGCGTGTGGCTGAGATAATCCACGATCTGCCCGAGTGCCATGTCATTGTCGGCCAAGTAGCTACTGGTGAATGGGAATCCCTGCTTCGCGTTTGGCCCCGCCCCGTGGTCATTGCAGATTGCGATGTTCATAAACTTCGGCAGCGGCTTCCCTTTGCTACGGTAGTTGTTCTGAAGATCATCCTTGAACCAATCCACTCGGACGATGTCGGGGATGTTGTTGTTATAACCGGGGAACTCGAAGCAGGTGTTATCGAAGAGGATCTTTGGCATTGGGAAGTTGACAACCTCGCCGGTTCCCGTCTTGCTGAACGGTGCTTCCTCGTCAGAGTCTGCAAACTCGAATCCTTCGCCGTAGTTCCGGAACGAGATACCGTTGCGCCCTAGGTGCTCCCACATCGAGCCGTTTTCGAGGTAGTCCTCAGGAATCTGGCTACCATTGGAGCCAAAGCTAATCAGTCTTCCTTTTGCCTTGTCGTTAGCTTTAAAGTTCCAGCCAGAATAGTAAAGGCGCGAGGTCCAAAGTGACGCGTAAACCCCGACGAGCCATCGGTGCCCTGCTCCTGATGCGCCGACCTCCATGTAGAAGTTGTCCGAGATTCCGAATTGCTCCGCCAACCGAATGTGGTTTGGCATGATCGGGACCTTTTGGTCGCGCTTGCCGTCAATGAATCCATTCATTCCGTGCTGGGCGTAATCGGGGTCGCCATTGGCTCCTTTCAGCTCGCCAAAGATGCCATCAAAAGTGTGGTTTTCCTTGGTGATGAAAACTACGTGCTTAATCTCTTTCGGGAAGTGAGGCGTTCTGTTGACGGGCAGGAGGCCGTTGTTTCGCAGAACGGTCTGAGAATGTTGGGGGCTTGTTAGGGGCGAGAAGCGGTTGATCATGCCGGGAAGATATTCGCCCGTGATTGCTCCGTTGGTCGGCATTCCGTAGCGCTCATCATCCGGCTTTCGGAACTCCTTGTTGCCACGAGGCCCCATTCCAATTCCGTAGCTGTTGGCAACAAACATTTCGCCACGCTTGTTCATAGTTGCCGCAATCGGCCAATCTCCTACGGGGAGATAGCCCTTTACTGTCCAGGTCTTGGGATCGAGTTCAACGACTGCATTGAGACCTGTCGCGCAAACAAAAGCGCGCTTCTGGTCCGCCGTTGCCGCCAGCCCGGTTGGAATAACGCCTCGGTAGCCCTTCAGCAGGGGCTGCGGGGTCAGGGTGATGGTCTTCTTCAGCTGAAGAGCCGCATCAAAGATTTGAACACTGTCGTTATTTGCATTCGAGACTAACAGGTCGTTGCCCACAAATCGGAGGGCGTTAGGAGAGCTGCCTCCGACAGCTTTACCCTGTCCGGCGGGTGCGTGGATCAGGATTCCAGTCTTGACCTTTCGGATAGCGAAAGGAGCACTTGGCTCGGCGACGTTGAACTTCCAAACCGAGTGCGCATCCGGCACCAAAGGATCGCCGAGACCAGCGATTTGCCTCCCTTCAAACTCAACGCCTTTCTCTGCTTCTTTTGTCGGGAAGCCGAATGGCGGGCGAGTCAAGCCCCGCGGGTTACCCTTACCTTCGATCGGCTTCTTGACGAGTTCGTAGTCGAAGATTCCAATATTGGCAACGAAGACTGATTTGCCATCTGGCGACAAAGTAACCGCATAGGGCTGCCGACCAGCCTGGACGCTTGAGACAACTTTTTCTGATTGAAGATCAATGGTCACAAGTCGCTGGTGAGCTACGTCAATGGTGAACGCAAACTTAGAGTCCTTGCTGAGAGCCAGATCAACGATGAATGGATCTTTGTGCTCCTGATCCTTGACTGAGATGCGCTTGACGATTTTCCACGAGCTGGTGTCCATCACGAGTAGATCACCGTTCTCGCCACCTCCAGTGACGAACATCGTTCCATCAGCGGAGAACTTTCCGGCGATGGACCCCTTCGGAATCGCGACAATCTTCTGCTTGGGACTGGTTTGAGTCAGGTCAAAGATCGATAGACCCGCCTCATGAATTCCAACGAGAGTTTTCTCATCTGGAGAGAGTTCGACCCTCCAGAGATTTTCTGCGGTGTACATCCGACTCCCGAGCGGGGTGATGATTCGGCCGTTTGGAAGAATCGTCTCTCCTCCATAAACCACCTTCGCAAGTTTGTCGCCGGCTGGAGCTTCGAACTGAGGCAGTTGACCGGCAAGTAAAGTAGTGGCGAGCGCAATGATCATCGCGGCTGAGTCTAACCATCATTGGGTTCCGGAAGTGGTTATCGCACCGTTAACCCTTTAACTGGTTAAGAGAATTTAACTCAGGACTTCCAGAAGCGATACTTGAACAGCGTCAAAAATGCGTCTGGAGCGTCCGTCCACCTGATCTTCTTACCGTCGGCTTTCGTTCGAGGAACGTAGCTGATAGGAAGTTCGGTGATGTTGGCACCGAGCCGAATGGCTTTGGCGGTTACTTCGGGGCAGAACTCGAACCGGGTGCACTGGAGGTTCATCTCGCGCATGAGATCGGTCTCGACCAACTTGTAACAGGTTGCCTCGTCGTGAAGTTTGACCCCGAACAGAACCCGCACGGTTGCGGCAAGCAGGATGTTGACGATCTTGTTTGGGATCGCCATTTCCTTCGGTAGTCCCTGATGGAATCGATTGCCAAAGACGACTCGTGTCTGCTTATCCAAAATCGGTTGGGCGAGACGGACAAGCTCCTCAGGGGCGTATTCGAGATCGGCGTCCTGGATTGCGACAATCCTTCCGGTCGCTTTTGGTAGTGCCTTCACAATCGCTGCACCTTTTCCGGAGGGTTTTTCGTTGGTGACGATGGTTAGTTTGGAGCTGTACTCTTCTAAGATCGAGGCGGTTTTGTCGGTGCTACCGTCATTGACAACGATGATTTCCGTCGCCAGGGGAAGCGCGAGCAACCGTTCAACAACTTCGCGGATCGTTCTTTCTTCGTTCAACGCGGGAACGATCACGGTAAGGTCGGGCGAAGTCATGGCTCGGCGAGTTCAACAGAGTATACGGATTGTTAGTGCCAGATTCGCGGTTTAGAGTCCGCCGTTACGAATGATTTCTGCCAGTCGGGTCATCGTAACCTGGGGGCGGAATTTCGCGGCGATGGCAAGCCCGCGGCGGCGACATTCGTCGGCAAGTCGGGCGTCTGACGCGACTTCCTGCATCCGGGTAGCGATTGTGGCAAAGTCGTCAACGTCGGCGAAGGCAGGATAGCCCTCACCGAGAAGCTCTCGGCCAGGGACGATGTTGGGACCGATGACGGGAAGTCCGGTTGCCATTGCTTCGGCGGGCGCGACTCCTAGACCTTCGACCTCGGACGACCAAACCAGACAATCCATCGCCCCATACTCTCGGGCAAGCTCGGCTCGGCTGGAAACAAACCCGTCGCTCAGCTCAAACTGATCCCGGTAGGGGTGGTCCTTGATCTCATCAACGATTTGGGGTCGAAGAGAGCCTTCACCGATGATGCGAAATCGCCAATGGCTGGGGACTTCAATCTGCTTAGTCGCCTCAATCATCGCCAAAGGACGCTTATCACGTTCAAGTCGCCCGACGAAACCGAATCGGGCGATCGGGCGATCTCCACGATCCACAGGCTGAAAGATGTCGTCGATTGCATTGTAAAGGACTTCGAACTTCCTTGCCTTTCCGAATGCCTGTTCGTACTCACCGAGCAACGTGAGGCTGGCGGGGAGTGAATAGTCTGCTTGTTCGAAGGCGTACCGTTCCCACTTGAGACTCTGCCGTTTGAGCAGTGCGGGCAAGACGGCGGGCATCAGGGCTGTGCCCTGGATCGAATGCGCCGTCGGCACTCCGTGCGCCTTACCAAATGGAACGGCTGCCAGAGCGCATTGTGAATCGATAAACACTATGAAGTTGATCGGCTTGACTTTGTGCAGCTGCTCAAGCGCTTCGCGCTGACCGTTGGCAAGTAGCGGGTGGAACCATTGCTGGGAAATCCACTTACCGAGCTTGAAGTCTCGCGGCGAGACGGCGAGGACATCAACATCGTTGACCAGCTGAAATCCACTCCACTCATGCGAGCCTCGACAGATGATCGTCGTCGAAATTCCAACGCTGTTGAGATATTCGGCCCGGTTGAGCGCCTGAGTAGGAACTCCACCGGCCATCCGGGGATTTCCGCTGGTGAGCATGATGACGGCGTGCCTCTCTCCAGTTGGAGAGAGTAGAGACAAATCAAATCCGTGCTGGAGACAGATACTAGGCATGCAGATTGGGATCAGGCTACCCCTGGATGTGGCTCGGTTCTTACGCAAAAAAGACCAGGACTTCTTGAGTCCTGGTCTTTGCTTAGCGGGAGTGATCTTACCGCTCGACTTCGCTCTGGCTTCCGCGTCGGACGACGAGGAACTTGATGCGCTGAGGTTGGAATCTCTCTTGGAGGAGTTCGACAGCTCGGCGGACCTTGACGGTACCACCGCAGTAGAACAGATCAACAGCTGCGTAGCCGTGCTCTGGCCAGGTGTGGATCGTGTAGTGCGACTCTTGGATGATGACCGCACCGCTCACTCCGTAAGGCTTAAATTCCTTGAAGCAATCAGCAACGATCGTTGCCTCTGAGACATTTGCGGCAGCGACCATTGCGTCACCGACGGTGTCGTCTTTTTCGAGGGTCTTTCCGTCACATCCAAAGAGTTCGATTAGAAGGTGGCTGCCCAACGAAGGCTCTTCGCCTGGTCGGTATGGGAGTCCTTCCGAATCACGGTCGAGCCATTCGTCAAATGCTTCGATATCGTCGCATTCGATCGTGGTCCATCCGCCTTCTTGTCGAAGTCGTGGGGGTGCTGATGCAGTAAGAGCAGGTTCAGACTTAGCCTTGCCCTCGAAAAAGCCTCGAAGCCAGCCCATGAATCCGAGCCGAGTTGGCTCAACGGCGACGGCGGCGCAACAAAGGCCGCTAAGCGTAAGAAGAGTTATAGTTGTCAATCACACAGTCCTCAATAATTAACCTTTCGCAGACACAAGATCCTTCTTGTGCGAGAAACCCGACGAGAATGGGACGATTCGAATCGAGCAAACTTGTGCAACTTGGTGTGGTCTCTTCATCGAGCATGACCAGCTTGCAACCCGTCTCCCCTCATCTCTTCGTCTAAGTTTCATCCTTTTGTGGATTGTTTAGGCCCACAGAAGCCACGCGGTTGCCCGTGTGACGCAATTGAGGAGAATACCTCAATTGTTTTTACGATACATCTAGACAACAAGTTTCGAGCAAATGTTCCGGGGTCAAGGTCAAGGATCGAAAGTTCTAAGATTCCCTGCATGCGAAGATTTTTGATTCCAATACTCCTCCATTGTTTGCATCCACTTTGGCTTTGGTCCGATTGGTAGCAGATTCACGTTAACGGTGTCGGTCCACATATCCTTGACCTTGTATTTCTTAACCTCCCCGGACTCATCCGTGGACAAGTAATAACCCGAGTAGTGATACTTGTTATAACCGTCTGCGCACTTGGCGGCATGGGAACGTTCGTAAATGCTGGTGGATATCGTAAAGTTCGACTTGCCTTTCTTATCCCGCCAAGCGACATAAACTACCGGCGGGGTCAATTCGAGGTCCCCTGTTCTTAGGTGTTCTGCAAACCTATAGTCGTCGAGTTGTAAATCCTCGGGTTTCAGAACCTGCGTGAGTAGCACATCGGTGCATTTTCTTTGGTAAAGAAGCTCGTACTGCTCTCTTGACGGTAGCCGCCCGGAAAGCCTCCGATACTGATTGATGGCCGCGTGAACACGCCGGATGGCCTCTACCCCTTTCCTTTCGTCGCCAGGATTTTGATCCGCCAGCAAATTTTCAGGGGTACAAGGGATCATTCCCTTCATGGAAATACCAGCGAGCCGCCACGCGGTTACTAGGCACAACATCAGCGAGGCGGTCACAATCCCGGCTGCCTTCAAAGAAGAGGTCTTGTGTCTGGGTGAGTCACCTGCCAACCAACGTCCCCTCGGTCATTCGTTCGACGCGATCCGAACTTGCTAACATAGTGGGATCATGGGTGACCATGACCAGAGAGCCCTGACCACGGTGTTGGTTGAGGAGTTGAACAACCTGCTCGCCATTGGTGTGGTCTAGGGCGGCGGTAGGTTCGTCGGCGAAGATCACTTCGGGCTGGTTAATGAGGGCGCGGGCGACGCAGACTCGTTGGCGTTCGCCGCCGGAGAGTTCGTGGGGGAGGCGGTGGAGTTTGTCTCTGAGTCCAAGTTCGGCGAGGAGGTCTTCCGCACGTTGCTTTGAGGCGGGGGAGATAGCGAGAATATTTTCGAGGGCCGTGAGGTAGCCGAGCAGGAACGGCTGTTGGAAGACGAAGCCGAAGTGCTTCTTTCTTAGTTCAGCACGTTGCTGATCGTTCAGGCTTTGGAGGTCTTTGCCATGATGGTGGATGGTTCCGCTGGACGGGTTTTTAAGCCCAGACAGCAAGTAAAGCAAGGAGCTCTTACCGGAGCCGCTGGGGCCGAGGATTCCGAGGAACTCACCCGGCTTGACTTCAAGGGTGACGTCATTGCAGGCGAAGACCTTTTTCTCGTGGTCGTTGTAGACAAGCGAGACGTTGGTCGCTTGGATCAAACGAGCCTCCTTTCAACCACTGCGACCGGATCAAAGTTTCGAAACCTCAACCAGATGGTGCCAATCGCGACGATGAGGATCGCTATAGGGACGGGGACGGTATACATCAGAGCCATGGGGTCGGCAACGTCAAGAGCGAAGGCGTTAGGGGTCATCAGGGCGGCTTGTGCGATGAGCAGGACACCCCGGGCGGCAGCCAATCCCACAAACCAGCCACCGACAATCACAATCAAGGATTCAATCAAAACCCGTTTGAGGAGTTGTTGTTTGGTGAATCCGATGGCCTGGAGTAGCCCGAATTCGACAAGCCTTTGGCTTTGGTAAATGTTCATCAACATGCCCATCATCGTAGTGATGACGATGACCAAGACGCCAATCACGAGGTTGATGATCTTGTAGAGCACGGCAAACATTTCGCTCGATTGCTTCTCAATTTGATGGAAGGCAAAGAGCTGGGCGAACTCACCCTTCATTTTCCTTTCTGCCCAACGGTCGTATTCACCTTGCTTACTGATGTCTTTTGTGAAAATCAGTGCGAAGTCAATCGGGATTGGCTGAGTGTCGGCGAAGTACTGCTTGTTACTAAGCATCATCCAACGATCTGCTTTGATGATGCCCACCACTTTGACGGGCATTCGCGAGAAGTTCTCGCTGTCGTCGGGCTTGAGGAACGTGTCGCCCAACTTTAGGTTCAGATTCCGCGCCACCGACTCGCTGATGATCATTTCGGGTGCGCCATCTTTCGGGAACCTCCCCGTGATCCCCTTCGCACCCTGACGCTGGAGATAGTAGTCGAGGTCGGCCCGCTCCATCGCCATGACGGCGAAGGGCCATTTTCCGACGATGCTTTTCACCTGTGCACCACTCGCGCGACAGAGGATCACCTTTTCGATCTCCACCGGGGGATTCGTCGTGAGGGTCTTAACGAAGGTGGGAGTCATCGTCGGATCGAGCCGTGGCGATACTCCCAAGAATGCGTCTGTGTACCGATAGATCGTGCGGATGCTGAGGGGGATGCTATTGATCAGCGCAATGATGCTCTGGATCAGCATGACTGCGAGCGTAATCACCAATACTAGAGGCACTGTCTTCCCGGCATTGCGCCGCAAAAACATGGTCGGGGCAAGCGGATTCGTCAAGGTCGGGTGTACCTAAGGAATAATTCGTCGTCGATTTGATGGCATTCCGCGAGGGTGTACGCCTGCACCTTTTCGCGCGGCAGGGGATTGCCGCCAGCATATGTTGGTGTGGTGTCCCCCAGCTTAATCTTGGGCGCTAGCGTTAGGAATAGCTCGTCAATCAGCTCAGCTTCGAGAAGCTGAGCGTTCAGGTCGCTTCCGCCAAGCACATTGATGACCTCAATGCCTTCGGCCTTCAGTTTCTCAAGCGCGTCCGGCCAGGATCTGAAGGAAATCGTTCTGATTTGAGAGGGCACATTCGGATTGCTCCCCTCGGGATGAAGCACGATTGGCTTACCTTGGGTGAAGAATGGTCGATCATAGGGCATGTCGCCTGATCTGGTGACCGCGATCCGAATGGTTGTTTCTGGGTTCCAATTTCCACTTGCGCGAACACTGGTTCCCCCGCTCATGATGGCGTCCGCCTTGTGTTCTAGCCGCCGCATGATCTTGTGGTCGTTGACCGTTCCTAAATCAGCAACAGGCTCGCCGCGCTCACCCGTAATGATTTTGCCATCGATCGTGCTCACCATATTAATGAAAAGGTAGGGGCGGCTTGAGTGCGGGTTCGTGAATACCAAGTCTCTGTAGACAAGCGAAGCTGGATCGGGCGGTAGCAACTTCTCCATTGCCGCCTTGATCTTTCGGTAGGGCTGCTCCGCAAGGCGTTGGTCCCCAATAAAGAACGTGGGAAGGTTGTAGACCCCGGCCTCGTGCGCCGGCTGGTCGAAATCGGTTACTTGATCGCCAAAGCGATCTTCTTCGATCGCTTGGAGCATTGCAGGAATGTCGGCGACGATTCCGACAGCTTCTGACTTCAGTGTTTCGAGCGTGTTAATATCCTTCCCTTCCTCCCAATGAGCACGATAGAGGCGTTCTACGAGTGCATTTGCTACGCCTTCGGTCTTCGCGTATTCAACGGCCTGATGCGCATTGTAGGTTCGCTGTTCAAAAGGGCGATCCACTTTGGGAATGGCGATTCCTTCTGCGAAGGAGTGGATTGCGAATCGGCCGGGGGTTGAGGGCTTGTTTCGTGGCTCGATCGGACAAGACGAGTAATCCCACTCCATGTCCTTAGGGAACAGCTCGTACCCCACCCACTCCACCGTGATCCCAAACTCTCGCTCCAGGCGCTGGGCTTGGAAGAGCCCAACCCAGCACCAGGGGCAATTGAAATCGTGCGCAACGCGGATCGTCATGAATTAGGTTCTACGCGACCCGGGACTTGATTGACTCGTATGCGCGAAGAGATACCAAGGCAGCGGCAAGTCCGTCTTCAAGCGTGACGGGAATGTCGGCGCCATCAAGACAAGCATTCACAAACGCTCCCATCATCGCCCCGTCGAGATCACTCCCATAAGATTGATCGGCGAGAGACTTGGTGCGACCGTTCTTGAAGTGACTGATTGACTGGTCAAAGAGGTTAGCGTGCAGAACTCCGTTGGTGCCCACAACCTTAAGAGTGACATCACCCCAGGTACGGAATGAAGTAGGTCGTGACCAAGAGCTGTCCAGCGTTGCGAAGATTCCGCTTGGGTAGTCGAGGGAGACCATCGCCGTGTCATCCCAGTCTTTACCTCCGTACATATTGGAACCTGTTTGCCCTTCAACGTGAGAAGGCTCTTCGCCGAGAAGATCACGAAGTAGATCCGCGACGTGCACAACGTGATCGATCATCGCGCCTCCTCCACTGAGAGCGGGTTCGATAAACCACATCCCCGGGCATTGACCACGGTTTGTCGCATTGATTGCTTTGATTTCGCCGAGCTCTCCGCTGTTGACTCGTTGTTTAAGCGACTGATACGCAGGCGAGAACCGACACGGGAAAGCGGTCATGAACTTGACCTTGTTTTGGGAAACAGCTTCTCGAACTTTGTCGAAGTCCTCAAGTCGGACGACAACCGGCTTTTCGCAGATAATGTGTTTGCCTGCGTTTGCCGCAACTTCAATATGGGCAAGGTGCTTGGTATTTTCGCTGCTGATCGCTACCGCATCTGATTGATCGAGGAGCTCTTGAAGATCGCTAAAGAACGGGATACCGCGCTTGTCCGCGAATTCGGTTCCACGATTGACGTCGTCATCCCACAATCCCGAAATTTCTGCGCGGGGGTTAGCCGAGAAGTTGTGAGCATAACTCGGGGTGTGCACATGGGCGGCACTGATCAGACCGACGCGGAGACTCATAGCAAGATGTTACTCAGGCGAACACGGCGTCCGGTACCTTCCGTTGTGATTTCCACCTTGGAAGAGAGGGTGAGGTCAACAAGGCTCCTGAGCGCATCTGGCCATTCGACCAAGCACACGTGACTATCGAAGTAGTCCTCAATGCCAGTGCCCTGGGCGTCCGAGATCCGGTAGAAGTCTGCATGAAGCACGGGAGGATCTGTGTCGTACGGTGCAAAGAGGTTGTATGTTGGTGATCGCACGGGCTCCTTCCACCCTAATCCGTGGAGAATGCCTCGAACCAGCGTTGTTTTGCCGGCACCGAGGTGACCCTCCAAGAGAACCAGGTCGCCTCTGTGCAAAGATTTGGAAATCCGATTTCCAAGCTCGAGCATGGCCTGCTCATCTTGGATAAAGAATTCCATCACGTCTTCATTTTGACTCAGGATTGAACGTGAGAAATGGTGCAGGTGTTGATCGATTCACCCTGCCGAAAGAAGTGTTTTCACCGATACTTAACCCAATTCGCTTAGAAACGGGCACTTTTCCTGAATCTTGGCGTCAGAATAGAACGGGTCATTCAATTGACCAGGAGCTTAAAAACAACGATGTTTCGACGACTCTATTGGGTGAGCGAGCAAGTGTTCACCGACGGCACCAGCAAAGTAAATGGTGTCTACACCTCGATCCCCGACCTAGTGCGCTACGGTCTGCAATATGCAGAAGGTGGCAATCTTCGTTTGACTTTGACCAAGCTTGATTCAAGCAGCGACCCTTTGGGAACCTGGACTTCGCCCTCATTCGGAGAAATGGAATCAGCGATTCAAGAGTACGTGAAGACTGAAGAGTTTTCGCCTGAGCACGTTAACATGCTGGTCCACAGCTTGGGTGCTAATTCTCACGCAGCTTGATCGACAAAAAGACCGCCTTTGAACGTTGTTCAAAGGCGGTCTTTTTTGTTTCTTGGCCTACTTAGCAGGTGTTGCTGCGGTGCCCGTATTGGTCTTGACGTCAGATTCCTTGAGCGACTTTGCAATTGTATCGAACTGCTCTTTAAGGCCAGGAGTGTTGACTGCCAGATTAGCTTCCTTTCTCTTGGCAAGCAGGCGCTTATCCAGGTCAACCGCGACGGAGCCCTTCTGAGTTGCGAGCGCTCGCTCGATCTCAACTTTCATCCAATCCTTGACTTCTACTTTCGATGCCTCAGTCTTCTTCTCAACTCGGAAGCGGACCTTATTGTTTCCATCAACTAGCCAGTCGCTGGTGCTGCCTTCGGGCAACTTATCGACGACTTGCTTCAGTCGATCAGGGAACTGGGAGTAAAGGCGGCTTGGATAGGCTGGAGTTTTGGCAATGCTGTAGCGAGTAGCAACGATCGAGAACGTTTCTCCTCCCTTAATTGCAGAATCGACTTCCTTCTGAGTAGCTTCGTCTTTGACAACGATCCAGCTGAGGTCAACAGTCTTAGGGTTTAGGAACTGTTGCGGATTGTTCTTGATGTAGTTCTCAACTTGAGCCGAGCTGATCTTGATTCCTTTGGTGATGAGCTTATAGCGGCATCGCTCGAGTGCGAGCTGGCGACGAATCTCGGTCATCGTGTACCCCTGGCTCGTCAATGACTTAACAAACCCTTGGTTCTTGGTTTGTTGATACTCAATCTCGTTCTTGATTTCTTGATCCGATGGATAGACTCCCTCGTCCTTCGCCATCTGTTCGAGAAGCTTTTGGTTAACAAGATCGTTGAGGGATTGGAAGTTTAGTGGAGTCGCAACGTTTGCTGTGGCTGCGCCTTGTGGAGTCTGAACCATTACGGATGGCTTGTGCTCCATGTACGAGTAAAAGTCTTCTCGCGTGATTTGCTCTCCATTCACAACCGCCATGACTTCGGAAGTCTTCCCTTTGCAGCCGGAAGTGACAAAGAGTCCACTCGTCACGATGGCACCGATCATGATTCCAAACGCCAATTCTTGTTTTTTCAAATTCATCATCCTCGTAAAATTACTAGTCATCTGATGGTACCTGCCAGGTTCAAAGCAGGCTCAGCCGATTGATACAACAGTTATCAGGCAGGAAACGTGCCAGAGACGGCGCCTTAGTTTGCAGGACAGGTAATTCTTTCAGACACAAGTGGAGTTCCAGCGAAAGGGGCGGCCGACTTCGCCAGCACTCCGAATCCGCAATAGGCCGTTCTCAGGGTGTTCAGGTCTCGAAGTGTGAGAAGATCGGTCGAGTTACCGCTGAAATACATAATGTCGGCGTTGCTGCTGGAGTGACCGTTGATGCCCAGGGCATGACCAAGCTCGTGACTTGAGGTGCCTGCATAGCCAGCGAGGGAAAGTGAGGGCCAAGTGTAGATGGTCATCTCCGCACGCGTTATGATGTTTTGCCCCTGAAAGAAGTAAATGGTCGTTTCTGCAAGCGTGCTCTGGGGGGCACTAGATTGGACTTTCACAACTAAGTTCGCGCTGCCTGCGGACGTCACCTCGGTCCAGAGATTTTGCCCTAATTCGGACTCCCACTCATCAAATCCTTGACGCGCTTCATTTTCAATGTTGACTCCGCTGACAGTGGTGTTGGTCTGGAAGAACACTCGAATTGGGACCGACTCCCAGCGCTTCAAATTGACATCGGAGACATAGTTCGGAGTGTATGCGGTTGCGCTGCAGATATCTGTCGTTGGAGAGCCAGGACCTGCACAACTCGCTAGGCTCATGGAGGACGGGACTAGCCAGAGAAGCGAACGCGTGAACTGCATGGTTGATTCTAACGCGGAAGATTGACCCAGATTGCACTTTTCTCGTCGGCATTTTTGCTTGTTGACGGGCTATACTCCGGTTGCTCATGGCAGAAGTCGCGGAGTTGTGGCAAAAAATCCTTCCTCAGGTGAAGGCGGGAGTCACGGGAATTGGTGTCTGGACCGCCCTCTCGTCTGCGGTTCCGATCGCACTCGAAGACGGAGTTCTCGTCATCGGTGTCCCTGGTGGTCAGTCAGAGTTGGGAGGCCATCTTCGCATGCCCTCTACTTCTCGCTTGATCGAATCGACTGCTTCTGCCGCTTGCGGCTCTCAAACTCGTCTGCGAGTCATTGACGGAATCACCCAGAACGATTGGGATCTGACCAAACGGCGCGACGCTGAACGGCGTCGAATGCAAGAAGCCGACATGGTCAAAATGAAGGCCGAACTGGAGTCGAAGACTTCTTGGGAATCGGTTTACGAAAAGATCAGCCGAGAGTATGCGGGTGTGGCAAACAGATCGCTCCCACAGAACCGTGGGCGCTTCTTTGATGCAGCCGTTTCAATCGTGGCGGATGCCCGAAGGCAACAAACCAATTTTGACGATATGAACGAGCGTAGCTTCGCTCGATGCCTCGAGCGCATCTCACAGTACACGGAAATTCCAAGCTCATACGTGGCGTTTGAAGTTCTAAAGCGGGCTGAAGAGATTTAACGTGGCGGTCGGCACCGCGGTCATCCTCGGATCTGGCACAAGCAACGGCGTTCCGATGCTCGGTGTCCGTTATTCGGATGCGTTTCTTGCAAATCCAAAGAACCACCGCACCCGCTCTTCCTGCGTCCTCCTTGGGCCGACTGGCAATTTGCAGATCGACTGCTCACCGGAAATGCGCCTCCAGCTAACTCGCGAGCAAATCTTTGACTTGGAGGCGGTTCTGATTACGCACACCCACGCCGACCACGTGATGGGCATGGACGACTTACGGTCGATCTGCGTGGTGGGTGAGAAATCTGTGCCTGTGTACGCAATTCCCCGCTACCAGGAAGACATTCGACGCATTTACCCCTATGCCTTTGCCGATTCTGCCCCAGGCATATGGGTTCCCCGCTTCGATCTGTACGATGTACCCGAGGTGATCAACGTTGGGGGGATGGAAGTGCGCACCTTTGAAGTTCAGCATGGGAAGTATCCCGTCACTGGGGTGCGGGTTAACGATTTCGCGTACCTGACGGATGTGAACCACATTCCTCCGGCTGCGATTGAGATGCTTTGGGGCCTAGAGACACTTGTTATTGATTCGGTGCGGCACGCCCCCCATCCCAACCACTTTCACTTCGAGGCCGCGATGGCCGTAATCGAGGAGCTAAAGCCCAAAAAGGCGTTCCTGACTCATCTAAGCCACGAGTTTGATCATAACAGCTACGAGGCGGGGTTGCCGGACCACGTTCGGCTTGCGTTCGACGGATTGCGAATCGAATTCTAAACCCATCCGTCTAAGCAGGAGTATGCGAAAGCTGCTCTTTTTAATCAGCGTCCTCGCATTCGGAGTCGTTTCCCAGGCGCAGGAGGTCGAAGAGCCAGCTCGAGTTCCTTTTTTTGCTCCGAAAAAATGGGCGCTCTGCATCGGAACTCAGTCGTACACAAACATTAGCCCCCTCAAATACTCTGCGAGAGACGCGATGGACTTTGGATCGGCTCTTCAAACTGAGTTAGGGTTCGATAAAGGCTCTGTCCGGGTCCTTGCCGATGCTCAAGGACAGACCGCTCCAACATCGGATAATGTCAACCGAACAATCGATGAACTTCTTGCGAACCGTTCGCTTGACCGAGGCGATCTCTTCATTGTTTACTTCTCCGGGCACGGAGTCGGCCTTGATGATGGGGACTACTGGCTGCCTAACGACACCGATCCGAAGAACTTCAAATCCAGAGCCATCAAGATTGAAACCGTTCTCAGCAAGCTGGTTGCAAAGAAGCTTCGGAACGTTGTGGTCATCTCCGATGCGTGCCGGGCGGGCGAGCAAAACACGTTTGGTTCAAGACTGATATCGCTGGGTCGCAAGGCAAACATTGCCGTGCTACTCGGATGTGCACCCGGGGCGAAGTCTTACGAGAGCGCAAAGCTTGGACACGGCGTCTTTACGAACTACTTGCTGAAGTACTTGAAGAGCGACGCAATTCTGGATGCCGAGACTGGTGCTCTAAGAATGTCAGCCCTAGGAAAACGGGTAGCCACCGCCGTCGAAGGGTTCACCAAACAGGATTACGGCGCAAACGCCCAGAAGCCGCTTGTAGCGGCGGACCAAGAACAAGACGTGATCTTGGCGACATTCCCCCCCAAAGCCTCTGGCGCAAACGAAGTACTGAACGCGATTGGAACACAGCTCAAAGCGAAGGAGTTGAGCCAGGACGATGCGCGCGCCGCGCTTTTCCTCGCCGGCGTCCATTTTGAAGCCGACAATAAGCCTGAGCCGGCACTAAAGCTCTATCGCCAGCTCTATAGCCTGGGTGAAAATCGACCTTCGTTTCTTTTGCATTTCGTTACGGCGCTTCTCGCTCAAGGCAGGTCAGCGGAAGCCAATCGGGTGATGGGTCAGTTGCTCGACGATCCGGAGCCGTCGACTTGGATTGACCTTATCTCAGTGTTTGGCCCCAAAGAGGCTGTCCCAGGTCCCCGGCTCGCCAATGCCGCCAGCTCCCTGTTTAACTCAGAGTATCGAGATTCCGTGCTCGACGCGATTGACCTCACCTTTATGGAACGGGGAATGACCTACGAACGTGGGGTGCAGTGGAGTCGGATGGAAAAGCTTACTGGCACGATTTGGCCTGCGTACGCTCAGCTAGCAAGGCGTGCAAGCTTGGGGTCCGATGTTGATTTGCAAGAGTTCTTGGCACTTAAGCCTTCGGCAAACCAAGCTGACATCGCCGCTCGGTTGGTTTACTCAGCGAATCTAAGAGCTCGAAAATTTGAAGCTTGCGCGGCGCTAGTATCTACCCGACTGAACGAAGACCCTGGCAACGGCTTTTGGGGGATGAAACGCCTCGTTCTTGCCACGATCACTCGGGATCCGAAACGCAACGAAACGATCGCTGACCAGTTGAAGAAGTGCCAGGGCGGAAGATTTGCCTTGGGATGCACATTCTTACTCGGGCCAGAATCAAAACTGTTCTCCACTCAGTTTGCCGCGGTCGCCCAACGTCTTCCGAATAGCTTTGAGGCCCAAGTTGCAGCGTGGGTTTCCGCCGCAATGATTGACTTGAACACTCTAGCCAAGATCCCGGAGTCCCTACGAAAGCTGGCCCCGACGGAATACGAAGAGTATTCAGTTGCAATTCTGGCGCTCAGCGACGCGTTGCATCGAACCGGCAGCTCCGAGAAGCCTGATCAGAGCGTTGTTCGAGCCGTTAACTTCTCGCTAGCGATGTCGCTGGAGGAGGATTGGAGAACGCACAAGGTCGAGAATGCGGACGCATTGGTTGACGTCTACAAGCTATTAGGTCGCTCTGATGAGACTTGGCGCGTTGCTCACTCATACTTGAACCTAGAAGATAAGCAGATTGAAGCAATCTCCGACTCACGACGAGAGGAGTTCTACGAATCAGTCTTTGTGTCCATGCTCAATAACGGATTCATGGCTCCTGCCGAAGTCGTTTACGGACGCCTCGTTGAGCTTGGAAAGGTGGATCCATACCTTGAGCTAAGGTATGCCCTCGCTCGACTGCACTCTGGCTACAGGGAAGGGGCGGTTGAGATGCTCGCGAGTGCCAGAAAGTCTGCGCTCGTTGGCACGGAACTTACGCTTGCCAATCTAATTGATTTGCACCTCGCAATTATGGCGAAGGACCAGAAGAAGGTCGACGCACTCTTAGATCATCTACCGAAAGATAGCCAATTCAACGACGGATTGTTGCTCTACTCCCACTACCTTGCGCTCCTGAATAACTTTCAGAGCATCTTGACTGAAGAAACAGCCAAAGACTTCTTGGCAGGAAGCAGTGAGTACCACGACGTGTGGAGCCAGATTACAAATCTTGCCATCACCCGCATAGCGAACGACCCGAAAAGGCTTGCCGACACGATTGTGTACAACCTGATGAAAGCCGTAGGAGAGGACCCTCTCAATCGATGGTTCGAAACCACCAGTTACCCAGGTCAAACGGACTTTTCGGGTAGCTACGAGCTTTCAGGAGTGTTTGCGACCCCGAGTGCCAGCGCAGGGGGACTCCTAAAGTGTCAGATTGATACGGGAGGCAAGGTCATCGGAACAATCGAAGTCCCGTCCGAGAAGGCGACTCTCAAGATAGCTGGAGAAGTTGATGGTGTAGGACAATTCAGAGGGATTATTACGTTTGAGGATGGAGTTTCCGCGAATCTGACTGGGCGTTTCTTACCGGTTAAGATCCTCGATGCGCTGAAATCAACCGAGGTCCCCGTGTTGAAGTTTGCCCTCGACTCGTCTAATCCCGCAGGGGTCATGTTCGTTGTCACGGGCCTTCCGAGGAATAATCGGCTTTAGGTTTTGTTGCCAAAAACCTGATATGTTTACGAGGTTTCCCCTAAAGGAAGCATGGAAAACAGGCACTATTAACAGTAACTCGATAGATGTCGAGGAAGGTCGATATGCCGAAGTTAGTTGCTTGTCTCGCAGGGTTTGTAGCCCTTCTTGCGGGCATTTTTGGCAATGTTGAACCGACTCTTTGCCTGCAAAGAGCCATCGTCGCATTAGTTTCTGGGTGGTGTTGCGGTGCTTTATGGCAGGCTCTTACGTCTGTTCCGGTACAACTAACTGTAATGCCTGGTCCTGTTCCTTCGGAGCATGACGACGCAGAAACTACGGAAGGAGAACAGGCAAAGGCCGCTTAGGTCGCTGCCATGGATTGGAATCGCTATGCCGCTTAGTGCAGAACAGCTTCAAAAGGCTTGGAAGGACTTTAAAGTTTTTAAAGATCCAGAGGCTCGGGTTAACATTATTGACCACTACTCGTACCTGGTGAAAATCACGGCAGGACGACTGGTCACATCTCTTCCCGGCGGCTTAGATCGCGAGGACTTGGTGGGATCCGGCGTTATCGGTCTGATCAAATCGGTCGACCAGTTTGATCCAACCCGAGACGTCAAGTTTGAAACCTACGCAATCGCGCTTATTCGAGGTGCGATTCTTGAAATGCTTCGTGATGAGGACTGGGTTCCTCGCTCTATCCGCGAAAAGCTCAAGGCACTCGACCGCACGATGATGGCATTGGAGACCAAGTTTGGTCGACCGGCCACCGACCAAGAGATCGCAGAAACGATGGGCATCAGTGCTCAAGAAGTCAGCGAGCTCATGGTGCGAATGGGGCGGACCAATGTTTACTCGTTGGACGACATCCTCGGCACCTCAGACGGTGATGATCACGTTTCGTTTATCGAGCTTCTCGCCGACGAAAACACCAGCACCGGGGGCGAGGTCGAAGGCAAAGAGATCCGACGTATCCTCACAAAAGGTGTCGACCACCTTCCAGAGCGCGAACGTCTTGTTGTCGCGCTTTACTACTTTGAAGGCTTGACCTTCAAGGAAATTGGAAAGGTTCTTGGAGTCTCGGAAAGCCGGGTTTATCAGTTGCACACGCAGGCAATGAATCGACTGCGCAACTTTATGCGGCAAGAAGGCGGAATCGGAGTCAGGTAGGTGTAGCGTGGGCGAAGTCGAAAGAGTGCATGGAACGTATAACTCGACGTTCGGACACGACTTTCGACATCGCGTTGACGCAGCTTCAAAAGACAAACAGCGACGCCATCGGCAAGAGGGTCACTCATAACCAGATGAGGACGTTATTGAGCTACACGAAGACTCAGGCGAGGTCGTATCCCCCTCTTCTGCAATCCCAGCAGATTCCGAAGGCATCGATTTTAGCGCATAAACCTGGTGTTTAGAATTTCTCCCCGACGTGGGTTTGCTCCATGCCCAGGTAAGGTCGAAAAGCGCCGATCCAGCGCCCGGTGATTTCGACATCGCCAATCATTCCCTCGCCGCATTGGTAGAAAAGAGGCTCGGCACATTCGTATTCGAGGGATCCTTCTGTCGGACTCAACACCCGAACGTAGTAACGCAGCTTTTCTTGGAACTCGAAAGAAGTCTCGTCCGTGATCAGGAGGCCGTTCTTATCAATCGCAAAACGTGCGATGATTCGGGAGCTGGGCAACACGAGGCGTGCACCCTGATTCTTGTTCTTCTCCTGCAAATAACCGTACACCAACCCACCAATCGCGATGCAAACGCCAAGGAAGATCCCAGTTAGGGTGAGAGGAACGAGGGACCCCGTCCCCATGTCTGTGATCTTGTCCGTGACTGGTTCGCGCGTATACGTGGCACGATAGACGCTGCTTACGCTGAACATGTAGCCCAGCCCACCGGAGCAGATCGCTAGCGAGATGCCAAAAAGGATCGTGCATCCAAGCACGTACTGTTTTGACTTCTCTTTCTGCTCCGTGGTGCGCATGGGGCTCACCGATAAGACGTTGTGTGGCTAGGCAATCGTTCGCGTTGGGCTGGCATGTCCTGGCTGAATTAGGTCGGCTACGCCGAAAGACCTACGCAAATCATGAATCGCGACTCGTGCTCGATGACCAATTGACTCTTGACCATTGATTAACTCGATGAAGAATCCGTCATCGGTCCATCCGATTGAGCGATTGATGTTCTCAAACGCAGATCGGCGGACGTTGACTTCGATGACTTGGGATCGTCGATAGTTCATCAACTCTTGGTCGAAGCCTTCAAGCGTTCCGGTTGTGATCTCGTACTCGTCGTACTCAAAGTCAAAGTTTGCTCGAATGTAAATACCACGTCGGATCTCATGCTCGAGTTCCTCAACGCTTTCACCATCAAGACCAATAAGGGCTTCGACAACCGCCGGGTGGGCTTCAACAAAGAAGGCATTTCCAGGCTCTCCACGTCGATTTCGCATTTCCCGCTCAATCATCAGGCTGAGAGTTTCCTTCGAAGCAATTCGGCCAACGCCAAGGCACATTGGACAAATCTCGGTAATTTCCTGGGTAACCGACTCACCGGTGCGCTTACGTGTGAGCTCGAGTAGGCCCAGTGATGAAATCTTTCCGATACGAGTACGCGCCCGATCTCGCTCGAGACCAGCCGAGAAGTGATCCATCACTTTCTTTTTAGCCGCGGCGTCTTCCATGTCGATGAAGTCGCAGACGATGATGCCGCCCATATCTCGCAACCGGAGCTGGCGCAGAATCTCGTCGGACGCCTCCATGTTGGTCTTGAGAATCGTATCGGAGAGCCCACTGGAGCCAACGTGCTTACCGGTGTTAACGTCAATCGCGGTAAGGGCTTCCATCTCATCGATGACGAGGTATCCACCGCTCTTCAGCGGCACCTGGTGCTGCATGATTCGGTCGAGTTCCTTTTCGATACCGTGGAATTCGAAGATTGGCTCTTCGCGATCGTACAGCTGGATCTTGCTTACCATTGCCGGGGCGACGGCCTTTGCAATGATGTGAACCTTCTCGTACTCGTCCGGATCGTCAATGACCATTCGGGTGATCGATTCGCCGAAGACATCTCGGACAGTTCGGAACAGAAGAGTTTGGTCGCGGTGGACACATGCGGGAGCTCGCTCACGCTTGGCGACCTTGGTGACCTCTTCCCAGACGTGGACGAGGTACAGGACATCAGCTCGGAGTTCAACTTCGGTGCGGCCCTCGCACTCCGTGCGCATGATCAGACCAAACCCTTCAGGGCAGATCTTTTCGCCAATCTTTTTGAGTCGCTCACGCTCGCGGCGGTCTTCGATCTTTCGGCTGACGCCGACGCTACCGGTCTCGGGCATCAGGACAACGGCACGACCAGGAAGGCTGATACGGGTGCTAACTCGGGCGCCTTTGGTCCCTCGCGGTCCCTTGGTGACCTGAACCATGATCTGCTGACCTGGCTTGAGAAGGTCCTTGATCTTTCGCCGACGGAGTTCGGAGCGTCGCACAGCGGCAGGGCTGTTGTCGCTTCCCTCTTCGGGAAGGACGTCAGCGATGCTGAGGTAAGCGTTGCGCTCGAGTCCGATGTCAACAAACGCAGCATCCATTCCCGGAAGGACGTTTTGGACAATGCCTTTGAAGATCGAGCCAACAACACGCTCTTCGCGCTCGACTCGGAACTCCATGAGCTTTCCGTCCTCAAGGAGGGCAATGCGGGTTTCTCGGTTTGCAACGTTGACGATCAGTTCGCTACTGCGTACTGCGCCGGTGGAAGGGGTGGAAGAAATTAAATCGGTTTTGCGACGGCGTGGAGCGCGTGCGCTTGGTTTCTTGGGAGCGGCCATTTGTTTGGTCCTAAGCGGTAGAAGCTCTAGTTTACCGGTTTTGGGAGCCAAGGACTGTTGGATTACCCCACCTTTAGCTTCTCGCCACGGATTAAGGGCTCAATTAGTAGAGCCAACTTCGGAACAAATCATGCGACGCTGCAATGACCGCGAGGCTCCGCGTGGCTTCACCTGTAACATTTCCTGACGGCTGTCCAGCTTTGGCCGCGTCGTGTTGTGCCCAGAAATCTCGCACAGCGACGTCTTCGTTGTCCATGAGCGCCCGAACATAGTCGCGAGCATCTTTTCGGCCAAACTCAACGAGAAGCCATTCGATCGCCGTGGAATGGTCGATGAGTGGCACCTCGGAATCAAAGATCGCACGACGGAGCAGACTTGGCGCGTCCAGAAGCTCAAGGAACGGCAGAACATCGTTCCGAATGGCGTGCACCAGCTCGGGAAGGGCATCCTCAGTCGCAACGTTCCATATATCGTAAGTCGGCACGGGCTGTGTCAGGCCAATGTTTCCGCTCACTAACACGGTTGGCGGCCTGCTTTCTCCTAGCCAATACCGTTCGCGCACTTCGCGTAGCCCGTCATGCGAAATATGAAGATCTAGGCTGATCGGAAGATAGGCGCCCCGGACGGAGTGCGGACCGAACTGGATCAGAACATTTTCTCTCAGCGACGATACTCGCCGTTCCAAAACGGGGTTACCCCCGTTTCGGTAAAGTCGAAAATCAAATCGGTCGAGCGAACCTGCAATGTAATGTGCGGCTGCCTGAAAGCCCGCCTCGGGACTTAGAGAACCGGGCTCTCCTAAGTCCCGAACGAAGACAGGAATATCGACTGGAGTAGACCACGCTGTTTCAAATTCAACAGCTGAGTGCAGTCGGCGTTGAACAATTCCAAACATCGTTAAGCCTGTGAAGGGGAGGGGACAGTTTCATTCAGACGGAAGCTGTCTAGAGCTCGCTTTCGCATCCATATGGTCGCCCAGGTGTCATGGACGCAAACTCGATCCGATCCTACCACCTGAGAGCCACCCGCGATAGAACCAACTGCGGTATCGCTGACGGCGACGCCTCCTACTGGACTCTCCTTTTGAAGGTGCGCGGCGATATCGATGACACTAGCAAAGTTGATTGACGTTACGTCGCCACTTTTAGGCGCGACAACGTCTCCGGTGTGGATGCCCGCGCGCAACGCGAGTGGAACTCCGAGCTTGTTGCGAAGGGCGTTGAACTCGACCATGCCCGTCTGAATCTGTTTTGCAGCATTGAACGCACTTTGAGCGTGATCAAAGGCGATGGTGACACCGTCGCCAGCAGTCGAGTGGACGCGACCACTGTACTTCTCAACAACCCGCTCAACGTACTTGTGATACTCGTTAAAGGTGAATTCAACAGCGAGGGTATCCGCGCCGATTTTCATCTTCGTTGATCCGACCACGTCAAGACTGAGGAATGTGATGTTCTGCGACCCTTGGCGCAATTGATCTTGAAGATCGACGAGTTGCTTAAGAAGTTCTTGCCTCGCCTCAACTCCTTTCGTAGCTTGGGATGTTCCCTTCCCTTTCTGATGGGTGACCGCGTGAGCAGCCAGACCAATAAGCGCCCATAGCGTTCCCCAAAGGAGGATGAAGGGTGGCGAGTTTTGCATGTTGCCAATAAAGAACAACAAGCCGAACACCGTGCTCATTAGGTAGCTCGTAGCGCCAAACACAAGACCCGATCCAGCGCCCGCCTTCTGGGTTTTTGCGACTGAGCTGTTGTAAATAGCACTCGCTGCAAGGATGTAGCAGAACGTTTGGAAAACGCCGTACTTTGAACCCAATGCGGGATTCGAGGTCAACGCGTCAAGCTTTTCGCCAAGTCGCCAACAGAGGGCAGTGAAGGTTCCCAAAACGCCGGCAGACACATAACGCCTAGTGTCATTTTCGAGGGCGAAATACTGAGCACGAAGATTGTCGGCAAAGTTTCGAGCCTTTCGAACGCTCTTGTCTTGTTCGAGGAAGCGAAGATATTCGGGGGCTACTCCGGTAGCTTCGGCGATGGCCTCGTATTCATCCGCATCGAGTGCGTCGCCTTTGGCTTCTCGCAATCGGTCGGCAAGTTGCATTGCTTGGAGCACAACAGGATCGCGCATGAGTTCGCGCGGATCTGCGTTCACCGGAAGCAACTGCTCGGCCACGTATTCATTGTACTCGGATGGGCTTGAGACCTCCACTCAAAACAATACGAGACCGGAAATAGCTTCCGGTCTCGTATGTGGCTTTTGATGAGTCTTTCGACTAGGGAACGGTGCAACCCTCTGCAACGAGCAAAGGATCGATCAACGCGCCGAGTCCGTTTGTTGCCGTGGTTGGAACAACGAGGATTGGGTTGCTGAGGTAGTAGTCCGACTGGGGCAAGCTCGTCGTGGACGAGAGGAGTGGCTTGCACTGTTGCGAAACGCCGGTCAATCGGTATTGGGTTCCGCTCGTACTGACGCTCTGTGCAACAACGACGCCCGAGGAATTTCGGTTATCGAGGTAGCTCGGTCGAACGGTGCTAAGGGCAGCGGTCGAGTTGAACTGAATCAAGCGGTGGAATGTTGCGGAGAGACTGTCGTTAACAACCTGGAATCGCTGAGCAGTTCGAGGAAGTGCGGCTCGGAACGAACCGTCATAGGTCGACTGAGCAATCCCGACGTAATCGCCGTTTACATCGTAGAAGTAGAGGTACACGCCAGAAACCGGAAGGCCAGTGCCTTGGTTCAGCACGCTACCCGTGATTCGCGTCTCGCGACCCTTGATCGAGTACTCGGTTGAATACTCAACACCGTTGTAGGTGCCCGAAACAAGGTAGGTCGATGGAGTTTGTCGCGAAGCCGCGTCGTAGACGCCGGTATTCGAAAGCGTTCCGAACGTGTTGGAAGTATCTGATGTACGCCAATTGTTTGCGGGCAGAACGACTCGCTCGCCCGTCGAGGTGTAGCCCACCATCTGGAAACGGACTTGCTCGCCGGTTCGAATGTTGAGCGGGTCGCCAAACACAGGAAGGGTCGTAGTCGTTCCCAGACCTGGCGAATAAATCATTTCGACTTTAGGAGTCGTAGCAATTGCAACGCCTCCGCCCGTGCCACCAGAGGTCGTCGTCGGAGTTGTTCCTGCACAAGCCAAGAGCAGGAGTCCGCACATACATGCGCCAAATGAGCGTAAATGCTTCATTGCGCCTAATTATGCCAAGTTCCTGCCAGTTTGTGTAAGGGTTATTGAAACTTTTATGAACAACCGTTCGGTGGCGGGGGTGGGAAAGTGGGCGAAGCTTGGTAAATTGCCACATCCGTAACCAGCGGAGTGGTCACCAAATTGCTTAACGTTGGCAATGGCGCAACGCATCCCGACACACCTGGCGAGTAGTCCTTACCGTTGTAGGCAAACTGTCGGATGTAATAAATCAAGGTTGGATCTGCGATCGAGAAATCAACATTAAACTTAGTTGCAGTTGTTGGGAGGCTCATCCGAATCATGCCGTCTGCTCCCGATAGACCGGTCGCAACCACGTTTGCCGAAGCATCGAGAGCTTGGATCTGGAGCTTACTCACGCCCTGACCGGTCGTCAGTCGAATCTTTCCCGTGATGACAGCCTGGGGCTGAACAACGCGAACTGAGGAGGTAAACGTCAGCCCCTCAAAAGAGGCTGAAGCGGTCCCAGTCGAAACCGAGGCAGTGGGCGAACCTGAGTACAAACCGTTGCTCGCGAGGCTCCCACCCGGGGTGCCCGTCATCGACCAGTTATTGATGTTGAGCGTGATCCGAGGATTTCCGACGACGCCACCATCAATTGCTGTGAGCTTAAACTTGACCTTCTCTCCAACAAAAACGTTTGTTGGGTCAATGACGGTCGTTGTTCCGTCGAGTACTGCCTCGAGGCGAATGGAACTGAAAGGACCAACCCCACCTGATCCTCCGCCCGGATCACCAGGACCGCCACCGCCGCAGGCGATGAGGATAACGCACAAGAGTGCGAAGAGGACTCGGGTGATGTTGCTCATTTTTTCTTAACCAGATCACTTGACCAGAGATGAGGTGCCAGCTCTCTCAATGATCGCTCAATAAAACCGTTCAAAGATGGTACGACAATTTTTGTTGAATCTGCGTCAATAACGAATTCAGCAATTGTCTGAAGGCAGATACCGCAGGGCCAACCTTGGTCGGGCGTGTGAACCGCGATTGTTCGGATTCGGTGATTCCCCGCAGTTCGCATGACCGCAATTGCAGTTCGTTCAGCGCAAATCGTCGCCCCGTACGAGATGTTTTCAATGTTCGCTCCCGAGAAAATCTCACCGGATTCAGTCAGGATGCAAGCTCCCACCTGATACTTACTGTAGGGAGCGTAGGCACGTTGGCTCGCCTCAGCGGCAAGCTCCAATAGCTCAAGCGAAGTTGGCAATTGTCACTCCTTGGCCGCCTTCGGTTGGGTCGCCGTCTCGGTAGCTCTTCACGTCTTTATGCTTCTTCAAATAGTCCTGCGTAATTTGACGAAGGATTCCCTCGCCTTTACCATGGACGATTCGAACAAACGGAGCGTTCCCCAGGATTGCTTCGTCGATAAACTTCTCGAGGATTCGGATTGCTTCTTCGGCGCGCTGATTCCTCAACGTGATTTCTGTGGTGACGTTAAACGTCTTTTCAAGATTGACCTTTCCACGAGTCGCTTGCTTCGCCTTTGGAGCTTCAACGGGAACGAGCTTTCGAATATCCACCTTCATGCGAATCGCGCCGATCTGCACCTGAACTTCTCTTCCAGAGGGCTCATCAAGCAGAATTCCATGTTGCTGGAATCCGAGCACTTGAACAGAATCCCCCTTTTTGAGCTGGCCTTGAGAAGTGGTTGGCTTCGGTTCACTCTTAAACTTCTTGCTCAGGTCTTTACCGATCGAATCCAGCGCACCTAAATCCTTTCTGGCACGTTGAAGGGCATCGGGATTGCCGCCGTTCTTGCGAAGACGGTCGAAGATATCGTCGCTTTGGATCCGAATTTCCCGCAGAGTCGACTCAATCGCATCGTGCGCACGTTCGTTAGCTCGCTTTCGGACTTCCTCAGCTTCTTTCAGCTTGCGCTCGGCCTTGACCTCTAGTTCCTTCAGTTCAGCCGCACGCCGGTCAGCCTCGCTCTGGGCAGCGCGAGCTTGTTTCTGGCTGATCTCGAGCTGTTGAAGCATGTTTGCGATGTCCATCGCTTGCTCGCTGAGACCTTCCTTGGCGCGGGAGATGATATGGGGAGCAATTCCGTACTTCTCGGCGATCTTCAATGCTTGGCTTGCGCCTGCCGCACCTAGAATGAGTCGGTAAGTTGGGCGTAGGGACTTCTGGTCAAACTCCATGCTGGCGTTTTGGAACCCGGTCGCTTCAAACGCGAACGCCTTTAACTCTCCGTAGTGAGTGCTGGCCAGGATCGTAGCTCCTCGCTCGGCAAACTCCTCGAGAATGGCTTGGGCAAGTGCGGCACCTTCGGCAGGATCAGTCCCTGCGCCAACTTCATCGAGAAGCACCAGAGCGCCGTCCTGGAGCATGTTCAGGGCCGATGCGATGTTCTTCAGGTGACCGCTGAACGTAGATAGAGACTGTTCGATCGATTGTTCATCGCCGATATCAGCCCAAAGCTGCGAAAAGTGACCGAACTCAACATGGAGGGCAGGAACAAGCATTCCGCACTGCAGCATCGCCACAAACAGGCCGACCGTTTTGATACTGACTGTCTTTCCGCCAGTATTTGGTCCTGTGATAAGAACACTATTCGACTTCCCGACCTGAATGTCCAGAGGAACAACTTTTTCTGGATCAAGCAGTGGATGTTTGCCGCCTTGCAGTGAGATGAAATGCCCTTTGCGTCGAATTGGAATCGCAGCCTTCATAGCTGCCGCTAGGCGAGCTTTTGCGAAAATGAGATCAAGCTGCGCAAGGTGAACTAAAGAGCCACTTGTCGCCTCGGAGATGTGTGCGACTTTGCGACTCAACATTGTCAAGATCGCCTTTTCTTCCTCGCGCTCCTCAGCGTCAATCTGCCGAGCTTGGTTAGAAGCGGCGATGACATCGTCAGGCTCAATAAAGAAGGTCGAACCTGTCGCACTGCTGTCGTGGGCAATTCCTTTAATCTTGCCCTTGTGCTCAGCCTTGACCGGCACAACATAACGCCCCTCGCGGACCGTGTAAATGGGATCGCTCAGATACTCGCGCATTCGACCAGTCGTGTACGCACTGATACGTTCGATGATCCGGGCGTGAGCACCCTTCTTTCGGCTTCGAATATTGGCAAGGGTTGGAGTAGCGTCATCGACCAGCGTGCCGTCCCCGTCCAAGCAATAGAGAAGCTCTTGCTCCAGCTTCTGATCAGGCGCAAGTCCGATGGCGATTTCTTCAAGATAAGGCTTTTTGACTTGGGCTAAATGATCTTTCATTGCACGGATTGCGGCAAGCGCAGTACCGATCTGGTGCAACTCCTGTCCGCCGAGCATTCCGCCCTTCCCTGCTCTTTTGAGAGGGTCGCGGCAATCGGCAACTCCATAAAGAGAGGGAGGCGGTGCGGTCCCGAGCAAATCGTAGGCCTCTGTGGTCTGATCAAGTAGCTTCCAAATTTTTGGCTCTTCGAACTCCGGAGTGAGCTCGAGGCCACTAGCCCGACTCAACTCGGTTTGACAATGCGCGGCGAGACGATCTCTGATCGCCGGAAATTCGAGAATTCTTAAGGCTCGTATTTCGCGCATTGGACTCAATTATGGAACGCATTGGTTCGCTGGCCGTTTGCGGGTGTCGTGCTTGATCACCCACTTTGGTGAGCGAAAGAGGCAACATACACCCTCGCTCCACACGTTAAGTATGATGGAGTTATGGTTTCAACAATACTTTTTGCCGCACTTCTCGCTCAGCCTTTGGCCTCAGAAAGCATCGAGGCGACCGAAGATGTTTGGGTCTACTCTCATGCTAGCGATCCTGGTGGCGATTCGGCACTGCGGATTTTTGGAAACGGCGGGCATGCCGTTGCGGGCTCGGCGGGTGACTTAGAATCATTTAGCTACGGCTACTTGAAATTTGATCTTTCCGGATTGCCAAAGGGCAAGAAATTGACCTCGGCGGAGCTGATTCTCACACCTGCAGGCAAGCCTGTCGTGGACCCCGCATCAAAAGATTGGCCGCTGGAGGTTCGCCCTATGGTTGGTTCGTTTGCTGAGAAGACTTGGGCGTTCGAGATGGCAAGTGACGTCACCCCATCAAAGGATTCCGTCTATGGGAACGGCGTGATAAAACAAGCTGGCGATACCTTTGAGATTCGGATGAACCTTCTTGGTGAGAAATCAAAGTTCACAGGTGACCTTGGCAAGCTTGTTGACTCTGCTCGTCCCCTTTTCGTTGCCCTTACCTCGAAATACGATGCGAGTGAGCAAGGGATGAAGGGCATGTATAAGGTCTACTCGCGAGACAACAAAGAACGTGGGCTTCGTCCTCGACTTGAGCTGAAGTTCGCTGACTAAAGCTTTGCGAAAGGTCCGCGGAGCAACCTCAGCCCGTTAAGAATAACGAGCAGAGTGGAACCTTCGTGGCCTACCACTGCGATGGGGAGTGGAAGTAGCCCCGCCAGTGAAGCGGCGGTCAAACAAGCGATGACTCCGCCACCGATGATTAGGTTGGCGAGGACGATTCCGTTTGTTCGTCGCCCGAGGGCAATGAGCTCGGGCAGAGCCTCGATGCGGTCGTTCATCAACACTACATCGGCGGCGTTGAGCGCGATGTCGCTGCCCAAGCCACCCATCGCGATTCCGACCCAGGCTTGAGTCAGGGCCGGGGCGTCATTGATGCCATCACCGACCATCGCAACTTTGTGATCCTTGCTGAGTTTTTCGATAATCTCCAGCTTGTCGCCAGGCATCAACCCTGCGTGATAGTCTTTCAGACCAACCTCCAATGCAATTGCCTCAGCGGTTCGCGGGTGATCGCCTGTCAGCATGGTCATGCTGGTGATTCCTTGTGCTCTGAGCTTCACCAATGTTTCCTTGGCACCTTTTTTGAGTCCATCCTTGAATCCGAGGGCTGCCATTTTGTGATCAACGGCCAGAGCAGCAACTGTCCAACCCTTTGACTGAATCTCGGCAAAGTGCGAGAGAAACTCTTCGGTTGGCTTGAGTCCGGCTTGCTCAAGAAGAGCTAACTGTCCAATCAGCACCTTCTTCCCTGAGATCGTGGCCCGGATACCCTCCCCAGGCACGACTTCGATCGACTCAGCAAGCGGAACGACCATTCCCTCGGGAACGGCGCGGCGAATCGCATGTCCTACCGGATGCTCGCTCTGAGCTTCCGCAGAAGCGGCGTATAAGATGATTTCGGCGGCCTCCGGCGACAGTTGCCCAGAACCTCCCCAGCAAACTTCGTTTCCGTTGCACTCGACATCGCAGAGGCAGATTTCCGTTAGTTCCGGGCGGCCCTGGGTGAGTGTGCCTGTCTTGTCAAAAGTAAATGCGGTTACTTGCCCCAATCGCTCAATCATCTCGCCGCCGCGAATTAGTAGCCCGTGGCGTGCTGCCCACGTCATTGCGCTCAAGGTTGCCGCAGGGACACTAATGACGAGTGCGCAGGGGCTGAGAGCAACAAGGAGCGTTAGGGACTTGTAACTCGCCTCATGAAGCGGTAGTTTCATGACGAAGACCCGAAAGAGGAAAATCGAAAGACTGGCGATCAATACAAACCAGGTGTACTTTTCGCCAAACCACTTACTGACACGTTCTCCACTGGCTTGATTCTCTTGAGCTTCTGCAACAAGGTCAACCACCTTTTGGAGCGTGGAGTTCTCGACAGTGGAAGTGGCTCTGTATCTGAGTCCGAACTCGAGATTTCGGGCTCCTGCGAGCACCTTTTCGCCTGGCTTGGCCGGGACGGGGATCGATTCGCCAGTTAATGCCGATGTATCGATGCTTCCTATACCGTCGGTTATCTCGCCGTCCACGGCAGCGGTCAGGAATGCGGGCAACAGGAGTTCATCTCCAAGAACAATGGACTCGACAGGAATCTCAACCTGCTCTCCACCACGGATGGCGATAACAGTCGCTGGTCTCAGGCGAACCAAGGCGTCAATCGCCCCTTTGGTTTTTGCCATTGTGAGGTCTTCCAAAGCCTTGCTGAGGGAGAACAAGAATAGAAGGACCGCGGCTTCGGCAGGGCGGCCAAGCGCGATCGCTCCGACCGCCGCAAGAATCATGAGAAACTCGACGTCCAGTTTTCGCGCCAGAACGGTTTTCCACGCAGCCGGGACCGACTCGATGGCTCCGAGCACAATTGCAACGTACGCCAACCAACCAAATCCAGGAATGAAGCTCAGGAGCAAAAAGATTAGTGCGCCGAGTGCAAGTTGGATTTGACGGGATGCAAAGAAGCTCATCTACCTCACATTATGGGGAACGGTAAGGTGAGAATCCGGTGAACTGTAGGATTTCAGGACAGCGGTAAGCAGGTATAACCACCAAGCCTCGGGGTTTGCACCGCATGGAACAGAACCGGAAGGGGTCAGGTCAGTTAGCCTGAGAAGCATTGGATGAGGGTTTTATTCATTTCGGCAGAGGTCGCGCCATTCGCTAAGGTCGGAGGGCTTGCTGACGTGGCAGGCGGGTTACCGAAGGCACTTGTCCAACAGGGCATCGATTGTCGGGTGATCTTGCCGCTCTACGAGATGATCGTCCAAGATCCTCGCTGGAACCTAAAGCAACTCAAAGCACGATTTGAAGTGCGAATGAACGCTGAGTGGACGCAAAGCGCCTCCTTGTGGGAGTACGAGCACGAAGGGGTTACTCACTACTTTATTGGATGTGATCGCTGGTTCTCGCATGCAGTCGACTCCTCAACGTTGTATCAACCAGGTGGCGACCTTCACGCATTTTTTGCCGCTGCCGTGTTCCGAGCCTGTGAAGAACTCGATTGGATTCCAGAAATTCTGCATGCCAATGACTGGCACACCGGCTTTGTCCCAGTCCTACTTCGTGAACGAGGTTCTGCGCAATGGGCGAATACGGCGTCGGTCTTCACGATCCACAATCTGGCATACCAAGGCGAATTTGATATTGACGCCTTAAATTGGCTCGACTTGCCCCACCACCTGTTCAACTACCATCAAGTGGAGGCTTGGGGTCGCGTGAACTTCTTGAAGGCAGGAATGGCCTTCGCTGAGAAGGTCAACACCGTTTCTCCCACATATGCGGCTCAGATCCAGACGCGGGAGTACGGTTGTGCGCTTGAAGGAATGACCCAGTTCTTGGCTGATAATGGTCGGCTTTCTGGAATTTTGAACGGCATCGATACGACCGTTTTCAATCCCGCGCACGATCCCGATATTCAGGCTCCATTTTCGGTCCAAGATCTATCTGGAAAATCTGAGTGCAGAGCCGCCTTGCTTAAGGAGGTCGGGTTGCCACACCAAGACAGCGCGCCGATCTTCGGAATGGTGTCTCGGTTGAGCTCGCAGAAGGGGTTTGACATCTTGCTGGATGCCGCACCAGAGCTCTTCGATATGGGTGCCCAGCTGGTTGTTCAAGGCTTGGGTGAACCGACGATTGTTCAGGGCTATAAGGCCCTTGAAGCACGCTATCCAGGTCAGTTCAGACTCCTCAACGTGTTCGATGCATCGCTGGCTCAGCGTGTTTATGCGGGCTCGGATGCCTTCCTAATGCCATCCGCGTTTGAACCGTGTGGTTTAGGGCAGATGATCGCAATGCGCTACGGAACAGTGCCCGTTGTCCGGCAGACCGGCGGATTGATGGACTCCGTATTCGATTGCCTGAACGGATTCACATTTGCTCACAAGTCCGTCTCAGAGCTGGTCTCCGCTTGCCGGCGGGCAGTTGATGTGTTCGGGGACAAGCCACGATGGCAAGAGATTCAGCGGCACGGAATGGAAGCCGATTGGGGTTGGGATGCGTCGGCCGCTCGCTACATCTATCTGTACTCCCAAGCAGCCCGCACCCGCGCGGGTCACGTGATGCGCTGATTGTTTCTTAGCCAACCCTGGTAGCCAGCTCGACGGATTGGGGAGCCTTGGGTCGCTTCATCCCATTCAGGCTCGGATATCTCCGGGCGGAGGCGCTGCGCTAAGGGGAGCAAGAATCCGGGCTCGACCGTTCTTTCTGCCCGCAATGGCTGGCTCTCACGAGGATGATTGAACGGGCAAACCTCTTGGCAGACGTCACAACCAAACACCCACCCATCCGGGTCCTCGGTGATGGGTCCCTTGTTTTCGATCGTTTGGTAGCTTATGCAGTGTCGAGAGTCCACAGCATAACGGTCGCCAAGGATCTTGATGGCACCGGTTGGACAGGCATCAATGCACTTTCGACAATTGCCACAACCTCCGACGCTTGGTGCATCCAATTCGTAGGGCACTGTGGTCAGAAGAAGACCGATGAAGAACCAACTTCCTCTTTTGGAGTCAATCAGCATTGTGTTCTTTCCAAACCACCCTAGGCCCGCGAGGCTGGCATAGGCGCGATCCAGAATCGGGGCAGAATCGACGCAGGCGCGGTTAAGGGCATCTGGATACTCGTCCTGAATTGCTTTGCTCAGATGGTTTAGCTTGGTACGGATTACCTTGTGATAGTCACGTCCGAGCGCATACCGAGCGATCTTCCCATCCCGCTCAGGAGGCTCCTGATAGTAGTTCAGTGAGACGGCAACCACGGCCTGGCAACCCTCGAGTAGGTGCCCCGGATGCTGCTTGAGTGGCTGATGGGTCTCCAAGTACTCCATGTCAGCCTGATAGCCTTCGCCAAGCCAGTTGCTGTAGTATTGAAGTGCTTGCGGGATCGTCTCGGCTGGAGCGACACCGATGGTGGTGAACCCAAGTTCCAGTGCTGCTGACTTTAACCTTTCGCTACTGACTCGATCCATGCCTGCTGCTCAATGACTTCTGAAAGTTTGACCCATTGAACCTCATCTAATTCAAATCCGCGAGTGTTCTCCGTTAGCCCTGCCTCTGCAATAACTTCCTGAACAACAGTTCGCTCTTGTCGGAATGTTGCGGCCAGGCAGTTAATCAGGGTCTTTCTCGGTTGGCTATGACCAGCTCTCACGACTCGTTCGAAGCTTCGCGGAAGCTCAGCTTGGCGCGGGATCAGCTTGAGGACGACCGACTCGACCTTCGGAGGCGGCATGAACGCACCTGCGGGCACCTTCAGCACTCTCGTGATTTCAAACTGGGTTTGGAGCATCACGCTCAACGCACCCCGTTCGCGTTCGCCCGGTCGTGCGACGATTTTCACCCCTACCTCCTTCTGCATCATAAGGACGGCCACGTCGTACAGGTCTCTGATGGCAGCAAAACGCTCCAGCAGCGGGCCTGTGATGTAGTACGGCATGTTGGAGACCAGAGCGCGTGGCTCAGGAGTATCAGCCAAAAGCTGGCGCATGTCGACCTTGAGTGCGTCGCCGTGAGTCACTTGGCAGGTTGGTGAAGAATCCTTGAGGAGAGCAATCATTCGCTCATCGAATTCAACCGCGAGCATTGTCTCAGCCTTCTTCGCGAGGAACGACGTCAGAATCCCCGGACCAGGACCGACTTCGAGGCAGGTCCGATAGTCACCTGCCGCATCAACGATGCTCTTAACGACGCTTGGGGCGCACAGAAAGTGCTGCCCCAAACTCTTGTCGGCACTAATGCCGTGCTTCCGAAGGAAGCCTACTAGCTCGCCACGATCGGCGAGATTCACTTTTTACCGAGGACGTGAACTTTTACTGTTCGCCGTCCGAACCGGTAGCATTCGCTAACCGAGTTCATGCAGAGGTCAATTCGGTTGCCGCGGATGGCACTACCAGTGTCTGCCGCATAGCCGAAGCCGTATCCTTCAATGAACAGGATTGAACCGAGCGGAATAGTCCGTGGATCAACTGCAACGATTCCGAAGGTTGGTCGAACTCCAAGAGTTGTTCTTCCCGCCCATTTCCCGTTTGAACTGGGACCTGGATCGTACGCAGACGCTTTCATTGTCAAAACCTTTTTAGGCTTAAACATCCCACCGGCACGGCTTGCATTGTAGCCACCGTTTCCAAGTCGATAAGTGGTTGGAACCGCGTCGACCTTCTCTTCTCGGATCAACTCTTTTCCAACGATCTTTCCATCCTTCTTCAGCAATTTGAAGAACTTCGTGATCGAACCATTTTTTCCGTCGCGCACTTTGACAATACGCCCGAGTCCTACTTGACGGCTGAACTCGTACACCGTGTCCGATTTCAGAGTCTTTGTCTCTGAGATCGTCTCAATTCCTTCCTCTTTTGGTTGGCCTGCAAAAGCGAACATTGCGATCGCTAAACCTACCAGCAATAAACAAACCCTTTGTGGGGAGTTGTGCATTCGGGGTCACCTCCTACAGCATGACTACACATCAACGGGGTCCGGCGGGGAGTCGACCCCAAAACGGACATAACGACGATAACATAACTATTTTGGCACACGAATCGTCACTCTTTACCCACCCCCTCAGGTTGGGTTGAACCTAGAAATTGCGTAGACAGGAAATAACAAAAAGGATATT
This sequence comes from uncultured Armatimonadota bacterium, assembly GCA_903927345.1. Lineage (GTDB taxonomy): Bacteria > Armatimonadota > Fimbriimonadia > Fimbriimonadales > Fimbriimonadaceae > Fimbriimonas. Next base: position 57,602 of record CAIYMO010000033.1, on the reverse strand, counting down.
AAACCGTAATTTTTTCATTATTTCTCCGATTATTGATAGCCATGTTTTCCACGAAAAGGAACTGGTGAGCGACTCCAGCAAGGGCACCAAAACGGTCCCGAAATGCTTCGGCGGCGTGGTCATATTTCACCTTCGTCAGTGCGGTGCCGACCCATTCGGGATAGTAAATCTTCGTCAATTGTTGCCAGATATGGGTGTCGATGGGAACAGATTCTTGATGGTCAAACGCAAATAGGCAGATGCAGTCAGCGAGCTTCGGGCCCACGCCAGGTAGCGACAGCAGGTATGCCCTTGCGTCGGCGTATCGCGCGTCGCGTAACTGCTCCAGGACGGCTTTGGAATCACCTAGTCCCGCAAGCTGCCGAGCAACTTCAGGGATCGATTTCGCACGGTAACCAAAGCCTTGGCTACGAAGCGATTGCTCGGAGAGTTGCCCGATTTCTCCAACGGAGAGGAAGTCCACTGCGGCAAAATGATCACACCGTACGCATCCAGAAGGGTCGGTGGACAGCTTCCAAACCATCTGCGTTATCCGCGAAATGTGGTTGTTCGCTGAGCAGAGAAAGGAGAAAAGCGTCTCGTGTGCGCAACTAGGACGCATCATCCGCATCCCGACCAACTGCCCCAAGCAAGGTTCTAGCTCAGGCCCTAAGCGTACGATCTCTTCGAGCTTGTGTTCGTGGTTCTCGTCAAGCCGAAGCAACTTTCTAAAGTCGTCTTCGTCGTGAGTGCTCGTCACATTAAGAACCGAATCCGCCTGCTGGACCAGGTGCAGACGATCGCCTTCATAGACCGCCCAGCCATCCTTATTGGGCACCCACCGAAACATCTGCCCGCTGCGCCCGATCCGATTCAGATCGAGCGGACCATCCGTCACCTCGACGCGAAACGAGTTCATTGGGGCAACATCGCCAGGTATTCGTCTTCGGTCAAGACCGGAATGCCGAGTTGCTCCGCCTTCGCAAGCTTTGAACCTGCACCGGGTCCGGCTACAACGTAGGTCGTCTTAGCAGAAACGGAACCGGCAGCCTTTCCGCCGAGCTTCATGACAGTTGCCTCTGCATCCTCACGCGTGAACTTCTCGAGCTTTCCGGTGAAGACAAAGGTCTGACCGGCGAACTGATCCCCTGAAGGCGCCTCGGCTTCGACGGGACTAACACCGGCCGCAAGCAATTCGTCGATCAGCCGCTGATTATCTTCATCGTCAAACCACAGTTCGACCTGAGAAGCAGTTTTAGGGCCGAATCCATCAATACTTACGAGATCGTCGTAATGGGCTTTGCGGAGGGCCTCAAGAGTCCCAAATGCGCGAGCGAGGTCTTGCCCTCCTCGCTCGCCCACTTCAGGAATCCCCAATGCAAAGATCAACTTAGGCAGGGGCCGATTCTTGGACGCTTCGATCGCGGCCAGAAGATTGTCGACCGATTGCTCTCCCATACGATCGAGTTCAATTAACGCGGCTCTATGGAGGTAGAGGCGGTAAATCGAGGCGACGTCCGTCAAATAGCATAGTTCAAGGAAGCGCTCAATCTGCTTCTCCCCGAGGCCGTCGATATCCATCATTTTTCGTCCGACGAAGTGCTCCAGCGAGGTTCTTATCTGAGCAGGGCAACCTTTCGAGTTCGGACACTTGAGGAACACCATCCCCTCAGGGCGTATCAGTGGCGTTTGGCACACGGGGCAAAGAGTTGGCGGTGTTGGCTCTACCGAGTCTGCCGCACGCCGCGAAAGATCAGGACCGACAACCTCAGGAATAACGTCCCCCGCACGCTGTACGATGACCCAATCACCCTCACGAACGCCTCGGCGAGCAAGATCATCGTAGTTGTGTAGCGTTGCGCGCGAAACCGTGACTCCACCGACGAAAACGGGTTCCAGCTCCGCGACTGGAGTGACATTTCCCGTGCGGCCAACCTGAAGCGAGATATGGTTGAGTCTCGTAAATGCCTGTTCAGCAGGAAATTTAAACGCAATTGCCCATCTGGGACCACGGGCAGTGAATCCGAGGTCTTCTTGGATCGCCCGGTCATCCACCTTAATCACTACACCGTCAATGCCGAATGGCAGATCGGGTCGCGCTAACCCGATCTTCTCGATGAAGGAGATGACGTCTTCGATTGAATGACACAAGGTAGTTTCCTGGCGCGTGGGGAATCCCCACTCAGAAACCGTTTGCAATGTCTGAAACTGTGAGTTCGGAAGTTCAACCCCATCAGACAAGCCGACCCCGTAAGCATAGAAATTGAGCTTCCTCTCGGCAGTAAGGCGACTATCGAGCTGCCGCAGGCCGCCTGATGCGGCATTTCGAGGGTTGACGAATAGTTGTTCGCCTTTTGCTCGCTTCGCCTCATTGAGCGACTCGAAGACCGACTTCAACATCACGACTTCACCTCGGACTTCGACCCTCCCCGAGGACACACCTCGCAAACGTAGCGCAACGCCGCGAATGGTACGTGCGTTAGTCGTCACGTTTTCACCGGTCACGCCGTCTCCGCGCGTGGTTGCGGTCACGAGTATGCCGTCCTCATAAGTGAGTGAGAGGGATGCTCCGTCGAACTTGAGTTCGCACAGATATGAGATCGGACGACCGGCACCTTTGACGTTCTTCTCATCCCAGCTGCGCAATTCGTCAGCTGAAAAGGCGTTGTCGAGCGACAGCATGGGAACAGCGTGTCGGTGTTGCTCGAACCCAGCTATCGGAGCTGAACCAACGCGCTGAGTTGGCGAGTCGGGCGTCTTCAAGCTCGGATCGGCAGCCTCTAGGTCAACTAGCTCACGGAACAAGACGTCGTAGTCGGTGTCCGAGATCGACGGCGCGTCCAGCACGTAATAGCGATAATTGTGCTCTTCTAGCTCTTTGCGTAGAAAGGCTGCACGGTCGGCGAACATCATGCCGATATCCTACCGATTAGGCTTCGCGCCCGGCGACTTCCAGGATCTTAGATTGGACAAAAATTGGCGCAGCAAACCTTGCCGCGACCGCAATTGCATCCGACGGCCGCGCGTCAATCATGAACTCTTCTAACCCACGCAACAGATAGATCTTTGCGTAATAGATATCTCGCCAGAGATCGTCGATAACGACTCTTTCTACTGTGGCACCCAGACGGTCGATCACGTTGCGCAACAAGTCGTGGGTCATCGGACGGTCAGGAACTTCAAGCTCAATCGCATCGAGGATAGCTTTTGCCTCCGGCGTGCCGATGCTGATCGGGAGCCGAATTTCTCCGTCGGTCAATACGATGAATTGATGAGGAGAACGATCGATTTCGGTTTCATACAAACCTTCAATCTGAACTTCGATCGGCTCGGTTATAACCACGATCTCTGGTTGATTAAATACCTGCTCCGCAAAGAACTGTGGAGGGTTCGTTAGATCGTCGTTCTGATTGCCGTCGATATGCTCTGACATCGTTATTCTTATTCTATGCCTTTTTCGGGTTGAGTGTTGTCGCTAAATCAAAAACAAGTCGTTCGATGGTGTCGATCCCGCTAAACGATGCTCCCATTCCCTTCAGCCGTGCATCAGCTTCGGAGAGGTGCGACATGGCCATTCCGAGTTGCTTGAGGCTCAGATTCCTCGCCGAACGCATGACGGAGTTGCGTTGGTAGTCGGAGATGCTGGTGATATTCGGCTTGTTCGGGAAGCTATTCACTAGCTCACCAGGACGGTCCGGAGTCACCCCAGCGTCGAGGCAAAGTCGACCTTGATACAGCAACCGCAATTGCCGCGATATCAGCGGGAAAAGCTGGCCAAACGCCACATCTTCGACCTTTCCCTTGTTGGACAATATGATTTTGAGTTGCCGCAATGACTCTGGAATATCGCCCTGAACCATCGTGTCGATCATGCGCCAGATATTCCACTCTCGCGATGCCACAACAATGCTCCGCACATCACTCTCGGAGATTTGATCATGGGCAGCGAAGAGTACGAGCTTGTCCAGCTCCTCGTACGCGCGGCTGACGCTCCCCCCGACCATTTCAGTCAGAAGTTCGAGAGCCTGAGGATGGATTGTCTTCCCTCGCTTGGTAACCTCACTCTTGATATCGTCTTTTGCCTTTTTGGGGTCCAGGTCAAAACTAAACACGGCTCCGCCGGCTTGGGTGATCAACTTCTCAAACGACTTCTTCTTCGCTCCACCTTTGCGCTCATCACCTGACGCATCCTCCTCGAGAACGAGCACAAGCAGTGCTGATTCAGGAAGCGCTTTGAGACTTTCTCCGGAAATGTCATCCGGTTTGGCCTTCGTTGCATTCTTGACAACGACCACTCGACGTGGGGCCAGAAACGGGATCGTGCCAGCAGAACCCAACCATTCGCTAGGCGCACTTGAATCTCCGCTCAGATGCTGAAGGTCGTAGTCATCCTTTTCCAACCCTGCGCCCAAGATTAGGTCGGAGATAGCGCGGCGAACGAGTAGCTCCTCACCGCCCGAGATGCCTATGACTCGGTGCTGAAGTGCTTTGGGAATGCTAAAACTCATTTTTTGGCCGCGCGCAATTGCTTTGCAAAGTGTGCCACGTCCGCCTGAAGCTTCGCCACCTGTTCAACGGTCGGTGTCGACCGAGAGAACATCATGTTCGTAAACTCGGTTCCGATCTCGCCTGCCGCTGACGCATGTTCACCTAGCCGGCTTTCGACCCGGGCAAGGTACTCGTTCGTCGTCTCGCTGAGTAAACGTCGGTTGCCAGTGAAGCGCCAGACATTGCCAATGAAGACCAAGTAATTTCGGTCTAGCTCAGCCTTCACGATCTCTGGAGTCTTCGGCGCAGTTCGCGCCTTGTAGAGAGCGTAGCCACCAACCACCAGCGCCAGCACAATCAGTCCGTTTAAGAACATGCTGATGACTTGAACGGCAGTAATTCCTTCGGAAGCACTGTGCCTACGGTCGCCGCCAGGAACAACATCGGCTCCCATTGTCGCATCATAAGGAACCCAGCCAACGCCATCAAAGTAAGCCTCGGCCCATGCGTGCCGATCAGATTCTAGGAGGATTTGAGTGCCTACCGAGTTTCGATTCTGAAGGTCGGGAAGATAACCGATAGTGTATCGGCAGGGGACCCCAACTGCGCGGCCCATTTGCACAACGGAGGTTGCAAACACATCGCAGTACCCCTCGCGGCTCTCAAAGCAGGCATATGCTGCTGGATCTTCGCCAGCTGGAGTCGCTGGAACTTTCGTGTTGTACTTGATCAATCTGCTTACTGCGAAGCGGATCAATTCCATCTTTTCAGCATCGCTCTTAGCGTTCTTAGTGATCTTCTTTGCTTCGGCAACGAGTCGTGGAGCCAGATTCTCTTTGGAAAGGTTGGCAAAGATGCAGCCTGGAAGCTTCTTCGGGACGTTTGCATCAGCCCTGGGTTCAACCTCGTCGAAGCTAATCGCCGCCGAGTAAATGCTCAATGAAGCAGCTGCAACAACACCGTCAACGGAGGGTAGGACTCCTCTTGGGTGCTGGCAGATTGGGCTGTTCCCGGCCTGAGGAATTTCGGAGGTGGCGATGAGCGACTTCACCAAAATGGACTGGGTTCGGTACTCGCCCGGCGGAGTTCCAGGCACCTGATTTGGATTCTTCATTCGCTGGGCGAATGCCTGATCTTCAACTCCCGAAGGGTTCCCTGTCGCGGTTTCATACACCTCGTTCGGACTAAGAGGAGAGACGCGTTGCCACATCCGCCCTGTCCAGGTGTTATAAGCCGCAGTCCGTAGATATCCCGGAATATCGCCCTTGACTTCAAAGTACGGGCGGTTACTGAGATCAACGGCGCCGTCGCCAACTTTCGCTGTGTCTCGAACGGCTGATGAATTAGCCGGAAGCCGATTTGCTGCGTTTCGCAGCGTTGGCTGACGTACGGCAATGAAGCCTGCAATTGGCTTTGCGCCCGCCTGGATAACGGGGGCACCAAGTGCCGATAACAGCACAATGATCATCGCGGACCCGAGAGCCCACTCCGCACCTGCCGCCCACCGCCAAGGTCCTTCACGAAGGACTTCTGATTCATCCATCGCGGACAATTGCGATTGCGATGTGTGATTGAAGTAGCCCGACTCCTTTGCGCGAGTCTGCATCTCCCGGGCATGAGCTCTGGCAAACATGATCGCGAAGCAGACAAGGAAGATGAAGAAGAGGATGACGACCGGGCGGAACGTATCGTAACAGCCGACGAAGCCGAACATTGCAAGCGCAGGAACCAGGTGAAAAATGAGGGTTCCGTCACGCCAAAGGAAACAGGTACCGAGCAAGATCATCCAATAGAGCCAGCTCGATGGCATTAGCTCGATTGGAAATGTGCCTTCCTCAAAGATAGCCCCGTTGATGTAGCGAACTCCCAAGAAAGCCGCCCATGCTGAGATGCAGTAGATGGGACCGGCTAGCTTGGTCCACTTTTGTTCGCCTCCGAGAACTCGAGCAAGATAGCTGAGGAGAGTTCCAATGGTGACGATTCCGACTCCAAGCGTGGAAACTTTGTCCGAGCCGACGGCCTGTCCGCACGAAAATGCAGCGAGACCCGACGCTAGCCAACTGATCAGATAGTCAACCCAGTTTGCCGTGCTGGTATCTGTCCACCAGTTCTTTCTCAACCTGCCACCTCCGGCATGAGCACAACGTGAGCACCCGCCTGGCGATAGGCTTCGCTAAAGAGTGCAGCCGAGTCGGAGATTCGTTTGGGATCGTAGGCAGCCGCATCGTAGACCAGCACGACGACGCTGGCACGGCCTCTGAGACGCTGGAGAGACGAGACGAGAGAGCCATCGTCAATCGCGGCGAAGACGTACAGCGTTGCGCCGGTTTCGAGAAGGGCGGCGGCTTCGAGGATGTCTGCGCCTAAAGTAGTCGCAGAGTCAGCGTTGAGGGTTCCGAGAAGGAGTGCTATCTCTTCCTTCCGTTCTGCTTCGCCCTTCTTACCACGTTCTTCCTCCATGAGCGGGAAGCTGACACTGACTCCTTGTCGGAGCATTTGCTCGGCAATGTAAAGGGAGTGGCCGCAGATCGCGTCGAGGGTCGAGACATTGCCCTTTCCTGCGTCGGTGTTTGAGGATCGCTGGATGATAAAGCTCGCTGCACCCTGAGAGCCGGCTTGGAACTCTTTGACTTGCAGAACCCCGGTTCGTGCGCTGGTTCGCCAGTGAACATGTCTTAGGGAGTCGCCGTATGTGTATTGGCGAATTCCTCTTGGTTCGATGCCTGCGCCGGCAGCCTGACCGGAGATTGCCTCATTGATTCCCCAACCAGCAGAGCTGGGGAGCTCGATTGAGACGGGGATCGGGAGCGGGACAACAACGATTTCGGTTTGCTCGGTTGGGTATTCGACCGTCTTTGTCGTCAGACCCAGTGCGTCGGTGGCGGTCACCTTGAGGTTTTTCCAGCGGAATCGTCCCCGTTTGAGAGGGGTGAATTGGTAGAGCGTTCGCACGGGAAGGTCGAAGGCAGGTGCAACGGGAAGGCTTGGCCCGACCCCACCCGGATGCAATCGCGCAGGCAGATTGTCGTCGACGGTCACCAACGGACGCTTGATTTTGCGTTCGCTCCAGAGGACGATCTCGACGGTAACGAGTTCGCCGACGTGGACGCTCTTTGGAGCGATGCGTTCGATGCGAAGAGCCTTTGTTGCGAGGTTGCTTTGGATGTTGCAGGCGACGATGGTTGCGATCAACGCAAAGCTCATGTAAAACAGAGCGGGCGCGTTGATGAGCACGGCGACGAGGCCGAGGAAGAGAGAGGCGACACTGAGGGCTCGACCAGCGACGCGGCGCATATTCTTATCCTACAGGGAGAGGCGCGGTGACCGAATCGACGACTTGCTTGACGACATCGTAGGAGTCCATTCCCTTTGCCCGGAGCTCGGCTCGGGCGAGAACTCGGTGACCGAGGACGTAGGGAGCGACTTGCTTGACATCGTCTGGACGAACTGAGTCAGCACCTTGGATCGATGCTTTGGCCTGAGCGGCTCGCATGAGGTGGAGCGTGGCTCGGGGTGAGGCTCCGAGGAGGAGCTGGTTGCTTGTTCGGGTGGCGCGGACGATGTCGACGATGTAGTCCTTGATCATGTCGTGGACGAAGGTTTGGCGAATCTCGGCTTGGATGGCTTTGAGTTCTTCCAGCGTTACGGCAGCTGTAACGGTGTCGATTGGGCTGGCGGTTTGCTGGGCGCTGAGGACGGCTCGTTCGGCTTCTCGGTCAGGGTAGCCGAGGCTGATCCTCGAGAAGAAGCGGTCGAGTTGGGCTTCGGGCAGCGGATAGGTTCCGGTCATTTCGACCGAGTTCTGGGTGGCGATGACGAAGAAGGGTCGAGGGAGCATTCGGGTGTCGCCATCGGAGGAGACTTGACCTTCTTCCATTGCTTCCAGGAGTGCCGATTGAGTTTTCGGCGTCGCACGGTTGATTTCGTCGGCAAGGACGACGTTGGCGAAGAGCGGTCCGGCGCGGAATTCGAATTCGGATTCCTTTTGGTTGTAGATCGAACTTCCGGTGATGTCGGCAGGAAGGAGGTCTGGGGTGAACTGGACGCGGCGGAATTCTCCACCGATGGTTCTCGCCATTGCTTTGGCGAGCGTGGTTTTGCCGACGCCTGGGACGTCTTCGATGAGAAGATGACCTTCACATAGAAGGGTCACGGTTGCCATTTCCACGGCTTCTCTTTTGCCGACAACGGCTTTTTCGATTTCGCGAACGATCTGTCGCGAGAAGTCACCAATCCTTGCGCTTGCCATATCTCCCCAAACTGTATCTAACCCCTACGCTTTTTGCTAGGAGTTAGTTCAACAATTCTTATATAGAGTGTTCAAACGTTTGATTGGATACACCGATGCTAAACTTTTCTGGTGGCTAGGTGCGTAATTGGCGTTGATCTCGGTGGAACGAACGTTCGGGCGGGGGCATTTTACGAAGATGGTTCGCCTGCGGGGAAGCAGTTTGAGAATCCTTCACACGCTCAGAAGGGCACCGAAGCAATTTTTGACGCGCTAGCCGGGACGATTCGGCAGGCGATGGGAGCTGCGGAGTCAAAGCCAGAGGCGGTTGGTCTTGCGATTCCTGGGCACATCGATAATGCGGCGGGCATCGTTCGGTGGGCTCCGAATTTCGGCCAGAACGTCGATGGCGTTTTCGAGAGCTGGTTCGATGTTCCGGTTCGAGCACCGCTTTCGAAGCATATTGATATTCCGATTTTCATGGACAACGACGCTAATATGGCGGCGCTGGGTGAGTATCGCTACGGCTGCGGTCGTGGCACGGCCAAGTCGTTTGTGATGGTGACGATGGGCACCGGGATTGGCGGTGGCGTTATTTTGTCGCCAGATGCAGTTTTGGGCGACGCGCGGGGGCCGTTGGTTTTGGTTGGCGGTAACAAAGGCGGCGCGGAGCTTGGTCACATCATCGTCAACATGGATGGCCTAGACTGCAATGCTGGAACCTACGGCACGGTTGAGGCTTATTGCCAGCGAGACGCGATTGTTCGACGAGCGCAGTTTAAGATCATCCGCGGACGAGCTTCTGCGTTAACGGAACTGTCGGAGGGGAATCCTTCGTCGATTACTCCTCGGATGATCTTTGAGGCGTGCGAAGTGGGCGACGAGGTTGCGATCGAGACGTTCCGCGAGGTCGGGACGATTCTTGGCGTTGGCGTTGCGAACTACATCAACATCTTTGCCCCCGATATTGTCGCGATCGGCGGGCAGGTTTCAAAGGCGGGTAAGTGGTTACTCGATCCGATTTTCCAGTCCGCGCGATCGAACGCGATCACTTCCCTCTTCCGGGATTGCGAGCTTCGGCTGGCGGAGCAGGTTGAGGATGCAGGGATGCTCGGCGGGGCGGCACTGGCATTTGAAGCGCAGAAGTGGGCGAAGTAGCTCTTCGATTGTGTGCGGGATGGCGCAGTGGGCGCAAATAGGTTCGACGGCTTCCCATTGTTGTCGAAAGATCGACACTGATGGCGCAAATTTTGAACTTGTTTGCGCCAACTTCGGAGTGTGTTTCGGACAGATCGTGTGTAGAGTTTTTGGGGCGCGATAGGCTCGCGCGCGGGGATTTTTCTTCAAAAACTGGGCGTATCAGGGCGCTTGTTTCTTGAGGGGTTTCGGGGGAGCAAGAGGGCTTGCGCCGGATCATCGAAAACATTCGAATTCGGGCGGGGCACTATCCGAATCGGCCGACCGAGTTTCCAAGATTCCCCGGTGGCTGACGACTTGATCCGTTTGCAAACTGAATGAGTATCGAGCGGGGATCCCGAGTTGTTGCGGTTGCATACATGAGCATCTAAGTTCTGGGTGGTTCGAACTGCGGTTTTGAAGAGAGGAGGTCGATTGCTCGCTTGACTAACCAAAAGGTGGGAAGCCAGGCTAGAGACATCCAGGCGAGGATGTCGCCGTAGATTGAGCCGGTGCAGCAGGTGCTGTGAGAGAGCCATTCGATGATGCACATCGCGAGGGCGCCCAGCGTGAGCCAGGCGAGGAGGGCGAAGGGTTGGTTGATGCCTGCCCAGCGGCCCTTGGGTGGGTAGCCGAGGCTGTAGAGGAAGTATAGGGCGAGATAGAGGCAGTTGGTCAGGAGCATTCCACCGGCGTGGTAGGTCTTTGCTGAACCGACGTCGCCCTCGACGACCATGAGGAATCCAACGGCGACGCAGGCTCCGCCGAGAAGGATCGTACAGCCAGAGTTTGTTGCGAGATCGCGGTCCTTAAGTGTTTCGGGCATTACGGCGTTTGATGAAGACGACTAGGCTAGTTACGAGGGCGGCAATGCCTGTCGCCAATCCTGTGAGCCAGAGGTAGAGGCCGTTTAGATGGGAGCGCATTTCTTGCTCACGGGGAATGCCTTCTTTGTAGCGGCTTTTATCGATTTCGGGGACGTCTTTAAGGGCGGACCAGAAGCCTTGGGTGAGGTCGGGATGCTTGCCACTTGCCAGCTGAGTTAGGACGTACTTCTTTCGATTGTTCTGGAAGTCAACTGCATTCGACCTCACTTCTTGAAGAAACTCAACGTCTTGTTCGAAGTCCATCACTTCCTTTCCGGGAGTCTGTACATCAAACAGCGAGTCAATGTAATTGGGTCCTTCTGACTGATGTTCAATCTCCCTAGCTCTGAGTTGGCAAAACATTACGACTTCCCTGTCGTCTGGAACCAACTTTTCGATCGCCTTTAGCATCACCGGTGAGTTCCAGGCGTTGCCGAGGACCATCATTCCGGCGATGCCTTTGCGGAGGGCTTTGTGGTCGACTTTGTCTTGGTCGGCGATGGCGATGAGGTTTTCGGTGAAGTTACGCTTCCAGTCACCATCTTTGGCGCCTTTGAGGATGGCGCGCATGCAGTAGAGCTGGGCGAACTCGCGACCGAAGTGGGCGTTGGGGTTGATTTCGATGGCTTTGGCGATGTGCTTTTCGGCTTCGACGGCGTCGGTTAGGTTCTTCGGATTTCCGCCGTTGGATATCCAGCGGTGGATAAGGAATGTGCCTTCATTGGCCTCGACTGTGTAGCGGTGGTTGACGGGCGGGGCGTCGGGGACGAGTTCGTCTTTGACTTCGGTGAGGGGATTTACGCGCGAATAATCAAGTAGGGCCCGCTCCTTGCGGATGGTCGCGATGGCTTCGTCGTGCTTGCCGATGCGGTCGTAGGCGACGGCGAGGTTGTCGTAGGCGTTGAGATCGTTGGGGTTCTTTTTGAGGTTAGCGGTTTGGATTTCTATCCGGCGCTTGTAGTACTCGGGCGGGTAGATCGTGAAGCGTCCAGCAATGGCGTAGGTGATGTCCAGGTTGTCGCGCAGCTCGGTGAGGTTGGTGTCGCTGTCGTTGTAGCAGGCGGCGGCAACGGCGGCGACCACCAGTAAGGCGAGGCTTGACCTGAACTTCATGGTACTTAGGACGCGCTTGCCCGCCGAAGTAGTTTCGGATTTCTGCAGATAATCGCTTAGCAAGCTACCTACGAGGGCCCCGACTTACTTTATCGCGAATGGAATCTTCTTGGCGGAGCTGAGGAGCTTGAACTCTTTGCCGATGTCGCCTACGGTTTTGAGCTCGGCTTTCGTGAGGGGCTTTTCGTCGAAGTTGGTGTAGTCGATTTTAGTGGAGAGGAGTTTTCCGGTTTTGCTGAAGAGTCGGACTTCGATGCGGCGGAATTCGATTGGGTTGAACGAGCTGAAGTAGGTCTTTGCCATTGCGAAGGCTCCGTTTGAGCGAATGGCGTAGTTTTCTGCGGCGAACCAGTCTCCTGAAGGTGAGGAGTAAGAGATTGAGACGTAGGTGCCGACTTTGGCTTTGGGCCAAACCGTTCCGACAGCTTCGACATCTTCTCGCCATCCGCCTTCTTCGCCGAGTTGCTCGTCGGGTTTGGTCGAGACTTTCCAAACTCGCTTGGGTTGGGAGAAGAGGATGTAGGTTTTGGAGGGCTTTGCGCCTTCCTTCATCATGACCTGCACCAGTTCTTCGCCGAGTTTGGCGGCGGCTTTGGCTTCGGAGGTCTGGACTCCGGCGAGAAGGATTGCGGTTGCGAGGATCACGGTTAAGAGTATATCGGTCGGACTGGGATTTGGGTTTGAGCTGGGATGAGGTTGAAGTTGGCCTGTAAGCCGGATTCTGTATTTGTGTGACGATTTATCTACGCGGCCAACCCGGAGGGTCGTCGGGCCGAGTCAGCCCCTCCCTATTTGGCCTTGCTTCTGGTGGGGTTTGCCCTCCTTGGCTATTACTAACCAAAGACGTGAGCTCTTACCTCACAATTTCACCCTTACCGCGATTGCTCGTGGCGGTTTGTTTCTGTTGCACTTTCCGTCGGGTCGCCCCGCCCCCCGTTGCCGAGGGCACCATGCCCTATGAAGTCCGGACTTTCCTCCCCCGTATGATCAGGAGCCGTCACCCGGCCAACTTCGGGTTACAGGGTACCGCGTTTGGGATTTCGGGGTGCACCTTCTCGGAGGGGTGGGGCGTAAGATGTTGGGGATGGCGGACGAGCCGAAGATTTTGGTTTACGAAGGTCGGCGGTTTTTGCGTCACGAGACGGGGCCGAAGGTTGTGGGGGCTAAGGAGACGGGGTTTGAGAACTTGCCTCGGCTGATTATCTCGTGCGTTTTGACCGCGGTGTTTATGATTGGCGGCGGCGTTTGGTTTGCCAACAAGATTCAGTCGGGCGAGCTTCCCTTCGATAGTCCTTGGAAGTGGCTCGCGCTTGTGTTCACGATGGGACCGCTACTCTTCTTTATGGGGCTGTCTGTGCTGGCTGGCAAACGGAAGCCAGCGGAGAAGCCAGATTTGCCTCCAAACCCGGTCGCTTTGGTCTGGGGGTTTCATCAGTCGAATGGGGGAATGCAACGGCTTGGGGGCTCCCTAGAGCTGGTCAATGGGTTGATTCGGGTTTCGAATGAGAAGCACACCGTTGAGATCAACCGGCTCGAGGTGGAGGAGATTAAGATTGTGGAGGGGCGGATTCGGCTGAAGATTCCCAAGTTTCACAGCTTGCCTGCGATGTACCTCTACTTGCGGCCGGCAAACGTGGAGACCGGGACTTTGGCGGTTAAGCGGGAGGAGCTCAAGGCACTAGTGAAGAAGCTTGAGGGGATGCCGACATCGATATTGCCGAGCACTTATCCGATGATCGAGCGGCGGGAATTCCAGCGTCCGCCAGGGACGCTATTGAAGTGCGTAGTTTGGGGGTTACTGAGCGGATCCTTGCTGACTGGCTTGGTCAGGTTACGGCGAGTCGAGATGCAACCGAATGTCAGCGAGCCTTGGTTGTGGCTGGTGATCCCGCTGATGGTGACGGGGATTATCACGATGATGACCTTTATGGACGGGTGGGTTGCTGCCTCCGAAAACAAGTGGCTCCGGAAGAAGGGCATTGTTCGGGATTAGGTTCCGTCTCCCGAAAGTATTCGGTAAAGCCTCCCTCACCCCCCAACCCTCTCTCCCTCCACGCTCTGGGAGTGCGAGGGGGCTTTTCGGATCATTTAGCGAATTGCCAGGCGATTCGTTGCATTTCCTTGACAGCGGCGGGGTCTGGGCGGGGGTGGATGGGGCCGTTGCCGTAGAGTTGTTTGCCCCAGTATTCGCTGCCCCAGCGGCCCTTGACGTCGACGGTTAGACCTTCAGGCGAGCGGCCGAAGAGGACGGCGTATTGGAGGCAGGCGATGAAGTACATTCCGGCGGGCTTGAGGTGAATGTCGTCGCCGAAGAGGTCTTGGGCGGTTTTGAATCCGGGGATGCGGCCGGCTTCGGCAGCATCGACTAGAGCGCCGAGGGCTTGGGCTTCTCGGATCAGAGTGATCTTTTTGCCGGTGGCTTTCTCTGCGGCGGATTTGATTCTTAGCCACATGGGGGCGTCAGCGTCTACGCGCTTGCGCCAGGGGAGGTTTCGGGTGGGGCTGGCGGTGTCCCATTCGGCTTTGCCCGTTCCGCTTTTGAGACTGTGCCAGGGTTCGACGTAGTAGATGCTGGCTTGGGGGTTGGTTTTGCCGATGTAATCGGCGAACTTGGTGAGGAATTCGATTGAGTTCTTCTCTTGCCAGTCGCCGCCCCTTGGGATGGAATCGACGAGGACGACCGCGTTGTAGCCGCCCTTGCCCAGGCTTTTTGGATAGGCGATTCGGAACTGGTTATCGTCCCATTTGTCGGCTGGTTTGGTGGCTTCGTTCCATTGGAGTTCAAGCGGAGCTCCGAGGCGGAATTGCTCTTGAAACTCGAATTTGAGCCCGGGCGTGTTCTTGGCTAGCGACGCGACCATGTCGGGGAGTTCGCTACTGAGGGAGTGTCCGATTGAATAGAGCCGAATGTTGTTGCTCTTGGGAGTTTGGGCGGCGGGGTTACAGCCGAGAATCGCTAGACCAAGAAGAGCGCGGATCATTTCTGGGGTTTACCTCCGTAGGCGACTTCGGCGGGGGTCGATAGGGTGAAAGGCTTACCGTCGATGTTGTAGCGGGCTTCAAGGAAGACGGCGCTCCATTTTCCAGGTTTGAGTTCGGTTTTGAGGACGTCGGACTTGGCTTTCTTTTCTTCGACGAAGCGTTGTTCGCGGAAGTCTTTGGTATCGCTTTCGGCTTTCCAGATTGAAACGGCTTCCATCTGACCTTCGCTCGGGTCGAGGTTAAAGGAGATGTCGTCTTCGGTGACGGTGGTCTTGCTTTGAAGTCGCGGGAACTTGAAGGCTCCGTTGAGGGATCGGGCGAAGGCGCCGATGGAGTTGGTGAGGCGGATTCGATCGCTTAGGCC
The DNA here is from genome assembly GCA_903927345.1 of uncultured Armatimonadota bacterium. Classification (GTDB taxonomy): domain Bacteria; phylum Armatimonadota; class Fimbriimonadia; order Fimbriimonadales; family Fimbriimonadaceae; genus Fimbriimonas. Next base: position 42,406 of record CAIYMO010000033.1, on the reverse strand, counting down.
GTGGCCGTTATTGGGGACTTGGAGGACGTTTTTGGGTTGCTTGAGGTCGTTCCAGTACAGCTTGGTTGCGTCGGTTGCCCAGTATTGGTCGTTTGAGCCGTTGACGATCAGAGTTGGGATCTTGATTCGGTCGCGGTACGAATACGGGTCGACCATCTCCATTAGCTTTTGGCCTTCTTTTGTTTGGAGCTTTGCCTGGAGTCCTCGGCGGGTGTAGTCGGCGATTTGCTCACTGTATTCGCCCCACATTTCGATCTGGTGCTTCATCTGCGCATCAATCTTGAGGTTGTCGTAGACCATTGGTGCGATACCGACGACTCGTTTGTCTCCGCTGGCGGCGGTGAGCCAGGTCGTCCAGCCTCGCTTGCTTGCTCCGGTTACCACGAATTTCTTGATGTTCATCCCGTTTTGCTTTGTGAAGCGCTGGATAACGTCCATCGAAGATACGGCGGCTTTGGTCATGGGGAAGAGCAGCGGCCAGGAGGCATCGCCCGTTTCCAGATACTTATTAAAGGTGTGCGCGATTAGGTCGTCCTCCTTCATTTCCCAGATCGGCTGATTGGGGATGTTGAAGAGCATCATGATCGGCATTCCGGTGGCGTTGGAGAGGAGGTTGATGTCAACCATGTCTCCTTTGAATGGGCCGTCGCCGGTGATGTAGAGAATGGCGGTTTCGGAATTTTCTGCACCCTTGGGAACCTTCATCAGGATTCGGTGCGACCAGAGCTGCTTTTGCCACATTTGGCTGCAGAACTCGATCTCATCAATTCCGTTGGTTCGGGTGAGTTTGGCGGTTGGGAGGCCCTTCTGGGGAATTGCTAGATAGTCCAACAGAGCACGATCTGGGGAACCCGACATGAGGACAGTTGCCACAAGCGCAGAGAGCATCTTTTTATTGACGCACAACTTCCCCCGAAAAATTGTCAAGAAGGCAAAAAGATTGTTGACATTCCGGGGGATAAGTGCGACAATAGCATGACCTGTATTGCTATCCGGGGGGATAGTGCTTGAGGATAACATGGTGAATAGGCTCACAAAGATTAAAAGAACGATGGCTCTGGCAGGAGCTGCAGCGTTGTCTGCCGGATCGTTCGCGTTCGCATTTGATGCTGAAATTCTTATTCAGCGCGCGCTGAACAGTCCTACGCTTACCGTTAAGTACGACGGTGCAAACGCTACTCTCGTTGAACTTCGCATCAACGGTGAATCGTTCGCCACTCGTGCAGTGACTTCGACTTCGTCAAAGGGATCTGTTGACTTCACCGTAACAGTAACCGACCTGAAGGACGGAGACAACGAAGTCGAGATTCGACTTTACGATAAGACCGGAAAGGTTCTTTCGAGCCAGAAGCAAAATATTTCAACTGACCAAGGCAACAAGGGTCCGGTTTACATCACTGGTCCTAAGCAAGGTCAAACCATCCAGGGTCCTGTCGAAATCAAGATCGGTTTTGGCAAGGAAATGAAGAACGCGTTCGTTTCGTTCTTCATTGATGGCGATCACAAAGACATTAAGAACACCCCCCCGTACAACTACGTTTGGGATACCCAGAAGGAGTCCAACGGATGGCACACAGTCGAAGCTTGGGTTGTTGATGAACTCACCAACACGTACAAGTCCAAGCAAGTTCGAGTCTTTGTCAACAACCCAGGTGGTCGAACAAATCGAACTGGTCTTGGCGCAGGCGAAGCAGTTGTTTCTAAGGGCACCAGCCAAGCAGGCATCGTAGATACAACGTCCAACACGAAGGTTGGCGATCTGACGGTTGCAGCCACCACAACTCCGGTTGGCGCGGCTACTCCGAAGGTTACGGCTCCTAGGGTTACAGCTCCGAAGGTCACCACTACGGTCACCGCTAAGGCTCCTGCAGCAGGCAAGGTTCAACCAACGACGACCAAGGTTGTTGCTAAGGTTGAGGACAAGGTTGCTACTCTTAAGTCGCCAGCAGTTGACGGCGGAATTCCAATGGGGAACATGAATATGGTTCCTACCGGAATGCGAAACGCTCGCCCACACGCTCTTCCTAATTTCGCTTCCGAAGCGGCCGGTAAGGTTCTTTCGGTTGATAAAGGCTTCCGAATGAACGGAGTCAACACCTTCTCGGTGCTTTACAACGGTCGATTCGTTGAGTTCGATGTTCAACCACGCGTTGATGAGGGAATTCCAATGACCCCATTCCGACACCTGATCGAAAAGGCAGGCGGTATGGTCGAGTGGCTGAAGTCAGCAAAGGAAGTTAACGCTTCGGCTGACGGTCAGAAGATTTGGTTCAAGGTTGGCGACGCTAACGCAAAGGTCAACGACCAGTCGTTCAAGCTTGAAATGGCTCCTTACATCGATCGCGGACGAACCATCATTCCTTTGAGCTTCATGCGAGACGCCCTCAAGGTTGAGATCGATTTCGATCCATCCACTGGCCACGTCTTGATCACCAAGAAAGATTCCAAGTAAATACTTGGGTAACCAGCCAAAAGGCGAGTCGTTTTCGACTCGCCTTTTGCTTTTTAGTGGTTGCCTACTCTCACAATATGGAATGAACTCTCCGATAACTCTCTTGTGCTGATCGTTTTGATCGGTGCGAGGGAAAGGGAGACTTCCGTGAATCTGGCTTATAACACTGACAAACGACGATACATTCGGTACGAGCTGCTTGACTATGCAGTGATGTCGCTCGATGGCACCACCGAGAAAGTAAACGTCGTAATCACGGATATCGGCCTTGGTGGTATCCAAGTGCGAACACGAAGCCAGCTTGTTTCCGGAACCCGAGTTCTAATTCACGTGGCTTGTACCGATGGAACGAACCTCGACCTACGCGGCGAGATTCGGCACACGGTTGAGATCCCTAACTCAGACCTGTTCAGCGCAGGCGTTCGCTTTGTTCCAGAGAACCATGAAGAGCGAATGGCGGTTGCAGAATTCGTTCACCAAGTCTTCCAGCGACAAGCCGACGACCTTGCCTCTTAAGCAGGCAAGATCGTCCCTTCGACTTCGCCAAAGCCAACCCGGAATCCCTCGCCTTGGCAGTAGCCAGTAAGGATGAGGCTGTCTCCATCTTCCAAGAACTTCCTTTCAACGTTTCCAACCTTGACGGGCTTTGAGCCGCGCCAGGTGAGCTCAAGCAACGAGCCATATGTTCCCTCTTCGGTGCCGGAAATCGTTCCGCTGCCGTAAAGATCGCCCCAACCCAACGGAGTTCCGTTTGATGCTTGGTGAGCGAGTTGCTGATCGAATGACCAATAGAGTTGATTGGCGTTGGTCGCCGAGATCGTTGCGTAATCCTCTTGCTCAGCAGGTTTTAGCTTAACTTCCAGATGAACGTCGTAAGCCATCGGCTCGCTGGTCTGGAGATGACCGAGAACTGGGGGGTCTTGTTCTAGCCGAGTGACTCGGAATGGCTCAAGTGCATCTGGCAGTACGACCCAAGGGGAGATTGAGGTTCCGAAGGACTTGGCAAGGAACGGGCCGAGCGGCTGGTACTCCCAACGCTGGACGTCTCGGGCAGACCAGTCGTTTACGAGGACAAAGCCGAGAATGTGTTCTTTGACAACGCCGATATCCACGGTTTCACCCATTGCCGATGGCATCCCAACATAGAATCCCATTTCGAGTTCAAAGTCTAGTTCCTTGGTCGGTCCAAAGGTTGGAGACTCTGCGTCGGCGGCTTTGGTTTGCCCGTGGGGACGACGAATAGGCGTTCCACTGACGACCACGCTACTTGCCCGACCGTTGTAGGCGACAGGTAGGTGTCGGTAGTTCGGGAGAAGCGGGGGCATATCGGGTCGGAACATTCGACCGACGTTGCTGGCGTGGTTGATTCCCGAGTAGAAGTCGATGAAGGCGGTGGGCTTGATCGGGAGGAGTAATCGTGCGCGGTGCAAAGGCACGAGTGCCTTCATCTTCAGGATGTCGTTATCTCGAAGGATCGGGTTCGACTCTTCGAGTAGTTCGAAGAGCGCGCGCCGGAGCTCGGTGAACTCTTCTTGAGTTAGGTCGGCAAAGCTATCCAGAAACGGGAACTGCTTCTCTGAGATCAGCCCTGCCTCTCGCAGAAGAGTGATGTCGACGACAAAGTCTCCGATGGCGGTGGCGAGCGTCACTTCCCTGCCGAGTGGGGCCAATATCGCGAACGGGAGATTCTGAATTGAGAAGTGGGACGTTGGGTCAACATTGACCCAAGATCGGGCAGTTTTAGGGATCACAAACATAGTCTTAATTGCTAAACAATCGGTCGAGTCCGGCGAGAGGTTCGGCAACGCTGCACGAACCGAAGGTCAGGAAGAATGTGCGCAGTTCCTCGAGATCATCTTCGGAGAAGGCGCGACCGCGATAGGAGAACGAGTCTCGGATGGAGAAGGATGCTGAGTTTTCATCTGCGAGGATCGATGCCATTTCGGAGACGCTCGCATCATCCAGATACCGGAAGCCTATCGCGGCGATGACGTTGAGGAAGCCGTGTTGCCCTTCGTGAGCAATCGGCTCGTGAAGCCCGGCGGTTAGTTTAAAGGGAAGTTCCAGATCAATACACTCCTTGAGGACATTTGCGAGTTGGATTGGTGTGGGAACTGCGGCACCACCACAGCGGAACTTTGCGGAGAGCCAGTCTTGCTCGGCGATCATCGCCAGTTCGGTTGTTACGTCTCGATCCCAGGGGAGTTCGAAGAAGACATCGGTTTCGTTTTGATAGCTTTTCAGCGAACCGATTCCAGCGGAAAGGTGGCTGAGCGGAGGTGCGACGCACTCGTACGTTTGAATGCTTGCGTTTTGGCAAACTCCGAGGAAGACAGACATGTCTTTTGCGTCTGCCTCGCGGGCGCTTTGCCATTCTGCCCACTCAGTGCCGGGGCGTCCGATGGCTGAAACTCCGGCTTCGTGGTTGCCAAGCAAATCTTCCAGAATGTTAAGATCCTTCACGAGCCAGGCCAGATTTTCGACGATCCAGCCATCTCGGGAGTTCATAAACCCTAGATAGTTGGCGACGGCTTGGTCTGCTGGCAATGCTGCGGGCGGAAATGTCCCTGCATAGTCAATGATCTGATTGAGAAAACCATCTGCGCGCTTTGCCACGGTTCATTTTAGCTTAGATCATGGTATCTTTTAGATTCGAGATGCGGATCGCCGAAGATCGTGTCGAAACCCAGGAAACATGTCTCAAGTTCGCGTTTTGATTGCTGATGATGAGCCGATTATCCGGCTTGACCTGCGCCAGATGCTCGAAAGTCTTGGCTATGAGGTTGTGGGAGAAGCAGGAGATGGTCAGGCGGCCGTCGATCTCGCACGTGAACTCAAACCTGATGTTTGCATCCTCGATGTTAAGATGCCCGTTATGGACGGGATCGAAGCGGTCGACATCATCACCGATGAGAACATCGCTCCTACGATTTTGCTGACGGCTTACTCAGACAAGGAATTGATCGATCGTGCTCGTGCGGCAGGCGTTTTTGCTTACTTGGTGAAGCCGTTCAAGCCTAGCGATCTGGCTCCTTCGATCGAAGTCGCGCGGGCTCGATTCGAGCAGAACGTTCTTCTGAACAAGGAAGTTACGAACCTGTCTCAACGACTTGAGGCTCGAAAGGCGATTGATCGTGCGAAAGGAATTTTGATGGATTCGCACAGCCTGGGCGAGGCTGAGGCGTATCGACGCATCCAGGTGCAGTCGATGAACCTTCGGAAGACCATGCAGGAAGTTGCTGAGGCGATCATTCTTGCAAAGTCCATTTAAGGTCTAAAATAGGCTCATGCCGGAAAATCTTTGGGCGCCTTGGCGACTGAAATACGTCGAGAAGCCATCTGCGTCGGGAAACATCTTTGTTGAGCTGCCCGCTCAGAATGAGGACCGGAAGAACTACATTCTTGTTCGCGGGAAATCCGCGTTCGTGATGCTCAACGCGTATCCGTACACAAACGGTCACATTCTGATTGCGCCTTATCGGCAGACCAATGATTTGCCGACGATGACGGATGAGGAGTTATTGGAGATCAACCAGCTTGTGGCGAAGGCCGTGAAGTGGATTTCGGGCGTTTATCAGCCGGATGGATTCAATATCGGGGTGAACCTCGGACGAGCCGCGGGGGCAGGGATTCCGGAGCATATCCATTGGCACGTGTTGCCTCGCTGGAATGGCGATACGAACTTCTTGACTACGGTCGGGAATACCCGCGTTATGCCGCAATCGCTAGAAGACAGTTACGACCGCCTTTTGGAGGCGATTCAGCGTGACGCTTGACGCATTACGATCGAGTGCACTAGGTTGCACGGCTTGTGCGCTGAGCAGCCGTCGGAACAATGTCGTGTTCGGCGAGGGTGATCCTCATTCTCCGCTCGTTTTGGTGGGAGAGGGACCGGGAGATAACGAAGATCGGACAGGGCGACCGTTCGTTGGACGTGCTGGACAGCTTTTGGATAAGGCTCTTGTTGAGGCGGGACTAAGCCGCGAGACGGTCTATATTTGCAATACGGTGAAGTGTCGAGCTGCCGACTGGTCGACCGGAAAACCGCAAAACCGACCGCCGACCGAAGAAGAAACGTCGACTTGCCGGCAATGGCTGATCCCTCAGTTGGAGTTGATCGCGCCGAAGGTGATTCTTTGCGTTGGTGCACCAAGTGCTAAGAATTTGATCCGGAAGAACTTTGCGATTACTAAGGAGCGGGGGTTGTACCACGAGTGCGCTTATGCCAAGACGGCGATTGCGACGCTTCATCCGAGTTACATTTTGCGACAGCAGCGGCCTGATAACGACGGCGGATTTAGCCTGCTGGTTGCCGATATTCAGAAGGCCTGGGATACGGCGATTCGATTACGAGAAAAGATGGGCTAAGATAGCTTATGCTTTCTGGCCTTGTGCTTGCCGCGGCGTCTTATTTCGCACCCGATGTGCGCTTGCCGCACCAATTCGACCTTCTTGACGTCAAGCTCGATGTCTCGCTTGACTTCAAGGCGGAGGCTGTCTCGGGAACCGTTGTTCACAAGGTGGTTACCACCGCGAAGAATGCCGTTTTGGCGTTCGACAAGGGGCCGATGACGATCAAATCGGTTTCGGTTTCGGGGGCTGGGAAGTTCAAGTCCGAAACGACGGCGAAGAATGTGGTGGTTCGATGTTCGGGGGTTCCGAGTGGAGCTGCGCTGACGGTTACGATCAGTTACGCGGCGGCGCCCGAGGCGGGAATTTACTTCGTTCCGGCAGAACGGGCTTATCCGAGCCGAGGATCTCTCGCTTACACCCAAGGTGAGATGGAGGATAACCGGTACTGGTTCCCGACTTACGACTATCCGAATGATAAGGCGACCGCTGAGCTTATCGCGCGCGTTCCGAAGGGGATGAGCGTTTTGTCAAACGGCAAGTTGCTGGGTTCAGAGACGGTGGGTAATCAATCGATTTGGCACTGGAAGCAGGATCAGCCGATGGCGACCTACTTGATCTCGTTGGTAGCGGGCGATTACGTCGCCATCCCAGACGGAAACTTTAAGGGCAAGCCGGTTCAGATTTGGGCGCCGAAGGGAGCGGAAGATGCAGCGAAGACCGCGTTCAAGGGAACCGATAGGCTGGTTGAGATTTACTCGAAGTTGACTGGAGTGGACTATCCGTGGGATAAGTACGCTCAATCGGTGGTGCCGGAGTTCATGTTCGGTGGAATGGAGAACTTGAGTTGCACCACGCAGACAATTGGAGCCATTTTTCCAGAGAATTCGGCGTCAACTTCGTCGGCTCGGGGGCTGAACGCCCACGAGTTGGCGCACCAGTGGTTTGGTGACTTGATCACCACTCCGAGTTGGTCGCACATCTGGGTTAATGAGGGTTGGGCGACATTCTTGCCCCACTTTGTGACTCGACAGATGGATGGTGACAGCGCGTACCACATCGAGCGGTTTGGGACCTACGAGGGTTGCAAGGGTTCGGCACGCGAACATCCGATGGTGCGAACAGACTACACCGTGCCAATGGAGATGTTTGACGGCAACGCATACCCAGGCGGCGCAACTCGAATGTTTATGTTGATGCACCAATTGGGAGAGCCTAAGTTCTGGGCAGCTACCAAGGCTTATCTCGGTGAGTATGGTCGCAAGAATGTCACCACTGAGCAGTTCTTTGGTGCCTACTCAAAGTCGACGAACACCAAGCTGGATGACTTCCGAAAACAATGGTTCTACACCAAGGGGTATCCCCGGTTTAAGGTTGCGAAGGCTGATGGCGGGGTTTCGATTAAGCAGAATCAAGCTGGTTTTGACATTGACGTTGAATACGTGATCATGAACGGCGAGATGGTTGTGCGCCGAGGGGTTCTGGGAGGAACAACTGCCGAAGCTGTGAAGGTTGAGGTTGGGACGGGTGAAACTCTGATTGTTGATCCAGGTGCTTGGCTTCTTTGCGATGTTGAGTATCCCACTTCCTACTCAAAAGGCGACTGGGAGCGGGCGTGGACTTTGGCGGACAACGATGCTCAACGGATGCGACTGATCGATAAGGTTTCGCAGGACTTCCGCAAAGCTGAGTTTGATCGGCCCCGTTCATTGGCGCTAAAACTTGAGCTGTTGCGTCGGATTCAAGATGATGCGTTCCTGCAGAACGTCTTGGCGACAAGTACGGTTCCTCGAGAGCAACTGACGGCTCTGCAAGGGCTTTCTGCCAACAAGGGATCGAGCAATGAAGCTACCTTTGCCAAGATCTTTAAGGAGACCAAGAACGAGGAGATGCGCAATGCAGCCTTCGATAAGTTGCTCTCGGTACGCAACGACGTGGCGACTGCCGAGTTGGGTTGGAATACTTTGACTTGGAACCTGCAGACGAAGACTCGGGCATTGAACTGGTTTGCTCAGAACGACGCGAATCGGGCACGTGAGATGGCATTGACCGCCGTCAAGGGCTTCGCGCCGGGACCGATTCGGATGACCGCAATTAGCGTCCTTGGTTCGGTGAAAGACAAACCGGGTTCAAACGAGGTGTTCAACCTTCTCATTTCGATTGCGAAAGGACGCGCTTACGTTCCAATGGATCAGGCGATTAATGCGCTTGCCGACTACGGTGACAAGCGCGCTATCCCGGTGATCGAGTCTCGAAGAAACCACTCGTTGCACTTTGCTCGGAACACCGTTGAGGGTGCTCTGGCGCGGTTGCAGCGCTAGAGAGGTTTTGCGGCCTTCAGAACGGCTTGCATCGCCGTTTTGAGGGCCTTTTCGTCGACCGGACGGTTGCCGTCCTTATCGAGGACTCGGACCATTGGTTCGATTCTCTGGAAGCCGCCAGTTGCGCTGTCAAGCGTTGCGGCAATGTCCAACATTTCAAGACCGTTTTTGAGGACTTCATCCAGTGGTCGCTTGGCAAAGGAGCCTTCCCTTCTTCGTAGGTATTCGAAGACGCCTTTGATCTGCATGCTTCCCGATCCGGCGCAGGCGTATTCCTCGTTCAGGAACCGTGCTCCGGCACCGTCGAAGAAGTACAGCTGAAACTCTTCGGTGTCCTTATTGAAGGCAGCCAAGATGGGCAAGAAGACGCCAATACCTTCCATAGCTGCCGCCGCGTTTCCGGCCAGGGAACGACTTATCTCGGCAAGCTTGCCTTGGAGGCTGAGCTCCTGGAGCACGGAGCGTCGATAGTACTTGAAGGAGTGCTTCAGATAGCGACAGATTTCGACCGAGCGGGCGAAGGAGCCGCTGATTGCGACTACTGTGGAGTCGTCGAGGGCCATGATTTTGTCGGCCTGCTCGAACATGATGAGATTGCCCATCGTTGCTCGGCGGTCGGCGAAGATGAGAATTCCGTCTTTGTAGCGGAGTGCGAGTACGGTGGTGCCGTGGGTTTCGGGGTGGTTTCCGGTTGCCTCGTTGAAGGGAGCGGGGACCAGTTCGCTAAATGGCTTCGCGAGGGGCGAGATCATTGACCGGACCTCTGGCGATACTTCTTGGCTTGGTCGGGGTCGACCTTTTTGAGCCGGCGAAGGAGCTCGTTTCCGCCTTCTGGCTTGGTGACGTCGGGGGCCTTAGGGCCGCTGTCGTCGCCGAGTTTGCGCTCGGGGGTGGCTGGCATCTGTCTTTGCGGCTGTTCGGCGTAAATCATCTGATCTCCTTGAGGGCGGCTATGAATGATTCTACGTCAGGGCAGTCGGCGAGCGTCGCGGGATATTCCTTTTCTGGCGGCAGATCGATGAATTCGTTGTTGATGGTGATGCCTCGCCAGCCGACGGTTTGGAGGTGGCTTTTGAATTGAGTGACTGCGATTGATCGGGCGAAGGCTCGGGTTAGGAGAAGATTTTCGAACTTGTTCTTGGGGATGGGCGGGTGAACTTGATTTGCTTGTTCCAGAGCGTGATAAAGCCCTTCCTCCGGGTTGATGTTATGAAATTCGAGGTCGTAAGAACGGAGATCGGCATCCTCTCCAAACTCCTCGCCCACCTGCTGAAGAAGGCTACGCTTGGCGAGCCATTCGACACGCTTGACGATGGCGGGTCGCGCTGACTCGAGCCCAGCGAAGAGTTCGGACGCGGCCCTTGCTACCCAATCGATTTCAGGATCAATCTCCGCGACACCGGCCCCGCTCGCCGCCGTTGAGTAAGACTCAATGATCTCCCAGCCAAATCTTCGGGTTTCGGGGCTATCCATCGTCCGGCTGAAGTGTTTGAACTGATCGACAGGGTCGTCGATTTGCCAAGCGGGAACCCTTCCCAGCTCAAGCAGATACAGTGCCAGCTTTACTAGTCCTACCTTAAGGGCACAGCTGACCTCCATCATGTTCGAGTCTCCCGTAATGACATGCAGGCGAATCCATTTGGCCGGGTCGGCATGCGCTTCGTCACGGGTGTTGAAGATAGGGCGTCGCCATAGGGTTTCTAGGTTGCAGAGTTCGGAAAGGTGGTCGGCGCGTTGGCTGAGTTGGAAGTCACAGGGGTCGCCGGTTTCGGCTCCTACTTTTCCGGCTCCAGTGAGGAGTTGGCGCGCAATCAGAATGGGAACAACGGCTTTCTGGATTGCCTCGGGCGAGTGTTTGCGCGAGACGAGGTAGCTCTCGTGCGTGCCAAAGGAGGAGCCGTGGAAGTCTGTGTTGTTGCGGTAGAGGGTGACCGCTCGACCAGTTTTTAATGCGTAGGCTTCGGCGGTTGAGAGCAGGTGCTGGTCGCCTTCGGAGACTAGCCGAGCTAGTTCGAAGATCGAGAAGGATTCGGGTGTGGCGTATTCGGGGTGACCATGGTCATTGTAGAACCTGGCTCCATTCAGAAGCACTCGATCGGCTCGAACATCCTTGGGGTCACCATAGGATTTGCCTTTGTCGAACTTGGCATCGTTCGGATCGATTTCTAGGCGATCTACCGAGAAGCCTCGGAGGTCATTGCGGGGATTTTCAAATCGGTGGTCCCAGCCAACAAAAGAAGGACCCGGATAACTCCTGACGAAGTCTTCCGAGTCCTCAACTTGTGTTTCTGCTCCCCGCCCCTCGATACGGAGTCCGTACTCCGTATCGATACCGGCGAGGATGCGGTGCATTACTTGCGTAGAACGACGATCTTTCCGGTTGCTGGGAATCCAGATGGAGGAGTCGTGAACGTGAAGTCGATCCAGCGAGTCTTCTGTGGTGAGACAGTGGAGCCGCCAGCGAGGTTGTATTGGGTACCAAGGGTTCCCACCACTTCACCAGTTCGGTTGGTGATCGCATTTGAGTCGCCAATGTTCTTGATTGGGTAGAGGAAGACCTGCTTGGTGCTCAGGTCGACGTAGCCCCACATCATGGATGTGATGGTCGCGAACTTTGCGCCGTTTGCTGCGGTTCCAATGGTTTGGTTGATGAAGACGACGTCTTGTCGCTCGTCATCCAAGCTGCTTGGGAAGGAGATTGCCTCGAACGTGTGAACGTTCTTGAGGTAGCCCATGTCCGAGATCGATCCGGTTGAAGGATCTTGTCGTTGCTGGAAGTGAGGTCGCCAGGTTCCTTGGAACGAGGTGATCTTTCGAGCGAGGACTGGGTCCGTCGTGGTGACGTCGGTTGGGTCAACTCCAACAGTGGTGTAGCTACCCGGGGTTACCGAGAGAGCGATTCCGCTTGGGAGAGTAGCTGGCGAAGAGTATCGTCCGACGACCGAAGCATCTTGGCCTGCAGAGAAGATGGTCTCGAATGGAGCACCACCGACGACACCAGCGGCTGGGTCGCCTGCACCGAGAGCGTATCCGTCTCCTGAGAAGAAGAGTCGGTTAGCCGCGCCGAGGCCTTGACTCAAGGTTGGGCGGAGGCTGCTGGAGATCGCGGAGACGTCGAAGCAGATGTAGTCGCTGAGGAATCCTCGGACGACGGTTGAATCTCCTTCGATTTGGTTGATGCTGTCGAACCAAGCGCGGTCGAAGACTGCGACTTCGGTATCAACACCGTTGATCGTTTGAGTTTCGGTGTTGATGGTCGAACCATCCATGTAAAGAGGGACGAGGCTTTCTCGGCCCTTGAAGATGCGAACGTCTGATGGGATCGAACCTGGGATTCCGCTGATCGAGGTGAACGATCGGCTACCGAGGTCGTCGGTGAGGTCGTATCGAACCATGTTCAGATCGACCTTGGTGAAGTTGCGCGACTCTGTTGTAAGCAATCCGACGTTGGTCGCCAAGATTTGCGACTGGTTCGACGTCAGAGTGAGGGTCTTTTCCGTAAGGTCAGACATTTCAACACCGAAGTTATCGGTGACGGCCATGTTTCGCGCAACGGCTACTTCCGTCGAAGGTGCTCGACCTGCGCCGGTAAGGAACACGTATTGCAACAGTGCCGGGGTATCCGAAAGGTTGACAGTAGCAACCTGTGGGAAGAGCCCACCGGAGGTTGCGGTCGAACCAGTAGTCGCGGTCGACCCTGTGCTCGCAGTTGAGCCCGTAGAAGAGCCGCCAGCGGTGTTACCCGCACAGCCAAAAATCGCGATGGCGAGGGCGCTCACGCCCAGACCCCACTTCAGTTGTTTCCAATCCAATTGACGACGCATAGTGATCCCTAGCAACAAGAGTGATCGGAGTATAGCAAGTTATGTTCCCGCTTGGATAGGTTTTTTTAGGAATTCGCCAGACTGGTACAATTTCACTCCGGTGCGAAGGGACGACTTACTTGACCTCAACGACGTTCTCCAGCATCCTGGAAGGGAGCTGGCTGTTGACATTGCCTCTGAACTTCCAGAAATGGAGGATCTTGACCTCGTTGCGCCTGTCGAAGGCTTCCTAGAAGCAGTCTCTACAGGCAATGCACTTCTTATTACTGGCGAGTTCAAAGCGACCGTCGTTTTGGAATGTTCACGATGCGATCGGGCAATCGAAATGCCGATCGAGTTTGCTTTGGATGAGCAGTTCGGAGTTGTTGGAATTCCGAGTTCGATGAGCCACCAGGACTTTGCGAAGGTGGAAGCTGATCCTGACGAACCAGTGAAGTTCTTTGACGAGAACAACCTCTTAGTCGAGGCACTTCTCCAACAAACGCTTTTGCTTAACCTCCCGATCCATCCTGCTTGCGAAGGGGATGCGGTAGCGGAGTGCGATCGTCTGTTCGCCGAGGGCGCTACTCGGGTGATCGACAATGAGAATAGCGAGCTCACGAAGCTCCGCGCGCTTCTTTCGGAGGATCAGAATTGAGCGAGGCCGAGCAGATTCACCTTTCTGAGGTTATCTCCCACGGCGAGCCCAATATTGTTCTTGACGCGATGGGCGGTGATAACGCCCCTGATGAAGTCATTCTTGGCGGTTTGATGGCGGCACCTTCGATTAAGGGTGATCTGATTTTGGTCGGTCAGCAGGAAGTCATTGAAGCATCCTTGAACCGAGTAGGCACGGGAGCGCCTCGCCCCCAGAACGTCAAGATTTTTCATGCTTCGCAGGTCATTGAGATGGGTGAAAAGCCACTCGATGCATATCGAAAGAAGAAGGATTCTTCGATGCTCGTTGGTTGCCGTCTGGTGAAAGAAGGCAAGGCCAAAGCGTTCGTTTCCGCAGGCTCGACGGGGGCGGCCTCTGCGACTTCCCTGCTGACTTGGCGACAAGTCCAAGGGATTCATAGACCCGCGATCGGATCTCAGCTTCCGAACATGCACGGCGGATTCCTTTTGCTCGACTCTGGCGCTTCTCCAGATGTAGATCCTGAGCACCTTGTTGAGTTCGCCATCATGGGCCGGGCTTACGCCGAGGCGGTGATGGGTCGCAAAAACCCAAAGGTTCACCTCGTGAACATTGGCGAGGAAGAGGGGAAAGGTAATGCTTTTGCGAAGCAGGCCTACAAGCTCCTTCAGCAGCACGAGTGGTTCGCGGGAAACATCGAAGGCAAGGACATGTTCAACTCCTCCTGCGATGTTGTCGTTTGCGAGGCGTTCGTAGGGAATACGATATTGAAGACCGCCGAGGGTGTTGCGGAAATGTTTGCGAAGATGATTCGCTCCGGAGTGCCGACCAATAAGTTGTTGCAGACGATGTATTGGCCTCTTAAGAAGGTGATGAAGCCCATCCGGAAGCATATGGACTACGCCGAAGTCGGCGGTTCTCCGCTTTTGGGTTTGAACGGGACGTGCATTATTGCCCACGGACGTAGCAACTCGAAGGCGATTATGAACGCCGTTCTGATGGCGGACAAAGCGATTCGCTCGGAACTGGTTGACCATATCCGCGAGGCAGTTCATCGCGACCTCCCTCAGAACTTCGAAGAACCGCAAAACGGGTAACTTCTTTGCAGGTTCATGAATAGAAACGCCGTCGTAAAAGGCATCGGACACGCGCTCCCAACCAAGATCCTCACGAACGAGGAATTGAGCAAGACAGTGGACACGACTGACGAGTGGATCGTTCAACGAACTGGAATCAAGCAGCGCAGAATCTGCGGACCTGATGAAGGGTGCTTTGATCTATCTCTCCAGGCGGCTCGCGAGGCACTCGAAAGTTCTGGACTTGAGAAGAGCGACATCAACATGGTCATTGTTGCTACGGTTTCGGGCGACTGGGACTGGCCAACTGCCGCTTGCTATGTTCAGGACCAACTCGGCTTGAAGAACGCAGGCGCCTTTGACCTTGGTGCGGCTTGCGCTGGGTTCATTTACGCGTCATCAGTTGGAACGGCAATGATTGAGTCCGGTCAGGTTGATAACGCGATTATCGTAGGTGTTGACACCTTGACCAAGCAAGTCAACTGGAATGACCGCTCGACTTGTATTCTATTCGGAGACGGAGCGGGGGCAATCGTGCTGGGTCATCAGGAATCGACCACACGGGGCGTGATTAAGACGGTTCTGCTCAGCGACGGAAGCGGCGCGCCGCACATCATGAACGAGCTTGGTGGCACGAAGTATCCGCCGAAGAGTGAGGAGTGGTTCGCTCGCACCTACGGCATTAAGATGAACGGAAACGAGGTTTATCGGTTTGCGATTGGGGCGATGGGAGATGCCTGTGAGAAGGTTTTGCACGACGCAGGAATGACCGCCGACCAGGTTGATCTGTTTGTTCCTCACCAGGCGAACATCCGCATTATTGAGTCTGCGGCGAAGCGACTTAACTTGCCGCCAGAGAAAGTTTTTGTCAACCTTCATAACTACGGCAATACCAGCGCGGGATCGATTCCTTTGGCGCTTTATGAGGCATCCAAAGAGGGCCGACTGAAAGAAGGCATGGTCGTAATGACCGTTGGCTTCGGTGCTGGCCTGGTTTGGGGCGCTAATCTAATCCGCTGGTAAGCGTGTTAAACCGGCTGACCATTTCCTGAAGGAGAGCTTTCTTGTCTGCATCGGGCAGGAAGGCGTTTCGGGCGGCGTTTTGCGCGAGCGAGAAGACGGTGTCCGTCGAGAACTCATATTCCTGAGCGCATCGCCAGTACTCGTCGCTGAGGGTTGTGTCGAAGAAGGGGGGATCGTCGGAGTTGATCGAGACATTAAGCCCCTCATCCATCATGCGTGGAAGCGGGTGCTCGGCAAGGCCAGGGTAGCCGCCTAGGCAGATGTTCGACGATGGATTGACTTCGAGGTGAATCTGGCTTGTTCGGAGTTCTGCGACGAGGTGGGCGTCTTCGACGCATCGGACTCCGTGGCCGATTCGATCGGGATCGGCATCAGCAAGGACTTCTCGGATGGAGTCGGGACCCTGGGTTTCGCCGGCGTGGGTGGAGACTTTGAGGCCGGCCTTCTTTGCGTCACGGATTGCGGCGGAGTGGCGTGCCACGGGATTTCGCCCCTCGAAGCCGGATAGGCCGATTGCGCAGACGCCTTTGGCGTTCCACTTTTGGCACAGGGCGGACGTCCATTCGCCGTTTGGCACATCCATGTCGCGGACGATGTCCAGGATGAGCTGAACTTTGACTTCGGGAACCTTGGCAAATCCGGCGAGAAGGGCCTCGATTTGCTCGTCACCCGGGACTCCACATCGTCGGAAGATTGTTTCGGCGGTGTAGGTGGCTTCGGTGTAGAGGATGTTCTGCCGGGCCTGTTCGCGAGCAAACTCTTCTGCAAGTAGTTCGATGTCTTCTCCAGAGCGGAAGCATTCAATGCAGGCGATGTAGACCTGGACGAACTGGTCGAAGTTTTCGAATTTGAACCAGTTTTTGACTCCTTCAAGATCGTTAGCGGGGAGACTGATTCCGTTCTTCTTGGCGAGTTTCAGGAGAGTCGCGGGCTGGGTTGCACCTTCTAAGTGGACGTGGAGTTCCACTTTGGGCATCGCTTCGACGAACTCGCGGGTGAGCATATAGCCAAGAGCTTACCGTTCTAGACGCTTGCGAGCTTCTTTGTCTGCCCACTCATCGGAGTCTGTGCCGACAGTGGAGGGCTCCCCCGATTCGAGCCAAAACTGGAATTTGCGGTCGGTGAGTGAAGGACGCTGGCGGATTTCATTCCAGTGGGTTGCCACCGCTACTCCAAAGGCGGCAAGCACGATTCCGGGCCAGTAGAATCGGCCGAACATCGTGAGTGTGTAGATCACGTTGAGGAGGATTGTCACGGCACCGTAGGTGACCAGACTGGCACGGAATCCGGCTTGCCTGGCTGCCATGTATTTGTCGATTTTCGCCTCAGTACGGTACTGCTCTTCGGCTCGAGCGAGGGCTTCGGGGGAGATGCCGAGTTCGTCCGCGGACCTCGCCAGTCGCTCCCTCAGCTCAGAAACAGACCCATGCTCGTTGCGAAGGGCAATCTTTAAGATTGCTTCTACATCTTCTCCTGATCTTAAAACAGGCTCTGCCACGTCCTCTATCATACGGCATACTCTAAGCTAGGTTTCAACGAAGCCCGCACGGAAGCGAATCATTATGGAAAGGCGAACCAAAATCGTGGTCACCCTGGGTCCCGCAGTGGATTCCAAAGAGAAGATCCAAGAGCTCATTGAGGCGGGAATGTCGGTTGCTCGGCTTAACTGCAGCCATGGTGACTGGGAGGCCAAGGGTCGGTGGATTAACTGGATCCGCGAGCTTTCTCCTGTGACCGCTCCGGTCGCGATTCTTGCTGACCTTCAGGGTCCGAAGTTCCGTGTCGGGGACGTGGGCACTGCTGGTTTGGATATCGTCGCGGGTCAGTACGTCACGATGGGCAAGGGCGCTGAACTTCCGATTGAGCAGGATGAGATTCTTGACGTCATGGGTCCTGGCGAAAAGCTGTTGCTGGGGGACGGCGAGATTGAGATTCGGATCGAATCCAAAGAGGGAGAATGGTTCCGGGGTCGAGTTGTTACAGGTGGAAACCTGAAGAGCCGCAAGGGAATTACCTTGGTGGGTCAGGCCTTTAACGTTCCTGCGCTTTCGATCAAGGACCTTGAAGACGTCCAGCAGGCCGTCAACTTTGGTTGCGATTTCATTGCTCTGAGCTACGTGAAGCACGCCAAGGATATTGAGTTGTTGAAGTGGGAACTTCAGAAGCATGGATCGACAATGAAGGTGTGTGCGAAGATCGAGACACCGGAAGCGATTCGGGAACTGGATTCGATTCTTGAAGAGGTCGATATCGTGATGGTCGCTCGCGGAGATATGGGGCTTCAGATGGACATTGAAGATGTCCCTCGGCTTCAAAAGCGGATTATTGAGCATTGCGGGAAGGCAGGAATTCCGGTTATTACTGCGACCCAGATGTTGGAGAGTATGATGACCAATCCTCGTCCGACTCGGGCCGAAGTTTCGGACGTGTTTAACTCAGTTCTGGATGGCACCGACGCGGTTATGCTCTCGGGAGAGACGGCGGCGGGGCAGTATCCAATCGAGTGCGTTCGGGTTATGGCACGGATCGCTCTGGAGGCCGAGTATGAGCTTGGCGACGACATTTACGAGCGCTATACCAAGGAAGACCCGGAGGAGCACACAGATGCGATTGCGGCGGCGGTGGCGATTCTTGAGCGCCAGCTGGTTCCTTCTGCGGTGGTCACGACCTCGACCAGCGGACAGACTCCTCGGTTGGTTTCGAAGTATCGGCCTAAAGCGAAGATTCTCTGTGCTAGTTGGCGCCCCGAGACGGTGGCTTATATGGCAGTTGTTTGGGGGGTTTCGGCGACTCTGGTTCCTCAGCCTTCCACGACGGACGACGTGATGGCGGCGGCCTTGGAGACATTCACCAATAACGGATGCCTTCACTCGGGTGATCTCGTGATTCTTACGGGCGGCGTTCCGGCGGGCAAGGCTGGCAACACGAATATGATCATGACCCAGGTGGTTAAGTGAGTCGGAGGAGACCCAGAGCCAAAAAGAAGAAGGGGCTGTTCCTGCCGATCGTGATTATTCTGGCGGTTGCGGCCGGATTGTTCGCAGCTCGGGGACCTTGGTTGATGTACGGCGACCATAAGCAGAGGGCCAGTGCGATGCGGAAAGAGATTAAATCTTTGAAAGACGCCGAATTAAAGGAATCCGAAGCGAGTCGTGAAGCGACTAATCCTGTGGAGATGGAAGAAAAAGCTCGACGAATGGGCTGGGTTCCACCTGGAGAAACTCCGCTGAAATGATTTTGATTGCCGCTTTGCTCCTGTTTCCTGACTTAAAAGAAGGAAACACTTGGGATTACGTTCTCAGCACTCGCTATGAGAATTCGGATACGGATTTGACTAATGAGGAGTCGCTGCGAATTCGGGTGGACAAAGTGGACAGCAAGGCGATTCAGCTGTCGTTTGTTCAGAAGCTGACGGCGACGATTGCCGATGGTCAACGCATTCCGACCGACGGCAAAGCGGTTCCTGCAGAGCGAAAGTGGACGCTCCTCCCTACCGGTGCGGTTGCCTATTCACCGCCGGAGCGGGGTCAGGTTGAGGGAGTTTATCAGCGGATTTTGCGTTCTCTTCGAGAGCGAGACGTTAACTCGGGCGACTGGGTTTCGGAGTTTAGCGACGAGACGGACTGGCTTGCTAAAGGGGCGGTGGGAATCGTTCGGACCTTCCAGAACAACGTTCGGATTGACCAGATCAGCTACCGGGAAAAGGACCTTCCGAAGGTGACGGGGTTTGCGCTTTGGAACAATAAGCTTCCCTTTCCGGAGTTGATCCGGATTACGTTTTTGAAGACCCGGATGCCGGGGGGAACGGAGCCGGTCTCTTGTGACCTGGAGTTGAAATTCGTACCGCCCAAAAAAGTCGGCGGACGCTGATCGCTTCTTGGCAGGCATTAGAGTAAATTCTTTGCACGTCATTCGGCGCTGCTCACCATGATTTCTAAAGCTCATTCCGCTACGTTGAACGGTATTGAAGCCTTGCCTATCGTGATTGAGGTGGACCTTCAACCAGCTCAGGAGGGTTCGATGTTTGCCTTGGTTGGGTTGCCGGACCAGGCGGTTGCCGAGAGTAAGGAGCGGGTTCGGACGGCGATTCGGAACTCACAGCTCGACTTCCCGAAGAAGCGTGTTTTGTGTAACTTGGCGCCGGGAGATGTGCGGAAAGAGGGGCCGTTTCTTGACCTTCCCATTGCTTGCGCGGTGCTGGCGGCGAATGGAGTTCTTCCGGCTTCGGAGCTTGATTCGACTTTGATCATCGGCGAGATGGGACTGGACGGGCAGATGCGTCCGGTGGACGGCGCGGTTTCGGTTGCTTTGATGGCGCTTGAGCAGGGGTTTAAGCGGTTGATTATGCCGTTGCACAATGCTCGCGAGGCGGCGGTGGCGGTGGGCGTTGAGGTTTACGGTGTTCGGAACTTGCTCGAGGCGGTCGAATTGCTCAACGGTTCGCCGTTGATTCAGCCGGTGGTTTTTGATGACGGCGAAGATGTTCGTTTGCCGCAGTACGAAGTTGATTACAGCGACGTGAAGGGGCAGAAGCATGCCATTCGAGCTTTGGAAATCGCGGCGGCGGGCGGGCATAACGTTTTGATGGTTGGACCGCCGGGATCTGGGAAGACGATGTTGGCGCGGCGGTTGCCGACGATCTTGCCTCCGTTGAAGTTGGAGGAGGCGATTGCCGTGACTCGGATTCACTCTTCGGCGGGGCAGAAAGGCGCTCGAGAAGGGCTGGTTTGGGAACGGCCGTTTCGGTCGCCGCACCATTCGGCTTCGCATGCGGCGATTGTTGGCGGGGGGAAGAATCCGAAGCCGGGGGAAATTTCGTTGGGGCACTTTGGAGTGCTGCTGATGGACGAGATGCCGGAGTTTGATCGGTCGGTTTTGGAGGCTTTGCGGCAGCCGTTGGAAGACGGGGTGATTACGGTTGCTCGAGTGAGCAACACTCTCACCTTCCCTGCTGAGTGCATTTTGATCGGGGCGATGAACCCTTGTCCTTGCGGGTTTAAGGGGTTGCCGGAGCAGAAGTGCGTTTCGAATCCGGCGTCTTGTAGCAAGTATGCGAGCAAGATTAGTGGGCCGTTGATGGACCGGATTGATATTCACCTTGAGGTTCCTCGGTTGAAGCCGGATGAGCTGATGGATAAAGAGCCGGGCGAGGGGTCTTCGGAGATTCGCGCGCGGGTTGTGGCGGCGCGGGACCGACAGGCGGCGCGGCTTGGCGGGGCGAGGGTGAATGCGAAGATGACGCCTCGCGAGATTCGGGAGATGGTGGTTTTGGACGAAGAGTGCGACCAGTTCATGCGCGCGGTTGCGGCGCGGATGAATATCTCGGGTCGGGTGTTTGACCGGATTTTGCGGGTGGGTCGGACGATTGCGGATTTGGACGGGTCGGAGCAGGTGAAGAAGGCGCACTTGGCGGAAGCGGTGCAGTATCGCGAGCGGGGGTGACGAGGCTTTTGCTTCGCGCCCACTTTAGTGACGCGTGCGTGGCACGGTAAAAGTGGGCGCATTAGGTTCGACGACGGCGATTGCTTTGTCAAAAGTTGGCGCGAATGGGCGCTTTTTGCGAGTGGCGTGTGTCGGGCAGATGGGGCAGTTTCGGTTCAGCGGTTCTCAAATTATCTCGACGGCATGCGGGACCACGGCAAGCCCTCTCGTTGAGGGAAACTTCTCTGGGTTTGGCGTGGACCTGGGGGAAGGCGAGTGGTCCGGGGTGGGGTTTCCAGATGGGTGAGAGCCAGTCGAGGAATTCTTGCATGCACTTATGGGTGCGTTTGGTGGGTTTTTGTCAACCAGTTCGGTCAACTAGTGCCAGTTTTCGGTGGGGGTTTCGAAGGTTCTTGGCGTGGAGGCCGGTCGTGGTTAAGCCTCCACAGTGCGACTTTGGAGGCATGAAAAGCAGGTGTCTCTTAAGTCGTTACACAACCCCGAGATGGCCAAAAAACAGAGAACTCGATTCGGACGCTCAATCTACCAGGGGGAGGCAATTCAAGAGCGTTGTTGAGTTTATTCTGGAGCATTTTGGAGAGTTTGCGTTCCAGAACTACTCAGATAGCTTCGCAGGTCCATTTATGCCTCCACAGTCGCACTGTGGAGGCTAAGGATCAGGGCCGGAATAAGTCGAGGGCTCGGAGCATATCTAGACCGAAAAATCCGTCTTGCAGCTCGGCTTGGTACAGCCTTGCAGAGCTCCACGAGTAGTCAGCTGGCTCCTCAACTAAGTTGACTCGCACGGGGTTTTGGTGGATGTAGTTCACCTTTTGAAAGAATATCTCCTCTGTCTCGACAGTTACGGCTCGGAAGGACCGCATCCAGAAGCTGCGCTGATTGAGTCCACTCTGGGCTTGTAGTTGTTTGCTCTCGTCGGCATTGAGCATTGGACTGATCAGCTTCGCCGAGTTACGTTTGACTTTCTGGATTAGCTGAGAAATTGTGCTTGATTCGCTGGGGGTTACAAGCAGATGGATGTGATGGGACATCACGACGAAGGCGTGGAGACGAGCATTGTAGTAATGGCAATCGCTGAGAAGGCTCTTGGTCATCTCGGATTTGAGTTCCGGTCGCGCGAATAGGTGTGCGAAATCGAGACAGGTTGAGGTGACGAAGCACGTACGTGCTTCACCCTTGGGGTTCCGATAGTGGCGGTAACGCGGCTCGGGCATGGAGATTGGCGTCAGTTTAGCCTCCACAGTGCGACTGTGGAGGCATCAGTGATTAGCTTTTCTCTTGGGGTTCCGATCGTGGCAGTAGCGCGGCTCGGGGATGGAGGTTGCCGGAAAATTAGCCTCCACAGTGCGACTGTGGAGGCACCAGTAACTGCTACTTTACAGTTTGGATTGTGGGGTCGCTGGCGATTCCGGCGCGGGTGAAGCTGATGGCGGCGACTTGGGTGGCGTCCTTGAGGGGGACTCCGTCTTCGGCGTGGATCCAGGGGGACCAGGTGCCTTCTTTGCTTTTTAGCGAGACGGCGGTGGTTTCTTCGTCGCCTCGGCAGTTGAGGGTGACGGTGCCGTTTTCGATGATGATTTCGGGCGATTTTGGTTTCCGTGGGGAGAGCCAGGGGGATTCGGGGACGAAGGCGTCGTCTTTGTAGAGGCCGCGTTGGAGTCCGGTGCTGAGGAGTCCCCAGTTCTTCATGAGGGCTTTCATGCTGAAGTGGACGTTTCCGGCGGTGGCCTGCTTTTCGCGCGAGAGGCGGATTTGGTCGCCGACTTCTTGGGCTTTCCAGCCGCCATCATCGGGGTTGGTTCGGCTGGTGTAGAGTCCGGGCCAGATGTGGCGATTTTGGTTGTTCACCTTGATCCAGTAGTCGAGAAGGACGGGGTAGGACTGTGGGGTTTGCTTGATTGGCCAGTAGAGTTGGGGCGTGAAGTAGTCGCACCAGCCTTTTTTGAGCCACTTTTCGGCGTCGGCGTAGAGCTCGGCGTATTGGTCGACTCCGGCTTTGATGCCTTCGGGGACACCGGGGCGGTAGATGCCGAAGGGGGAGATTCCGAACTTGACGTGGCACTTTTGGCGCTTGATTTCTTTGTAGAGCTTTTCGATGAAGTCGTCGACGTTTTTGCGTCGCCAGTCATCTTTGTTGAGGCCCTTGCCGTACTTGGCGTAGCTAGGGGCGTCGGGGAAATCGACCTTCTTTTTGTTTTCGTCGAGGATTGGATAGGGGTAGAAGTAGTCGTCGATGTGGACGCCGTCGATGTCGTAGCGCTTGACGACGTCGATCATGACGTCGAGGGAGCGCTTTTGGACGGCGGGTTCGCCTGGATCCATCCAGAGGAATTTTCCGTATTGCTTGACGATTGCGGGGTTGGTTTTGCTGAGGTGGTTGTTGGCGAAACCGTTCTTTTGGGATGGGTGGAAGGCGCGGTAGGGGTTGAACCAGCAGTGCAGCTCGATGCCGTTTTTGTGGCATTCGGTGACCATGAATTCGAGGGGGTCCCAAACGGGGCTTGGGGCGCGGCCCTGTTGGCCGGTTAGGTATTCGCTCCAGGGTTCGAGCTTGCTTTTGTAGAGGGCGTCGGCGGAGGGGCGGACCTGGAAGATGAGGGCGTTGAGGTGAAGCTGTTTTGCCCTTGCGACGATGCCTTTGAGTTCGTTGCGTTGGTTTTCGACGGTGTCGTCGCGTTTGGTGGGCCAGTCGATGTTGTCGACGGTGGCGATCCATGCGGCACGGAACTCGCGGGGGATGGCTGGAAGGTCGTTTTGCATCGTTGCAAGGGCGATCAGCGCGGAGAGCATCCCCCTAGTCTACGTCAATCGCTTTGTGTGCGAGGTAACGTGCTGAAATGAAAACTGGTTTGTCGCGTCGCGGGTTGATCGGGTTGGTGCCTTCGGCCTTTCTCCTTCCCTCTGCTGCTTTGGGAGAGCGGACGCAGGCGAGTTCGGTTCACCCCTTGTATCCGAGTCATCACCCTGATGCGGTGAAGGAGATTGTCTCGATGTCTCACGGGAGCATTGATCGTGTTCGAGCGATGTTGAAGGACACACCGGCCTTGGCGAAATCGGCTTGGGACTGGGGATTTGGGGACTGGGAGACGCCTCTGGGGGCAGCTGCGCATACGGGTCAGGCGGAGATTGCTCGGGTTTTGATCGACCATGGCGCTCAGCCGGATATTTTTGCGTTCGCGATGTTGGGCAACTTGGATGCGGTGCAGATGTTGGTTAAACAGAATCCGGGGATTCAGAAAAACTTGGGGCCACATGGGATTACTTTGCTCGCTCATGCTCGGTTTGGCGGGGAAAAGGCTGCGGCGGTTTTGGCTTACTTGACTGAGTTGGGTGATGCTGGGACTGCGGCCCCGGCGCTGCCGCTGACCGATTCGGAGAAGGAGACTTACGTTGGGAAGTACACCTTTGGGGAGGGGGTTAATGACCACTTTGTGGTGGCCCTGAGTAAGAGTAAGGCGTTGCAGATTCAGCGGCCGACGGGGGTTAATCGGATGTTGAATCGGGTGGAAGAACATGGGTTTGCACCGACGGGGGCGCCTCATGCACGGATCCGGTTTACCGTGGAGGGCGGAGTTGCCGTTTCGCTGTCCGTGCATGATTTGATGCCGGTCTTAGTTGCGAAGCGGTAGATTCTTTATGTGAGCAACGATTCGTCGATTCAGATTGGCAAGATTTCGTCGACGATTGAGTGGCTGATGACGCCGGTTGGGCTGCTGATTGATGAGGTGGTCTTTGAGGGTGAATCTTGGCGGGTTGATCCTTCGGAATTGGAGAAATCGACGGGGTCGGGCAGCTTTCGGGCGACGGTTCGGGCGAAGTCGATTGAGGTGTTTCTCGAGAACCTGAAGCCGGCCGATTTGTACGAGATTTCGGTTACGGTGGCTCCGGATGGGGTGCATATTGAGGGGAAGAAGCAGGTCATTGTGCCGATTCCGGTGACGGCTCATGCGGTTCTTGAGTTGACTTCGCCTTCTGAGCTTTCGATCAAGCTGATTTCGGCGGCGGCGATGGGGGCGGGGCTGAAGAATTTGGTGGCGACGCAAATCGAGAAGATGAACCCGATTGTGGAGGCGTCGATGTTTCCGGTTCCGGTGACCTTTGAAGGTGTTGAGCATACGGATGAGGGTGTGGTCGTTCGCGGAAGTATCAAACTCTCCTAGAACTTTTTGCCAGTTTGAAAGCGTCCTCTGATTTGTGAAACTCCTTTCCGCCGTTTTACTTTTTGTCGCCTCGGTAGCGGCGAACGCTCAAGAGCTTGATCCGCTGGGGAGTGGGCTTCCGGCGAGCCATACGCTTTCGAGTTTGCCGAAGACATTGGTCGCGATCCAGCCTCAGCTTGTTGGCGATGGGGTGGGGAGTTTGCTTTCGATATCATTTTCGATGGTCTCGGCAGCACAGACGAATACCGATTCGTCGTCCATTAACGTCAATTTGCTTCGGGAAATGGGGCAGACCGTTTGGGTTGATCCGGACGAGCTAAAGATGGGGGCGGCGCCGATGGTCAAGGGTTATCGGCTTTCGTATAACATGTTCGAGCCGTACCAGCCGATGTCTTCGGAGATGCTTGTTTTCCGATTGCAATACATTCGGAGGGATTCGATGGTGGCCTTTACCGTGCGCCCTGATCTTTCGCCCG
This sequence comes from uncultured Armatimonadota bacterium, assembly GCA_903927345.1. Classification (GTDB taxonomy): domain Bacteria; phylum Armatimonadota; class Fimbriimonadia; order Fimbriimonadales; family Fimbriimonadaceae; genus Fimbriimonas. The sequence goes on along the minus strand of CAIYMO010000033.1, from coordinate 16,666 downwards.
AGGCGTTGGTGACAGCGATTACGGCGCCGGCTCCGAAGGTGTTAAGCCCGGCTCAGCAGGCGTCGAAGAAGACGATGGCGCTTTCTAACGTGAAGCAGGTCTGCACCGGGATGTTTATTCTGCTCTCCGATTTTGACGACGTGATTCCTTATGGGCAGAGTACGGCTCAGATGTTTGAGCTCGTGATGCCATATTTGAAGAATAACGAGTTGATCAAGAGCTTGAACCCGAATGGTGGTCGGCTGTTGTTTAACATGAGCCTGGCAGGGGCGAATATTGTTGACGTCGAGAATCCTGCGGAGACGCCGATGGTCTTTGACGAGCAGCCTTGGCCCGATGGAATGCGCCTTGTGGGATACGCGGATTCGCACGCCAATTTTGTGAATCAGGCTGAGTGGGATCGGATTTCGAAGAACTTGAAGCTCAAGCTGAAGAAGAATGGCAAGCCGCTTAAGCCGGGGCAGAGTCCGCCGGTGATCAAGTAAACTAGAGTTTCACTCGGGCGAGTGGCGAAATTGGTAGACGCACTGGATTTAGGTTCCAGCGGTTAATAGCCGTGAGAGTTCGACTCTCTCCTCGCCCACCACAGACTCCTTTTTGAGGTAGCGTGGCTTCGTGAGATTGATCTCCTCGCTCATCGCATTTGTCTGCTCAGTCGTGGCGATTGGGCAGACTGTCCCTCTTGAACAATACAACTGCCTCAGCTGGAGGTGTATTGGGCCGTTTCGGGGTGGACGGACCGTCGGAATCGACGGAGTTTGGAGTCGTCCCAATGAGCTTTATATCGGCGTGAACAACGGGGGCGTTTGGAAGACGACCGACTTCGGGCATACCTGGAACCCCATTTTTGATTCCGCACCGACGGGTTCGGTGGGCTGCTTGGCGATTGCTCAGTCGAATCCCAAGATCATTTATGTTGGCTCGGGGGAGGGCCTTCAACGGCCCGATCTGAGCGTTGGCGATGGTGTTTACAAAACGACCGACGGAGGTAAGACGTGGGTTAACACGGGTCTGGAGGATGGGCAACAGATTAGCGGGATTGCCGTTGATCCTCGCAATCCGGACCGAGTTTTCGCGGCAGTTCTTGGGCACCCTTATGGTCCGAATCCTAGGCGGGGCGTTTTTCGGACGCTGAATGGTGGCAAGAGCTGGGAAAAGGTTTTGGGACCAGATTTCAACACCGGAGCGGTGGCGGTGGCCATTGACCCCGTGCAGCCAAAAACGATTTATGCCTCGCTCTGGGCGGCTCGTCAAGCGCCCTGGGAGAATGGAAACTGGGCGGGCATCACGAGTGGACTTTACAAGTCGGTGGATGGTGGTTCGACTTGGTCGCAGTTGAAGAGTGGGATGCCGGACTCCGTGGGCAGAATTGGATTCACGATTTGCAAAGCGAATCCGAAGCGCTTGTACGCGATGGTCGACGCAAAGACGGATGGCGGAGTGTATCGCTCGGACGATGCGGGCGCACATTGGAAGAAGACCAACGATGAATCGCGAATTCGGGGGAGAGGCGACGATTTTGCGGAGATTCGGGTTGACCCAACGAATCCGGATGTTGTTTACGCTGGTAACACGTCGATGTACAAATCGACGGATGGAGGCTACAACTTCGTATGCATCAAGGGTGCGCCGGGCGGAGATGACTACCACACGATTTGGATCCATCCGACGAACCCTCAACTCATCGGTTTAGCCGCTGACCAGGGGGCGACAATCAGCGTGAACGGCGGAGAGACTTGGAGCAGTTGGTACAACCAGCCAACGGCGCAGTTTTATCACGTGATCACCGATAACGAGTTTCCCTACAACGTTTTTGGTGGTCAGCAGGAGAGCGGATCGGCGGGCGTTCCAAGTCGGGGCGTTGACGGTCAGATCACGTTTCGTGACTGGCGACCAGTGGGAGCGGAGGAGTACGCCTATATCGCTCCGGACCCGGTGAATCCGAACATCATTTACGGCTCAAAGGGGTCGAAATACGATAAGCGGACGGGCAAGGTCACCAATATTCGCCCGAACGACAGCAGCTTGAGATTCTTGCGGACAATGCCGATGCTGTTCTCACCAGCGAATCCCTATATTCTGTTTTTGGCGGCAAACCACTTGCTCAAGACTACGGATGGCGGGGTGACGTGGCAGCTGATCAGCCCCGACCTTTCGCGAGAGACCTGGGATGTGCCGGCTCCTTTCGCTGAAGTTTCTAACCAGGGTAAGACGATGAATCGCCGAGGGGTGATCTACTCGGTTGGACCCTCACCTTTGGACGAAAAGCTTATCTGGGCTGGTACCGACGATGGTTTGGTTTGGGTGACTCGCGATGGCGGTTTGAAGTGGGTGAATGTAACTCCGCCAGGTGTGACCTCTTGGAGCAAAGTATCTCAGATCGATGCTGGGCACTTCGATCAGGGTACGGCTTACGTCTCGGTCAATCGCCTTCGGTGCGATGATCTGAAGCCGTACGTTTACGTTACGCATGATTTCGGACAGTCGTGGGCGCTGAAGGTGGCGGGGCTTCCGGGCAACGCTCCGGTCAATGCGGTGCGTGAGGATCCGAAGAAACCTGGGTTGCTGTTCGCGGCAACTGAGCGGATGGTGCATTTTTCGGTGAATGATGGTCAATCTTGGTCGCCTCTCCGAATGAATATGCCCGCCACGTCGATTCGGGATATTGTTGTCCACAACGACGATCTTGTGGTGGGAACTCACGGGCGATCTTTCTGGATCATGGACTCGATCACTCCGCTTCGGAACTTGGGGGACACACTTTATCCGCCTACGGTGGGCTACTTGGTCGAGTGGAATCTGAATCGTGATACTCCCCTTCCCCCCGAGGAACCTGGTGGACAGAATCCGCCCGATGGTGTGCCGATCGACTTCTTCTTGCGTTCGGCAGCGAAGGAGGTTACGTTGGAGATCCTTGATTCAAATGGATCGCCGGTACGAACGTTCAGCTCCGCTGACGCTCCGGTAACCCTTGATCCGAAGGCGATCACCGTTGACCCTCGCTGGGCCCGACCGCCGCAGGTTGTGTCGGCAGCACCGGGTGCACATCGGTTTGTTTGGGATCTGCGAACGGCGGGTTCGACCAAAGGCCTGAGCATGGCGGCGATCTGGCAGAATACGCCGGTTTCGCGTGGAGCATTTGTTCAGCCGGGAACCTACACCGTGCGGCTTACGGTTGATGGAAAACCCTACCAGCAACAGCTCGAGGTGCGAGCGGATCCGAGGCAGAAGTAGATGGTCAGTCTGGTAGCGCTCGGGTTAGCCGATCAACTGAAGCCCGTTGTGATGTCAGAGGTTGCGGTTGGTGCGCCAACGCCGATCCGCGGGGGGCGGGTGACGCCGATCATTGTCGGAGACGCTCAGGCGAGCCTCTTTATTCCTGATGGCTGGCGCCCTCAGGCAAGAAACCGAGTGGCGGTCCACTTTCACTCTGCCCCTTGGTATGTGATCTCGCAGTATCAAGCGGCACGCTTTGGGGACCCGGTTTTGGTGTGCAACTTCGGTCAGGGCTCATCGATTTACGCACGGCCGTTCTTGGCTGATCGCCGCTCTTTTGATCCTTGGAAGCGACAGCTTGAATTTGCGCTCAAGGGCAAGCTGGGAAACCTGGTGGTCACGAGTTTTTCAGCGGGCTATGGCGCTGTCCGCGAGCTGATTAAGCAACCAGACTTTTTGAATCGTCTCGAGACGGTAATTCTTAGTGATTCGATGTACGGGTCATTTTTGACTCCGCGCACTGTTGATCCTGAGTACGCCAAGTGCTGGGTGCCTTTACTCCAACGGGGTTTGTCCGGGCGAACGAGCGTCGTTGTGACGTGCTCTTCAATCGAGCCGGAGACATACGCAGGAACTCACGAGGTGTCGAAAGCTGCCGTTGAGTTGATGGGTAAACGGATGGTAGACACGCCGAGCGAATCCGGGGCTCAGCGTCTCTTCCGGCGCTTTGACGAGCGCAAATTGCACGTTTGGCACTATGACGGCACATCACCCACTTCTCACATGACTCAGGCGCGGCACATGGTGGACATTTTGCGGTCCGTTTACGGAAATCGCTGAACCTTTAGTCCCGGTGGGCGGTTTCGTTGGCTCTATCATGAGAGTTGGAAGAGGGGATTCTGTTCGGAATCCGTATCACTATGAAAACAACATTTGTTTCAGGATTGGCTGGTCTCTCGATGTTGGCGCTTGCGGCGGGTACGACCGTGATTGGCGCAAAAGGTCAAGGATGGATGCAGGCGAACGGCGGGCGTCGCGTCCGCTTTGAGATTGACTCGAAGAAGGTGACGGCTGGAGAGCGCGTTGAGATCGGCGGCTTTGCGAAGTTTAGAACTGAGTTCCGCGACGGAAATCGCAATATCGCAGTAGCGACGGGCTTTCTGAAGTGTGTTCGCTTTGCAAAGAGTAACAACGTCGTGGAGTTCGCTGGTGAGGGCACGATGTACCGTAGCGTTGATGGGAAGGTTGTTGCTGAAGCGAAGGGCTATGTTCTTGTTGTCGCGACAGACCGACGTGCGCCCAGAGTGAACACGGGCAACCGAGACGTGATTCGCTTTAGGTTCGTTCCCAAGGAGCGAGGCGAGGGGCTTGATGTGACCGGCGAGGTCATTGATGGAGATATCTCGGTTTACGAAGAGACTCGCTGAGGCTTTAAGAAACAAGCGGGGCCCCGTCGATGACGTGGCCCCGCTTGTTAATGTGTACTGAGCTTAGGCTTCTGGCTCTTCTGGTGTTTCGGTGGCTTCGGCGGTTGCAGAACCGATGACGCCATCCTTGTTGAGATCCTTGTGGGTCACATTTTCGGCGACTTCCACGACCTTATCCTTGACATCTCCAGCTAGGTCAGCAGCCTTGTCTTTGAGGTTTCCGGCAGCATCTACAGCCTTGTCCTTGAGATCTCCGGCGGTGTCGACGGCTTTGTCCTTCAGGTCACCTGCAACGTCACCCGCTTTTGCTGCGACTTCTTTGCTCTTCTCGAGTGCTTCTGCAGCGACTTCTTTTGCCTTATCAAAAATGCTCATTGTTATTCCAGTTGCCCAGTTAAATTACTGGGCTAGTTACAGTATGAATCAATTTTGTTAAGTTCAATTCAATAGGGTCGAGAAATCTGGGAGGCTCCGCTGGCGCTGGTCACACAGGTGGTGAAATGACCGGAAATGTTGAGATTCGAGGCTCCCGATGCGGTTCCTTTGAATTTTCCTCCGGAGATATTCCCTGCGAACGTGCTGGCGCCGGAGGCGCTAACGGTGGCGTTCTGAACTGTGCCTGCCAACGTGAGGTTGGAGGCGCCGGACAGGTCGGCAACGAGGGTTTCGAGCGTGAGATTGCCGAACTTCATTTGGCTTGCGCCCGATGCATCAAGCTTGAGGCTATTCGGTGCGCCGAAGACCGAGACTTTGCTCGCTCCCGAGCCCTTAACGGTGAGGGCGTGTCGGCCAATATTCTTGAGTTCGATCTGACTTGCTCCGGATGCGTCGACCGACGAGATCTTTGCCGTTCGACCTGTGATTCGCAGCCCGCGCTTCAGGGACATCGAGCCTTTCAGGTTCACATAGAGGGTGTCGTTTTCGACTTTTGTCTCGATGAGAGGAAGAACGTTTGATTCTGCACTCAGCGTCAGCGGTCCTGGGGTGGTCTCGAAGAATTGCCCTTCGAACGCCGAACCGATGACGATTTTGCTGTAAGGAGCAACTTGTCGGTTCTGGGTTTTGAGGATTCCGTTTCCGGTGATCTGGTTTCCGCCCGACGATAGACTGATGTGGTGTCCGGCATAGACGTAGCCCGCCAAGGCAATGGCTCCGAGCGGCAGAAACAGAAGTGCTTTCACGGCAGTTAGTACGGTGAGTAGTGCGTTTAGGGTTCCGGAGCCTTAGATGCTGCGACCAAAGGACCCAGACGCGGGTTCGAAGTGGCTGACCTGAACGCTTGGCATGCGCAGGGCAAGTTGCTCGGCCAATGCACGCATACCGGGGTTTTCGGTTGCATAGTGTCCGGCGGCAACGATGGCAAGACCAGCGCTTGCAGCTTCGAGCGAAACGTGGTGCTTCACTTCGCCGGTGACGAATACGTCGGCACCCGCGTCGAGAGCGTTTTGCCATTCTCCGTCGGCCGAGCCGCCGACGACGGCCACGGTTTCAATCATCCTTTGGGGATCACCCCAGGCCATGGGAGGAACACCAAGGGCGGATGCCGTTCGGTTGAGAAATTCTTGCAACGTACAGGGCGCGGCGAGGGCTCCGATCCGGCCGGCAGGTTGCTCGGCGAGAGGGGCGAGGGGGATAACGTCGAATGCGGGTTGTTCGTAGTTGTGCCGTTCGATCATCGCGGCGATGACTTCGGAAACCTTGTGAGTTGGGCAGATCATCTCAACTTTGGTTTCTTCGATCTCGTCGGATTTTCCTATTCGGCCAACGGAAGGGTTTGAGCCAGGGAGTGGTTCGAACGTTCCGATTCCGTGGGCTTTGAATCCGCATCGCCGGTAGTTACCGATGTTTCCTGCTCCGTGTTCGGCCATGACATCGAGGAGAATGTCTTCTTGCTCTTGCTGACAGAAGACGATGATCTTGCTGTAGGGCACGCTTGCCGCGGAGCCAAATGAGCCGAGGTTGTGGATTCCTAGGAGGCCCGCAAGGACGTCATTGATGCCACCTGGAGCAGCGTCCCAGTTTGTGTGTGCGGCGATGTGCGAGATACCGTGTTTGGCTAGGGCGAGGATGAATGCCGAATCTGGATTGGTGTCTGTCACCGATTTGGTTCCTGACCAGAGGATTGGGTGGTGGGTGACGACCAGTTCTGCGCCGGTTTTAACTGCATTCTCGACGAGAGCCAATGATGGATCGAGAGCGGTGACGATTTTGCTGACGCTCGAAGCCTTTGATCCGACTAGGAGTCCGACGTTGTCGAAATGGAACGCCCAGCGCACAGGGGTGAACGATTCTAGAGTTCGTAAGACGTCTTTGACGGTCAGCATCGTTAACATTATGCCGACCTGAGGGCCTTGATACAAAGAGGTTCAGATACAAAGAGGGGAAGCATCTTGCTTCCCCTTACTTTGCTTCGTCTCACCTAGGTGCTACGGCTGCCTGATTTAGATTGATTATATAATTGCTCTTTTCGCTTCGTTGCGAACAATAGGCCGCCAATTTCCGCATTGCAACCGCTGTCGCTTCATCAACCGGCCCAGGGCTGGTTAAACAAAGTCCCAACAGTGCGAACGCTTCGTCCTCGGTGAGCTTCAGTCCTCTGTTTGTCAGAGTATCCATGATTGCTCCTCCTTGGTCTTTCGACATGATAAGTCTACGGCAAGTTCGGTGCCGTTCGCATATTGTCGGTTAGATTAAGCAAATCTTAACAATAGGTGGGGCTAGGGACCTAGTTTGATGCGAGAAGGCTCGGGACTCGCTTCTCGTTGCTCGCGCTTCTGCCCGGCTATACTTACAGCGATGTCCAAGGATGAATTCCTGAGTGTTGGCGGTCAAGCGATCATTGAAGGAGTGATGATGCGGTCGCCGAAGTACTTCGCGGTTGCGTGTCGCGCTCCGAACGGCGAACTCGTCGTGAAAGCCGAGCCGTTGGAAAAGACTTGGATTGGGCGACAAAAGTGGCTCAAGGCGCCGTTCCTTCGCGGATCATGGGCGTTGCTTGACGCGATGTCCTTGGGAATTCGGGCGATGAAGTTTGCTTCGGATGTGCAATTAGCGACCGAGTATCAGAAGCCTGATGCAAACGTAGTCGATGCTGCTGAGGAAGTGACCAAGAATTCGCAGCCCGTTGCTTCGAAGACCATTCAGGACGGCGTCGTTGCGGGAACGATCGTTGTTTCGCTGGCTTTCAGCTTGTTCCTGTTCAAATATCTTCCGCAGGTTGGTGGGACTACGCTTCGGCAGAAGTTTGACCTTGGACCTCAGGTCACAAACCTTCTTGTTGAGACGATCAAGTTTGCGTTCTTCATTGGCTACCTCTTGATCATCAGCCAAATGAAGCAGGTTAAAGAAGTCTTTATGTATCACGGTGCTGAGCATAAGGCGATCAACACATACGAGGCAGAGCAGGAGTTAACGCTTGAGAACTGCAAGGCACAGACTCGGTTGCACCCTCGTTGCGGAACCTCGTTTGCGATTATTGTTTTGCTTCTTGGTTTTGTGATCTTCCCTTGGATTCCACGGTTTGAGGATCACTTCACGCAGTTCAAGGGCAATACCTTGATGATCGCGCTGGGCAACTTTATCTATCACATCGCGGTTCTGCCATTCATCGCGGGAATTGCTTATGAGCTTCTGCGATTTGCCGGGAAGTTTCGGGATAATGCGGCGATTATGGTGATGTTCAAGCCTGGGCTTTGGACGCAGCTGATTACAACTTCGGAGCCACGGGACGACCAAATCGAGGTTGCGTTGGATTCTCTGAAGGCCTGCCTTGCTGGCGAAGAGACTCTGAAAGCGAAGTAGACCTGGCGTGGTTCTAGAGTGGTACTTGCTCGATGAAGCGGTACCCTTATAGGTCTATGCCAGTCCGCGTTCGATTTGCTCCCAGCCCGACGGGGCTCCTCCATGTAGGAGCTCTGCGTACGGTTCTGTACGACTATTTGCTTCGGCAAAAGGAAGGCGGATCGTGCATTCTACGGATTGAGGACACCGATCGCAGCCGCTACAACCCAGAGAGTGAGCACGAGTTTGTTGAAACTCTGAGATGGGTTGGGATTGAGTTTGATGAGGGGCCTCATCTTGAGGGTGGACCGCATGCTCCTTACCGGCAGTCAGAGCGGCAGGCCCTGGGCATTTACGCCTCCAAGATTGCTGAACTGGAAGCCAACGGACACGCTTACAAGGCGTTTGACACGACTGAAGAGATCGAGCAGATGCGCGAGTTTCAGCAGATCAACAAGGTTCAGATCGGCTACTTTGGTGGAGATTGGCGCGATGCGGAGCCAGCGAAGGTTGAGGCGGCAATTGCCGAAGGCAAGCCGTACGTTATTCGGTTGAAGGTTCCTCGAGATCGCAAGATCGTGGTTCAGGATTTGATTCGGGGTCGTGTTGAGTTCGATTCGAATACGTTGCCTGATCCGGTTCTGATCAAAGCCGACGGAATGCCGACGTACCACTTTGCGGCGATGGTGGATGACCACCTTATGGAGATCACTCACGTGTTGCGTGGAGAGGAGTGGATTTCGACTTCGCCGATTCACTGGCTGATCTTTGAAGCGTTTGGCTGGGAGCCGCCGATCTTTGTTCACTGTCCGGTCATCGTTGGTGCGGACGGTAAGAAGCTTTCGAAGCGGCACGGTGCGACCCGAGTTTTGGACTACATGGCTCAGGGCTATCTGAAGTCGGCGTTGAAGAACTTTATCGCGTTGATCGGATGGTCGCCAGGAGATGATCGAGAGGCGATGTCGGAGCAGGAGCTGATTGAGGCGTTCTCGCTGAGCGGATTGCAGCCGAGTCCGGGCAAGTTCGACATGGAGAAGCTGAAGTGGCTGAACGGCCATACGATCCGGTCGATGACCGCCGAGCAAGTTCTGGCGGAGATTGAGGGATTGTATTCAGAGGAGCACACCAAGGGCTTCTGGGAGAACTTTGTTGATGAAGAGGTGCTTCCGAACCAGACTCCTCGAGACGGCAAGGCGATTTTTGAGCGGTTTGAGAAGTTTGTTTTGTTTGCCCGGACGAATCGGGGGTATGCGCTGGAGTGCATCAAGCTTGAGCAAGAACGGGTGACGAATCTGATCGAGTTTGGCGAGGCCTGTGAGTTCTTCATCGTTGAGGAGCCACCGATGGATCCAAAGGCGGTTGAGAAGTGGTTTGGCCAGCCTCATGCCCGAGCTCTGTTCGAACATATCCGTACAGCCTGCGGGGCGTCTGCTTTGTCTCCCGATGAGATGAAGGCGGCGCTGGTGGCGTTCCAAGAAGCCAATGGAATTGAGAAACTCGGACCGATCGTTCATCCGACTCGGGTTGCGCTCACGGGTAAGACTTTTGGGCCGGGGCTGTTTGAGCTTATGTCGGTTCTGGGTCCAGATCGGATTGTGAAGCGGATTGATCGAGCCCTCTCGATGCTCTGAAATAGTCGACTATGAAACCAGTGCAGGACGCGCCTCGTACAGCCATCTCGATGACGCCCGAAATTCCGAAGCAAGATCAGGGATTGGCTATGGTGATGAATTTGGCATCGATCCCGTTGCCGTACATCGCTCCGATCGCGGGTGCGGTGCTTGGGAAGAAGTCGCCTTACGTCAAGTTTCACTCGTACCGGATGCTGATTGAGCAGGTACTCGGGAGCATTCTGGCGGGCATTCTGATCGCCTGTAGTCTGGCTTACAGCCTGTGGAAGCTGAAGAATGACGGGGTGCTCGATTCGACTGGTCTGCACACGGAAAAGATTGACTGGATTGGAATCATCGTCAAGAGCGTTTTGACGTGGATTTTATTTGCGCTCTGGGGATTGTGGAACACCTTCAACTCGCTGAAGGACGCGATGGAGGCAGGACGAGGGTATGTGCCGTCGAAGCCAAGATGGTCCGAGCGGCTCGCGATGAAGTGGTCCGGGTTAACAAACGGGTAAAACCTAGGTTCGGTTTCAACGGCGAGCCGCGAAATTGAGCCATGAATCTCGTTGATGTAACTGTGATTGGCGGCGGCCCATGCGGTCTGTTCGCCTCGTTTTATGCCGGTCTGCGCGGCATGTCTGTACGAATCATTGATTCCCTTCCCGAACTGGGTGGGCAGTTGATGGCGCTGTATCCGGAGAAGTACATCTTCGATATGCCGGGCTTCCCCAAGGTTCTTGCCAAAGACCTGGCGCGGGACCTCATTGCTCAGGGAACTCAGTTCCACCCGAAGCTCGTTTTGGAAAATACTGCGGTGTCGGCAGAGGACATGGGAGACCAGTGGGTTTTGCGCACCGATAAAGGGCTAGAACTCCCCACGAAAACCGTCATCATTTCCGCTGGTGCAGGTGCCTTTGCACCCACCAAAATCGGCGTTGATCGCGAGGACGAGTTTGTTGGGACAAGCGTGTTTTACGGCGTCCGGGATCGGTCGATCTTTACGGGAAAGAAGTTGCTCATCGTTGGCGGTGGAGATTCTGCATTTGACTGGGCGATGAACCTGAACGATATCGCTGAGAGCATCACTCTGGTGCACCGACGCGATGTATTTAAGGCTCACGATCACTCAGTTGAGATCGTCAAGAACTCTTCGGTCACGATGAAGCTGTTCTACGTTGTTAAGGAGTTGCACGGCTCTAACGGCGTTCTGGAGGCGGTTACCTTGGAGAACACTCAGACCAAGGAACTGGAGACGGTTTCGGCGGATGCAATCTGCGTCAATATTGGATTCAAATCCTCTTTGGGACCGCTTAAGGAGTGGGGGCTGGAGATCGAAAAGAACCAGATTAAGGTGGATTCCAAGTACGAGACGAATCTGTCGCGGATTTTTGCGGTTGGCGACGTTGCCACCCATGGCTCCAAGCTCAAATTGATCGCAACCGGAGTTGGTGAGGCAGCGACTGCAGTCTGCTTCGCTAAGACTTATATCGACCCCGAAGCGAAGCTGTTCCCTGGCCACAGTAGCGACCTCGAGCTCTAATCTTTGGGCATTCATGGTTGGCGATTTAGCTCGTCAACCATGAATCTGCGTTGTCGTCTCCCCGAACTGCTTATTCCCAACTGTCGGAGGGTGTATCATCATTCCCAAACCTCGCGGAGTTGTTAAGAAGTTGGGAAGCGCATATACACCAGGATTGACCGTTAGCGGAGACATCGTTGTCCGCCGCACCCGGAGGCTGCCGATCAAGGGCGAAGTCCTCGTAGGAATCGGTGATTCGGTCGAACCATCAACCCCGATTGCACGCGCACTTTTGCCGGGCAACCTTCAGACTCTTCGTATTGCTGATCCACTCGGCGTTGAGCCAAAGGATGCCCAAGCATTCATGGTTGTCAAGGTTGGCGATCATGTGGAGAAGGGTGACCTTGTTGCCACTGGTAAAAAGCTGTTTGGAATTTTCAAGGCGCCGGTTGCTAACTCTGAGCACACCGGAACCCTTGAGAGCTTTAGTGAGATCACTGGAAACGCTTTGATTCGCGAGCCGTCGATCCCCATCGACATGAATGCCTACATTAAGGGCAAGGTCGCGGAGATTCTTCCTGAAGAAGGCGCAATCATCGAAACTCGATGCGCGATGGTCCAAGGAATTTTTGGAGTAGGCGGCGAGCGCCAAGGCGTTCTTCGCCAGGCGGTAGCTACGGCCGACGAAGTCATCGATGAGAAGCACATTCTCGACACCGACGCAGGGAAAATCCTTGTTGGTGGCGCGGGAATGACTGCGGCGGCAATTAAGCGCGCATCGGACGTTGGAGCTGCGGGAATCATTGCAGGCGGCCTTAAGGACAGCGACTTGATCGAGTTCCTTGGATACGACATCGGCGTTGCGATTACCGGTTCCGAAAAGATCAATTTGACCCTGATGGTCACCGAGGGCTTTGGCTTCTTGCCGATGGCGGCGCGAACGTTCGAGCTTTTGGCATCTCTTGAAGGACATGATTGTTCGATCAACGGTGCGACCCAGATTCGAGCGGGCGTTATTCGCCCTGAACTCATCGTTCCAGAACCGCGCACAACGGGTGAGGCGAGCCAAGAGGCAAAGGTTCTCTCGCTCAACATTGGCACCCAGATTCGTGTCATTCGCGAGCCTTACTTCGGTCTCTTGGCGAGCGTCACCGATCTTCCGCCGGAGCTGGTTACGTTGGACTCGGGAACGCACGTTCGGGTACTCCGCGCCAAGCTTAACAGCGGCGAAGAAGTGACGGTGCCTCGAGCGAACGTAGAGATTATTGCGGCGGGATAATTCCCAGGTTTGCGGTCTCTTTACCCAGCCTTAACATCTCCGCGCAAAACTGGCATTGGGAAACATGACGCTACTGATTGTTGATGACGAGCCGGCGATTTCTGAAACTTTGGAAGCAAAGTTCCGGAGGGAGGGATACACAACCTTCACCGCAGAAAGTGCGGAAGACGGGATGCGGCTGTTTAAGCGAGTAAAGCCAGACCTGGTTATCCTGGACATCATGCTCCCGAACCGTTCCGGATTTGACTTCTGCCGGGCCGTTCGAAAGGACAACCAAACTCCAATCATCTTTGTGTCCGCTCGCGCTGACGAAGAGGATCGCGTTCGCGGTCTCGAAATGGGCGCAGACGACTATGTGGTCAAGCCCTTTAACATGGCCGAGCTAGCCGCCCGTGTTAAGGCGATTCTTCGACGAGCACAGAGCGAACCAGCCAGCGAAGTGATCGAGCGAGGCGGCCTTATCATTGACCCCCGCACACACGAGGCTACGCTTGAAGGCAAGCCAATGACGTTGTCGCCTAAAGAGTTTGCGTTGCTTCTCTTCTTAGCGAAAAACTCCGGCCAGGTGTTTACGCGTGAGGCTCTGTTGGACCGAGTTTGGGGCAAGGACGCTTACGTTACTTCCCGCACGGTGGATGTCCACATCCGATGGCTTCGAACCCGCATTGAGCCAGACCCGAACCTTCCCGAGAAAATCGTGACGGTCCGGGGCGTTGGCTACAAATACGTTGGCTAACCCCGACTAGGGAGCCGGGGTTGGGGGAACGAGTCGGACGATTTGTCCTCGGTACATGTCGACGACGATTGGCTCGCCGGCTGAGTCAGGCACCACTGACACGACGCCCGAAAGGACTTCGGTGCCGAGGGCGGTGTTGATGTCTGGTGAGTGGTCCACGATGTAGCTCACGGGAATTGTTCGTGCGCCGGTGGTTTGCGAAACTTCCATTGGGATTGACATCACCTTTCGGGTGACGGCATCACCGAGGAACATTCGATCCTTGAAGGCTGGGTCCAGCTTCGATCCTCGATAGATAAATCCAGCGACGATTGACCGTCCGACCGTTTGCTCATACGCTAAGAATGGCTCCTTGAAGTATGGGGAAAACGCAGGTTGGTCGGTGAAGAAGGAAACGGTGCCTTCGCGGTGACGCCAGCCGAAGTTGTGCGATGCTTGACCCGCAGGCAAGAAGTTGATCTCGTCCATCCGATCTTGACCGACGTCGGCGATCAGGAATCCACCGGTTACCTTGTCATAGGTCCAGCGGAATGGGTTGCGGAGTCCGACTGCCCAGATTTCAGGCCGAATCGTTGTGCTGGTTGCGTACGGATTTGTCGCAGGAATCGCGTAGTTCTGGTCAGGATCGGTTGGGAAACCGTCTGCCGATGGATCGATTCTTAGAACCTTTCCGTGCAACGAGTTGCCACTTTGAGCTCGGTTGGCAACGTCTTCCGGAGATGCTCCATCACCGGTTGCCATGTAGAGGTAACCGTCGCCGCCGAAGTTGATCGAACCGCCTTGGTGGGAGGTGGTCGGTTGTTCGAAGGTCATGATTCGGTAAGGATTTGACAGAGCCGTTCCGTCCGAGTTCATTTCGTAGCGAACAACAACGAGTCGCAACGGGGATGGGATGTGATAGTAGAAGTAGACGTAGTTGTTGCTAGCGAAGTTGGGATCGAACGCGATTCCCAGGAAGCCGGTTTCGCCGACGTTGTTGACCTGGCTAGAAATATCCAGAACAGGGGTTGATTGCAAGACATCGTTTTTGATGAGCTTGACGATTCCTGCCTTTTCGATGACGTACGCCAGCGAAGGATCCTTCGGATTCGCTCGGTAGTCGACAGGGCGAGTAAGTCCGCCAGCAACGATTTTTGCGGAGACCTTGGCCGAGGCGGCTAGCTCCTTGAGAGGCACTTCTTGGAGGCCTGCGCATGACGAGAGCACGATCGCGATGGGGAGAAGCCCCATCAAATTACGAGAAGAATTCACCGCCAGAGCATACACTGCCGCTGTGAAAATCTGTCGCAGAAACCTAGTTTTGTCTTATTTTATAGGACATTCTAAGTCGTCTTTTTTTGCCAGATCTCCCGGTAGGAGACCTGGCATCGGAAGGGGGAATTAGGCGCTTCGCTTTCGACGTCGAAGCAGAGCGAGTGACCCTAGTCCGAGGGCAGCAACGGTCATCGGTTCCGGAACGGCGGTCATCTGAGATTGTCCTCCACTTTGGTTTGTTCCAAAGTGAGTGACTGGGTTGGAGGCGGGATCACAGTAGCTGCCGTAGTAGCTCGACGCGAAACCGAGAACCTCGGAAGAGACTCCTTTTGCCTGGAATTTGGCTCCACTTGCGTCGAAGGTGGTTCCTCCGTCGTACAGTGCCTCCCAAATTGCGAGCTGAAGACCGGCTTGCTGGGCAGCCGTGAGAGCTCCTGCCTGGTTGTTTGAGAGGATGGTTGCAGCTTTTCCTAGATTTGTATCCGGGGTAAGAGTCAGCGAACTCGTTGTGTAGCTGTGTGACGAGCTGTTTAGGAACGAGAGGGCGTCTGCACAGTAGGTGCTGAGCGAACCGGAGCTGGAAGTGAACTTCAGCTGCCCGGCGTAAACCGACGTGAAGGAACTTCCGTTGACGGAGATTGATGCTGTCAGAGCGTTTGGCAAGCTCATTCCAGCGAACGTGAGATCAATCGCTTGTGCAGACCCCGCAAGTGCGGTTCCGAAAAGCGTTACAAGGGCTAGTAACTTGGTTTTCATATCAACCTGTCGACTCCTCATAGAGTCGGAAGGTAACCCGCAAGAATCGTGCCAACGGCTTGCGGGCATAATAATCTCGTGCCCAACCCCTGTTTTCCTGGATGGTATGCCGATCCGGAGCTGCATTACTTTGCGGGGCGGTACACCATCTATCCCACCTTCTCCGCTGCTTATGAGGAGCAGACCTTCTTCGAGTGCTTTTCTTCCCCTGATCTCGTTACTTGGACTAACGAAGGGCGGATTCTCGACTTTGCCAACGTTCCCTGGAGCACTCAACGGGCGGCATGGGCTCCGTCTTGCTGTGAGCGAGATGGGAAGTACTACTTCTACTTCTCAGCTGGCGATGGCGCAGGAATCGGGGTGGCGGTTTCGGATAGTCCAACTGGACCGTTTGTGGATGCCGTAGGCGCGCCTTTGATCAAGGAGTATCACCATGGTGCCCAGCCGATTGATGCACATGCCTTCATCGATGATGACGGTCAGGCTTACCTCTATTACGGCGGCTGGAAGCATGCCGTCGTTGTTCGACTCGGTGAGGATATGGTTTCGACAATCGGAGAGTTTGTCGAGATCACTCCCGAAAACTATGTTGAAGGACCGTTTATGTTGAAGAAGGATGGGAAGTACTACTTCATGTGGTCGGAGGGTGGCTGGGGAGACTCGAGCTACGCAGTGGCCTATGGGGTTTCAGATCATCCGTTGGGACCGTTCGAGCGACGGGCAAAGATTCTTGAAAGCGATTACTCGGTCGGAAAGGGCGCCGGGCACCATTCGGTTCTTCAGCTGCCGGGAACGCAGGAGTATGTGATTTGCTATCACCGACGGCCGCTTGAAGAAGAGCACCACAATCACCGAGTGACGTGCATTGACCGGATGGAGTTTGACGGAGACGGGAATATCTTGCCCGTCAAACTCACTTTTGAGGGTCTCCGGGCTTAGTGGTCTAACCCTGGTGTTCGGAGGCTTCGCTCGATCATGTCGTCAGGATCAGTAATGTCCTTTTGGGCATCTCGCCAGAGCCATCGCATCATATCCGGCAGGATTTGACCGCCGAAACTGCCACCGTGGTTGTTCATCCCCCAG
>CAIYMO010000032.1 GCA_903927345.1 uncultured Armatimonadota bacterium | reverse complement strand
TGAAGAAATTGTCGACGGCCGAGATTCGAGCCCGCGTTCTGGAACTACTCGCAGTTAACGCAGAAGGTATGAGGTTTAGCGACTTGGTTCGAACCATTGCATCGGAGGCACCCGAGACTCCGTTCAACACGATCAATACCCAAGTTGGAGATATGCCAACACAACATCCCCATCTCGTTTTTCGCCCCTCTCGAGGAATCTTTAAGCTGGTAAAGGGTGTTCAGCTTCCTGAGGAGCTTATGGTAACACAGCAACCAAATGTTCAGGTTCCGACGCTAATATCTTTAGGGTTTGTTGATGTGGGACATTGGGAACCCGTTGGCGACCGAATCGAATTCAGGTTCGTCAGCAGCTCAAAGGATATTGCCGTCCTCTACGCGTTTTGCATTGAAAACCAAGTTATGTACATTGGGAAGACAACAAGGTCACTCATGCAGAGAATGCAGAATTTCCAGACCCCTGGAGTCTCGCAAACGACAAATGTTCGTAACAATAGCCTGATCAGCTCAGCCATAAAGGGTGGCCAGACCGTGAAGATTCTAGCTCTCGAAGATACAGGAGAGTTTACTTACCGAGGAATCCCGGTCAGCCTCGTGGATGGGTTAGAAGCGAACTTGATAAAGCAGATCTCGCCACCATGGAATGTCCGCTGAGACACCTTTTCAATTTGCTTAGTTCTCTAGCACCTGGCCAGAAGTTTTGAAGTGCATCTTGGCGACCTTCGGAAGGTTTTCGGCGCCATGGGTCGCGACGAATCGCTTGCCGGTGCCGATGACGTTGGTTGCGCCCTTGGGAAGGTCGATGCCAAATTCTTGACTCAGACCCTTGAGGCGCTTGAGGAACTCAGCTCGGGCAAGGATTGAGGCGGCAGCGACTGCGAGGTCGGCTTCGGCTCGGACTCGAGAAACGAACTGGGCCTGGCGTCCCAGTTCCTTGAGTTTGGACTTGACGACGTTGCCTCCGGCGGCGAATTGGTCGCTGATGATGAGGTCAGCGGGCTGCTTTTCGAGAACGTTCTCGATGGCCTGAGCGTGTCCCCAAGCAAGCAAGTGGTTCAAGTTTTTGATCTTGGCGTACAGCTCGTTGTACTTAGTGGGATTCATCAGGATCACCGAGTGCGGGCAAGCCTTTTTGATCTTTTCTGCCAGTGCTAGGGCCTGGGCGTCGGTCAGCTTCTTGCTGTCCTTCACGCCTTCTAGCTCTGCGTAATGTTCGGGACCGACATAACATGCGGCAACCACGAGCGGGCCAAAGAAATCTCCTTTCCCGCTCTCATCGACTCCAACTCGTCCTTGACTCATCTTATTTGTGCTTCTTCCAGTTCGCTCTTCTCTAGGATATCTTCTTGCTGCTGCGCCGAGATGTCGGGCAGGGTGGCTTCTCGGAATGCCTTACTCATCAGAGGCGCAAGGCCGGTAAAGGCAAATCCAAGTCCCATCACCATGTGCATCAGGACCGGTCCAAGGATTTTGAGGATTGCTCCGCCAAGGGCCATTCCGAACGGCTGGACGCTCATCCAGATCAGCATGCCGAGGCTCATGATTCGTCCGCGATACTCGTCGGGCACCTTGAGCTGTTGGTAGGTCCGCATTGGAACGTCTACCGCTCCGATTGCGAATCCGCAAACAAGGTTCCAGAACGCGTACAGGGTGACGAAGGGCGAGAAGCCCATAAACACCACCATCACGCCAGCGAGACCGAGACCGAGCGAATATGCGAGACCTGGTCGGTGGAACTTCATTTTCGGCACGATGAAGCTCATAGCGAGCATGCCGACGATGAAGCAGCCTTCGATGAGCGCAACCGTCGCGACCTTGTTATCGAACCACTGCTGGTTGATGGCAAAGTAGACCACAAAGAAGGGCGACATGAACAGTGCAAGGCCGAAGGAGGCGAGTAGTGAGAGGCCAATGACTTCGTCCTTTCGGGCGTACTCGATGCCTTTCACGACGTCCTGGAACATGTGTGACTCGTGGATGTTGTCACGCTCTGGCTCAACCGAAGGGAGCTTAACGAGGAACCACACCGAGACTGCGAATGTCAGCGCGTTGGCGATGACCATGACCTGGAGGAATCGACCTGGACTGAAACTCTCGACGATGGAGCCAAGCAAGGCGGTGAGCATGTTTCCGAGAAGCCATGCAAACTGGTCGGTTGCCGCACTGAACGCGTTGGCTCCCATCAGCTTTTCCGGCGGGACAAGACGCGGTATGACCGCGTTCTTTGCGGGCATGAAGAAGACTCGGAGCGTTGCCAACAGCGGTCCGAACACGTAGAACGGCCACCTTGGCGGATCGCCCTGGAGCAGCAGGAGATAGACCAGGAAGGCGACGAGCACAATCGTGCTCAGGAGGTCAGACCAGACGAGGAGCTTTTTGCGATCCATCCGGTCGGCCATTGCTCCGGCAAAGGTGCCAAAGAGAAGCCAGGGGACGGCTTCTAGCGCGCCGACGTAGCCGACCATTGCGTCGTCGTTAAAGAGCTTTTTGACGACAAAGAGAGGGCCGAGGAAGTAGAGCGCATCGCCAATGCGCGAGATTGCTTGACCGATCCATAGGTTGCGAAAATCGCGTATGGAGAGGACATCTTTAGGTGAGCCTAGGGCAGGAGAGCTTTGCATGCGAAACTTGATTTGGGGCGGTCGGGGCGCGGACAGGGCGCCAAGTGACAAGGGCCTTTATCGCGTGCGGATGAGCTTCATGAACTAGTAAGATTACCCGACGGTAGACTATTACCAAATATGATTGCTGCGATATTCCCGGGTCAGGGATCACAAGCGCCCGGCATGGGCAAAGACGTTTTTGAGGCTTCCGCCTCCGCCCGAGAAGTGTTCGAGAAGGTCTCGAATACGCTGGGAATTGACGTCGCGAAACTTTGCTTTGAGTCGGACGAAGAGACGCTTCGAGCGACGAATAACGCGCAGATCGCACTCTATACCGTCGGCGTTGCAACTTATGCGGCTTCCGGGATTGCAGCGGACGTGTTTGCGGGTCACAGCATTGGCGAATATGCTGCGCTGGTGTGCTCGGGCAGCCTCTCTCTTGAGGATGGTGCGCGATTGGTGAAGCGGCGCGGTGAGTTGATGGCATCGGCGGGAGAGCTTGCGGCGGGAACCATGGCGGCGGTCCTTGGTCTGGAGATTCCGGTGATAGCGGAGACCCTTGAGAAGGTTGATGGAACGGTTGTGGTTGCTAATGATAACTGCCCTGGTCAAACAGTCATCTCCGGCGAAGTTGATGCGGTAGCGGCGGCAACTCCACTCCTGCTTGAGGCGGGCGCAAAGCGCGTTTTGCCGTTGAATGTAAGCGGAGCGTTTCATAGCCCGCTGATGACAGAGCCGAGCCGAAACATGGCTGAAGCACTGTCGAACGCGGTATTCCAGCCTGGCAAGCCTGTTTATGCCAACGTGACGACGCAGCCGGTTAAGGATCCTTCGGCGTGGCGGGAGACTCTTGAGCAACAACTACGGGATCAGGTCCGATGGACCGAAAGCGTTCGCAATATGATCGCTGATGGAGTAACCGAATTCATCGAGTTCGGGCCGGGTGAGGTGCTGTGCGGGATGCTGAAACGCATCGACAAGTCGGTACCGGGAAGACGGTTTAGCGTAAACTAGGCCATGCCCCGAGTTCGCGTTTATGTCACTTTGAAGCCTGCTTTGCTTGACTCTGCGGGGCGAACCGTCACCAGCTCACTCCAGCATCTTGGATTTGACGAAGTGAGCGACGTTCGGATTGGCAAGCTGATTCACCTTGACGTTGAAAAGGTTGAGGAGAGCCGCATCAAGGAGATGTGCCAGAAGCTTCTTGCTAACCCAGTGATTGAAGACTTCAGTTACGAGGTGGTCGGGTGAAGGTTGCGGTTCTGCAATTCCCTGGCTCGAACTGCGACCAGGATGCGCTTAAGGCGCTTCGCGACGATGTCGGCGTTGATGCCGATTACGTTTGGCATAACGACGGATCTTTGAACGGATTTGACGCAGTGTTTGTGCCGGGCGGATTCTCCTACGGCGATTACTTGCGGTGTGGAGCGATGGCCTCTCGATCCGCGATCATGCAGGAGACGATTCGGTTTGCAAAAGAAGGGCGACCGGTCATCGGAGCTTGCAATGGTTTTCAGATTCTCACAGAGAGTGGACTCCTTCCAGGCGCGCTCCTGAAGAACGAGCGACAGAAGTTCATCTGCAAGGATGTTATGCTTGAGGCAGTCAACCGGACGAGTATTTGGACGGCCGCAGTTGATCGAACCATTTCTCTTCCGATTGCTCACGGCGAGGGTCGGTACGTTATCGATGCTGATGGATTGAAGCGGATTCAGGACCAGGAGCAAATCGCTTTTCGGTATGTGTCGAATCCAAATGGATCGGTTGACGACATCGCGGGCGTGGTCAATGAAGCCGGGAATGTGTTGGGATTAATGCCTCACCCTGAGCGTGCTACCAAGGAACTTCTTGGTGGAAATGACGGTTTATTGATCCTTAAGGCACTTTCGCTCGTTAATGCATAAGGCGACCGCTCCACTTGGTGCGGATTTTGCCTACTATTTAAGTGTACGAGAAGATGTTTAAGGCTAGTTTGTTGGCTATGGTTACGTGCGCGGCATCGCTTTCCGCCGCAGAGGAGATTACGCTTGGCAATTATGGCCAGACGCTTGAGCAGACGTCGATTTATAAGTCGGCGAGCACTAAGGCGGGCAAGTTCTACCGCGCCAAACAATATCAATATTTGGTGGTCCGGGCTCACAACGAAAAGTGGACCAAGGTGCTGATGGCGAACAACCTGTGGGGCTATATCCTGACAAGCAAGGTCGCGATCCTTCCCGAGCAATACAAGGTTCAGGCAACTCGCGTTACGGATCTCTCAAGTCGGGCAAAGGCAGCTTGGAAGGGCACGACCTTCAAGGGCACTCCTTATGTTTGGGGTGGAAACGATATTAATCGCGGCATCGACTGTTCGGCGTTCGTGAAAACCCTTTATGGAGAGATCGGCATCTCACTGCCTCGCACTGC
This sequence comes from uncultured Armatimonadota bacterium, assembly GCA_903927345.1. GTDB lineage: Bacteria > Armatimonadota > Fimbriimonadia > Fimbriimonadales > Fimbriimonadaceae > Fimbriimonas. Next base: position 130,992 of record CAIYMO010000032.1, on the reverse strand, counting down.
GGCGGAGCAAGCTAAGGTGGGAATGCCTATTCGTCGGCTAGAGGACTTGCGCGCTGGCGACCGGCTCTACTTCTGGGAAAAGAAGCGCAATACGATTGGTCACACGGGCATGTATTTGGGCAACGGTTATTTTGTTCACTCCTCACGCGGGCATGACGGTGTTAACACCGATAAGCTGACGGAGAAGTGGCAGCGTATTCTCGTTGCTGCGCGGCGCTAGAATCGCGTAAATTCGTCGACGGGGAGGAGGAACATGACGGCTCCGCCGACGGGGACCTTCATGGCACTGGGCACAAACGCGGCGGCTGGATTCGCGTCATAGGCCGCCATACTGAGCACTTGCTCGCGGGTTGGGCAGGCCGTTTCAATAACTCTCTTGAGGGCGTCTACTTGTGAGTCTTCTGCGCCAATGAGCAGGGTTGTGTTGCCCTCTCGTAGAAATCCACCCGTTGAGCCGATGATGGTGAACTTAAAACCCGCAGAGATGAGTTCATCAATGATGCGACTCTTGTCTCGGTTGTGGAGAATGCAAACTGCGAGCTTCATGAGTAGTGGGGCTCATTATAAACGAAAACACCCCGATTGCATGCAATCGGGGTGAATTGTGATCTTTCGATCAGACCTTACTGACCAAGTCCCCAGAGTGGGTAGTTGATGGTGAGGTTCGGGTTTGCACCCAGTCCAACGGTTCCACCGGTGAAGCCTCGGAGAGCGCTGTTGGTAGTGTTGATACCGAATGCAGGGGTTGCGGAGACACCGTACTCAGCTGCAGTTGGGGTGAAGGCGAGGAACTTACCGTACTGGTAGAACTTAGCCGAACCGTCTGCGTGACCGACGATGATTCCTGCGAATGCAGCTCGAAGCTCGTCAGCTTCTCGTGCTGGAGCAGCCAAAGAAGCGCTGTACGAAGCAGCGGTGTTCTTTCCAAGCTCCCAAGCCCAGACTTCTCGAACTGCTGGTGGGTAGACGGTAACGGAGGTCGACGAGGAGTCGGTTCCGTAAGCGATAGGCACAACGCCGATCTGAAGGTTTCCGGATTCCATGAGGATTCCTGCGCCAGCAACGTTCGGGATGGAAGTCATGCTTCCACCGAGCCAGCTGTTTCGCAACATGGTGGACGATCCAGGAGCGCGGTTCCAGGTGTTCAACTGACCGGTGAACGCGGTGTTGAGGAGGTAGCTACCGGTGATCTGACCGCACTGAACCCACGACCCGCTTGGGCAGGAAGGAGTGGTTGCGTTGGTGTTTCCACGAGCAGTGTTGAAGTAGAGCTGAATGTTCTTGACGTATGGCATCGTCCACTTCTGCCAGGAGAAGTGGTTGACTCGGTGTGCGAATCCTGCAGACACGCCGCAGTTGACAGCTCCGACTACGTTGTTGAGAGCGCCGTTGAGCGAGCTGTTGGCGATACAATCGTCGTTGCGAGGATAGGTATCGTCGTTGTCAGCACCGTACATGATGATGCCGAGGGAGATCTGCTTCTGGTTGCTGATACCAGCAGCCTTCTTTGCAGCAGCCTTAGCCTGTGCGAAAACTGGGAAGAGGATAGCGGCGAGGATTGCGATGATCGCGATAACGACCAGCAGTTCGATGAGCGTAAATGCCTTTTTCATGTGAATGATTCCAATTGGAAATTGCGGCGCAGACCGAGAAATCCATTTCCCATCCGCATCCGAGCTGTTAGACAACTCCTTCTAAGCAAATAGTTTACCAATTCGCGTTAAGAATATGTTAAAGAGACAGAGTTTTAATGCTTTAAACTGAGCGTCCAAGCTTCAATGAGATTCCGATTTGCCCCGACTTCTACTAGCTTTCGAAATTCTTCGCTTCCGCTCAGAATATCGATCGGCATTCGGTCATACACGTATTCGTAGGGAGGTTGCTTCCAGGCGAATCCGGGGAGAGCGGTCTCGTCGCTGTTTGCTTGGAATCGATCAAGTTGTACGTGGCTGGAGTCGTGTATGCCGGTTTGCTTTGCAATCTCGTTGATGAGGCAGGCGTAGGCCAAGACAGGTCGGAAGGTGCTGCGATCCAAAACGTGTGTTTGAACACCTTCGCAGATCTTTCCTTGGTGCTTGTTGAATGTTGGTTCGAACTGGAGGGGGCGGAAGTAGACACCCTCAATGGAGAGACGATTCAGACTGTCAGCGAGTTGTTGGCCGTTCACGAAGGAGGCTCCGACGATCTCAAACGGTCGCGTTGTGCCGCGCCCTTCGCTCAGATTTGTTGCTTCAAGCAGGCAGGCGCCGGGATAGACAACGGCAGTGTCGACGGTTGGCATGTTGGGCGAGGGCATCACCCAGGCATAGGGGAGCTGATCGGCGTAGAATTGCCGATCCCATCCTTCCATCTCAATCACGTCAACCCTTGCCTTCGAATAGTGGTGGGCAACGACATGGCGTGCGATTTCGCCGATTGTCTTACCGTGGCGAATCGGGACGTTATGCAACCCGACGAAGCTCTCGAAACCGGTTTCAATTCCAGGCCCTTCAACACGAACTCCGCCAAGCGGGTTGGGGCGATCCAGCACTAAAACTGGAATTCCCAGTCGCTCCGCTGCCTTGATGCAGAGGCTCATTGTCCAGATGAACGTGTAATAGCGCGAGCCGACATCAGGCAGGTCGACTAGGATCAGGTCAAGCCCACCGAGCATCTCATCGGTAGGTTCGCGGAATTCACCGTAGAGCGAGTAGGTCGGATAGGTTTTCGGAGGTGCACCTTCCCCGTTCCACTCGATCATATTGTCTTGCGTTGTTCCGAAGAGACCGTGCTGAGGGCCGAAGACCGCCCCGATGCTCACGTTGTCGCTTGCCTCGAGTAGCCCCAAGATGTGTCGGTAGTTGGAGTCAACCGAGGCCTGGTTACAGACTACGCCTACGTTTCTGCCCTTTAGGGATGCAAAATCCTGAGCGCAGAGCAGGTCGAGTCCGATCGCGAAAGACATGGGGAGATTATACGGAGGATGACTTGCCGACATAATGGGCTATGAACCGTCCGGTTCTTATCGTGATCCGCCTCGTTGCCTTTGCAACGTGGCTTCTCATGTGCGGAGGAGCACCCGCCCGATTTGTCCTGGTTGTCTGCTGGGTCAGCAACATTCTGATGCTGTTTGCGGTGCTGGCTGGCTTTTGGTTCGACCTTCGCGATGGCAAGCCGTTTAAGTGGATCTACCTTCTCGCTCTCGCTCTGTTCTATCTGATTTCGATCATGGCTTGCCCCGTGCTGATGGCTGCCGCGCCACGCGGAGCCTAGCGATCAGGCTAGCGGGTAGAGCGCTCAATAGGGGGTGGAACCGGCCGGTTTTCGGTTGACTGAGAGAGACCACACTCCGGCCCGGCCGAGAGTAGCACGACGACGATCATAAATCCAAACAGTATTCCGACAACCATCCGCCCGACTCGGTGCGCAGTATCGTTGTCATGCCAATTCAAAGTGGTGTTCAAGTCACGTTCTAACAGCTTTTTCTGTGCACACCAACCCAAGTCCGGTTCAAAGTCTCCTGCACCTGATTCTGCAAGTAGCCGGTTGAAGTCAATCGGCTCGAAGTCTTCGGGCACCGAATGGCGGCGAGATGATCTTGTATCCTCAGCTTTTTGACTCCCATGCAATTCCAGCTCCCGTAGACGGGCCTCGAATCCGTCCATCCTTCCCTTGAGCTCTGCTACCTGATCTGGACCACGCATTTGGCTGAGAATTCGGCCGATGAGCAATGGCGAGGCGTCCGTCGCTTCGGCAACATCTCGGATGGTGGGGATTGGTTCGGAGAAGAGCGCTTCGGTGGCGGCAAGTCGACTTAGTAACTCTTGAAGCTCATCCGTTTGAACCTCCTCGTTGAGCAGGTCAGCTTGGTCTAGTCGGTTACTGGATCCCAAGGTAATTAGGACATCCCCAGCAGTCGAAGGAGACTACCGACCACCGGTACAGCAAGGAGCGCCGCCGCCGGAACAAGGATCAGGATCGGGAAGTAGGGCATCCACCTGTGGTTTTCGTCGACGTACCACATGTCGCCAGGGCGGTAGACACCGAGAGGATCGTTGTTGCGCCAGAACTTGTCGAGGAGGCGGCGATCGCCAGCGACGACTTCGGCGGAGAGGCGGGCGGTGCCCAGCTTCTTGATGAGAAAGTCGTTGTGCTTGATGGCGTGATCAAGCTCTGGATCGCTTCCCCCGCGCAGGTCTGAGATGACTCTGGCGACGAGCATGGGCTTCATCCCGAGGTCATCGGCCAGCGAGCCGATGGTGAATGAACTTTGATCGGAAACGTTTCCCAGGAATTGCGAAGCAACCTGAGTTGCTTCGCTTTTGGAGACAGGGGCATCAAGAATTTGGTCACTCACCAACGACATGATTGCCCTATTGTACGAAATTGCGGATTATTTCGGTGCGTTTGCGGTGAGCCAGCCTGAAACTTTGCTGACGCTTCCATCACCCATCTTTGGTGCGCCGAGCTTGAGCATCTTTGCGAAGTGGGAAACTTCTTCGGGTGCGGCTGGGTAACCGGTGTTCGTTCGGGCGTCGCCAGAAGTGCGTAGAGAGTTGACGATCATCTTGCCGGTTTTCGCGTCGAGGATTGCCATGAATGGGAGTCCAGCCATCTTGCCGCCGAGCTTCTCCATCAGCTCGATGCCACCTGCATTCTCATCGGCCTTGTGCTTTGGATCTTCTTGAACCGTGATGTGGACGACTTCGAGGGCGCCCTTGACGAGCTTGCCTTCATCGGTGGTGTCCAGGAATTTATCAAAGCGATGACACCAGCCACACCAGGAAGCGTGGAAGATGACAAGCACATTCTTACCGTCCTTCTTGGCGGTTGTCGAAGCCTTTTTGAGAAGGTCTGCGGTGGTAGGAGTTCCGGCAAAAACCGAACTAGCGGCGACGAGAGCGATGACAGACGCGAGAATACGCATGATTACATCATCTTAACGCTTGTGTTACACTGTGGATACGCCCGCAAGGGTGAAAAGAGGAGGCTGAGAAGAATATGACTGTCAACACCACGATCCACTGCGCCTCCCGAGCCGCCTGACCGGCACTTTCCCGAATCGGTTCGAGGGGCCCTTGCTCCCTCTGCGCGACTTCTTTGCGCCCGACCGAACACTAGGAAATCAAGAATTGGATCAAAAGCAAAAAGACTTTGTCGCTAAGGCGCTAGCGGCGATGGATAGTAACGAACGCAACAAGCTGCGGGACCGAGCGATCAAGGCTCGGAAACTAGCGCTCTCTCGAATGGTGGCTCGTCCGGTTTTGGATGAGGACGACGAAGACGAAGACATCCCTGCGAAGGTCAAACGCCCTCAAAAGCCGTTAGAGGAATTCCTGTATCAACTTCTGAAGGAAGAAGTTGTGGAGGAGGCGGTGCCGGTACAAACTCAGTGCGCAACAGTGATTGCGCTTCACCGAAAGCGGTGTGAAGTTGTGCTGGGATCAGAGCGAATCGACTGTATCCTCACGCCGGATCAGGCCAAGTGGCAGCAGTCACAGTTTGCCGTAGGAGACCTTGTCAACATTCACCAGGCCGAAGAGATCTGGAGAATCCATTCGGTACAACCTCGCCGGACCAAGCTGTCGCGCCCTGACCCAGGCTCGGCAGATCGTGAGCGTGTGATCGTGGCGAATGTCGACGTGATTGTGGTCGTGGTGAGCGTGAAGGCGCCGCCGCTCCACCCACGGGTGATTGACCGCTACCTGATCGCTATCCAGCGCGGGGGAGCAGATGCCGTGATCGCCGTGAACAAGTCGGATCTTCTGTCGCCCGACGACGAGGAGTTCAGGCTGTTGGATCCTTACCGAGGACTGGCCCCGATCATTCGGGTTTCGGCAATGGGGAAGAACGGGCTGGACGAGTTGCGCACTCATTTGGAAGGTAAGCGCTCGGCGTTTGTTGGGCATAGCGGAGTTGGGAAGAGCTCATTGCTCAACGCTCTAAAACCAGAACTGGAACTGGATACTGGTGCGGTGAGCGAAGGTTACGGCCGCGGAACTCACACGACGACGAGTAGCCACCTTTGGGAGCTTGGCGGAGGAACCGAGATCATTGATACGCCGGGAGTGCGTGCCTTCGGCTTGTTCAAGCTGGCGCGGGAGGAACTGATTGACTACTTCCCTGAGTTTGAAGGGATCTCGTGCCGGTTCCGGGACTGTTCACACACGGTTGAGCCAGGATGCGGAATTCGGGCCGCGTCTGAAGAAGGGACGCTGAACCGAGCGAGGTTTGACACCTACGGTCGGATCTTGGCAAGTTTGTAAACGGTTATCGCCGCAGAGCATCTGCTCTGCGGCACCAAACCCAAGACTCTCGGTGCTTAAACTGCGTAGAATAGAGGCATAGCAATGGCAGCACAGCGCACAGTGATCGTCGTCGGCGGAGGACTCGCCGGCCTTATGGCAGCAATGAAGCTCGCCGAAGCCGGAAACAAGGTCAAGATTTTCAGCGTCGTACCCGTTAAACGGTCGCACTCCGTGTGCGCCCAAGGCGGTATAAACGGTGCAGTCAACCTTCGTGGAGAGGGCGATTCGCCTTATCTTCACTTTGAGGACACCATCACCGGTGGAGACTTCCTTAACCACCAGCCTCCGGTTATGCGAATGGCCGAGCGCGCTCCTGCGATCATTTACCTTCTTGACCGAATGGGAGTTCCATTCAACCGAACGGCGGAGGGTCTTCTTTCCTTCCGACGATTTGGTGGCACGCTGAAGCACCGAACAGCTTATGCGGGTGCTACAACGGGTCAGCAGCTTCTTTACGCCTTGGACGAACAGGTTCGACGATGGGAAACCATGAACCGGGTCGAGAAGTACGAAGGCTACGAGTTCATCAGCATCATCAAGGACTCTGAGGGTCGTTGCCGTGGCATCACCTCGCAGAACTTGCGAACGATGGAGATCGAGGCATTTGCCGCGGACGCCGTTGTTATGGCGACTGGTGGAAACGGTTTGATCTTCGGTAAGTCGACCAACTCGATCATCAACACCGGATCGGCAGTTTCGATTGCATACCAACAGGGCGCCAAGTACGGCAACCCTGAGATGGTTCAGATTCACCCGACCGCGATTCCTGGCGAAGACAAGTGCCGACTGATCTCGGAATCAGTTCGTGGCGAAGGCGGCCGCATCTGGGTTCCTAAGAATGCGGAAGATCAGCGAAAGGGCGTTGACATTCCTGAGAACGAGCGACGCTACATTTGCGAAGAGCTTGACAGCAAGTACGGCAACCTTCTGAGCCGTGACATCGTTAGCTTCATCATCTACTGCACCTGCCGAATGGGCAACGGTGTTAAGGGACGACAGCAGGTTTATCTGGACATCACTCAGCTTCACGACAAGCGAGGCGGCCCTTACACTCGAGAAGTTATCAACGACAAGCTCGAAGGCGTTCTCGAGATTTACGAGAAGTTCATGCGTGAGGATCCGATCGAGAACCCAATGCGGATTTACCCGGCAGTGCACTACACGATGGGCGGCCTGTGGGTTGACTACGAGACCAATGGTGATAACACCTGGGACGTCGAGAGTCCACGCAACCAGATGACCAATATTCCTGGCCTGTACGCAGCTGGTGAATGCGAGTATCAGTACCACGGTGCGAACCGACTTGGCGCCAACGCACTCCTTGCTTGCCTTGTGGGTGGAGAAATTGCTGCTGAAGGAATCATGGCTTACCTCCAGAAGGGAGATGTCGCGGCTGACTCGCTGCCGTCGTCCGCTCTGGATGATGCCCGCAACGAGCAACAGTCGATTTACAACACGCTCAAGTCGTCCAACGGAACCGAAAATCCATACGGTCTCCATGCGGAGCTTGCTGACGTGATGTGGAACAACTGCGGAATCTGGCGTGTACAGGCTGACCTGGTGAAGGCTCGAACTGAGCTGGATAGCTTGGCAGCGCGAGCTCGACAGTGCAACCTGATTGACTCGTCCGGTTGGACCAACCAGGCCGTGCCGTTCACCCGAGCTCTGATCAACATGATCGAACAGTCGAAGGCAATTGTCGACGGTGCGATCACTCGAGACGAGAGCCGTGGAGCGCACTTCAAGATGGACACTCCAGAGCGAAGTGATACCGACTGGTTGAAGACCACCTTGGCTTCTTACGACAACGGAAAGACCAAGTTCGAGTTCGAACCAATCGACTGCCGCTTCATCGCTCCTCGAGCGCGAAAGTACGCCGTCAACCAGATCGGAATCGTCAAGAAGATCATGGGCGAGAACTTCCTGGAAGGTTTCGCTGGCGCGGCTAAGTAGTCTCGAAGCTTGTAAAAAAGAGCGGGTTGCTGATTGGCAACCCGCTCTTTTTTGTGTGTCACGAAGCGCTGACGTTACTTGGCGGCCCAGAGGAAGCCTCGGCGCATGAGTTCTTTGGGGACCTCCGCCTCGAGGACATCCGCATGGTGGCCGAGGGCGTTGTAGAAGACGCGGCCCTTGCCGTACATCTTGGTGTAGACCGTCGGCATCTTGCAGGGGTTTCCTACGTGCGGTCCGTCGACGCCAGGAAGCGGGAAGTCGCAGGTCGCAAGGACGTTTACGCCTGGATCGACGTGGAGGTAGTACTGCTCGGAGACGACTTCGAAGTCAGACATTCCGGCGGTGATTTCGTGGGGGTTCGACTGATTGATGTTGACCGTGTAGCGGACTCCGTCGTTACCGGGGTGAGCGACCCACTGTGAGCCGGTCATGAATTGCCACTCGGTATTGGTTCGGAAGGAGTCGCACATGCCGCCATGGCAACCAGCAATGCCGATTCCGTGCTCGGCGACTGCTTTTCGGACTGGCTCGAACTGTTCCGACGTGATTTCGCTCATCGTGTAAACAGGGACGAGCAGATTCTGGGAGTAGACCAATTGCTCATCAGCGAACGAGCCGAGAGAGTTGGATACTTCCACGGAGAATCCTTCGTCGACGAGAAGGTCGCGGAAGAAATGAGCCACTTTTTCAGGTTCGTGACCATCCCAGCCACCCCAAACGATCAATGCACTTTTCGACATTCAGGTCAGGTTACCAATACGGGAAAGCCCATAACAAGGCGACAAAAAATGCCCTACGAAACCATTTCGTGGTTCATGCCCGTATAGACTCCAGTAAGAACCTATCGGGCGTTCCGTCATTCTGCCCGAAACTCTGGAAAATCATATGGGATCAGTAACCGTCATCGCACTCGCCACTGCCATGCTAGGCAGACAAGGCGCAACAATCGAACCACGTTTGCTCCGGCAACCGGACATTCACGGTAGCAACGTTGTGTTCTGCTACGCAGGCGACCTTTGGGTTTCAACCACCGAGAACGGTTCGATCGCTCGGCGATTGACGAGCGGTGTTGGTGCCGAGTCTCGCCCCCACTTTTCACCCGACGGAAAGACCGTCGCGTTTACCGCGACCTATGATGGTTCCGGCAATGTCTTCACCATCCCGGTGGAGGGTGGCGAACCTAAGCGACTGACCTACGGCAACAATGACCAGTGCATGGGCTGGACACCAGACGGAAAGATCATGTTCGCAACTCCAGAGGGGAACCCTTACGGCGGACGCCAGGCACAATTGATGCTCGTCGACACAAAGGGCGGGCTCCCACAGCCAACACCCATCAAGGAGTTTTCTTCGGGTCAGTACTTCGCCGACGGAAAGCGAGTTGCGTACAACCGATTTAACAGCTTCAACTTTAACTGGCGCCGATACCGAGGCGGTTCGCAAGGCAAGATTTCGATCTACAACTTGGCAACCAACGAATACTCAGAACTGCCAGCCAAGCGCGAGCAGAACTATCACCCAATCGTTTTGGGCAATTCGATTTACTACATTTCGGACCGAGCGAACGGGACTCTTAACCTGTACAAGAACGAGAATGGAAAGGATACGCAGCTGACCAACGACAGCTCCAGCGACATCCGATTCCCAGAGACTGACGGAACCACGATCGTGTACGAGCGAGATGGCTACCTCTATCACTTCAACCCAGCCACGGGCAAGGAAGTGAAACTTGCTCCAAGAATTCTCAGCGAGAACCTTGGCTCACGGCCATCGCTAAAGAACCTGCAGCCTTACGTTTCCAACTTCTCGATTTCACCTAGCGGAAATCGAATCGCGGTTGAAGCACGCGGAGAACTTTTCTCCCTGCCAGCAAAGACTGGTGAGACGCGGAACATGACCCGTTCGAGCGGCGTTCGGGAAATGACTCCGATTTGGTCTCCAGACGGCAAGAACATCGCTTACATCTCTGATGCAAGTGGAGATCGAGAGGTTTATGTCCAACCTCAGGCTGGCGGGACAGCGACTCAGCTCACGAACAACCCCGGTTTCAGAATTGAGAACATCTCTTGGAGCCCAGATAGCAAGTTCATGCTTCTCTACAGCCCAATTGCGGTTTACAAGCTGGACGGAGCGACCAAGCAGATTGTTGAAATCACCAACTTCGCGAATGGTGGCGGATCGGTTGACGTTTCTCCGGACGGGAAGTGGATTGCTTACACCCAAGCCGGTGCCAACGCTAATGGTGCAGTTTGGCTGTATGAAGTCGAAACCGGCAAGAAGGTCAAAATCACCGAGGGCTTCTTCAACGACAGCTCCCTCGCATTCGACCGTGAGCGACCTTATCTCTACTTTGCTTCGGACCGAACGTTTGAGCCTACATTCGGACATTTCGAGTTCAGCCTTAAGGTGGAAGATACGACTCGAATGTACGCAGTTGCTTTGACCAAGGACGCTCCAAACCCGTTCCTCGATCGAAACGATGAAGAGCCAGAGCAGGGCGCGAAGCCACCAGAAAAACTTGCTGGTGAAAAGCCTGCCGATAAGCCAAGCATTGAGCTTGATGGCATCGGAAACCGAATCATGGTTCTGCCGCTTGGTCCTGGCAACTACAACGCTGTAACCGGACTCGGAAATGGTTTTGCCTTTGTCTCGAGCGGCGTTCTGTTCCAGTACAACATGGGCAGCAAGGTTCCAGTCCCTCTGTACGAGGGAGTTAGCGCATTCGAGTTCACCCCGAACCGACAAAAGATGGCAGTTCTTGGTCGAGGCGGACTCCAGATTCTCCCTGTCCAGCCGGGTCAACAGCCGGGAGCTGGTCGGGTTGACATGAGCAACGTCGAGGCGGTTATCGATCCTAAGGCGGAATGGAAGCAGATCTTCTGGGATGTCTGGCGCTATGAGCGCGATCACTTCTACGATGCGTCTATGGGCGGTCAGGATTGGCTTGCGATCGGTAAGAAGTACGAGGGCTACCTCCAGTACGTGAACCACCGCGGTGACCTCAACTACATCCTCGGTCTCCTGATCGGAGAACTGGCAACAGGTCACGCCTATATTCAGGGCCAAGGCGATCTTGGAGCCGGTGCACCTCGCGTTGCGGTTGGCAACCTTTGTGCTGACTTCGAGGTTCTCGGAGATGGTGTCCGATTTGCAAAGATTCTTCGTGGATTTAACGATGAAGAGCAGTATCAGACTCCCCTTGGGCTTCCTGGCATCGACGTCAAGGACGGCGAGTACCTCGTTGCAGTTGACGGCAACCCGGTTTCTGCTGATGTGAACCCTTCGCAGTTCCTGGTGGGCAAGGTCGGTAAGACCGTGACCCTATCGGTCAACTCCAAGCCATCGATGGAAGGTGCTCGAAAGGTTCGCGTTAAGCCGATTGCCACGGACGTTCCCGCACGATATTGGGATTGGGTTGAGGGCAATCGAAAGAAGGTCGCTGAGCTCTCCGGCGGACGAATTGGCTACATGCACATCTCGAACACCGCAGCAGAAGGATCGCATGACCTCGTTCGAGGCTTCTATCAGCAAACCGATAAGGATGCAGTTCTGGTGGACGAGCGATGGAACGGAGGCGGATACATTCAGCCTTGGTTCGTCGACACCCTTGCTCGAAAGAAGAAGGCTGTGATCCAACCTCGCTACGGCAACGACCAGCCAGAAGCTCCGGTGATCGAGGGTCCAATGGCGCTCCTGATCAACGGCTATGCAGGTTCGGGCGGAGACTTCTTCCCTTACATGTTCCGACAGGCTGGACGTGGTCCGCTCATCGGAAAGCGAACGTGGGGCGGTCTCGTCGGAATCAGCGGTGGTTACACCACCGTTGACGGTGGCAACATCACTGCTCCTTCGTTCTCGATCTACAACCCAGAGACCGGCGAGATCATTGCCGAGAACCAGGGAATCGATCCTGACATGGACATTGATATGCGACCGGATCTGGTTGCCAAGGGTGAAGACCCTCAGCTTGAAGCGGGCGTGAAATACCTCTTGGAGCAACTCGCGAAGATGCCACCAAAGAAGGTTCGTTCTAAGGTCCCTCAGGTTGGCAAGAACGGTAAGATCAACCCCTAAAGGCGCGTCCTAAAGGAGTTCTTGGAGGCCCCCGATGGAAGCAGTTCCATTGGGGGCTTCTTTGTCGACGCCCGACGTGACAAGCACACCTGTGCATCCGGCAGCTTTCGCGAACATGATGTCCGTGTCGATGCGATCTCCGACAACGACTGTTTCGGACGGCAGGATTTGGTTCGCTTGTAGGGCGTGGAACAGCATGAAGGGGTTTGGCTTGCCGATGATTGTTGGCTTTGTCCCGCTGCAGGTTGCGAGAGCAGACAGTATCGTGCCGGCTCCGGGTGCGAATTTTCCTTGAGCCAACGGGTAGGTTGCGTCAGAATTTGTCCCGATCAGCCTGGCTCCAGCGGTAATGCACTGCATTGCAGAGTCTAGAAGCTCGTAGGAGAGCGCATCGCGACAGATGCCAGCAACGACGGCATCGACCTTGCCTTCGACGGGGTGGACGCGAAGACTATTGAAGTTGACGACGCCGAGCCCTTCGCCAACAAGGGTGTCGACGAGTCCGGGCTCACCGACCACAAAGATTCGTCGTGCGCCTACGCTTTGGCAGTATTTTGCGGTCGCCCTTCCGCTGGTCAAGATTTCATCGACTTTTGCGGTGATCCCCATCCGCACGAGCTTGTTGACATAAGCAAGCTCCGTTTGGCTGGAATTATTGGTTGCAAAGAAGATTTTGACGTCTCGCTTCCGAAGTTCTTTGAGTGCTTCGACAGCACCGTCGATCACCTCATCTCCTCGATAGATCGTCCCATCAAGATCGAAAACATAGCACGAGTAGCGTCGCACGCTTCATTCTAGTGCAAACCATGCTCAGGATGCTATTTTCATAAAATTCTGAAACTTCAATCATTTACTCCCCGTAGGACGGTATAACTGATATGAAGCTAATGACTCCGCAGACGCCCACCCGGCCGATTTGGGAAGCGCAAGGCGACGAGAAGCGTCGTGAAGTGCGGGGAATGTTCAGCGCTATCGCTCCAACCTATGACAGGGCTAACGCGGTGATGAGTTTTAACTTCCATCATCGGTGGCGAAAGTTCGCTGCTTCCAAGCTCGATCTTCAACTGGGAGAATCGGTGCTCGACCTTTGCACAGGAACCGGCGACTTCCTTCCAATCCATCGAACTACGGTGGGAGAGGCTGGTGTCGTGATTGGGATCGACTTCTGCGCGCCAATGCTTGAGAAGGCGGTTGGCAAAGATTCAGCGGCAACTCTGACCATCGGGGATGCATGTTCAATCCCTCTGCAAGATCAATCCGTTGACGGAGTTTCGGTCGGCTGGGGAATTCGAAATGTGCCGGATATTGACCGTGCACACAGAGAAATCAACCGCGTCCTCAAGCCCGGAAAGCGATTTGTGAGTGTGGACTGTGCCGAGCCACGGGCCGCGCTTATTCGAATTGCGACCAATGTCTTTCGAACACCGGCCCTGGGCTTGCTCGGCAAGCTCGTCGGTAGCAGCGATGCTTACAAGTACCTGAGCGAAAGTACAGCTCGGTTTAAATCTAGAGAAGAACTAGCCGCCTCAATGCGGAGTGCGGGTTTCGTCGACGTCCACTACAAAGACCTCATGTTCGGCAATATATGCGTTCACTGGGGGACAAAGCCATGACACCATCCGCCATTCATATTCTTTCTAATCCAGAACTACGGGCCGAACTGCTTGGTCGGGTTTCTGACGAAGTTGCCGAGATCGAGCGAGAGATTCGTCTTGCTGTCGATTCAAAGGTTGAGATCATCCGACAAGTTGCGGATCACACTCTTTCGGCCGGTGGGAAGCGGTTGCGTCCTGCTTTCGTCATCCTCGCAGGTAAGGCGATTAACCCGAATGTTGATGAGGACAGACTTCGCAGGCTAGGCGCTTGCATGGAGATCATCCACATGGCGACCTTGGTCCACGATGACGTGCTCGACAATTCTCCGACCCGCCGAGGTAAGCCGACGGCGAGTGCCACGTTTGGCAACATCGCCGCGATCATGTCTGGCGACGTCTTCTTGGCGAAGGCCATGCTCCTTTTGGCAAAAGACGGAGATCTGGAGGTCATTCGCACGGTAAGCGAAGCGGTTACCGAGATTGCAGAGGGTGAAGTCCTTGAGATTGAAGCACGAGGCGACTTTGACCTAGAGGAAGAGTCACACCTCAACATCCTGCGTATGAAGACGGCAGCGTTTATCCGCTGTTGCTGCGAGATTGGTGCTCTGGCAGCCGGTGGCACCAAAGCCCAAGTAGCGGCCCTCGGACAGTACGGAGAGCAGGCGGGAATGGCGTTTCAGATTGCTGACGACCTTCTGGACTATCGAGGTGACAAGGCTAAGACCGGGAAGCCAGTTGCGACTGACTTCCGAGAAGGTCAATCCACACTGCCTCTGATCTTCCTGCGCGAGAAATTGAGCGAACCAGAACTGCAGATCGCACGGCGCCGATTTGGCGGGACAGTGAATGAGGACGAGATCCGAATGATTTGCGACTGGATGGCAAGCCGAGGAGCCTTTGCTCGATCGGAGCAGGTTGCGCGAGATTACATTTCGAAGGCTCAGGAATCGTTGGAGATTCTTGAACCTACTCTCGCTCGGGATATGTTATCCGCGATTTCTGAATACGTCTTGGCTCGCCAGGGCTAAGCCCGCACCATCGTGACGGTCCCGTAGCGCCGGAAGCCCAGGCGTTCGTACCACTCGACGAGCGTATCACCACATTGCAACACGGCGTAGCATTCACGCGCACCGGCGAGACCAATGAGGTGGCTCAGAACGGTTCCGCCGACCCCTCGATGACGCCTCTCGGGGGACACTGCGATGTTATAGAAGCCGAGAGTGTCGCCGACTTGAGACACCATGGCACCGGCCTCAAGGACAACGCCCCGTCGGAACTGGATCAGTTCACAACGCGATGATTTTGCGGTCAGCCCGGCGATCATCGTGCTGAACGAGTCATCCATTTCGAAGAAGAATTGGCGGGCGAGGAAGTAGGTCAGGTCAAAGCGATCGTTAGAATCGGTGAGGAAGTCCAACTCTGGAGCTGAGCGCTGGGGCCGGGGCTTCAGGAACATCAGGTGGATCCTTCCAGCCGTGGTGAAACCGGCCCGTGTCGCCATCTCAAGAACGGCGCTGTCGTCATTTGTAGGCAAAACGTAGCTAGTGAAGGGCCCGTGGATATCCTTTTGGGTTCTTAGCTCGAGAAGAGACTTTGGGGTAGGGCGGGCGATGACCGCGACATTTGTGGCTGGGTGGTTGATCTCGGAAAACCAGCCCATGATGCCGTCGGCAATGTATCGAGTCGAACCGGGGGCACTTTGAGCGATGCTGAAGTACGTCTCTGTCATGTTGAGACAGCAACGCTCAATTATTTCTTGATCGGTTAGAGGACGGTGCTCCACAGAAGGCCAAACCCTGCTCGGCGATTTGCGACGGAAACTCCGAGATTGAGCCCCGGGCTAATCGTTGTGCCGAACCATACTACCGGACTGCGAGGCGTCAACAGAATGCTTGCGTAGCTCTTTCCGCTCGGATCAAATTTTAGAATATCAATTCCCGCGACAACATCAAACCCGTTTGGGCTGGACGCAAGCGCTCCCAAGCGAATTGTGGGGGCGATCAGCTTCTTAGGGAGAACGAAGTCTCGCTGATCTCGAACTGCTTCGAAGAAGTCCGCCGCGACTCGGAGGAGACGTCCTTGGACAAACACTCCACCGTAGTGACCCGTGTCAATCTCAAGGACTTGGCTGCCTGGCAACTTGTTGATCAGCTCGTCGGTGCATTCCGGCGGGACTACCGAATCAAAAGTTGCCCGGATGACAAGAGTTCTTCCCATCACTTGGCGGGGGAGATATTGGCTGGGTTCGACCGAGCGCAACTCCTCACGTAATGATGACTCCGTAAAGCCCAATCTCTTAAGCTCATCCTTGATCGGGACAACTCTGGAGGACTCCCAGAGGAGCTTTGCGAGGTCAATTCCGCCAAGAAGGAACACCGCGCTCTTGAGTCGTGCGTCGTTGGCATAGGACAGGCTCGAGACGATAGCTCCGAGACTTGTGCCATAGATCCCGAGGAGTGAGCCGCACTCCTTCCGCTGTTCGAGGAAATCAAGGGCTCGGCGGACATCCATGACCGCCTGGGTCATCGTGGCTTCCAACTTTTTCGGGTCAGGCTGAATGGCGAGTTGTCCGCTTGTGGTGCCGGCCGGCGCGCGATTGAGGTGGTATGGCAGGCTGAGGATTGCTGCTCCGATTCCCCGACGGTTGAGGTCGAGTGCGAGCGCTCGCTCGATGCGAAGGTTGGAAGCTCCCCAGTAGTGGAGAATCAAAACCATCGGCGGGGGTTCGTCCGCTTCTTCCGGAAGGATCACCCTGAGTTGGACAAGATCGTTGACCTTTGTCCCAGAAATATAGGGGCTGGGGAAGCTCGCCAGATATTCCAATTGACCCGAGACGGAGTTCTGTTGACTCCAGCCAGAGAACTGAATCTTCGGCACAGTAAACGGTGATTGTGCTGTCCCAACGCACGTCAACATTGCGGAAATCATCGCAAGGATCGTGCTGGACCGCATCCGTTTGAGTCTACTTGCAAAAATTGCCTGAGTTGCCTTGTTCATTTCGCCAATAAATCTAGGAAGGAGCTAATCGTTGAAAGGAATCGGGATTCGAGTTACAAAAAAGGCAAAGGGGTTTTTATCGACAGTTTCGGCGTTTAGCTTAGGCGCCGTCATCATCGGAACCGCGGTAACAGTATCCCTCTATAACCGATACCAGAGTGAGCTGCAAAGTGTTCTTCGAGTTTACAAACTTGAAGAGACTGACAAAGCGAATCTTGAAAAGATTGGTGTTGAATCCGCCTTCCAATCTCTCCGAAACACACTGGTTGCGACTGCGCAGACTCCTGCGGTCCGAGCCGCACTTCGGAACCCGGGCAGTAATGCCGATCAGCTTTCAAAAGAGATTTTGCCCACTTTCGACGCACTCGGAGCGGACGGTTTCTACATCGTCTCCGCAGACGAGTCTTCGCCACTCGTCCAGATCATTGGAGGTTCCTCCCGGGAAAACGGTGCGAGCAAGTCGGAACTTGAAGCTTTGGTGCTTCGAGAGAAGAGTCGCTTCCCGACGATCAAATCGGTCGCGCTGCATGATTATCCATCAACGGCAGTTGGTCTTTCGGCATCTCCTGACCCTAAAGCGCTTTCCACCACGGATAGTCAGTCATTTGTTTACTCAATTCCTGTCTTCAACGAGCAGGGAGAGTTTGCAGGCATTTTGGGTGCCTCCATCGATTCAAAGTTTATTGCAGACAAGCTAAACGGTCCGGATCGGGCGGTTGTCCTGCCGTCGCGGCAGTTTGTTGCGTACCCTCCGGGTTTTGGAACTGTCGAATCGTTCTGGAAGTCGGCTCAACTTGGCGAGTATGCCCAGTCGGTGATGTTCTGTTATACGACCAATCTCTCGGTCGCAGATACTTCCGGCAAGTGGCTGTTTTGGACGGCTCGGTTTGACTCTGATTTCTGGTCGCGTGCCGATGTCTCAGTCCTTCGCCAGAACTTTGTTGCATCTGTCCTTTCCACTTGGGCTCTGCTGTTCTTTGGCATCATCTTGGTGACTAAGATTCGACGCAAGCAGGAGGACCGATTCCAGGGACTGCTGCGGAACTCCAGCGAGATCATTCTGCTTTGCGATGAGAGTGGAGAGATTCATCAAGTCGGCGGTCAAACCCGTCAGCTAATCGGCTGGAAGCCAGAGCATCTGTCCGGTGTCAATCTATCGCTATTCTTGTCCTCCGAGACTCGTCGAAGCCTTACTGAGATGCTTGGGCGCGTTTCGGGCTCTCCTCACGCTACAGATTCAATTCAGGTTCAGATCGAGAAGCCTGATAAGAGCCTCCGATGGCATGAACTGGTTGCGACCAACCTGAAGCACGATCCTGAAGTGGACGGTATCGTCGTGACATTGCGCAACATCGAAGCCCAAAAAGCGGCTGAGATGATGCTGATTCAGGCAAAGGAATCGGCGGAACGTGCAAATGTCGCGAAAAGCGAGTTCTTGAGCCGAATGAGCCACGAGCTGCGGACGCCTTTGAACGCGATTCTCGGCTTTAGCCAACTCCTCCAGCTCAGCGATTTGGACGAGCTCGATCGCGAGAGCGTCGATCAGGTCCTGAAGAGCGGTCGGCACCTTCTAGGGCTGATCAACGACATCTTGGATATTAGCCGCATCGAGACGAATTCGATTTCCGTTTCGAAGGAGCCAGTCCTTGTTTCAGAGCTGATTAGCGACTGTGTCAGCAACATTCAGTTGCAGGCTCAAAGCCGCGGAATTACGCTGGAACTGAAGGTTCCAAATGATGTGTACTTCAAGGCAGACCGACAACGAATTGCTCAAGTCGTGATCAACTTGCTCTCGAATGCCGTGAAGTACAACCGAGACGGAGGCACGGTGACGGTTGAAGTTACCAAGACCCAATCCGACGTCTACCTCTCCGTTCAGGATACGGGCAACGGAATTTCGGATGAGCTGCTTCCTCGGCTCTTCACGCCGTTTGACCGGCTTGGTGCTGATCGCAGCCGAGTTGAGGGTACTGGCCTCGGTCTTTCTCTCAGCAAGACTCTTGTTGAAGCGATGGATGGACGGATTAATGTTCTCTCGAAGGTGGGAGAAGGCACGACCTTCGTCGTTGCGCTTCCTGCAACCGCTCCTCGAGTCGGTGCAACCTTCAAACTCGTCAAAGGATTTGATCAGAACGAGATCCGAATTCTTTACATCGAAGACAACGAGGTGAACATTGACCTCATGAACCGGGTGTTTGCTGATTACTCGAACATCAAGATGCTCGAAGCTCGAGAAGGGTGGCTTGGCATTGCGATGGCTCGCGAACAGGTTCCCGATCTCATCCTGTTGGACAACAATCTTCCCGACATTGATGCCGTGAGGGTGATTGAGGAACTTCGATCAAACCCGGTAACGCGAAACATAGACATTTTCGTCATTAGTGCCGATATTACATCTGAAAGGATCACGACGTGCCTCGATGCGGGTGCGAAGCAATTCATCCAGAAACCCATCGACGTCGACAATCTTCTTTCTGCACTGAAGCAAAACCTAAAGGCCGCCTAAGGACATGGATACAACCACACTTTTCAACTTGAACATCGTCGTCGTTGACGATGAGCCTGCGAACGTCCTGCTGCTTCGCCGGGTGCTTGAGCAAATCGGGTTCAGCCACGTTACCGGATTTACGAACCCCGTCGATGGATGGGATTATGTCGATAAGAACGGTGCAGACTTGCTTCTCCTTGACCTTCAGATGCCAATCATGAGTGGCTTTGAAGTCCTTGAAAAGTTGCAGGCACGCGGAGCCGACCACAGTTTTATTCCCGTCATGGTTCTGACTGCAGACGCGACTCCGAACGCAAAACGTCAGGCGCTCTCCTTGGGGGCAAACGACTTCCTGACGAAGCCCTTCGAAGCGTTTGAAGTTGGCCTTCGAGTAAAGAACCTTCTTCGGATGAGGTCGCTGTACACCAACCTGAACGACGAGAAGTCGACGTTGGAAGAAAAGGTAGAGGAGCGAACCGAGGCGATTCGGAAGACTCAGCTTGAAATTGTTGAGCGACTCGGGCTCGCAACCGAGTTCCGCGACGACGATACGAAAGAGCACGTGACGCGAGTTGGCGAACTCGCCGGAAAGATCGCAGCGATGCTCGGACTTCCGCCCGAGTTTGTTTCAACCATCCGCTACTCCGCCCTTCTCCATGATGTAGGCAAGATCGGTATTTCCGATACGATTTTGCTTAAGCCCGGAAAGCTCACCGAGGAGGAGTACGAGACAATGAAGCAGCACACGATGATCGGTGCGCAGATTCTTTCAGGCAGTAAGAGCGAAATCTTGGCGATGGCCGAGGAAATCGCTATTACTCACCACGAGCGATGGGATGGTCGTGGATACCCACGAAGGATGACCGGAGCGGATATCCCGCTCTCTGGGCGAATTGTCGCCGTTGTTGATGTGTTTGACGCGCTAACCAACGAGCGATCCTATAAGAAGGCTTGGCCGGTTCAGGATGCGCTTGCGGAAATTGAGCGAAACTCCGGGTCTCAGTTCGACCCAATGGTCGTGGATGCGCTCCTGCAGCTCTTTCCTTGGTATCAGCGTAAGGAAGATAACAATAGAGCAGCGTAAGACGCTGCTCTATTGTTACTTCGGAGTCCCGCTTACGCGCCGTAGGGGACCCAGACGTTCTTGACTTGCGTGGCTCGGCGCAGGAACTCCTTGTTTGGAGTGGCGAGCCAGTTGATCGTTCCTTCGGGAGCAGACCACGTTTGCTTCAAATTACCGGCAGAGGTCTTCTGGATACGATGTCCGCCTTCGATTGAACCGAAGTGCCAAACCGCGTTGAGTCCAAGATGATCGCCGATCGTGCCTTCTAGCTCCGAGTGAACCCCGGTCAGCACGTTCCAGACTCCTGAAGGAATGTCGCTCGCTTCGATGATTCTGACCAGCTCCATCGCGGCCAACGGAGCTTTTTCACTCGCGATGGCGACGACGGGAGATCCCATCGCGATGAGCGGCAAACAGGCTCCGAGGAACCCTGCCAAACCGGGTGCATTTGGTGCGAACACAGCACTGGCACCAAGTGCTTCGTTGCGGGTGTAGACCAGACCTCGAATAGGTGCTTGATGGACTTGGCCGTCGTACTTGTCTGCCCACGCCGCATAGTGAAGAATGGTCGCCACGGAAGCCTCAAACTCTTGCTCCGGCGCGGTGGAGCCGCCGGCTGACAGAGTCGAGATCATCGCATCGCGACCTGCAACGAGGTTCTCGGCGAGATAGTAAAGAATCTGGCTCCGGAGGAAGCCGGTTGCCGATGCCCAGCCGCTAGCGGCGGCATCGGCAGCTTCGACGGCATTCCGGACGTCCTTCCGGTTCGCAAGGGCGAACTCTCCGCCAAGAGCTGGGAATGAAAATCCTCCGTCTGGCCGGACCTGCTTTCCGCCGACGTAAAGTTTGTGCGTGCGGTCAAGGCCCGCGGATGTTCCCTTTGAGGACGGCTGAAGGCTAAAGTTCGCCGACTGGGGGGTCAATTTGACGTACTCGTACAGACCCTCTTTGCCGCCTTCGCGACCGTATCCGCTTTCACGGTAGCCGCCGAATCCAGCGCTGGCGTCGAACTGATTTGTACAGTTCACCCAGACCGTTCCTGCCTTGATCTGAGCCGCAACGTCGTGGGCAATATCCAGGTTCTGGGTCCAGACGCTGCTGGCGAGACCATAAGGGGTGTTGTTAGCGAGTGCGACGGCCTCCGCAGGGGTTCGGAAGGTCATCGCGACCAACACTGGGCCAAAGATCTCGACTTGGGCAACCGTGGAGGCAGGCTCAACTCCGGTCAAAAGGGTTGGAGGGTAGAACCATCCTCCCTCGGGGAGCTTGCACTCTGGTTGGAACTTCGTCGCACCCTCGGTGACTCCGAGTTCGACGAGCTCGGTGATTCGATCGAGTTGGGTTTTGTCGACGATTGCACCAATGTCGACGACTTTGTCCATCGGATTCCCAACCCGAAGCTTCGACATTCTTGTTCGGATCTTAGCGAACGCCTTTTCGGCGATGCTCTCTTGGACTAGAAGCCGCGAGCCAGCACAGCAGACTTGACCTTGATTGAACCAGATCGCGTCAACCAATCCTTCGACGGCAGAATCCAGATCCGCATCGTCGAAGACGATGTAGGGAGATTTTCCACCGAGTTCTAGAGAGAGCTTTTTATCTGTTTCGGCGGTAGCTTGGCGCAGGATTCGACCGACTTCGGTGGAACCGGTGAACGCCAGCTTATGGATTCCAGGATGCGCGACGATTGCTTTTCCAGTTTCTCCGTCACCGGTCACGATGTTCACGACACCAGCAGGGACTCCGACCTGGTCGCAGATGTCGGCAAAGAGCAGCGCAGTCAAGGAGGTGAACTCTGCGGGCTTAAGAATGACGGTGTTGCCCATCGCGAGCGCAGGAGCAATCTTCCATGCGAGCATGAGCAACGGGAAGTTCCAGGGAATGATCTGACCGCAGACTCCGACCGGTTTGTAACCTGGGAATTCCTCCGCCATGAGCGGTGCCCAACCCGCATGGTAGTAAAAGTGCCGCGCGACAAGTGGGATATCCAGGTCACGAGTCTCACGGATTGGCTTGCCGTTGTCGAGCGTTTCGAGGACCGCAAAGAGGCGTGAGTGCTTCTGAATCTGGCGGGCGACTGCATAGAGCTTTTGCTGACGCAGAGATGGGTTTGCCGCCCATTCGGCTTGCGCCGCGGTTGCGGCACTGACTGCCGCATCGACCGTAGCCTCAGTGGCTTGCGTGATCTGGGCGATCTCCTGTCCCGTCGCTGGGTTTACGGAGGCGAAATGCGTTTCTCCTTCGTGCCATGCTCCGCCGACGTAGACTCCAAACTTGCGGCCCCTGGCCTCAAGCCACTCATTGACCAACTTTGCGTCTTCGGGCGCCGGGCCGTATTCCATCGTTTCCAAAATCTCAGTTACCTTGCTCATTTAGCCCATCGCGTGGCGGTTGTACGCCGAGTATCGTCCGGTCAAGAAGTGTTCGAGCTGTCGCTCAATGTCGGCGAGTAGGGTGCTGGCGCCCAGTCGGAACAGGTCGGGTTTGAGCCAAGGGTCACCGAGCTCTTCCTTCATCAGCATCAAGAAATCGATGGATTGCTTCGCGGTTCTGATTCCGCCGGCGGGTTTGTAGCCCACTTTGACTCGAGCCATTTCCTCGTACTCGCGGATGGCGCGAACCATAACGAGTGAGACGGGGAGGGTCGCGTTGACTGGCTCCTTGCCCGTCGACGTCTTGATGAAATCTGCTCCCGCCATCATGCAGACGGCGCTCGCGCGGGCGACATTTGTGAGAGTTCCTAGCTCGCCGGTTGCCAAAATCGCTTTGACGTGCGCTTCGCCGCACGCTTCGCGGAATTGGCGCATTTCCTCGTAGAGTGCCTCCCAATCTCCTCGCAGAACGTGTCCACGGGTGATGACGATGTCAATCTCATCCGCACCGGCGGCGACGCTGGCCTTGATTTCATGGATCCGTTCGCGGAACGGCGAGAGCCCGTGAGGGAAACCAGTCGAAACTGCGGCGACCGGAATTCCGGTGCCTTTGAGGTTCTTGACGCACTCCTCGACATATTGGTGATACACGCAAACAGCACCGGTGTGGAGGTTCTCAAGTCCGAGCTTCTCCAGCATCTCGGCGGAGAGGGGTTGCTTTGCTTTTGCACAGAGGCGATGGACGTTCCCGGCGGTGTCGTCTCCGCTGAGGGTGGTGAGGTCCATGCACTGGATCGCCCGGATGAGCCATGCGGCTTGCCACTCTTTCTTGACAGTTCGCCGTCCACCCAGGGTTGCCGCTCGGCGCTCGATGGCGCTCCGGTTAGCGGTTAGCGACTCGACCCACTCCAGGTCGAGGGGCATTCCGGGGTTGCGTTTGTGCGTCGTCGCACCTGCGCCGGAGGTAATCATGCCTCTATTGTACAATTTTGCGAGTGGAGACAGGTTCGGGGCAGATCTTGCCGATGAAAGACGTGCGGCTACTAATCATGAACGTCAGTTGGCTCCTGCATACTCATTGGGATCCGATTGGGGTGAATCACGAACCAGAGTCGCGTGGGGAGTATGAGAGCTACGCACCTAAGATCGCAGGAATGATCATCTCGAAAGAACCGCCGCGAAGTATCGCACGCGAATTGGACCGGATTCAAGTCGAAGAAATGGGTTTAGAGTCTTCTCTACGGGATAGCCTTGAGACGGTCAAGAAAATCCTGGCTGATCCAGCCATCGACAGGTGGAGATAGCCCTTCGCTGAACTGGCGAAGGGCTCAGCCGATGTTACGGTCGGACGCCGTAGGTGTAAACGTCTTCGATCTTCATACCCATGCCGTCCATTCCCTTGAACACGAGGTACTTGGGCAGTGCGGAAGCAGGATCAACGTAGAGCTCAACGGGGGTGAGCTGACCGCCGGTTTTCAGTGCAAAACGGTCTAGCCTTGCGCCGTAGTAAGTCACTCCACGGGAGATGTTCCAGCGGGATTCATCAGCAAGCAGGTCCATTAGGTATTCGGACGGCGTTTGACCCGATTGAAGGATCATTGGCTTTCCGTTCGTTTGTCCCAAGGAAGCGATGACCATCGAGCTTTTGGCGCCGGACATCTCGCCATGCTCGGAATGATCTCCGATGATGCCGACGCCTTCGACGACCTTACCGTCGCTCATGTGGACCTTGACCTTCTCCTTCAGCTCCTTTGGAAGCTCCGAAACTGGCTTACCATTTACCTTGATCATTTTCGATTCTTTGCCGTTAATCTTGGTGACCTTCAGTTCAACACTTTCTCCCTTCCGAGCCTTATGTTCCTTTATCACGACCATCTTGTTGTCAAGAACCGAGCCTGTGACCGTCACGGCACCATCTTTACCTGTGAGAGTTTTAAAGTGGATATTTTTGTCAACAAGGTTGCCCTTGGAATCAACGAACTTTGTCGTCTTCTTCTCGCCTTCAACGGTGGTTACCGACTGCATCCGCCGCGAAGAGCCTTCGCCCACAAACGACTGAATCGTATAGTTCATCGCCTTCTTGAGGGCAGCCGCAACCGTTTTCGGGGTTGCCGCAACCGCCTTGGGCTGCATGAGCATCACGCCGCCAACGAGGGCGACCGCGGTAACGAGGGTGGGAAGAGTTGCTTTGCGCAGGGTAGTCATTGTTTTGCCTTTTGATTGGATCAGTTTGTAGATCAACTCGCCCTTGGCACCCTCTCGCGGCTTCTCAGCGCGCAAGTGTTCGACTTCGTTTTGAATGTTATTTGGGTTCATAGCTCACCTCTAGAAACGTCCCGCCCAACTGGACTCGTAACCTCTCTCTTGCATGATGCAACCGAGATTTCACCGTCCCCACCGGGCTGTCCGTCACCTCAGCAATCTCCTCGATCGACATTTGCTGCACCTCAAAGAGCAGAAATGCCTCGCGGTACGCCGAAGGCAGTTGATGGAGAGCCGCCAGCAAGACTTCACCTGCATCGATCGCCGCGAATCTCGGGTCCTCTTTGGGAGCCAAGAACTCGAGCGGCAGAAGCAAGCGCCGTTTGCGACGCCAGGCAATGTACTCACGAAATGCGATCCGGTGGAGCCAGGTTTTCTGGCTCGACTCTCCCCGATACTTGGGAAGAGCCTGGATGGCGTTCAGAAAGGTCTGCTGCGCAAGATCCTCGGCGGCCTCGACCTGCCGAGTCAGATGGCGCAAAAAGCGATAGATGCCGTCGTAATGCTCCGACACCCAAACGTGTAGCGCCTCAGAATCTCCCTGTTTTAGCCTATCCATTTCGGATATCACGTGCGATTCCATTGTTCTCCAAATAACTCAGAGGAAGTACGCGGGCGAAAGGTTGACCAGTTTCTGAAAACTACTCGTCAATTCGAGAGAAGTAAATGACCGTGACGTGGTGGTTGGGGGTGATCAGGTCGCCGTAGACTCGCGAAAGCAATCCAATAACGTCGTCTTGCGAGCGGAACTCGGGATTCTCCCGCTCAATATCTCTTGGGGAAAGTTCGTGGATGGGCTTTACTTCGACACGATCAATGATCGCCGAATACAGTTTCTGGCGTCGGCCGAACCGGGGACCGACGGTGACCCAGACCACCATGCCCTCCTGGTACTTGTCCGCTTTATCTCCCAACCGAATCGTGACCGTTTTGCGATTATTTTTCAAAACGTCGCCGTACAAATCTGAGTAAAAGTTGAGTGCGAACATGGAGACTGCTAACATTGTCTTCTAACCCAGCCACAAAACGCAAACATGTTCATCCTTTTTCTTCTTCTTGGCCTTTATGTGGCACTTATGGCAGGGATCGCTTACTTGTTTGCGTTTCCCATGCGAACTCCGCTCTTCCTTTCACCTGGATTCTTGGGAACTCCACAAGAGATGGTGGAGTTTGACGACCCAGCGACAGGACTCAAACTGAAAGGATGGTGGGTGCCCCACGGCGCTCCGAAAGGGATTGTGATCTGTGGTCACGGCTACATGATGAACCGGGCCGAGCTCGCCCCTCTCGCTCCTAAACTTTTGGAAGACGGATACGCGTCGCTGTACTTTGACTTTCCTGCGTGTGGCGCCTCACAAGGTCGCCGGTCAGGGCTCGGTTGGCGTGAGCGCAGTTCGATGCTTGCGGCCTGTGCGTGGGTCCGTGTGAAGCATCCTGGGGTGCCGGTGGCACTGATAGGGAGTTCAATGGGTTCGGCGGCCGCAGCGTTTGCGGTTGCCGAGAATTCCGATTGTGCTGATGTGCTGATTCTGGACTCTGCTTACGATCATCTCAGCAGCGCCATCGATGGTTGGTGGAACTTCTTGGGTGGCAAGACTCTTCAAGTACTCCTTAAACCAGTCATCCTTCTTGGGATTCCGATTCTTGGATTGAACCCGTTTAAGATTCGCGTTTCGGAGGCCCTGGGGAAGGTTGAAAAGCCAACGCTTGTGCTGCACGGGGATCGAGACTCGCTTGCTCTCCCGAGGGCGGCGGAAGGAAACTTCGCTGCTTTGAAGGGACCCAAAAAACTCGTATGGTTTGCGGGACGCAATCACTCCGAGGCTCGATGGGAAGACCCTGAGCGGTACTTTTCGGAGGTTCTGGGCTTTTTGAACGAGCACATGCCATCAAAAATTGGACATAATCAGCACTGACGTAGCCGACGATGTCTGCGCACCTTACATAGGCTTTATCAATGACATCGCGAGCATCTTGGCAAATCGATCAGCTTCGTCGAGTCGGGCAACGCACGCCCGAGCGACTGGATGAGTTGCTGACTGCCCTATGGAATCGCTACCCGAATCTTCTTGAAGAGCTTGCGATTATGGCGGCTGATGAAGGTCAGGTGTCACTCCAAGAAGTAGCCGAGCTCCTTTCGATTGGTAGAGAAGAGGCTGAGTCTAAGTTGGCTCACTATCACAGTACGGGCGACCACCGGATTGAAATCATCGATGGTGTTGCCAAGCTCGTTTCCTGTCGCATCGCGGTTTGGGAAGTTGAGCGCGAGTACCGAAAGGGTTCTAGCGTAAGCGCGCTTGCCGCGATGTACCCAAGTCTTCCGATGAGCGAGATTAAGGCCGCGCTCCGCTATGCCGATACACATCCGGACGAAATCAACGCCATGATTGAGAAGTTCGAACTGATCGGTGCCGGGCGTTACGTTCGGTAATCGGTACAATTCTAGTTGATGCATCCCGAGCTGATTCACATCGGCAATTTTAAGATTGCCAGTTTTGGCGCGGCGATGGTCGTCGCTTTCCTTCTTTCCCTGATGGTCGCCTCGCGACGGGCTGAACGCTTTGGGTTCAGTAAACAACAAGTTTCCGACGTTGCCTTTGTTGCAATCATTGGCGGAATTCTTGGTGCTCGGATTTTCTTTATTGCTCAGAGACTGCCTTACTACCTGGCTCACACCGATGAGCTCTTCAGCTTGCAAATGCAGGGTCTTACGAGCTTTGGGGGATTCATCATTGGCGGCATCGCAGCAGCGATATGGTGCCGACGAAAGAAGCTCAGCGTCATCGGATTTTTAGACTTGGCGGGTCCAGCCTTCCTTTTGGGCCATGCGGTTGGACGGATTGGTTGCCTTCTCAATGGTTGTTGCCACGGAGCCGTTGCGACGAGCGCATTCCCGTTCACAGTTTACAGTGCCGAAGCCAGGGCTCAGACTGTCCCCGCACAGCTTTACGACTCGGCGATGAACCTGATCGTGTTCTTCCTTGTCCTGCAGCTCGAAAAGCGATCGACAAAGCCCGGCTACACGTTCGGCCTCGTTTTCCTGCTTCACGGGATAACCCGCTTCATCTACGAATTCTTCCGAGCGGGATCGAGTTCGACCACGATTGGAGGCTCGCCATTCACTGAGGGTCATGTGATGGCGATCGCGGTTTCGCTCTTTGGGCTTTACTTCTTCCTCCGACCAGTTAAGGCTGAGGTGACCGAATGAACGGAAAAGACTACTTGGCAGAGTTCCACGGGTTAAGCGTGCTTGTCGCGGGAGATTTGATGCTCGACGAGTACGTTTATGGGCAAGCAACCCGGGTGAGCCAAGAGGCTCCGGTTTTGGTTGTTAAGCAGTCCAAAGTCAGTTCGGTTCCGGGCGGTGCCGCAAACGTTGCGATGAACCTCATGGCTCTCGGAGCAAGCACCGGCATCATTGGCGTTGCTGGCCAAGATAAGGCGGGTGACGATCTTGAAGACTCCCTTAAGATCAGCGGAATCAACCCGATTCTGATCCAACGGGACTCGACCCGACCGACGACCCGAAAGACTCGAGTTGTTGCGAACCACTCGCATCAGGTGTTGCGGATTGACCACGAAGACGATCGACCGATTCCAGAGTCGATTGCAGAACAGCTTATCGCTCAAGTCGAAGCGAATTCCAAAGGGCGGCAAGTCATTCTGCTGAGCGACTATCAGAAAGGCGCGATTCCTCAGACTGTGATTGAGCAGATCATCGCACTTGGGCGCCGGCTTGGTCTTCCCGTCGTCGCCAACGCCAAGCCAGGAACTCTTAGCTACTACAGCGGTGCGGCGATGGTGAGCCTGAATCGCTTTGAGGCAAGCGCGGCTGTCGGGTCTGCAAAGCCAATCGGGGATGAACAAGCTGGCCCCGTGGCAAAGATGTTGCGGCAGCAATACGACATCGACAATCTCGTCGTCACATTGGGAGGAAGCGGGATGGTTGTAGCGACAAAGGATTCCGTTGCCCAGGTTCCTGCGGTTCGGGTGGAGGTTTATGACGAGGCGGGTGCGGGTGACACGGTCATTGCCACCCTTGCCCTTTGTGCGGCTTTGGGGCCGCTCACCGAGACGAGCCTTCACTTGGCGACGCATACGGCAGCAAGTGTTGTTCGGAAGCCTGGAGTTGCCGTTCCTTCGACCGATGATTTAGAACAGATTGGCCGGATTTTGGGGTGATTTTTTAACCTCGGGTAAACTGCCTTTTTAGCACTAAGCTGGAGATTTTGAAACAACGATGAGAGTCCGAAACAAAGAACTACGAGTGAAGCGACACCGCAAAGAGCAGATCATCAAGACTGCCAAAAAAGAAGCCATGGCTGGCGGCGTCAAGAAAGAAAAGAAAGCCGCTGCTCCAAAGGCCGCAAAGCCAGCAGCTAAGAAGGCTGCTCCTAAGAAAGCAGAAGCCTAAAGCTTTTCATTCGACCGTAATTTGTTTCGACCCGCCAACGAGCGGGTCGTTTCATTTTGCGACACATTCAATTCCAGCAGGCGTCAAACTAGAAGGATGCTTTCACTGCTTGCGTGCACATACTTGGCTGCCGACACCCTCATTTTGGAGCGCGGCGCTCGAGTCCAGGGATCGATCATGGATCGGTACTGGGATGTGCAGGAGGCTCAGATTGATGCGGAAGGGGCTGGACTGCCAATCCCAACCGGATTCGGTTTATCAGGCGACGCAAGGCGCAGTATCCTGCTCAGGTTTGGCTCGCTAGATTTGGCGGTTGGGGACGAAAAGCAGATCGCGGATGCAGTGATCAGGATCAAGCTATCCAACGCAGAATTCGGGGCAGTTTCCGGGGTTCGGATGCTCAAACGACCCTGGCTGTGGCCCGGAATTCAACCGCTCTCTCGCCGAGTCAAGGCGCTCCCTAAGGATGCGCCGATTCCTTTTGCCCCAGGGGTCACTTGGTCAAAAGCTGGTGGCGATGTTGGAAACTGGCAGACCCCTGGTGCGCTCGGTAATGAGGATTCAGAAAAGCTGAACGCAAAGATCGAGGTTAACGGCGACACAGTCACCATTTCTGGACTTGGGAAGACCTTCCAATATCTCAAAACTCACGAGGGTGACAACTTTGGACTGCTTCTCGAGTGCTCTGGAAAGGTCGAGATGTGGAGTTCGCTGGCGCCTGCGGATCGGCCCCGCCTCGAGCTCACGTTGGCGCCTGGGTCGACCAAGGTTGGCAACGCCTGGCTGACGACGAACGGCGATAGGGTCGTCCTGAACAGCGATCAGCCAATGAGCGGATATAGGGTCTTTGCGGGTACTCAAGCCGCTTCGCTCACCTCGGCAAATGGTGCAGCCAATCAACTCGAACTTAAGCTCCCTTCAGCGCCGAAGTCGAAGGATAATCGGAACAGCATCTTGCGTGTCGTTCCCGTGTTTGAGGATGCCAGCCTAGCAGTCAAACTGATTCTGATTAACCCTGCAGCAACTTGGCTCGACGTAACTCCAAGCCGGGCAAGAGAGTGGAATCTGAACCGCGTTGATGCCTCAACTTATAGCTTCGCGCCGCTGGGGGCGTTGAGTCATGTGAACCCAAACGGCAACAAGGACACAGTGGGGATTCTTTCGACTCTTATTCCGAAGGATGTAGAGGATGAGAATCTGACCGATGTAGCGTTGCTGGCCGGACTGGTTCCGCCTGCTCGCCCAACGAACGAGCCACTGTTTAAGCAGCTTGCCAGACCGGAAACGGGTCCGTTGACGATGTTTCAGGTTGACCGCCTGATGAACCCCGCACCAAGCTACCCCGGCGTCTTAATCTTACGAGCGGTTACGCCCGACGGAACTCCCTTGGTCGGGACAAAGCTTAAGTTTGCGGATCAGCCCGAGCTGACAACGGACAAGAACGGTTACGCGTTCCCAGCATCACCCGCGAAGGGCTTTATCGGCACGATTTCGGTCGCGGCCGAATCGTTTGGAGTGCGTGATTCATTTAGCTTCAGCAGTGCAAAGCTGAGCAATATCTTCGCTCGAGGAATGACCCAGGCGGCATCGATTGAGTTGCCCTTCAACCTCCCAATCTCGGAGATTTCTCGAGACACAAACCTTGTTCTTGGCAAACCTGTGCGGGACTCATCGGGCTCCTTCCCTGCTCAACTCCTGGCGGTTACCGATGACAAAGACCTGACTGTTTATCCGCTCCAGCCTAAGCAATGGGTTGAGATTGACCTCGGTCGAGACCGATTCTTGGGTGAGCTTGAACTGCGAGGCGATGTTCCTTCGGCTTTGCTGGTTTCGGTTTACGGGACATCAGAGAAGATCGATGAGTCTCGGGCTTGGATTGCAGAGGCAGACATGCAGACGCGTCGTGCCTTTTATCCAGACGCAGAGGCGGGAGTGACCGTGTTCCGACCGCGACCAATGGGCGGACGATACGTCCGGATTCTGAACGCAAGCGACAAGGTTGCCGAGCTGAAAGGAGTCAGAGTCTTCGCGACAAAGCGAGGAAACTAGATTCCTGGCTTCTTCGCCATTTCGCCATCTACGTGAGGTGCCGTCTTGATCTTTGGATCTAGGTCTTCCTGTGTAAGCGGCTTATCACTCTGGCGCCAGCGTAGCGCAACGATGACTCGAGTTTTCTTCTTGTCGTCAATGCTCATCTGAAGCTCCATTGGCAACTTCTTGTTCGGCTCGACTAGGATCGTATAAGTTCGCTTCGGAGTGCTGTTAGAAATGAGCGTCACACGCTGGAACGAGCCGTTATCAAACTTCTTGGTCTCGACGCTAGTCTTCCAGCCTGCTTTGGCGGCCAGTCGGGCGAGCTCTGAGAGGGAGTTCACGCCGTTGGTGCCAAAGTTGCTGACCAGATGGTGTGAGAAATTCTTTGGCCAGGTTTCAAGGACGTTGCCCGAGGGAGCGCGATGCCCTGGTTCGTATTTCTGCCCGACGAGGGTCTGCGACTTACCGTCCTTTTTGACTTCGGTGTACTGAACTAGGTTGTAGTTGAGGCCTACTGGCTCGAGATTGGCGTAGCGCAGCAAGAGGTTGCCTGGCTCTTTGACTCGACTCACCAGCTCTGCCGAGCCGCGCCCGACAGGATAGATCGCTTGCACAAGCTGAACCATCTCAATGTCGCGAAGCTTCTTCATTTGGGAATCCACTTCGGCGAGGGTCTTCACTGCGTTGTTCGTCGTCGGTTGGAATCCTGCGGTTCCTGGTTCAGGAATTGGTGGGGGCAGCGGGGCGGATGCTGTCTCGGCGGATTTCACAGGATCGCCAGACTTTGGATCACCCTTGGCGGTTGGATCGGTATTCGATGGCTCTGTCTTTCCTGGAGTTGGAGGTGTAGGTGCGTTTGCGTCGGCTTGTGAGGAAGTTGCGTCCGCGGTTGCCGGCGCAGTTGTGTTCGATGCTCCGTCCTCCTTTTGAGGCGAGCAACCCCAAATCAGCAGCATGGGGAGCAGAACGGAGAAGCGACGCATATGGTTCATTGTACTAGCGCACCCGTTGCCGGATCGATTGCCCACATGGTCAGGTCAATCTCGGGGAAAGGCGCGTCCTTGATTTGACAGTCCTTAAGGAATTCGAGTTCCTGCTCATTGAGAGTTCCTCCGGTGTGAACTTTCTCTGCGAGGGGATAGAGTTGAAGGAAGCGATCAACGTGGTCGTTAAACCGGATCTCAGAGTAGTCTCGCGCGGCTTGGGTTGAGATGAGGAACTGCCAGTCAGACGCTTCGGCGAGCAGAAGTTCGCGGGCAGCTTGGGTGATGATCTCTTTGGCGGCCCCATCCCGCCACTCTTTTGCCATGTAACGCATCTTGCGCTGGCAGTCATAGAGACGTCCCCAGGTCCAAGAATTTTCTTCGTTAAGCCAGATGTAGTGGTACCCACCTTCGCCCCAAGAGCCTTCGGGCAGGGTGATCACGTGCTTTGCGGGATCGACATCAAGGACGTCGCCGCCGCTCACCATTTCGACTTCGCCGTCTTCATGAAGCTTTTTGCCGAGTTGATACAGGAACTCAGGACCCTCCCACCACCAGTGGCCGAAGAGCTCGGTATCGTACATCGCTACGATGCATCCGTTCCGATCGGCAAGGCCCTTGTAGTGCGCCAAGGTGCTCTTCAGGACGTCCACCATGTCGGCGGCGTGGTTCTGAATCGACTCGTAAGCTTTGAACGGGTCGTAAGGTTGCTTCTGCCCCAGATCAGCTTTGTTTTCGCTGATGCGCCAATACTTGTGTCGACCAGGGTAGAGCTGCTTGTGGAACTCCAGGTAAGCCGGATCGCCTGGGTAGCCGACGTCGCCGGACCAAACTTTAACGGTCGTCTGCGGGTCTCGGGCGAAGCAGACGACGCCATTGGGCAACATGTAGTGCTCGTACTCGGAGCGATACTCAGCGGGCGGAGTGAAGAACTTCGAGGACCGAGCGAACATCTCGGCGAGCTGCGGGAACTTGGTGGCGTAGGTGCCGAGTGGGTTACCGCCACGAATCATGTGGCTGTCCACAAAGAAGTATTCGATTCCCTCGTCTTTGAGGATCTCTTCCGTGCCCATGCGTTGCCAGGCCGACTCATTTTCGGCAACTGGGGACTTCCAGTCGTATCGCGGTCGGTAGGCACACTCGGGGAGCCAGATTCCTCGAGGCTGCTTGCCAAAGTGTCGTTTGTGGGTCTCGACGCCGAGTCGCACTTGAGCTTTGCAGCTTTCATCGGTTCCCAAAAGGGGCTGGTAGCCGTGGGTGGCACCGCTGGTGATGACCTCGATAGATCCCGAGTCGTTAAAGTGGCGGAAGCCGCTGATGATGGAGCGATTCCAGCGCGTTCGGAATTGCTCGAGTTCCTTTTCGTACTGCGCAACCCAGAAGTGGGCGAGGCCTTCCATCCACATTTCACCTTGGGCTTTGAAGTTTTCGGCGTCGCCCTTTGCGTAGTCGATCTTCTCTTGGCAGTAGTACTCGAAGCTGTCTTTGAGTGATTCATCCTCGAGTTGCTCGGCGAGGATCGGGGTCATGTTGACCGTCCAGCGAGGCTTAATTCCGTCTTGTTCGAGCCGCCACAGAGCGTCGAGGAGCGGAAGATAGCATTCGAGAATTGCTTCGTGAATCCAGTCGGTTCCGTGCGGGCTCTTGCCATGGCTCAGCACGTAGGGCATGTGCGAGTGGAGGCATAGCAAGAATCTTCCGACGGGCATGCCTCTAATGATACGCTCTGCCCCTTCGCATCTGGTGATAAACTCGCATCGCAATGATGCAGCCTTGGTTCCCCGACGCCAAACTTGGCATTTTCATCCACTACGGCATTTACGCCGTGGAAGGCATCCCGGAGTCCTGGTCTCTGTTTAGCGGCCAGGTGACGCCTGAGGTTTATTGGAGCCAGCTGGACGGATTTACTGCTTCGGCTTACGATCCCGATGAATGGGCGGACCTATTTGTGAAAGCAGGGGCGAAATACGCCGTCCTGACAACAAAGCATCATGATGGCGTCGCTCTTTGGGATACCAAAGCTGAAGGCAGAAGCGTCGTACGCGATACTCCCGCGGGTCGGGATCTGCTTACCCCTTACGTTGATGCACTTCGCGCGCACGACCTGAAGGTGGGCTTCTATTTCAGCCAGCTGGACTGGGCGCACCCTGATTACGCCTCGATTCGACCGACGAAGTCTCATTACACCGACTTCTCCAATCGGTTCGCATTTCCTCCAGACGGGGAAGAATCCCCCGAACGGTGGGGAAATTTCATCCGATTCCATCGACAGCAACTTGATGAACTGTGCTCGGAGTTTGGAGACGTGGACCTACTTTGGTTTGATGGTGACTGGGAGCGCGATCCCGAGCAGTGGAACTTCCCTGAGCTGAAGGAGCGGATTACTGCTAAACAACCGAACGTGATCTTTAACTCTCGTATGTTGGGTTATGGGGATTATGCGACTCCTGAGCAGGGACAGCCCATCATCGCTCCCGATAGTCCGTGGGAATTCTGCATGACGGTCAACGACAGTTGGGGATACCAGAAGGCGGACTTCAACGAGAAGTCTGTGCGGCGACTTGTTCGGATTTTTGCCGAGACCATTGGGATGGGTGGAAACCTGCTTCTAGACGTCGGACCGACGGCAGACGGTCAGATCACACCGATTCAACAAGAGCGCCTCCTTGGACTTGGTCGCTGGACGCACAAGCACGCCGAAGCGATTTATGGCTCGGTTGCGGGGCTCCCGGCAGGGCTGTTCTATGGGGCATCCACTCTCAGCAAGGATCGCGAAACGCTGTATCTGCATCAGTTTGATGTGCCTCGTGAGTACGTGAACGCAAGGGGAATCCGTAACAACGTGAAACGAGTGACGGTGCTCGGCACTGGCGAGGAGCTAGCGTTCAAAAAGCCGGTGACGATGGAGTGGACCGGAGTGCCCGGGGATTTGGAAATCCAAATACCTGATGGATTTACACCTGACCCAGATGCGACGGTTTATAAGGTTGAGCTCGAGGGACCACTCGAGCTCTTAATGACAAAGGGCCGGAGTTAGTTCCCCGGCATCAGAATCAGCGAGTTGAGCAGAAGCTTGTGCAGCCCTGGCCACATCGCGCGCTCGCAGGGGTCTTGGGCGAACCAAATGATATGTCCACGTCCGAGCGGCTCGTCGTGAAGCCACACGGTGCCTTTAACTGCCTTCTCGCTTTCGTCGCCCCACATCCAGCCGGTAAGGTGCTTCGGCGTGTCGTCATCGGCGAACTTGACCACTCCGCCTCCTTCTTTGCGCGCTTTGTAGAACGAGTCCCCGTCAACTGGCACTGCGATTCGGTCTGAATCGTAGCCACTCGCGAGGAGCGATCGCTTGTCGAGGGTGGCCTGGAAGATTGCACCTGGGATTGAGCGGGTGTCGGAACTACCGTTGAAGGAGGCGACGCCTGAGGGATTTTCGCCATAGACTACGAGAACGCCACCTTCGCGCACCCAGTCCTTGACCTTGCTGTTCCCTAGCGCACCAGACCCGGCAGGGGCGATGATCGCGGTGTAGTCGCGGATCGCAGGGGTGCCCAGCGCGTTGCTTGAAAGGCTCACGAATGGCAGTTTCAAGTCCTGTTCCAGTGTGAACCAGGTTCCGCTCACTCCGGTGAGGTTTGCACCGTTGCCAAAGACCACTCCGATGTTAGGAGTCCGGAGTCCTGCGAGACGGTTTCCGGGACCCTCTCGGCCAGATTCAGGATATGAGGTGCTTAAGGTTGAGACTTCGGTGCCTCGCGATTCCGTTGCACTTCGAATGATTTCGGGTGTCTCAACAGGGTTACGGAGGGCGAAGATGATGAATGAACCTTTAGCAATTTTTTGTTCACCAAGGTTCATATCTGCGGTTGCCACGGAGGCTTTGACGCCCGCCGCCAAAATCTCTCGGACGGCGAGTGCGTCTGCGGCGTCTCGATAAGGAATCACCCATCCTAGGTCGGACTTTTCCGGTTGACTCTTTTTGACTGGGAACGACTTTATGGAAGTCAGCTTTTCACTTCCGTCGGTTGCGTACGCCTTGAGGTTGTAAGCAAACGGCAGCGCCCAACCGGTTAGGTCATAAAACTCGGTGCCTTGAGGACCTGGATACTGCTCTCCTTCTGGAGCGGTCTTCTTCTTGTTCATTTGAGCGTCGATGAACTCCTTTTCGAAGTCAGAAACTCGCTCGAGAAGAGACTTTGCAACGGGACCAAACTCCTGGCGGAGGTCGACGACCAGGGCGTAGCGATCCAATTCGACCTTGTCCTTTTTATTGGTCCATAGATCGGTTGCTTCGAGTCGGATGAACTCAAGCTTTCCTTGGATCGGCTGGGTTGGGGGCTGCTGAGCGAACGCAAACTCTGATCGGACACCCGTCTTAGCTAGATGCGTTTGAAGCCGAGCGAGCGGCCGAAGGTCGTTTCCGGTGATGTAGACCCGCTTCATCTCACTGCCCTCGGCGGTTACCGCTGACTTCTTAAACTTCGCCCAGTCGGCGACGAGGTCGTCTCGGTTCTGACTTGCCGTCTTGATTACTGCAAGCGCGGTGGTGAGGTGCTTTGCCGCTCCTTCACGAAGGGTCGAGATTGAACCATCGTTACGGCTCTTAGCGAGGACCTTTCCGCCGTCAGTTTCGTGAGTGATGCCGATAGCTCCGCTGAGCGAGGCGTGGGAGTCGAGATAACAAGGGGCGTAGAGGTCGAAGTCCTCTCGAACAAAGTAGCTCCACCCGGTTCGATCGAATGCCTTTGCGCACGCCCGACCGAGGATGTCGGTCCACTTGTTGATGCGAGCCCGGTCGGTATTGGCGTTGATCGCCATAGGGTTTGGCGGGAAGAAGTAGTTCTCGACTTGGCCGTGCTGGTCAATGTAGATTTGAGGCCGAATCGACTGCATCAGCTTCACTTCCGCTTGAGTTTCCTTTTGAGAGAAGGAGATACGGTCACGGTTCATATCGAACCGGTAATGGTTGTAACGACCCCAAAGGAGGTTGATTTCATAGGACTCAAACGCTCCGTCTTGGTAGTTGCCGCGGGCATACGAGTTGTAGCCTACGGCAAATCGCTCGTGACCGTCAGGGTTATACACCGGGTTGAGGATGACCACGGTGTTCTCCAGAGCCTTCGCAAAATCGCCCTTTCCGGCAATGAGGTTGTAGAACAGTTCCATTCCTGCCTCGAAGGAAGCTGGTTCGTTGCCGTGGATCGTCTCGTTGATCCAGACGATTGCTGGAATGTCCTTGGGTGGCTCCGTTCCGGTCGAACCCGCTTTCTCCATTGCCTTTTGGATCTGGTCCCACCGCGCGATGTTTTTCGGTGAGGAGATTGCGTAAACGCGCAACGGGAAATTCTGGTTCGAGGTTCCGTAGTCGATGCGAACCGCCTTCCCACCGGATTTGGCGGCGATGGCATCGTACACTCGTTCTTGCTCTCGGTAGGTCGTGATTCGCGATCCGATCTGATAGCCAAGCACCGATTCAGGCGTTGGAACTGCCGAATTGAACGGCCCGTTCAGGTGCATGTTCGCATCAGCTTGGAAGCTTGTGAGAAGAACCGCGGCGAGGGTAGCAGAGAACATTTGGCTAGTCTATCTCACTTGCCATGAACCGTGGGATTTGGAGTTAAAGCAAACCATTTCTCAAGCGTTTTGAACCTGATTATCTGATAAACCACTCCAAAACTTCGGACCAACCCTGCAAATATGCGGGGAAGTGACCAATACATCTTCGTGTGAGGCGGCCAACGTCTCAATTCAACCTGAGTAAGGGCAAACGATGAGTGAACGACGTAAGTCAGAAGGATTGGTAAGCATTAGCGTTGCCAGCAAGATCACAGCGGTGGAAATCCACACGTTGCGATATTGGGAACGAGAGTTCGAGGAGTTTCTTGAGCCAGTGCGAACAGACGGCGGTCAGCGACGCTACCGACCAGAAGATATTCAAACGGTTTTTACAATTAAGCGCCTTGTCCGCGACGAGATGTTTAGTATCGCCGGTGCCCGCAAGTACCTTGCTCGGCAGCGCAGCGAACGCGCAGCATGATTCCCCATCCAGTTGCTCAACAAGCCCGAGAGAGCTTACGCCAGCATCAATTTCTCGCTGCGCGTGAGCAACTGAACCAGGCTCTTCTGAAAGAGCCGACTAATCCCGATTTGCTCTGTGAGCATCTCTTCGTCGAATCATATTTCGGCAACGAAGAGGTGGCATCACAGAGGTTTGCCGAGACCATCGGCGCTCCAAGACACCATGACCTTGAACTTTTTCTGTCGCGTTACTTCTATTGCCGCCAACTGGTGGCTCACAAACAGCTGTCAACAGGACGTCCCCGCACCGACGTTTCGGCAGATGGTTGGCTAACACAACATCCCTATACTCCTGAACCCGGAATCGGAACCCGGATCAGCGCTTGCCTTATTGTCAAAAATGAGGAAGCCGTACTTGAGAAGTGCTTGGCATCTCTCCAAGGCATCGTTGACGAGATTGTTGTCGTTGACACAGGCTCCACAGATCGCACCATGGAGATTGCCCGCCACTTCGGGGCGATTGAAGGCTACTTCGAGTGGGTCAAAGACTTCTCTGCCGCCCGAAACCACGCTCTCTCGCTTGCTACGGGTGAGTGGGCGCTCTGGATAGACGCTGATGAGCAACTCGATCCCACATGCCTTGATGAATTCGAGAAAGCGGTTTGCCGACCCCATATTGGCGGATTCAGCATCGAAATCGTGAACTACCTTGATGAAGGTGGCACGGTCACCGAATTTGTCCACTCCCCGACACGTCTGTTCCGCCGACTTCCTGGCGTAGAATTTTCTGAGCCCATTCACGAGCAGATCACGCCCTCTTTGATTAACCTGGGCCTTCCGTGGACTCCACTTCCTGCGGCTCGGATTCATCATGACGGTTACCGAGAAGAGTTGGTCAAGTCCAAAGACAAGGTCAAGCGCACGCTCGAAATGCTGGAGAAGGCGGTTGCGAGCAATCCGAACGATCCGTTTCAACTGTTTAACTTAGCGAACACACAGTTCGTCGCCAAAACCTATCAACAGGCCGCCGAGACTGCGGAAAAGTGCATCCGAAACATTGCGGCGGCCGGTGCCGACTACGGTTCCTCTGCCTTCCAAATTTGGGCAACCGCTCTGGATATGGATGGCCGATCCGAAGAAGCCGTCAAAGTTTGCGAAATCTGTGCGACGACGGCCTACGGTGGAATCGTCAATGAGTACCTCTGGTCAATTGCTCTCTACAACTTGAATCGATACGACGAAGCACACGCTGCGGTTGACCGCTGCCTGGCTCTGACTTGGCCCGAGAACTTTGTGGGCGATAAGGCGATCGCCGATTTCCGACGCTACGGGCACAAGGCAATGATCTTCAGTGCACAGGAGAATTGGAAAGAGGCTCTCGCTTGGTACGACGAGACTTTGGCGAGACAGCCGGGGTATCCGGCTGCGCTGTTGGGTCGCGGAAACGCGCTTGTTCAACTCAACCGTCTGAATGATGCCGAACTGACTTATCGAATGGCTCTTTCTAACCCAGCTACCCGATGGGATGCTGAGAGAGGATTGGGCATCGTTGCTGGGGCACGTGGCGACTATGCCGCGGCGGGCCGCCATTACAAGTCCGCTTGGGATGCAAATCCAAATGACCTCACGGTGTGGGAATCTTGGGCGTTTGCCCTGATTAAGATGGGCGACCCCGTCACCCCATTTGAGATGCTGAAGAAGTATCGACCACTGGATGCTGGGCTTTTGATGAAGTGGGCTGATGCACTTGCGGGTGCGTCACGGCTTGAGGAGGCACTCAGTTGCTTCCGAGAGGCAATGGCTCTTGCTCCTCAGGACTCGAACGTACAGTTCAGCTGTGGAGACTTGCTTTACCGGCTTGGCTACTATCCCCAGGCGGCTGAGATGTACCACGTTGGCTTGCAACTTCGACCCGACTTTGCGGACGGATGGTTTGTACTCGGAAACGCCATGGCTCAGATGAACCTGGACCAGGGTGCTGAGGGGTGCTACCGCCAAGCACTTACCCTTGATCCCAATCATGCGCGGGCAAAGGCGAACTTACAGGTAGTCATCGCGGCATAGTTTCGGGCTAAACTGCCCGTCATGCGATTATTTCCGGTACTGTTTTGCATTGCGCCCGTTGTGGCCTGCTCCCAGTCCGTTACGACCCTCATCAGCGATGTGACGGTCAAGATTGGCGATGGCCGAACCCTTGAGCACCAGACTGTTCTAATTGCCGATGGCAAGATTCTCTCGGTCGGAAACGTGCTTGATTTTCAAGGCAACCCAGTCCGGGTCTCGGGTACCGGGAAAGTTCTTTACCCCGGCTTTATCGATGCTTACTCGACGCGCCTACAGAAGTCGGCGCCAGAACCAAAGCAAGAGGGCCGGCCCGACACAAACACTTCGGCGCCACCATTCATGTGGGCAGGAAACCGGAAAGGAATCTACTCGGATTTCTCGACCGCTTCTCTGCTTGATTTCGAGAAAGATTCCAGCTCGTTTGAGAACGGAATTACCACCGCATTTCTAGCTCCGGGCAAAGGTTCGATCCGAGGCGCGGGTGCGGTAGTCAACCTTCTCCCTTCCACTGTTAAGGAGCGTGTCTTGGTCTCGGAAGGACCCTTTGGTCTTTCATATCGGGGCGGTGCTGGAGAGGGCTACCCATCCAACATCCTGGGTGTGATTGCCCTGATGCGTCAAGTTCTTGCAGACGCAAAGAGCACGGCGGAAGGCATTGATGTTGGTTCGCCAAAGGACAATTTGAAAGCGCTCACCGATCTGGCTCCACTTGTAACCGGAAAACGAGGTGGTGTTTTTGAGGTCAATCTTGACCGTGAAATTGAGCGATCCTCGCGACTCGCAGCCGAGTTTGGATTCCCTTACATGATCGCCGGAGGTCGTGACGCCTATAAGACGATCTCGCTACTGACCAAGTCGAAGACACCGGTCCTGTTAATGGTGGACTACAACGACGAGCCATCCGTGAACCCTGATAAGGATTCGGTCGCTCCTGCCGACCGCACACCGGTTGAATACAAGCAAGAACGTTGGGCACGGTGGAAGGAGCAGATTTCTGCCCCTGTTCAGCTCTTCCAATCGGGAGTACCTGTTGCGTTTAGCTCCGGGACTTCAACAGGCGATTTCTTGAAGAATGTCAGAGTTCTCATCAAGAACGGGCTTCCTGCCAACGACGCGCTGAAAGCGATGACCATCAATGCGGCGAAGATCTTCGGACTGGACTCTCAACTGGGAACCGTAGAAGTTGGGAAAATGGCAAATTTGGTGCTGATGAGCGGACCGATGGAAAATGAATCGAGCAAGGTGGAGGGTCTCTGGATCGCAGGAACCCCAATTGTTGACCCGACCAAGGGAGGTGCGAAGTGAAGCGACTCGCTCTGCTCGCCGTCATGCTGGGAGGCGTTGCCAATGCTCAGCAGTTCCCATTCGAGCTTGAAGCTCATCGAAAGCCCGCGACAGTCACCAACGGTTCATGCTTGATCAAGGGTGGACGTGTACTCACGGCAACCAGGGGTAGCTTTGAAAACACCGATATTCTTGTACAGAATGGGAAGATTGTTCGGATCGGACGCGGTCTGGCGGCTCCGGCTGGAACGAGGGTAATTGATGCGACTGGCAAGGTCGTTGTCCCGGGCATTGTGGATGGACACTCGCACCGAGGCTCTGACGGAACAAACGAGGGTGCCGACAGCATCACCGGAGAAGTCCGCATCGGCGACGTATTGAATCTAAGCGGAATCAATGTCTGGACTGCACTTGCAAGCGGACATACCTCCGCAGTCACACTTCACGGTTCGGCGAACGCGATCGGCGGCCAAAGCGTTGTTATCAAGTACAAGTTCGGCAGATCAGCGACAGAAGCTCCAGTTGCTGATGCTCCGCGGATGATCAAATTCGCGCTGGGCGAAAATGTCACTCGGAAGTCGTCGACCAACAGCACTCGATACCCAAACACCCGAATGGGACAAGAGCAAGTGTATCGAAACGGGTTCAACGAGGCCAAAAAGTACAAGGCTGCATGGGCAGACTTTAACGCGGGCAAGACCAAGGTTAAGCCGCGACGAGATCTCCGTCTCGAGACCCTTGCAGACATTCTGGATCGAAAGATCTGGGTCCAGTGCCACAGCTATCGAAGCGACGAAATGCTGATGATGGTTCGACTCTCCCAGGAGTTTGGATTCAAGATCGGCGCAATGCAACACGCATTGGAGGCCTATAAGATCGCCCCAGAGCTAGCGAAAGCCAAAGTTGGAATCTCGATCTTCAGCGACGAGTGGAGCTTCAAGCAGGAAGGCTACGACGCCATCCCTTGGAATGCGTACATCTGCAAGAAGGCAGGCGTAAACGTCTCGATCAATACGGACGGACTTTCGGGCACTACCGCTCTCAACGTCGACGCTGGCAAAACGATCCGATTTGGTGGGCTGACCGAAGAGGAAGCTCTTCAGACGATCACGATCAATCCTGCCAAGGAACTTGGAATTGACCACCGCACCGGTTCGCTTGAGCCTGGAAAGGACGCCGACATTGCGATTTGGGATGGAACTCCAATGAGTACCTACTCGAAATGCGTGATGACGATGATCGAAGGCGATGTCTTCTTTGAGCGCCGAGATGCCTTTAGCATCGACAAGGCATCGATCACGAAGCAGCACTTGGACCGAAAGGCGAACAATTGGGAGGGTACGGAGCTTCCTCGGCGATCCAATTCTTACGTGATCCAAGGCGCCACGATCCACACCGTGAGCGGTACGGATATTGCCGACGGATCAGTCGTCATTGAGAACGGTCGCATCACTGCTGTAGGCAAAAACGTGAAGGTTCCGGCGGGAGCGAGTGTGGTGAACGCCCGGGGACAACACGTCTATCCTGGATTCTTTGATGCGAACTCCACCATCGGGTTGCTGGAAATCAGCCCGATCCCGGTGATGAACGATAACCGCGAGTTTGGAACCTTCAACCCGGAACTCGACTCTCTCACCAACCTGTGGTGCGAGAGCGCGCACTTTGGACCAGCTAAGTTCAACGGAGTCACGAACTGCTTCTCCGCACCGAGTGGCGGGTCCTTCTCGGGTCAAGGTGCGGTCGTCAACACTGACGGATATACGACAGAGGAGTTTGGCGTAGAGCGCAAAGCCGCGCTAATCG
Source organism: uncultured Armatimonadota bacterium (assembly GCA_903927345.1). Classification (GTDB taxonomy): domain Bacteria; phylum Armatimonadota; class Fimbriimonadia; order Fimbriimonadales; family Fimbriimonadaceae; genus Fimbriimonas. The sequence continues at coordinate 87,304 of CAIYMO010000032.1, read as the reverse complement.
TCAACTTCTCTGCCGGACGTTCGCAGATGGACTTCGACCTGTGCGATGAAATTGATTCATCGGCTCTGTTCGGCGGACCAACCAAGCAAGGAGATGCGCACCTTACACGCAACCAGTTGGAGCAGTGGTACGAGTATCTCGGCGGCACGATTCAAGGCACGACCGCGGCTTCGACTCAGATTGATCGAGCGGTTGAAGGACAGTTCGATAAGGCGATTGCCTACATGCGTGAGCGACGGTACGAGCCTTCGACGCCGCTCAACCTCAAGTACGAGGCAATGCTCCCGTACGTTCTCGGTCAGAAGCCGGTTGTACTTTCGGCTTCGAGTGCTTCCGCAATCCGATCTGCAGTCGCTTTTGCGAAGAAGTATCGCCTCAAAGCGGTTCTAACCGGGGCAACTGAGGCTTGGAAAGAAGCAGCGCTCCTGAAGGAGAGTGGTATTCCGGTGATCATGCCGGTCGCGGGTAAGAGCACGCTGGGTGCGAACTCAGTAACCAATGCCTGGGATCCTTATGACACGCCTTATGTCAGGGCTGCGATGCTCGCAAAGGCAGGAGTCAAGTTTGCGTTCTCAAGCGGAGACGGTGGCAACGTCATGATGCTTCCTCTACGGGTTGGCGAGCATTGCGCTTACGGACTATCACGAGAGGATGCCCTCAAATCGCTGACTCTTTGGCCCGCCGAGATGTTCGGAGTTTCCGATCGACTGGGTTCGATCGAGAGTGGAAAGATTGCAAACCTGATCGTCACCGATGGTGACCCACTCGACGTGACCTCAACGATGCGCTATGTGTTCATCAATGGTCAGCCAAGGCCGCTGACCAGCAAGCACACGATGCTGCGCGACAAGTACTCCCAGCGACTACGCTAGGAGGAAGTCCCTCACTCGCTCGGCAACCTCTGCCGAGCGAGTGATTCTGATGTGACCAAGCCCCTTCGTCACAAAGAGTTCTGAGCCTTTCCAGCTTTCGTGGATCGTGTGCGCTTCGCTCACTCGGATCTCCTCGTCCTCCTCATCGTGGATGATGAGCGCGGGCTGGAGGAATTGCTTCACGAGTGAGCTGGGTGTAGCCGCGATGACCGCGTCCCAGCCAAATTCATCTGCCCAATGCTGGTGTACGCCGGGCATCAACGAGTTATCGAGCTGAGTTATCTCGAAGAACCTGTCAAGAAGGTCTTCGAGCTCATTACGCGCCGACATCATCACATACCGCTCGGCTTGAGCGCCTAAGGTGATTGCCGTCGGAATCGCGGTTGCCCCAATTGAGTGACCGATGATTCCGTGAAGGGGTCCGTGCAGACGACTCAGCTCCGCGATTGTTCGGGCGAACAGGAACATGTGTGATCGTGTCCCTTCGCTGTCTCCATGTCCGGGGGCATCAACTGCTATGACCCTGAAGTGTGGCTCAAGAGCTTTCACAAAAGCCCACATTGAGGTGGCTCGAGAACCCCAACCATGCTGGACGAGTACCGTCGGTCCAGCTCCCCACGAGTGCCCCTTCACGGTATGGCCATCAACTTGGATCGTTAGTGGAGTCCCACGCTCTAAGAGCTCCTGCTCTCGACGCGCTCGGGGAGGCAATGCCGTTGGGGACATAAACAGCTCATAAGCCTCTTTGGAAGTCACATTCAGAGTTTACCGACTTAGAAATTTTCCCCTTCTTGTGGGGAATTATTTCCGGTAAAATACGGAAATGTTCCCACGGATGGCAGAGCAGATGGTCGCTGATGCGCTCAGTGATACACCGGTTGTTATTGTCGTTGGCCCACGGCAATGTGGAAAGTCGACTCTTGTCGCAAAGTTTGGCGAAGGACGCGAATACGTCACCCTCGACGACCCGGTCTACTTGGCACACGCAACCGAGAATCCTGCAGACTTTCTGCATGCACATCCAGCGCCTCTGATCATTGATGAGATTCAGCGTGCACCGGGGCTTTTCCTGCCTCTTAAGCTCATGGTCGACAAGCGCAGGGAGGCGGGCTCTTATATCCTGACAGGGTCTGCGAATGTACTTTTGCTCCCCAAGGTGGCGGATTCGCTTGCTGGGCGGATGGAGGTCATTGATCTTCAACCCCTCACCCAGAGCGAACTGGAAGCCTGCGAGACGAACTGGGTTGATTTGGCTTTCGGCGAGCAATATGCACCAAAGGCGACATCTCAATCAATCTCTCTTGAAGAGCGCATTTTACGAGGAGGATATCCCGAACCCGTTCAGAGGGTTTCGAAGCGGCGTGAGGCCTGGTTCCAGTCCTACATCCGCACCTTGCTCGATCGCGATGTCCGGGACATTGCGAACATTGATGGATTGACGCAACTACCAAAACTGCTACGGCTTTTGGCGGCTAGAGCGGGAACTCCGCTGAATCTCAGTAATTTGAGCAGAGAGACTAATCTGCCCCACACCTCGATCACGCGCTATGTTGACCTATTGAAAGCGCTTTTTCTCGTTCGAACTGTACCGGCATGGTCGGCGGACGCTGAGGTGAAGCTCGCGCGGACGCCGAAAGCGTATCTTGTGGACACGGGCCTCGCCTGCCACCTTAATCAGGTTGATGACAAGCAGCTAGCTCGCGAAGGAGATTTGAGGTCTGCAATGCTGGAAACCTTTCTCGCAAACGAACTCTTGCGCCTGATCCAGACGGCGGAAACTTCATGCGAGCTATTCCACATGCGGACGGTGAAAAACCGAGAAATCCCGTTCTTGATAGAGGCCCGGGATGGGCGGATTATTGCGATCGACTTCCAGGACCAATCGGTGCCAGGCCCCCAGTCGGTGGAACGGCTTAACTATGTCAAGGAAGTCGTTGGCGATCAGCGGTGCCGGGGAATTTGGATGCACACGGGAAGTGAGTGCAAGGCTCTCTCAAGCGACATCCATGCAGTCCCGATCAGTGGTTTGTGGAGTTAAAGTCCCGCAGCTCTTCGTTAGCAATTCGCTCCATCCGGAGGTTGTCTAGCACTCCATCCATGACGTTCGAGGAAACCAAGCGGTCCGCGAGGGTCGCCGGCTCAGAGAGCATTCCTTCAAGGTGATCTGCGAGCTCTTTCAGCTTGGCGGATTGTTGCCCTACTTGGGCACTAATGGTCCCCTGAGTCTCAGGGGACTTATCGAGGAGGGAAACCTGGTTGAGGATGCTGATCATTGCCTCATCAGCGGCGACTCGCATCTGCGGTACGAGTTGCTTCGCTCGACCCGTCGAGCCTTCGGCAATTTTCAGTAGCCCCCAGACTCGGTTGTATTCGAAACAAGCTTTATCCAGTAGAGCGGCAGCCGGAGCGGCCATGACGTTAGATGCAGTCTTGTTCCCGAACAGGCTTGCCAAAAAATTTCCAGTCTGGCCCGTCGCCCAGTCCCAATCGTGGCTAGTGTCATGCCAGCCAATATGCCCGCCGAGACGGGTAAGGAGTGCTCTTGCCTGCGAGGAGAGCCTCACCTCGGTAGTCGGGATGTTCTTTGCCCGGCGACCCGCCCAGAAGGAGATTCCCCCGAAGATCGCCGCAACGATGCAATTGGCGACTCCGACAATGAGGGGCATTTTGCCGCTGCTTGCGAGCGAGATTGCCGTCAGCGAAGCTCCAAGTCCGAAAGTCGAGATGCTCGCAATCAGGAAGCCGAGCGCCATCGGGTTTCGCACGTATCCGAATAGACCAACTCCTCGTGTCCAAAAGAATCGGTCGATGCTGGATGGTTGTCGCTTTTCGGACATACGTAAGTTTTACAACTTTTCGGGGGTTTGGGTTGCACCGGAAAGCGGCACACGGCGCAGATAGTCTGTTAGCCAGATCACTGTTCCCACCAAAATAGTGAGAGGAATCCACTTAGGCATCGTCCAATCAACCTGTTTGATGTAGATGGGAGCGGACTTTGCGATCTTGTAGCAAGTGGCACTGATCGCGGCCCAGATCATACACAGAGCGATGATCTTAGTGCGGAGCTTCATTGATCGCCCGGAATCCCAGTCGCGAAGAGTTTGGCCGACGTAGCGATTGTTGAGCAGCCACTGCTCCATCGGCTCACTACTGTTGCGGAAGGCCCAGAGAGCGATGAGGAGGAATACGAATCCTGGCATCACCGGCGTGACGATTCCGATAAAGCCCACCACCACGCACACCACTCCGAATGCGCCGTAGGCACAACGGACCAAAAGTGAACGCTCTCGGTGGGGCATTAGACCCGATTATGGAACCTTTGCAACTGAAATGTAGTCGCCAACGCTCTCTTCAGTCAAGGATGTAAAGCAATGGTTACAATCGGTGACTCATTCTCAATCGTGGCGACCCTAGCCGGTGTTGCCCTCACTATCTGGAGCTTTATGCTTGTTTGCGCGCTCCTCTTCCCAGTCCGAGTTGAGGAAGCTCGTCAGGCAGTCTCTGGATCTCTCGGAAAGTGCTTTGGTGCGGGCCTTGTCGCATTCATGATCGGAGTGATTGGATTTGTCGTTGTGCAACTTCCAAACGCTCTGCTCAAGCTCGTGGGAATGCTCATCATGTCGGGCTACTTGGGTTGCGTCATGGTCGGTGCATCTGGAGTGGCAAAGCTTGCCGCCCAAAGGATTCAGGACCTGACCAACCAACAAGAGTCCCAGTTTGCCTCGTACGGCAAGGCATCTTGGTATCTGGTGGTTGCTGGGCTCCTCCCGGTTCTTGGCTGGTTCCTCTTTGCTCCGCTGATGATGGTTGTCGGCGGTGGCGCTGGCCTGAAGGCAGCCCTGAAGAGCCAAACTGTTAACGAGGTGGCTTAACAATGATTTCTCGCCGAGACGCTCTTTTGGCCGCCGGAGGACTGGCTGTAGCGGGTTGTGGACGACTTGCCACGGAAGCGCGCCGACGAAAACCTGCACCGGAGTTCCGTGCGAAGCCTAAAGATCGCTCGGCGAGAATCATTGATCGACTGACGTTCGGTTGGTCCGTTGAGGAGGCAGATCGGTTTGCTTCCTTGGGCGAACAGGAATACATTGAGCGTCAGCTTAAGGCTGACTTTGATGAACCTCTTGAGCTGACGTTACAACTCCAGTCGCTAGACTGCATCCGAATGCACCCCTTTGAGCTTATGGAGCTCCCCCGGGGCCGTGTCACGCAACAACTTCAGAGCGCGGCGATTCTTCGGGCAACCTACTCGCACAACCAGCTCAAAGAGCGACTTGTCGACTTCTGGAGTAATCACTTTAACATCTATGCGGGCAAGGTGGATGGCACCTTCTTCAAGGGCAACGAGGAAGAACAAATCATCCGGAAGTTCGCCTTAGGCAATTTTGGGGACATGGCAAAGGCGATGTCGAAATCGCCCGCAATGCTGGTCTATCTCGATAACAATCGGAACAGCAAAGCACACCCAAACGAAAACTACGCTCGGGAGCTGATGGAGCTCCATACGCTAGGGATTGATGGAGGCTACACCCAAAAAGACATTCAAGAACTGGCGCGATGTTTGACGGGATGGATGATGGAAGATCGTTCGATCTGGGTAAGCAAAACGCTACGAGCGCGTGGTTCCTTCCGGTTCGACAAATCGGCTCACGACGACGGCCCCAAGCATGTCTTTGGACTCGATGTGCCTGCTGGTGGAGGAATCAAGGATGGCGAAATGGTGGTGGATCACCTTGTTCGTCACAAAGAGACCGGGAAGTATTTGGCAACGAAGCTCGTCAAGTTCTTCACGGGTGGACAGAACCAAGAACTTGAGGCGGAGGTGCTGAGCCAGTTCGTTTCGTCGCAGGGCGAGATCTTGAAGATGGTGCGACCCATTCTCACATCTTCCGCACTCGTCGATGGACCACCGATTATGCGACGCCCGTTTGAGCTGATCTGCGCCTCGCTTCGAGTATCCGGTGCAGCAACAGACGGCGGTCCCGCGTTGCAAGGGCACCTGCGCAGGATGGGGCAACCGATGTACGAATGGCCACTTCCGGATGGTTACCCAGTCGACCAATTGAGCTGGGCTACGAACATGCTCCCTCGATGGCAGTTTGTGTACGATTTGGCCCATGGCAAGATCCCAAACACCTTTGTCAAAGCTCCCAATGCCGACTTGATGGCAAGACAACTCGCCACCCCAGACTTCCAGTACGCGTGATATTTGTATGAAACACTGTTCCAGTTTTGAGCAAGCGATGAGCCGCCGGTCGGCCCTCAAAGTCGGTGCTGCGGGTCTAATTCCTTGGTTGTTTTCGGGCTCTGCCCTGAGCCAGGTCAAACTCGGACATCAGGATCACAATTTGGTCGTGATCTTCCTCCGAGGCGGTTCGGATGGACTGAACATGATGGTTCCTTTTGGGGACGACGAGTATTACAAGGCTCGACCGTCGCTGGGGATTCCCGTGGCAAAGTTGGAAAAGCTCAACGATTATTTTGGGCTACACCCTTCGCTTAAGCCATTTAAGAAGTGGTACGACACGGGTGAGCTGTGCTTGACTCCAGCAGTCGGGTCCAAGGATCGCACTCGGTCACACTTTGAGGCCATGCTTGCGATGGAACTTGGAGCAGCTACTGGGCACTCGGGTACTCCAAGCGGTTGGCTCGCAAGATATCTGTCGATGACTCAATCGGAACAGGACGGACCCTTGCGATCGGTTGCCTGGGCGGACACGATGCCAGATTCTCTGCGGGGCGCGCCTTCGCCACTCGTCGTGCAGTCGGTGACTGATTTCAGTTTGAAAACCGATGATGCTTTTCTCAAGAGCCTCAAGACCATGTACAAAACGGAAGGTGACTCGCTGGTCCATCGGGCGGGACAGCAGACCCTTGATGCGCTGAAGAAGATTGAGCAGCTGGATCCCAAAAACTACAAGCCCCTCAGCGGTGCGACTTACGCCACTGACTATTTGGGAAATGGTTTGCGCGAGGTGGCGGCTCTCATCAAGTCATCGCTGGGAATGGAAATCGCTTGCCTCGAAACGACCGGTTGGGATACCCATGTCGCCCAGGGTTCAGATACAGGAATTCACGCCTCGAACCTTGCATCGGTGGCGAACAATGTCGATGCCTTCCTAACAGACCTTGGTGAGAAGCGGAAGAACACGACCGTCGTGATCATGACCGAATTTGGTCGCCGGATCCAGCAGAACGCGGGTCTCGGAACTGACCACGGTCGGGCTTCCGTGATGATGGTGTTCAACGGAGTGAACGGAGGCAAGATCGATGGCATCTGGCCCGGAATCGGAAAGGATCAGGTTGATGAAGTTGGTGACCTGAAGCCGGTTAATGATTACCGCGACGTTCTGACTCAGCACCTCAGCCCTCGAATGCCTGAGATCTCCAAAGTGTGGAGCTAGCAAGTCAGCGCCCCCGTGTGGGTTTCCAACACGGGGGCACCCTACCGAATCTTATTCTTCGATGAGATACTCGGCGATCAGCTGAGCTGTGTCTCGGAGTGCCTCGATGTGCGTTCGCTCGTAGCCGTGCGAAGTATCGACTCCCGGACCAATGAGAGCGACCTCGGCGCCGCCGCCGCTGCGCCAGTATGCGGAGCCGTCGGAGCCGTAGTAGGGATAAATGTCGGGGATGAGCTCGATTCCTCGGTGGAAGGCAAGTCCCCGGAGCTTGTCGCTCAGGTTTTTGCTGTAAGGACCAGAGGAATCGGCAAGGCAGATTGAGCAGTTGTATTCGGTTCCAGACTGGCCTTCGCCGATGCATGCCATATCAAGCACGACCATCTCTGCCAAGTCACTCGGGAGCGAATCCATACCGCCATGGCCCACTTCCTCGAAGTTGGAGAACAGAATCGTGGTCTTTTGGACGGGAGTCAATCCGCTCTTCTGGATGCCTTCGATTGCCGCGAGGAGGCAGGCGACGCACGCCTTGTCGTCCAAGAATCGGGAGCGAATAAATCCTGACTCGCTGATTTCGGTGCGAGGATCAAGGTTGACGAAGTCTCCGACGGAGATGCCGAGGAAACGGGTTTCTTCCGCTTTCGTTGTTCGCTCATCAAGTCGAACTTCGAGCGTATCAGCGTTACGTGGCTTCGTGCCGGCTTCTTTGTTGACGTGGGCAGCGCCGTTCTCAAGGACGATTGAACCGCGAATCTGCCGTCCGCCAGCGGTCGAGATCGTGACGCCCTCGCTTTCGGTGGTCGGCCAGTTGATGCCGTTGAGCGCCTTGAGCTTGAGCCGTCCGTTCGGCTTGATCTCTTTGACCATGAACCCGAGGGTATCGACGTGGGCGGTCAACGCCCGAGGTGCCGTAGACCGCAGCCCTTCAAGGTGCGCGATGAGTGCGCCTTTCTTCGTTCGCTCGGTTGTTACGCCCAGACCCATGAGCTCGGATTCGATGAACCCGATGCCGTACTCGGTGTCGCCGGTGGGAGACTGGGTGTTCAACAAATCCACAAGGAACCGTTGAAGGTAGTCGTTTGAAACTTCAAATCTCGCCATTTTCGCGCCTGCTCGTAGGTTTACCCGGTTTCGAGGCAGAGCGCAGGTGAGCCAGAACGCAATTTTGAAACGCTGTCGGAAAACATCGGGGCAAGCATCCTGATCTAGCGGCTTGCCCCGTGCGTGCTTCTATTCTGAGTCTTCTCTTGGAATGAACTCGTGGGTGCTGAACCAGTAGGCGGAAAGGCCAACCATTACCACCGAGAAGACCAACAATCCGAATCCCGATGTGAGCGGGTTCATGTCTGTTTTGCCGAGAAGACCTGCGATCAGGTCGAGCACCTGCCCGCCACTTTGGACACCATCTGGGTGCTTGGCGATCGCTTGCATGTGGGACAGTACCGACAGACCCTGGAGGCCCGTTGGCAAGTTTGGCACTGAGCTTTCCCAGCCGAATGCAAACAAGACACAAATGATCAAGGCTCGGTTGAAGAGCAGAGTGATGAACATGAACAGCGATGTGTATGCCGCTGCACCGAGGGCGAGGGCCAACAGATCGCGGAGGATGAACGACATTCCTCCCTTTGAGCCGAGGTGCGCTGCAACCAATCCCAACCCAGCGATCACGACGACCGTCGTAGCGGTTGCCGCCCATCGTCCAATGATCAGCTGCCACCGAGGGATGGGGCGGGTGAGCAGATAAACGATCGTCTTCTGCTCAACTTCTTGAGCGATGATCATCGTGGAATAGATTGCTGCCGAGAGCGGCAACAAACGGAAGATCAACAGATTGATGACATTGACGTATTTGTCGACCGCGGTTGCCTCAGGCGCGAATCGGTTCCAGTTCAGCGCGAAAAGGAAGGCGAAGAAGGAAAGAACGAGCCAAGGCAACAGCTTTCGGAACCGGAGCTCCTCTCGCAACAGATATCGGAATGCGACTAACATTTAGCCCTCCACCAGATACTGGAACACTGATTCCAGGTTGTTGTCGGGGCTCGTAAAGCTGAGGATGGGCAGACCATCTTCCAGCACCAAGCGGCTAAGCACTTCATAGAACTCGTTAGGGTTATTCACTTCAAGATTGATGACTTCGTTGCGATCGTCAACTTTCGCGCTGACGACTCCAGAGAGTTGGGTCAGCTTTCCGGCGACTTCGCGTGGTTTCGGTGTTTCGATTCGGACCTTGTGCGGATACTTGTCAATCAGATCTCTGATGACTCGCAGATCACCCGTGGCGAGAAGCCTGCCTCGGTGAAGCAGCAGAATCGAGCGAGTCATTTGCTCCACTTCGTACAAGATGTGCGAGGAAACGATGATTGTCTTGCCCATTTCGGACAAATGACCAAGGACACTGAGGAACTCGTGCCGACCGACAGGGTCAAGACCATTCAGCGGCTCGTCCAAAAGGATGATCTCTGGGTCGTGAACCATCGCCTGAGCGAGTTTGATTCGCTGTCGCATTCCCTTCGAGTAGCCCTTGATGGGCTTCTTCACTCGATCCGCCATGCCGACCATTTCGATTTTTTCTAGAGCCCGTTTCTTGGCTTCGGATCGGCTGTATCCTGCCATCTCGGCCATATAGGTCACGAACTCCACGCCGTTCATGTACTCATAGAAATTGTCGATCTCGGGGCAGTAGCCCAGTTTGCGGAAGACGTTTGGATTGTCAAATGGCTCCTCACCGAAGACTTTGACTGATCCGGTTGTTGGGTTCATCTGACCAGTGATCAGTCGCATCAGGGTGCTCTTGCCGGCTCCGTTCATGCCGAGGAGGGCAGTAATTCCCGGTCCGATTTCACAGGTGATGTCGTTGACGCCGATGATCTGGCCATACCATCGTGAGGCGTTTGTGATCTGGATCATCCGACCACCTCCACTGCCTTGATTCTTGAATATGCGATCGCAAATCCTCCGACAACCACGACAAGGAAGACAGGGAGGATCCAAGCCGCACTTGGCGATCCAACGATGATTTCGGCAGTAGTTAGTTGGCGACCATTACGAGGTGGCGGTGCCATGAAGGGCAGGATCAGCGACCCCTCTGTCCCGAGGAAGACCTTCGAGAGACCGATCTGAATTCCATCAATCGAGGCATAAAAGAACTGCTTGAGGACGCTGCCGGTTTGACCCGTTCGGCGAACTGAGAATACGTAGAAGCCGCCAACAACCTTGGTGAAGATGTTGGAGATGAAGTAGATCCCCGCATAGGTTGCACCAGCGAGCCTGCCTTGGTTGAACATTGAACTGATCGCTAGTCCGACGGAGGCATGCAGCGCTCCGCTGCACATGGACATCGCGGCCAGCTTGATGGGAAGCCACGGCGCACTACTCCAGAAGCCGTACTGCTGGAAGCTCATGAATCCATACAGCCAGAAGATCATCATGGGTACGAACGAGACCAGGCTGATCAGAATGAAGATTCCTAGCCACTTTCCGAAGACGTAGTCGAACCTTGAGCATGGCTTGCTCAGATAGACCAGGAGCGCGTTCGCCCGGTTGTCATTCGCGATGGATCCCACACCAATCATCAGAGTGATGATCATGAGAATCAGCTGGCTGAATGAGTATCCGTGGAGGAACTGGTCTTTCCAAACGATCTGCTTCAAGAAGAGATTTGCGCCCGATGCCTGACCCGTAATATTCCCAAGGACGTTATCGGCGAACCAGAAAATGGCGAGGAGAATGAAGAACCACCAGGCGGAGAACAGACTCCAACCCCAGAAGCCTCGTCGCTTTGTGGCGACTTGCATCGTCATCTTAGCAATACTCCACCAGCGCTTGCTCACGCCGGTAAGGGGGCCATCATAGTGGCGATAGCTGAGATCGGCGATTGGAGAATTGCTCATGCTTGCACCGCCGTCAGGAAGGCTTCCTCAAGTGATCGTTCGGCAAGTTTGACGCCGCGGACTTGCGCGCCTGATTCCTTGGCACTTTGAAGGATCGTGTTCATCGCGTGCTCTCGAGTCCCGGCAACCTGCACTCGAACGGTTGTGTATGTTGTGGGAGCTGCCTGTGCCCCTTTAGCACGAAGACTTGTAAGAAATGATTCATTTGATTCGCGTAGATCGACGTCGAGGGGCTGTCCCTCGATCCGCTTGAGATCACGAATGGTCCCTTGACTGACCAGCTTGCCGCGCAGCACCACGACGACCCGGTCGCAAACACGTTCGATGTCGGGAAGGAGGTGACTACTGATCAGAACGTTGACGCCTTTGTTGTGAGAAATGTCTTTGATGAGATCGAGCATTTCCTCTCGGCCCTTGGGATCTAGACCATTGGTTGGCTCGTCGAGCAGAAGTAGCTTGGGGCCATGGATCATGGCTTGGGCGAGCTTAATACGCTGCTTCATACCCGTGCTGTAGGTCTCGACATTTCGGTAGCGAGCCTCACCAAGCCCGCAATACTCAAGTACTTCGTGGGCACGGCGAAGAGCCTGGTCAGCCGGCATTCCGGCGAGCTCGCCTGCGTAGGCAACGAAACCGACAGCCGTGAGCCCGGGGATGTGGCAATCCTGCTCTGGCATCAGCCCAATCTTTTGTCGAATCTCTTTGTTTCCGTTGTAGAGATCCAGTCCGAGGACATTTCCACCACCGCTTGTCGGAGTGATGAAACCGAGAAGCGTTTTGAGAAGCGTTGTTTTTCCGGCTCCGTTTGGACCCAAAAGACCGGTGCAGCCCTCCTCTATCTGGCAGGAAAAGTCGTCGAGGGCGGTAAAAGCCCCGTACCGCACGGTGAGATTATTGATTGAAACCAGTGCCACGTTCGGATTCATCTTACTCAGGAACGGGATTGCGGGGTAGGGGGTTCCAGATTAGGACGTTTGGGTCAGAAACCTAGTGTGGTCCCACGTTGATCCGAATTCCGATATGCGGCGTCGACGAGTTGCATGGTTCGCAACGCATCGTGGACCTCTGTTGAGGGAGCAGGCCCACCTTCCGCCCAAATCATCATCGCAGCCATTGGACCAACGAATGCATCTGGGAACCAGCTTCCACTGAGCTCGACCGAAGTCCATGCAGCGTCTCCGCTTTGCCAATACTCAAATCGATCTTCCTCCCCTTTGGGATAGTTCATGTTCAGGCCCATCTGGACCCACGCAGCTCCCTCGTTGCCCTCGAGCCGCAGGTACGACTCTTGGTGGCCTGGAGGTGCCGTATGCCCGTGATAGGTCTGTACGAGCGCTCGGCGATTATCGCCGTAGTCAAGGATTATTGTGCTCCTTGTTGACTCTAGCTTTGGAGAGCTTGGGTCTTTGATCGAATGCGCTTTAACCGTCCTCGGCTCTCCCCAAAGATGGCGGATGAAGTCGAGGTAGTGGATTGAGTGGTAGACCATCTCCATGCGGGGGGCCTTTTCGAGGAAGCTCCATTCTGCCCATGGCGTGTGAACGTTGATCTTGAACTCTAGCTCGTGGGTTTCACCCAGTTTTCCTTTGTGGATGAGGTCCTGTAAGGCGAGCATGTATGGCGCCCATCTGAGTTGAAAGTTTACGGCGGCTTTCAGACCCTTTTCGTCACAGAGGGAGACGATTTGCTCGGCCTGTTCAAGCGTCTCGCCGAGGGGCTTTTGGATGAGCACAAATGCTCCATCCGGGAGCTGACGTAGCGTATCAGCAATTGCCGAACCGGGGATAGCTACGTCAAAAACAGCCCCTTCAACGCCGGCTGCTGAGGCGAGGCTGGTGGAGACTTCAGTGCCGACCATCTGAGCAGCTTTCGTTGCAGAGTCAGGGTTGGGGTCGAACGTCTTAGCAACCCGAAATCCAGCCTTTTGGTAGGCCGGATAGTGAGCGTTCTGGACAATTCCGCCCGCGCCGATACTCACGATGGGCCGGAGCATTTTCGGCATAAGGGGACGCTGGTTTAGTTCCGTTTTAGCCTCCCCGACATCTCGAGATGAACTCGGGCCGCATCGGCAGCGGCTTGGAGCATTTCCGCAGGGTCCAATCCCCGATGGAGCACGGCGTCGACCGCCCCAGAAATGCAATCGTTCACAAGGTTGTATTCGGGGATTGCCGGGAGGGTCAGGGTCTGACCATGAACTTCTTCAATAATTTTATAGTGCGGATACTTTGCCTGAACTTCGGGGTCTCGCCACGTGCTGAGCCGCGTTCCATTAGCTCCGACCATGCTCGTCACTTTGTCGCAGTGCGGGTGACTAATGTGCTTCATGAACTCCCACGCAGCAGCCTTGTCCTGGCACCCTGAAGTCACCGTCATCGCCCAATAGATGTTGAGGGAGACTGAATTCAGACCGGCAGGCAACGGGGCGAGCCCAATTTTGCCTACCACGTTGCTGTACTCAGGCATTTCACACACAGCAGCGAAGCCACACCAGTTCCACATCATGGCTACGTTCCCTTTCGCAAAGTAGTCTCCTGCCTCCACACTGCCGAGATTGAGAGCAGCGGGGGGCATGAAGTCGCGATAGAGATCTCGCAGATAGTTGAGACCGTCAATGCCGGCCTGTTCGTGGAATCGCGGCTCGCCGTCTGCGTCGAGAAGCGTTCCACCTCGGCTCCAGAGTTGGATCAGGAAGTCATAGACATTGTTGTGACCGTCGGTATAGCCCGCGCAGATGCAACCCCATTCATCGTTCTCGGGGTGGGTGAAGAACTCGGCAACTTGGCGGAACTGGTCCCATGTCTTGGGCACGTCCAGCTTCCAGCCATACTTCGCCTCGAACTGTGCGATGTGGCTCGGGTCCTCAAAAATGTGCTTAATGTAGATGAACATCTGGGGACCATCGTGCCAGGGAATCCCGATGAGACGATCTTGTTGATAGACCAGTTTTTGCATGGCGGGATGCCAGCCGCTGGGCCAATCTGCGGGGAGGTCGAATGCGTCGAGAGGCTCAATCAGTCCTTCTGCGAAGGCTTCTGGCAGCCAGTCCGTGCAACACAAGAAAAGGTCGCCTCCTCCGTTGCTGGCACCTTTACGGGTTACCATTTCGTACATGTGCTCGCTGATCGGCTTGGCGACTACTTCGATTTCGATATCGGGCCGGACCTTTCGGAAGTCTTCGATTTGCCAGGCGAGGGCGTTCTCAAACGTCTCCTGCTCTCGAGTTCTCAGAACAAGCTTTGTCATGGCTTCGACAGTTCGATACCGTTGACCGATCCCCATGGGCGACCGGCGGGAGGTTGCAGCATTTCGAGGGTGATATCGTCGGGGTCCAGGAAGTAGACCGTGAATCCGCCTTTGTTCACGCCCTGCTCGATTGCAACAGGCTCAGGAGCTTTGAACCTAACTCCAGCTGCCGCGAGACGTGCATAATCGGTGTGAATGTCGTCGGTGATAAACGCGAGATGGGGTGCGCCAGGGCGGTTCGTTGTAACATCCGTCTTTTCTCCGCGCGGGTGAACGTACTCTACAAGTTCCAGATGGTGATTGGAAGGTCCTACGAAGGCATTAGGAATGCGCAGCATTGCTACCTTTAAGTGAGCGTCCGGGAAGCCGACCAGCTTGGATGTGTACTCGTTGTGCTGAATCTGCTGGTGATGCAGCTCCATTCCGAGTAGCCCACAATAAAACTCAAGCGACGCCTCCATGTCCGAGACGGTAAAGCTCGCATGCCAAAGTCCATTAAACGCCATTTCTTATCTCATCCATTGCCCGCCATCAACGACATAGGTCTGTCCAGTGACATAGCTTGCGGCGTCGGAGGCGAGAAAAGCGATTACTTCGGCGATCTCATGAGGTTCCGCCATTCTTTTCAGAGGGAGCGCGTTGACCACGGGAGCAAGGGTTTCCTCAGGAGAAACGCCCCGAATGTCGGCCCGCTGTTGGGCGATGCCTTGAGTGAGCGGAGTATTCGTGATTCCAGGCGCTACGGCATTAACGCGGATTCCGTGGGGACCGAGGCTCAGAGCAGCAGATTTGGTGATCGAGATCAGCGCGGCTTTGGTGGCGGCGTAGTCCAATTGCTCAAGCTTGGGCATGAACGCGGAATTGCTGGTGATGTTGACGAACGAGCCACTTTTGCCTTCTTTGACCAGGCGCGCCGCAACGGATTGAATGAGCACCAGGGGTGCTTGAACGTTGATCGTCTGCATCCTAGCAAAGCCAGGTTGCTCAACCTCAAAGAACGGACGGGTCAGGCAGATTCCGGCGGCGTTGACCAAGATTTGCGGGCATTCTGGAAGCTGATCAATGAACGCCGGAATGCCTTCTAGGTCGGTGAGATCAAGTTGCGCTTCGACACCAGCTTGCCGATCGACTCCGATCACTTGGTGACCGTCTTGGCGCAGCTTATCGGCGATCGCCTTGCCAATCCCTTGCGCCGCCCCAGTGACCAGCGCGAGCATTACGCCAACATCTCCCGGAGCTTCGCTTCGATTCGCGTTGCGGTGGGAAGCACTTCGTTTTCAAGTTCGAGGGCGAATGGAATCGGAGCATCCAGCGCAGAGACGATTTCGATAGGCGCATCGAGTTCATCAAAGAGGCGATGCTGGATCTGACCAGCTAGATCCGATGCGACCGAGCACCGACCATGCGCTTCGTGGGCAATCATGACGCGGTGGGTCTTGCTTACCGATGCAGAAATCGTTTCCCAGTCCAGAGGATTGAGGGTTCTCAGGTCAACGACTTCGACCTTTCCGGGGAAAGCTTCCGCGGCTTTCAGAGCAAGATCAACTGTGAACGAGTAAGTCAGAATGGTAACTTCGGAACCCTTCTGAACCACATTAGATGTACCGAGTGGGATGAAATGCTCGCCATCTGGAACTTCTCCTTGCTTGCCAAAGAGTTGTTTGTGACCGATGAAGACCACCGGGTTATCATCACGAATCGCCGCCGCCATCAATCCCTTCGCATCGGCGGGATTGGAAGGTAGAACCACTTTGATTCCTGGCAAGTGAAGGAACAGGGCTTCGAGCATTTGGCTATGCTGAGCCGCCGCACCTCGATAGCCTCCACCCTGAGTGATGATGGTCATCGGGACAGGGCAGCTACCGCCGCTCATGTAGTGAGTCTTTGCAATATTGTTCAGAATCTGGTCCATTGCGACCAATCCGAAGTCGATGAACATGAGCTCGGCGACGGGACGCTTTCCAGCAAGTGCGGCACCGAGCGCCATTCCCATAAACCCTGATTCGCTGATCGGGGTGTCGATGACTCGGTTCTCTCCAAAGGTCTCCAAGAGCCCTTCGGTAACACGGAACATACCTCCGTAGTGAGCAATATCCTCGCCCATCAGGAAGACACTGGGATCACGATGAAGTTCTTGTCGCAGGCCCGCGTTGCACGCTTGGACGAATGACATCTTGCTCATGCGAACACCTCCGTCATCGCCTGATTCGGATTGGGAGTTGGCTCCGACAGTGCTTTTGTAACCGATGCCTGGACGATGGCGAGTTCTTCGGCTTCAATCTCCTCGGCTATCGCTCCAATTCTTTGTTTCAGGAGGAGTATCGGCGACCTTGATCGCCAGTCCTCTACTTCCTCCTTTGTGCGGTACGCCGTTCCTGAGTCGGCTTGATAGTGACCTGTCGTTCGGTAGGTCATTGCTTCGATAAACGTTGGCCCCTGACCTTGGCGAGCCCGATCAGCGGTTTTTGAGACGACTTCGAACACGGCGTGCGGATCGTTACCGTTTACCGATTCCGTGTGGAGACCAAAGCCACGCGCCCGCTCTGACAGATTGATGTTTCCGTGCGAGCGCGATAGCGGTGTCATTTCTGAATAGAGATTGTTTTCGCAGAAGAAAATGACGGGCAACTTGTACAAAACCGCCATATTCCAGCATTCCATCAAGTGCCCTTGGTTATTCGCTCCGTCCCCGAAGACCGTCATTGCGACGCGGTTGGTCCCGTCCAGTTTCGAGGCGAGTGCGGCACCGCAAGCCGTTCCCACACCAGCGCCAACGATGCCGTTGGTACCGAGAACACCGAATTCCTGATCGAACAGGTGCATCTTGCCACCCTTGCCCTTGCAGAGCCCCGTTGAGCGACCAAGTACTTCGGCGATCAGCTTATCCAGAGAGGTCCCTTTTGCCAGCACATAGCCGTGCCCCCGATAGGTTGCCGTTAAGTAATCCTCTTTCTCCAGAGCGGCACAAGCTCCGGCAGGACAGGCCTCCTGGCCTTCGCAAAGGTGGAGCGAACCTCGAAGCTGACCGCTTGCAGACAGGTCAGAGAGCGCCTTCTCCACGTGCCGCAACCGGATCATGGTGCGGAAAAACTGTTCATCGGTTGGCCGGACGTGTCCCATGCGTCTGCCGAGATTACCGCGTGGGGGCATGAATGATAGAATGCAACTACCGTGGCGCAGGAGAGAAAACCGCAATATTGGGGAGCATTGCTTTGGGCGGGCTTCATCTTTGCCACTTCCAGCGGAGTTGTGACGATCCGCCAGCTCTCTGGCGCTGTTGCCAAAGTATCCGGGCCAGTTAGTGTTTCCCAAGCCGGATTTGAGTCAGTCTGGAAATCAGTCTGGTGGATTTTCGTGAAGGGCTGGCACGCGACAGAGTTCGCTCTGCTCGCTTGGCTCCTGTACAAAGTGCTCTCAACCAAGCCCAAAGGACTTCAGTGGGCGGCGGGAGTTGCCGCTGCCTACGCCCTTTTCGATGAACTGCATCAGGTCTACGTTGCGGGAAGGGGTGGAAGGATGAGCGATGTGTTGATCGACTGGATCGGAATAGGAATCTATGTCGCGTTCTTCCACACGTCTTGGACCAAGCTGAGGAAGATCTTGGCGCTCGTAGGTGCCATGATCGTGATCTTCCTCCTCAGCATCTTCCCAACGCCGACATTCCCGCTGCCTTGGGCACCCGAGAGCCACCGATTCAATCCCTAAACGGGGACTTTGTAGGCGTACTCGCGGGTGGCTTTTCCACCTTCATATTTGGCGGTTCCCCATCCAGATCCGTCGACAAACGCGCAGGTGAGGGGTCCCTTACTTTTAGGTGAGAGACTGAATACATCCGAAGGTGAATTGATCTGCATACCAGTGAGAGCGAGGTAGCAGCCGAACGACGCCATTGCCCGCCCGTAGTGGTCGCTACATTCGACTTCGTTGTAAGGATTGCGCAGAGACGGGTGGTATCGGTCGTGGATCGCCCGAACCACGGTGAGGCCTTCATCAACAAGTCCTTCGTGGATCATGTTTGCGGCAGCCTGGTATTCAAACCCGCTCATGCATTCGTTGAAATAAGCGGCGGCCCAGCTATCTCCTCCTTTGCCGGTCGCCCGATCTGCGCCGCCTCTCGGGAAGGTGCACATGATGAGACCGCCTTCACCGGGCATCGCGTACCAGCGTCCGCCAGTGATTCCTCTAACCTTGCGCCGATATTCCCAGACATCGGGCTGGAAACTGTGTTTGAACAACGCCGCCATCGCTCGCTTGCCCTCTCGCTGGGGGACAACACGGGGAAGACCAAGCTGGTGCGCCCAGAACTGGCCGTACAGCTGATCAATGTGACATCCGTCGTTCGTGTTATTCGCTTCGGGGTGATTGGCGTCCGGTTTGTGAATGAAGTACTCGCCGTTGTAGAGTTCTTTGACCATGTTGGACGAACCCTTCTCCGCCATCTCGCGGCACTTCGCCTCAAAGGACGTGTCGCCCATCTCTTTGGCCATCGCTTCGCCTGCCCTGAGAGCGGCGATGTACAGCGAGCTGATCCACGCCATCTTCCCGAACCATGCGGCATCAAGTGTGTTGTATTGGGCTCCTTCGAGAAGTCCGTCCTGATCCTTGTCCTCCCGAATAAGGAACTCCAAAGCCGATTTGACCTCTTTGTACCGGCTCTTGAGGAACTTGCCATCCGCCGACATTTGATGCTCCCGGTAGAAGCGCAGGATGCAGGATGCCTGTCCGTCGTGGGCTACCGAAGCTGCGTACTCACCCCGGTAATCAATCGCACCGTTTGACCGGATGAATCGTCCAAAGTCAATCTCCGATCGAAGGAATCGCTCGACTTGCGGAAAGATGTAGGCGATTGCTTGGGCGTATCCCCAAACGTGGGTGCAGGTTCCGGCACAACAACCAATTCCCTCACTGAAGTAGAAGCGCCCCTCTTTGTCGAATCGGTAGCACGTGGTGGTCGCCAATGTGCCCAAGTTCAAAAACGTCCTGTCGAGGAACCAGTGGGGCAACGTGGAGTTGTACCAAGTTCGATTCCAGAGCCGCGTTTTGTCTCTTAGATCGGAAAAGTTGCGGCGGATGTCGGCGAGAGTTTCGGAGGCATTTTGCCAGCGGGTGGCATACCAGTGGCGGGTTCCTGGCAGACCGTCGGGCCTGTTTGGGAAGTTCCAACCAATCAAGAAGGTCACTTCTCGTGTTTCGCCTGGGGCAAGGGTGAAAGACTTCTCCACACGAATTTCGTCACCTTGGACTACGGTTTTTGCACCGTCGAGAACTTCAACGGCGAACGAGCCAAAATCTTGCAACCCCTCCAAAGATCGACCGCCCCGAACAGTGTCGGACTGATAGATTTCTCCAACCCCGATTTGGCCCCAACCGCCCCGTACGGTGTCCTCAATAACAAGTTGGATGCTCTTTCCACGCAGTTTCGCGATGGGAATTGCCTTCCAAACCATTCTGTTCGAGTTATCGCCTGAGACAGCCAGCTCGGGATGACCCATCACGAAGATTCGGCAGCCGGAGCCTCCCCCGACACGGATATTCAGATAGTCGTGAGTCGCTGAGAATGGCGCAGAAGTAAGCGTTCCGACGTGCTGGTCGGCAACCACCACGTCCTCACCGTTGCGGTTCTGGTGGCTGTTCACCACAAACTCAGTTCCTGCATCGACGGAGCCCATGTATGAGGGAAGTTCGCTCACGCGTCGAGGCTTGTTGCCAAAAGCGGTTCCAGATGCGGCCCACGTGCCATAGGTGCCAGAGGACCAGTCCTCGACCAACACATCGGGGCGATTCGAAGAAAGGCTCGACTTCTTTGTGGCGAGGGCAAGAACACCGTGGTCATTCACCTTGGCCTCGAGATTGAAGTCGCTGCGGTTACGCTTCGAGTACACCAAAACCGGGTTATCGAAGGCATAGACAAGTCGGTAGGACTCTGTTTTTGTTCCTGTGTTCTTGACCGTGTAGGTCATTGTCGTTGCCGGGTAGGAGGATCGATCAATGTCGAGAGGAATGAACGGAGAGAAGGCCTCTAGGTCCATTTCGACTTCGTGATCCGCACCTCGGTACTTCACCTTTCCGACGGGATACTCGCCTCGGAATGAGACCTTTCCAAACTTGACGCCCAATCCGGTGGGGATGGCTCGATTGGGCTGCTTATCGTCTTCTACGAATAGATCAAACCGTTGTCGGAAAGGGCTCTGTTGATGGGGAGGTCGGACGTAGTTCGCACCATCTTGCTCCCGAAGGTTATCCCCCATGAACACCACACCGCTTTGCGTTACGGTCCCGACTTGACCTCGGTTAAAAATGTCCCAGTTCCAAAGCTGTCCGTCGCCGCCGAGATAGACGGTACCGGCAAAGCAGCCTCCCACCGGCATCCCGATGTATTCCAATTCTCTACCCGAATACACCTCTGGCGCATCCCGCTTGATAAGATTCGGCACGCCGGTCGCACGAGATTGGGTTGTGAGTGGGGCGATTGCTGCCGCGCCCAGGAGGTCACGTCGTGACAACTTTGTCATTCCCCGATGCTACCTAACGGTTAAACTGCAACTCATGCTTGCAACTCTCGCGCTGCTTCTCGCCACTCAGGACGTGATCAAGCCATCCCGAGTCGAAACCATTACACCGATGCGGAACGCGTCGTTTAACAAAGGCGGAACGGCCAAGAAACGTGTCCAGGGCGGCAACCCGAGAACCGTCGGTTCAGTTCTGCTCTTCGATGGGTCAATGGACGGAAACCGGCAAGTTGATCCGCAGGTGGTTGTGGGAGGGGGCTATGTGCTCCACGGAACGAACAGTGGCATTGTCATTTATGACAAGAAGGGCAACTACGTCGACGGCGTTCCACAGCGAGAGTTCAACGACGGCATTGATCCCAAGATGTATTACGATCCGCATAACCGATTCTTCTGTTTCGATTTGTGGGTGTATTGGGACAAAGAGAAGGTTAAACCAGTAAACATCTCTGCGAGTGAAACCGCTGATCCCAGAGGTGCTTGGAACACTTATCCTGTCCCTGCTCCGAACGGCGTTGATGGCGGCGGGATTGGTTTCAGTCGGACTTGGGTTGGATATTCATTCCCAGGTGGCGATGAGCGAAACTTTGTTTTGAAAGCGGCTGATGTAAAAAAGGGTAAGCCCGCGAAGGTTTGGCACTTTAAGGGCTCAATCGGTCACCCAGTCAACACACTCGATCCACTTTCGGACCTTATCTTCGTTGACCTCACCGACAAGGACATCGTCATCTCTAGAGTGGGTGAAGATGATAAAGGGGAGCCAGTTGTTGTCTCTCAAACTCGGAAGCCCCACGGGTTCAAATACTTTGGATGGCCGCCAGCTTCTCCGATGAAGGGGACAGATAAGCGAACTGCCTCAGGGGACCGAAATCCCAAGAACCTCCAGCTGATCGGGGGATACATCTACTTCTCGCAGGCGGTCAACATCAGCGGACGCGCTGGTGTTCAATTCAACAAGTTTGCCCTTGACGGAACCCGGGTTCAGAGCGGATGGCTCAGTCACCCGACAAACAGCTACATTGAGACGACTATGGCTGCCAACAAGGCAGGCGACGTGTTGGTCGGATTCCAAGAAACAGGTCCTGAAATGAGCATCAGCGCCCGGGCGGCTCTGTTTAAGAAATCTGACACGTCCTGGCTCAGTCCGAAAATTTTCCGACTCGCGGAAGGGATTGCACCGACAGAGGGTGGAGCTTGGGGTGACTATAGCGGCACGGTTGTTGACGGCGATAATCTGAGCGACTTTTGGACAATTCAGAGCTACGCCAACGACAAAGGACGCGGCAACACGATCATCGCGAAAATCCCTCCCAAGGGTTAGTTGCTCGGAGGGCAGGGGCCGGTTGATTCTCGAACATCGAGATGGCAGTCGTAAAGCGACGTGACCGCCCCTGACTCGCGCCAGGTCGACTCTGCGTCGTTCACCATGGTGAGCAAGTAGTTTGTGGCGTCGCGCGCCATCTGCTCGACCGGTTGGAACACCGATGTGAGTCTCGGCTTGGTCCGCTCGCAGAAAGTTGAGGAGTCGAAGCCGACCACCGAGAGTTCTCCCGGAACATCAATACCAAGAGCCTCGGCCGCTTTCAGGAGTCCCCCAGCTTGAGTGTCGCTGTACGCAATCAGCGCAGTGTGCGGTCGATTGCTTGACTTGTAGGCTGTGAGATCTGGCTCGGTCTGATCGACCACAAGGACTTCGAAATCTAGGTTACGGCTTTGCGCTGCCCTCTCGAAAGCGGCGCGACGAGCGACCCCTTCGGCAGTCAGGAGAGGTACAGGGTCGATGACAAAGGCGACTTTGCGGTGACCTAAATCGTAGAGATGGTCAACCACCCTTTGCATCGCAAGATCGTTGTTTGCGCAGAAGGTGGGGATGCCTTCGGCTGAGCCAGTCGGAGCGTGGAGCATGACAACCGGAACTCCGCAGTAGCGGAAGCTGTCGACCGACGCTGCCGAGAAATCGGGTCTCGCCCACAGGATTCCATCAAAGCGTCCATCGGCAATTGCCGGCGCATTTCCGTCAAGAATCAGGCTTGGACAAATCCCCATCGTGTATCCGGCGGGGAAGAGGGCAGCCATGACTCCGTTGAGCATTTGGGGCAAGTAAGGATTATCATCCGTGAGACCCTCGAAGTGCTGGAATACAACTCCGATCAGGTTGGTCTTTTGGTTCCGGAAGTTTCGCGCGTTTTGGTTCGGACGATAGTGCAGTTCACGAGCGACTTTGCGAATCAGCTCAGCCTTCGCGTCACTGACCCGAACGTTTGTGCCCTTTCCGTGGAGCACCTTGGAGACGGCCATTGCCGAGACTCCGGCTGCCTCCGCCACATCGCGAATGGTTGCCCGCATTAAATATCATTATGCCGCTTTGATGAACTCAGAGGTCAGGATTGCGATCTCTTCGGAGCTCAATTTAGGGTTGACGAGGTTAGAACCAACTCCAACGGCAACTGCGCCCGCTTCGAAGAAACTGCGGATTGTGGCCAAGTTGACCCCGCCCGTGGGCATGAACTCGATCTGAGGGAATGGACCTTTCAGCGACTTGATATAGCTTGGTCCTCCCATGGCGTCCGCCGGGAAAATTTTGATGAGATCGGCTCCCGCTTGGTGCGCGGTCAGGATCTCAGTGGGGGTAAGGCACCCGGGGGCGCACGCGATTCCGGCTCCTTTGCACCACGTCACGGTGTCGAGATTCAGGGCCGGAGATACGATGAACTGCGCTCCTGCCTGGACGCACTTCTCCGCAGTCTGAGGTTCCAACACGGTCCCTGCTCCAATTAGAACGTCGCTTTCGAGGCTCTGCGACAGCGTTGCGATCAATTCAACTGCGCCAGGAACCGTCATCGTGACTTCGAGCACCTTTACTCCGCCGCTCACTAGAGCATGCGCCATGCGCAGACCTTCTTCTTGGGAGGGTGCCCGGAGAACGGGAACCAGTTTTGACGCCTTTAACTTCTCAATAACACTCATCGCTATTTCCTTTTCGTTCAGTCCTTAACGTTCGATCCGGGCAGTCCCTTGCTTCATCGCACGTTCAACTTCTCCGAGGGTCACCATTGTGGTGTCTCCGGGGGTTGTCATTGCAAGCGCCCCATGGGCAGCACCGCAGGTCACAGCCCACTGAGGATCCTTGCCGGACATCAATCCGTAGATCAGACCCGATGCGAAGGAATCTCCTCCACCGACTCGATCAAAAATCTCAAGGTCACTCCATTGAGGAGCTTCGTACAGCGTTCCATCCGCGACGCAGATTGCGCTCCAGTCGTTGCGGCTGGCCGTCTTGGCCGTGCGCAGGGTGGTAGCAACAACAGCGGTGTTTGGGAAATCAGAACGATATCGATCAATCATGCGCTGGAAGTTTTCGACAGCGAGGTGAGAGTGGTCTGCACCTGCCCCTTCGACTTCATAGCCAAGCGAGGCGGTGAAGTCTTCTTCATTACCAATCATGACGTCAACATACTTTGCCAACTCCCTGTTTACTTCTTGAGCTCGCTTCTGGCCGCCGATTGATTTCCATAGCGACGGACGGTAGTTCAGGTCGTACGAGATGATGGAGCCACCTCGCTTTGCGGCCTTCATCGCCTCGATGGCGACTTCGGGAGTCGTGTCGCTTAGTGCGGCAAAGATGCCGCCCGTATGGAACCATCGAGACTTCTTGTTGCCAAAGATGTCGTCCCAATTGATGTCTCCGGGCTTCATCTGACTCGCCGCCGTGTGACCTCGATCTGAACAGCCAAGCGCAGCACGGACGCCGAATCCTCTTTCGGTGAAGTTAAGGCCGTTTCGAACATCACGTCCGATGCCGTCGAACGGGACCCACTTCATGAGTGATTGGTCGACGCCACCTTGATAGATCAGGTCTCGTAGAAGGTCGCCCACCGGATTATCTGCGAACCTGGTGACGTGTGCGGTTCGAAGCCCAAAGCAGCGTTTGAGCCCTCGAGCCACGTTATACTCGCCACCGCCCTCCCAGGCCTGAAAGGTTCTTGTCGTCGCAATTCGCCCATCGCCTGGATCGAGTCGAAGCATGACTTCTCCTAAGGAAACCAGGTCCCACAGACACTCTTCCGGTGGTAGCAGTTTGATCATTGGTTCACTCCGCTCGCGAGGAAGCCTCCGTCAACAACGATGTGAGAACCAGTGATAAATGCGCTTGCATCACTGGCTAAGAAAAGCGCGGTTCCGACCAATTCGGAGACGTCGCCGAACCTCCCCATTGGCGTTCGGGTAAGCAACTCGCGCCCCCGATCAGTGCCGTTGAGCAGCTCTCGGTTCAGGTCCGTGACGAATACGCCGGGGACGATGGCGTTTGTCCGAATCCCATCTTTTGCCCACTCGCAACCTAGATTTCGGGTCAGGCTGAGCAGAGCAGACTTCGATGCCCCGTAAGCCGCAACTTCATGAAATGCCCGGAACGAACTGAGGGAGCAAGTATTGATCAACCGAGCGGCTGAGCTTTGCTTAAGCGTTGGGTAGAAGGCTTGGGCGACCCGAAGAGCGCCAGCCACATTTGTATCAAAGTTTTGGTTCCAAACCTCAAGGTCGAATGTCGCGGTCGGGGCACGCTTGGTTACACCAGCGGCATAGACAACGATATCGACAGACCCAAATTCTGCAGCCACGGTTCGAGCAAATTCCTGGACCGACTCAGCTGAGGCGACGTCGCACGTGGCTGCGAAGGAGCGAACTCCGAGTGCTTCAATTTCGGCTTGCACACTGGCCACTAGCTCTGCTCGACGTCCAGTTGCGACGGTATTCGCGCCTGCTTCAGCGAAACCAAGTGCGAGAGTTCGCCCGATGCCACTCGTTCCGCCGACCACCACCGCGGTTCTGCCCGCGATGTCAAATAGCTTATGCGACACCTAGAAACTCCTCCGCATTCTTGTGTAATAGACGGGAGAGATCAGCTCGAATCTGGTCATCTGTAACAGCATATCCCGACTGCGCGAGAGCCTCATAGCGCTTTGCCAACCGTTTTGCGATGATCCGACGACTGTGGTCCCATTTGTAGATCAGATGTTCCAGAACCCGTGAATCGGAATGTTGGGGGATAAACGAAGTGCCAAGCATCTCAAGTCGAAAATCGGTGATCTCGGCGATGATTGACGGATTGTTCACGAACCACCAACAACCAAAGGGCATTAGGTTGGCGAACTTGCGAGCCATGACGGCAAGAGTGTGAGCATTCTCTTTGGCCAACGTGGTGACGAGGATCTTGTTCTCTGGATGTTCCTGGAGAAGTAACTCAAGTTGAGTGAGATCAGCAATGCCGCTCCCATCACCGGCACCCCGCAGCGCGGGATTGACACCTCGACGCACGCCGATCATCATAGCAAATGGAAGGTTGTATTCTTTGCAAACTGGTAGCACCGCCTCTCGAATGAGGGTGGCGTCCGCAAACCTCCATGTTTCAGGCAGGGAGATCGCCACGTACGCGGGACTCATTTTTCCAATCCAAACGCGTAGGTATGTCCTTACTGCGTCAACGGAGCTATCCCCTTTATCATCGCCGGTTGCCAAAATCTGATCGAGCCTCAGGGCAGTGAGAAAATGTGAGTCGGCAACGTAGCCCCCATCCCAAATCGCGCGTTCGACTGGATCCTTCGGATCGTTCGTCATGACTACTTTGGAAACTCCTGCCAAATCAAACACCTTGCTAATTTGCGCCTCGGAATTAGTAGCTCCGAATGCCTGGCGAAGCTCTTCCAGCGTCACCTTCTGGGGATCAAATCCTAGTCTGGAGATGATCGTGATCACGCCAGTTTGCGCTTCGCTGACCGGAGTTTGTTGGACAAAAAGTGTCTCCCAAATTGCCTCCGCCTGCTGCGGCTTAGTCCAGCGGTAAAACTCTTCTCCGGAGATGTCTCGTCTCGCCCGAAGAAACTCCGCAATCAAGTAGTGGTAGGTGAGAATCTCGTCGATTCCCCAAAGATTTAGCGAACCAAAGCACGGCGCGACGAGGTGAGTATGGAGATCAAAAATCGGAATCTCGAGTGCAATCGAATAGGTGCGATCTCTCAGACTGACGGCGGACATGGGGTGAGGATACTGTATGCTTTGCCGCGATGTACCGACCTGAATGGCTTGAACACACAATGCGATGGTACGGACCTAATGATGGGGTCTCTCTTCGTGATATCCGCCAAGCGGGCTGCACAGGCGTTGTCACCGCATTGCACCAGGTCCCCGTTGGAGATGTTTGGCCCGAGGAAGAAATTGCCATCCGCCGCAAGCTGATCGAAAACGCAGGAATGACGTGGACAGTCATTGAAAGCTTGCCGGTTCATGACTCCATCAAAAAGGGAGACGAGGCGCGTGATGAACTAATTGAAAGGTATCAACAGTCGATCCGTAATGTCGCCAAGCAAGGTCTGAAGGTCATCACTTACAACTTCATGCCTGTCCTCGACTGGCTGCGCACAGACCTTGAATATCCGATGCCTGATGGGTCGCTGGCACTGCGCTTTGAACGAGCAGCATTTGTTGCTTTCGACGTTTTTCAACTTCGCAGACCAGGCGCCGCTGGAGACTACAGCGCCGAAGAGCTAGCGGCGGCCGATGCGTGGTTTGACTCAGCTTCGGAAACGAAGCGCGAAAAGCTTTGGTTCTCGTGCATGCAAGGACTTCCGGGAAGCACCAAGATGTTCACCCGCGAAGAGGTGCTCGAAGCGCTTGCTGAATACGGAGAAATGACTCCTGAACGCCTTCGGGAAAACTTGCTGTACTTCCTTAACGCGGTTTGCCCGATCGCCGAAGATGAAGGTGTGGTTCTCGCCGTCCACCCCGACGACCCCCCGATGTCTGTCCTTGGACTTCCACGCATTGTCTCGAGCGCAAAGGACCTGCGGATGCTTCTCCAGGGTTGTGAAAGCCCGGCAAACGGACTGTGCTTCTGCACCGGTTCACTTGGCGCTTCGCTGCAGAATAATGTCCCCGAAATGCTTCAGGAATTCATGGACCGTGTGTACTTCCTCCACTTGCGCAACACCGCCCGAGACACCGAGGGAAATTTCTTTGAAGCGGACCACCTTGAGGGAGATACGGACATGGCGGCAGTTATGCAGGTGCTTGTCCAAGCAAATCGTTCTATTCCGATGCGCCCGGATCATGGACATCTGATGCTTGACGACCTCACCAAATCTGGCTTGTATCCTGGATACGGAGCGATCGGCAGACTTCGCGGACTTGCTGAATTGAGGGGTCTTGAAGCAGGAATTCGCTCGATGATATAACGGTAAGCTCCTAGGAGCATGCCTTCCATTCAGTTCAACGCACACCACTCTCCGGTCGGAGCTTTTGCTTCGTTGACACTTGGTTTCCCGGGCGCGAAAGGTGGACTTGGCCACGAGCTAAAAGGACCCGCTGATGAGCCGTTTTACGTTGGGCTTGAGGAGAGTAACCGTGAGGGCTACTACCAAGCCCTTCCGTTCTTTGAAGCTGCGGAGGACAAATCTGCCGACTACGATGTCGAAGGACATAACGCAGAGTTTTCCTACCCAAATCGAATCAGCCACTTCTCTTGGGACTCGATCTCCCGACATTTTCGGGCGTGTACAGATGTGTGGGTCGTGGGTGATCTGAAGTTCCGAATCGTAACCCCTTACAACGCAGTTCCTGACCCTGTAGCTGCTGACGAAGTGTCACTCAAAAACGCTCTTTGCCCCGGAGTGCTGATGGAAGTTGAAGTGGACAACTCCAACTGTTCCAGAGACCGAAAAGTGTTTCTTGGTTATGCGGGGTCCGATCGCTTCTCAGGAGTTCGGATCATTGAGACGGACGGGCTCCTTGGAGTAGGGCAGGGAGTTTCGGTTGCCCTGGCGACGAACGAGCCAGGATTCCGAGCAGGTGTTGCCTGGCAACCTGAGATGGTGGTTAATGCTCGCAAGCCGGAGAATGAACCGTTTCTGATCGGAAGCACCGGCATCCTGTGGACGACCGTACCTGCCGGCGAAAAGCGCACTTATCGATTTGCGGCTGGCTTCTTCCGTGAGGGCACGGCCACAGCGGGCATCAAGACTCGTTACTACTACCGACGATTCTTCGACTCCATTGAAGAGGTTTTGGACCATACGCTTAATCGAGCTGAGGCATTGATCGCAGAAGCTCAAGCCCAGGACTCTGCGTTGTCCAAGGGTCTCAGTGAGGATCGCGCTTCCATGCACGCCCACGCAGTTCGAAGCTACTACGGCGCAACTGAGATGCTCGAACGAGAAGATGGAACCGCGCTATGGGTGGTTAATGAGGGCGAGTATCGAATGATGAACACGTTGGACCTTACGATTGACCAACTGTTCTTTGAGCTAAAAATGAACCCATGGACGGTACGCAACGAGCTTGACCTCTTTGTTGAGCGCTACGCCTACGAGGACACGATCCAGTTCCCTGGTGACGACACCAAACACCCCGGCGGGCTCTCGTTCAGCCATGACATGGGAGTTTCGAACAATTTCTCATCCCCTGGAAACTCAAGCTACGAACAGGGTGGACTCAAAGGCTGCTTTAGCTATATGACCGCTGAGCAACTCTTGAACTGGTCAATTTGCGCCTCGGTCTACGGACTCAGAACCGGAGACACGAACTGGCTCTCAGCTCAGCAGGAAACTCTGAAGGCGTGCCTTGCCAGCATGCTGAATCGAGACAACCCTAATCCAGCCGAGCGAAATGGAGTGATCAGCCTTGACTCAAGCCGCTGTTTCGGTGGAGCAGAGATTACGACCTACGATAGCCTTGACGTCTCTCTGGGCCAAGCCCGAAACAACCTCTACCTTGCCGTCAAAGGCTGGGCAGCCTATAAGTTAGTTGCGAGGGTGTTCTCCGATCTCGGACTCACCCAGGAAGCCGAAACTGCACTGTCGCAGGCAAAACTCGCTGAAGCAACCATCCTTGCTGCCGTTGAGCCCGATGGGACGATGCCTGCAATCATCGGAGAAGGCGTCCCGGCTCGACTCATTCCTGCAATCGAAGGGTTGGTCTACCTTGACTATCTCGGCTTTGACCTTACAGATTCTTCGACTTTGGTGAACGCCTTGAAGACCCACCTCGAAACGGTTCTGAAGAAGGGAACTTGCAAATTTGAGGATGGTGGATGGAAGCTCAGTTCAACAAGTGACAACTCCTGGCTCAGCAAGATTTATCTTTGCCAAGCCATAGCCGAGAATATCCTCGGCTTCAGTCCTGACTCAGAGGCTGACGGGGCCCACGTTGGCTGGCTGCTCGACCCCACCAATGCCTACTTCGCGTGGAGCGACCAGATGTTGGCAGGGAAAGCCTGTGGTAGCCGCTATTACCCTCGTGGCGTCACGTCAACCTTGTGGCTGAGCGAGTAGTGCTTCAAGAGAATCGTAGCTGAGCCCCGCGCCGTACTCAATTCCAGAGGCGGCATGGCCATCCCGATTTTCCTTGCTAAAGTGGCGAATCACGATTTCGACGGATGCCACGCCTTCCGACTCAGAGAAGACGGCTGTCTCGGTGCAAACTGCCTCTCGAATGACCGGGACATTGAACACATAACTCCGCACTAAGCGAGTGGGTGCCTCAAAATCAAGCGTCTGCCCGAAAGAGTCGAACACGCCGTGCTCACCCATATCCATCATGTGCCGCCAGACTCCACCAATCTCGTAGTCTGCGACGCAAAGGGTCGTCGTCCCCATTCCACTCCCCAGCCATTTTGGCAAAACCTCGGGATCGGTAAAGCAATTGAAGACCAGCCCTTGAGGTGCGCGAAATTGGCGTTTCAGTACGATTTCGGTGTCTCCTCTAAGCTGTAGTTCCAGTTTAAACTCCGGCACTTTGAACTTCCTCCAGAACCAATTCGAGCGCATCGTAAGCCGAGCAAGATCCTTCAGTAAAGGCGATGTTCTGATCCCGAATCTCCTTGCTCAAGTGCCTGACCACCAGTTGGAGAGTGGTGACTCCGTCTTCTTCGGAAAACGTCGTTGTCTCCGTCGCGATGTTCTCACGCGCACCGGGGATGTTGACCACATCAGACCGAACGATCCGATTGGGAGCGTCAAACTCCAAAGTCTGCCCAAACGAATCAAACGTTCCGTGCTCTCCCATGTCAATCTTGTGCCGCCAAACTCCTCCGATCGAAGTATCGATCACGAGCATGGTCGACTCCCCACAAGGCGGACACATCCACTTCTTCACCATGACAGGGTCGGTGTAGGCACGGAAGACAAGCTCCCGCGGAGCGCGGAACTTGCGAGTCATCACGATCTCTGTATCGCCAAGGGGTTCGAATTCCAACTTAAATTCAGACATTCTGAATTTCCTCCAAGTACTCATCCAACTTGTCCATCGTCCCGCCCCAGCCTTGAGTCATGCTTGGACGAGCATCGTCGAAAATTTTCAGGGCGACCGGATCTGATCCTAACGCAGACCACTCCAGACGAACCAGAGTTCCGCCATCCACCTCTGAAAACTGAGTTCGCGAAAGTGTCTCGATGGGCCAATCGTGTGCCATGGGGTGTCGAGTGATTCCACATCCTTCATCTGAAAATGAGACATGGTTGACGATCAACTCTTGATCAACAATCTCGCGAAAGATCCAACGCCCCCAGAATCCAGGTCCTTCAGGCGGAAGAATCTCATAGTGATAGATCCCCCCTTCACGAAATTCGCACATGCACCGACCAGGCGTCATCCCTTTCGGTGACATCCACTGACTGAGATGCTCGGCTTGGCTTAACGCTGCCCAAACGAGGGGGAGAGGGGCTTTGAATGTGCGTTCCAGCACAAAGGGTTCGTAGTTCATTGTTGTTCTCCAGCTTGAAGTTCTTGTAAGTAGGCGTCCAACCGATCAAAGCTGGCTTCCCAATGTTGGCGATACTGCTCAACCCAGGTGTTTGCCTCGGCAAGTGGTTTTGCGTTCAGGCTTCGGGGGCGCATTTGTCCCTTCCTATCGGCCTCAACTAGTCCAGCTTTCTCAAGCACCTTGAGGTGCTTGATCACGGCGGGTTCAGACATTGCAAACGGCTTCGCGATATCTCCGACCGGCATAGGGCCAAGGGCCAAGGCGGCAAGAATTGCCCTCCGAGTTGGATCGGCGAGGGCGGAGAAAACGAGACTGAGTTTGTCGGACGCCATTGATAACCGATTGATTATATAACTAATCGGTATTCTTTTGTCAATCCCGCTACCGAGAACTCCTAAACTATCGGAGCTGCACGACGATTACGGACAAAATGATCAGCCCACCCAAAACTGCCAGCATCAGTCGCCAAGTCTGCAATGTTTTTGAATTCTTCGGCAGTGATCCTGGGCCCGCCACGATACCAGCGTAGCTCGTTGGAGCGTTGAGTCCCTCGATCTTGGCGGGACGAACACTCATGCACTTAGGGCACGCATCTCCTGAGGAAGGAGTCCCACAGACTCCACATATCCAGGCTGACATGAACATTGTTACGTTCAAGCTCCCGAAAGGATGCGTTGACCGGAACAGTTTAGGTTCCCAACTCGGTAAATTAGCGTCATGCGTTCTCGTTTCGCCGCCCCACTTCTCGCCTGCTCGCTGGCACTGGTTGCACAAGCACAGTTCCGACCTGGACTTGCTGAGGTGCCTGGAAACCTCAAGCCCGGGTTTGATTCGATTTCACCGAAGGATGGCAAGGAATACCTTGGATTCCTGGCAGGACCTGAGTGCGAAGGTCGCGGGTCTGGAGAGCCTGGCTTTGAAAAGGCAGCAAACTATGTTGCGGCGCACTTCAAGAAGCTTGGATTGAAGTCGGTCATGGCCGACGGGAGCTATTTCCAGTACAACGACTTTTGGCGAGTTCGAACCGATCCGAAGAGCTTGGCGGTTAGCGTTGGCGGAAAGTCGATCAGCGTGAATGATATTGGGGTTGTCGCAAGTGGAAAAGCAGACATCTCGGCTCCAGGAATGCTTTTGGTTTTGGGCAAAGAAGCTCCCGAGAAGCTGGATGATTCGGTTGCCGCGCAGCTGAAGGACAAGGTTGTATTTGTGGTGGGAACTGTATCGCGAGGCGTTCGGTTGGCGCTTTTGGATGCTAAGGCAGTTGTCACGGTTGCGGAGAAAGTTTCGGCTCCGGGTTGGACGGGCCGAGCGTCGGATCCAGGAACAGCAGGCGGTGGAAATGCTCGACTGATGGTGAAGCGCGAAGGGCTGTCGAATGCGATTGGTCAGGCGATTTATCAACCACGCGTTATTCCAGCGACGGTGACGGAGCTTGGCAATGTTGTCGTCAAGGCTTCGATGCAGACCGAGAAAATTAAGATCATGAACGTTGTCGCCAAGCTCGAAGGTTCTGATCCGAAGCTGAAGGAAGAGTACATCGGCATTGGCGGTCACTTGGATCACTTGGGTAACCGCAACGGAACGATTTACTACGGCGCGGACGACGACGGTTCGGGATCGACCGGTGTGATGCAAGTTGCTAAGGCGCTTGCGATGAATCCGGTTAAACCAAAGCGGAGTGTTCTCTTCATGGCATTTTATGGCGAAGAGATGGGACTTCTAGGTTCTGCTTATCTGGCCAATAACTCGCCGATTAATCTCGACAACATGGTTGCTGAGTTGCAGATGGATATGATTGGTCGAGACTCTTACGGTGCTCAGAACGGCGATCCGAAGCGGATCGATAAAGTTGAAGAGAACGGCGATACGATGCGACTGGTTGGTTCGAAGCGAATCTCGACTGAGTTGGATCGATTGCTGATGGAGGCAAACCAGTCGGTTGGATTTAAGTTCAAGTACGACGCGGAGGATGTTTACACTCGAAGTGACCACTACAACTTCGCTCGGAAGGGAATTCCGATTGCTTTCTTCTTCTGCGGATTTACGCCGGACTATCACCAGCCGACGGATACAGTAGACAAGATCAACTTTGACAAGATCGCTAACACGGCGAAGCTTGTTTACTTGACGACTCACGCGCTGGGCGATTATAAGGGTCGACTTCCTAAGGACGTTAAGAACTAAACACTAACCTGGGGGCCAGGAGAGTTTTCGGCCCCCGATTAGGTGAGCGTGAAGATGCGGGACGGTTTGTCCTGCGTCTTCGCCTTGATTGATTACTAATCGGTAGCCGTCGGTTAGACCTTCCAGTTCGGCGATTTTCTTTGCGGCGTTCAGGATGTGAAGGTGGTCGCCTTCGTCGGGCAGGGTTGCTAGGCCGGGGATTTCGGCGCGGGGAACGATGAGGACGTGCGTTGGGGCGACGGGCGTTATGTCTCGGAATGCGACGACGTAGTCGTCTTGATAAACGATGTCGCCGGGGATTTCGCCGTTGATGATTTTCGTGAAGAGAGTTGCCATGATCAGTCGAACATTTGGGCTGCGAATTGGTCGGGGATGAAGTCTTTTAGGTCGGTCACTTTCTCGCCGACGCCGATGAACTTGATTGGGATCCTTAGGCGTTCGTTGATTCCGATGAGCGCGCCGCCTTTGGCGGTTCCGTCGAGTTTGGTGAGGATTAGGCCGGTGATGCCGGCAGCTTTGGTGAACTCTTCCGCTTGACGGATGGCATTTTGGCCGGTATTAGCATCGAGGACTAATAACACTTCGTCGGGATTGTGACCGAGGGCTTTTTGGGTCACCTTTCTGACTTTCTCTAGTTCAGCCATGAGGTTGGCTTTGCTGTGCTGTCGACCAGCGGTGTCGCAGAGGACGAATTCGGCGCCGCGGGCTTTGGCGGCGGTGATTGCGTCGAAGAGGACGGTGGCGCTGTCGGCTCCGGGTTGGGATTTGACGATGTCGCAGCCGATGCGCTGGGCCCAGGTGTCGAGTTGTTCGATGGCGGCGGCGCGGAAGGTATCGCCGGCGGCGAGGAGGACGGTGGCCTGGTATTTGGTTTTCAGCAGGTAGGCGAGCTTGGCGATGGTTGTGGTTTTCCCGACGCCGTTGACTCCGACGAAGAGGTAGACGGTTGGACCTTCGTCGGCGACGGCGAGTCCGGCTTCGTCTTGAACGCGGAACCGGTCGGCGATGAAGCGTTGGAGTCGGTCCTTGATTGCCTCTGGTTCGGTGACCTTTTCTTCGCGGATGGTTTGGCGGAGTTGGTCGAGGATTTCGCCGACGACTTGGATGTGCGTGTCGGCCTGGAGGAGGGCTTCTTCGAGTTCCTCATAGAATTCGTCGTCGATCACGCCCCGTCCGAGCATTCGATCGACTCGCTCCATTAACCGCTTGAACATCATTTAGAGGGTACCTGCGACGGGGTCTTGTCGCTAGGCTCGAGTCGCTCGAGTTAGCACTTGCAAGTCCTTGCAGTGGCTTGTGGAGTGGGCGTGATGGGCGTCTTAGGTTCAAATGGATTTGAACCTTGGTCAAAAGTGGGCGCGAATGGGCGCGTGGTTTGCAAGTGTGCGCGTGCGAGTTTCATCGTCACTCTCTAGGCGACGTTTTGGGGTGTTTGTCAACCTCGTTTCGGTTAGAAGCGTCGGGACGAATCGGGGCTGGTAGATCAATCGGGTTCTTAACATTCGTTCAGTGAAATGCAAGGAAACACTATATATCACTGATATGTTTTGCCGAAATATTCTTGGGGACGATTCCGATTCAACCGTCTGGTTTCGCTCCCCACTTTCTGGAACGCGTGGTGAACACGATGCAGGACGAGCCAACTGAACAACAGGAACTTCACGACTATTTGCTGAGGGCGCCGCTCTTTGACGCACAGGGGAACGTTGTCGACATCAATAAGCGACTTGTACGCGGTTTGAGCGATGAGCAGATCAAGTTGCTCAAAGTGAAGATTGATGAGCAGTCGGAGAAGATGGCGTCTCTCAGAGGGGAGACCGAGTCAGCCGAGGGTGCGCTGGGTACTGAAGCTGAGGACGCATGACCTGGTGCGGATTGGATTTAGTGCGGCGGATTGCAGGCATTATTGTCGACTTTTGAGCAAACCTAGCTATTGACGCTGAGTCGGCTGCCATACGGAACCGAGTTTGTTATGTCTCGCTTCATTAAGCAGTGGACAAACTTGGACACAGGGCCCCGACATCCGCCTGGGCCCAAAACTTTGATCGGTGACCATGTTTCGGAAGAGACGTGGGCTTGGGTAGTTAACTCGGCGGCAGCTCCAAGATTGGTGAGTAGTATGCCGCTCTCGCCCATTCATATTGCTTAATCGCCACTAGGTTCCTCTCATCTCTAGCCGGGATAAACAGTTCGGTTTCGACTTGTTCGGCGAGGTTGCGAAGAAGGATCGTGGCGGCTTCTTCAGTGGCTATTTTTTCGGAATCGATCGCGCTCAGCTGTGCGTTCGGAACGCATCTGGAAATCCGGATGCTGACATGATAGTCGAGTTCTGTGTCGGTGGCTGGTCCATCTCCTAATCGGAGATACCAAATGTTCGCGTCAATGAAAACTTCGCTCGAGAACCTGGATTTGTACACAACGATGTCTTCTTTGGTGGTGTCGGTGCAGCGCTGAAGCTTTCCGCCGTGGGGTTGAAATCCATACTTGTGAAACGTTTTGTATGCCAGTTTTTTGAACGCCTTGTAGCTGAGTGGCGCTGATTCAGGCGGGCGAGAAGCATCAGCGGGGCTGGTGATCCGTCGAAGAATCAGACGGCAAAATCGCAGTATTCCCGCCCAGTCCATCCAACAAGTCTAGACGCTTCTGAAGACAAGGCTCAACGTGGTCTCAGGCGCGACTGTTCCGGGAATCGCAAGCATGATGTAACCGAGGTCGTAACTAACCCCTGCCTTCCCAGATGTGATAGGCGAGGCTGAAGGCGCAGGAGCGGAGGGCTTTGCTGGCGTCTTCTTGCATTTTTTGCACCG
The DNA here is from genome assembly GCA_903927345.1 of uncultured Armatimonadota bacterium. Taxonomy (GTDB): domain Bacteria; phylum Armatimonadota; class Fimbriimonadia; order Fimbriimonadales; family Fimbriimonadaceae; genus Fimbriimonas. The sequence goes on along the minus strand of CAIYMO010000032.1, from coordinate 50,648 downwards.
TGCTGGCGTTGACTTCGGCGTCGTCTTCGTCGAATCTGACGAGGAGTTTGCTGCGTCCGAAGACCTCGCCTTGGTCGCCGATGGTGATTTCGTACATTTCGGGGACGGTGTCGAAGAAGTCGTTGAGGCGCTTGGTGAGTTCAGCGGCTTTTGCTTTGGGGTTATCTCCACCGACGGCGAAGAGTTTTCGCTCGCCGAATTTGAGGAGATAGGTTCCGGGTTTGAACTCGGTGGCGGTGACGCGGAAGGAAGCGGTGACTGCGCTTCGGCGGACCGGGATCGAGTTTGACTTCATGTAGGTCTCAATCGACTCGGCGCGTTTGCGGGAGGGTGGGTGGGTTCGGAAGATGCCGAGGTCCACGACTTTTTCCATGGTGCCCTGTTCCATTTGGAGGCGCTCCATGAAGGTGATCATTGCCGTTGGGTTGTAGCCGGTGGCGATCATGAGCTGGGCTCCGCCGTTGTCGGCGCTTTCTTCGGCTTTGACGCTCCAGCCGTTGGTCATCGCGGTTCCGACGAGGCTGCCCGCCATGAGTCCGGCGTTTGAGCCGGTGAGGATGGAGGCGAGGATCAGGGGAATTTGGATGACGCCCATCTTGCCTTGCTCTTTTTGCATGTAAGCAAGGTGGCGCTGGGAGGCGTGGCAGATTTCGTGGGCAAGGACTCCGGCGAGTTCGTCGTCGCTTTGGGAGAACTTGACGAGGCCGTCGTAGACGTAGATGTATCCGCCGGGGAGGGAGAAGGCGTTGATGTCTTTGCTATCGACGACTTTGAATTTGTATTCCAGCATGAACTGGCGCTTTTCGCCCCAGAGGGTTTTGAACCCAGCTTGGCTGTTGGCGACGAGGGCGAGTTTTGCAGCGATTTCTTCGACGCGCTTTTGGTTTGCGGGGTCCTTTGAGGGCTTGAACTGCTGGTCGTAGTATTCGGCGGCTTCTTTGCCGATACGGCGGTCTTCATCAAGTTCGCGCTCAAAGGCCTGGATCTCTTTGAGTCTTTTGGCGTCCACTTTCTGGACGTCTTGGTCTCCGCCAGCAAATAACGCTAGCGAACCTGCCATATAGAGCGCGGTAGCAAGCATCATCGTTGTTAGTTTGGACGAGTTATTCCTGGTTTAGTTTTGGAATATCACCATTGGCTTAAGGATTTCGCCCCGCTTCATTGCCAGATATGCGCCGGGGAGGTCTTCGAGACCGATGAAATCGCTGACCACTTGCTCGGCTTTGAGGATGCCTTTGTTGATGAGGTCCCAGGCTGCGCGAGTGTCTTCGGGACCACAGGAGTAGGCGCTGACGATGCTGATATCGCGGAAATAGACCTCTTGGGGGACCTGGAGCTTTTGGTCGGGGGCGAGGGGTGCGAACATGCAGATGCGCGCTCCGGGCTGGGCCATTCGGACGGCGTCTTCGAAGGCTTGTTGGGTGCCGGGGCAGACGTAGATGGTGTCGTGGGCGTTGGCTTCGAGGCTCTTGCTGAGGCGGACGTCGAGGCCGAGGCGCTTTGCCCAGGCGACCCTTAGGGGGTTGATGTCGTAGCCAACAGCGCCTTCGCCGAGGGCGATGAGGTGCATGAGACCCATAACGCCGAGGCCGATGACGGCGGGCTTTTCTTGGCGTTGGGCGACTCGGAGAGCTTTGAGGACGCAGGCGAAGGGCTCGATGAGGGCGGCGTCGACGGCTCTGAGAGAGTTGGTGATGAGGGTGTCGGTGAGGTTTCCGATGGGGACGGCGAATCGCTCGGCCATTCCGCCGGGATTGAGCTTGGTGGCCTTCCACTGGGCACAGTGGACGCTGCGACCGGTTTTGCAGTATTCGCACTCGCCGCAGGGGGCGTGGTGGTGGGGGAAGACTTTGCTGCCGACGGGGAATCGGGGATCTTGGGATTCGAGGACGATGCCGCTGACTTCGTGGCCGATGACGTGGGGAACCTTTTTGTCCATGTACCACGACATGAGTTCGCCGCTGCAGAGGCCACAGGCTTCGGTTTGGATGAGCAGGCCGCCTTCGGGGCAGGTTGGCTCAACTTCTTCCATGATGGCGACTTTGCCATCTCCGACATATCGTGCGAGCTTCATGGGCGAATGACGTATTTGATCCCGGTTCCTGCCTCGAGATCTTTGAATGTTGATTCTACTTCTTCCAGGCTCCTTTCGCCGCTGAGGAGCAGGGAAAGGTCGGCGTTGGATTCGAGAATCCATTGTCGGGCTTGCTTGACGGCTTGGGTGCCGAAGTGGAAGGGGGAGAGGATGGAAATTTGGTCGTAGTGGACGCGTTTGGTGTCGAAGGATGCCCGTGTTCCGCCGGCGCAACCGCCGAAGAGGACGAGGGTTCCGCCGCGTCGGACGTAGTCAATGCTCTTTTCCCAGACTTCGACTTGGCCGGTGCATTCGACGACGACATCGTAACCGAAGCCTTCGGGCTTGAGCTCGTTGACGCTGACAGTTTCGGCGCCGAACTGTTTGCCGACGGCTAGGCGGGAAGGGTTTCTTCCGGCTAGGGTGACGTGGTCAACGCCGATCTGCTTGAGGGCGGCGACGAAGAGAAGACCGATTGCTCCCGGGCCGATGACGAGGACTCGGAGGCCTTCGTGGAGGCCTTTGGGGGTTCCGAGGCCGAGTTGCATTTCGCGGACAGCTTGGGCGACGCAGGAGTAAGGTTCAAGGAGTGAGGCGATCTCGAAGGAAACGTTGTCGGGTTTTGAGTAGACGTTCTTTTCGACGATGCGCTTGGGGACGAAGAGGTATTCGGCGAAGGAGCCGAGGACCTTGGAGGACATGATTGATTCGCAGAGGTTTTCTTGACCTCGGCGGCACCAGAAGCAGTCTCCGCAGGGGGCAGAGTGGACGCCCATGACAGCGTCGCCAACATTGAACTTTGCGCCTTCGCCGGCAGCGACGACGGTTCCTGAGTATTCGTGACCGAAGACTCCGGGCATGGGGATTTGGGGATGTCCGCGTCGGTAGGCCTTGAGATCGGTTCCGCAGGTGGTGGCGGCCTCGACTTTAACGAGAATGTCGCCGGGATCGACAGATGGGACGGCGACGGAGCCGAGCGATAGGACGCCGGGGGCTTCCAAAATCACCGCTTTCATTTGGGTTGGCACTCCTTGAGCTTTTGCCATTTCCTGAATCAACGACTCCACAATGGTTCCTACGATAAAAGTTGGCAAAGAGTAGACTCTGAACCGTCAACATAGTTTGACGCAACTGAGATGCCTACTGTCGAAACAACCATCTGGATTGATGCTCCCGTAGAGAAAGTCTACGCGATTGCAAAGGATAGCGAGCGTTATCCCGAATATATGAAGGCGGTCGAGAGCCTCACTGTAACTTCGCGTGAGGGGAGCCGCGTGGTTGCCGACTGGGTGGGATTGATCACTCAGTTCAACCTGAAGGTCCGCTGGACTCAGGAAGAGATTTGGGACGACTCGACGACTTCTTCTCGGTTCAGCCAGGTGAAGGGCGATTACGACAAGATGGAAGGTACTTGGAAGTTCTCTGAAGAGAACGGCGGGACTCGTTTTGACCAGTTCTTGGATTACGAGTACAACGTTCCGACGTTGGGTCCGCTTGTTAAGAAGTTGATTTTGCACCTCGTCAAGTCTCAGCTTGAGGCGGCGAGTGAGGCGATCAAGAAGCGCGCAGAAGCCTAAGCCAACCCCGTAAAGGTACCGGGGGGATTTGCTTTCAACCTTGGAACCAGAGGTTTTGGGGGGAAGCTACGCTATTGGGGTCAGACTTACATAAGCATATTGATGGACTGAACGCGCAAGCGTATCTGATCCGAAATGCATCTTCTGGTGAAGCGGGTTCGCTGGCCGAGGAGGCTTTGCGCCTTTCAGAAGAGGCTCATTACAAGCGTGGCATTGGCTGCGCGCTTCGTACTTTGGCGGCGGCTCGAGCTTCGGTCTGTTTGACTTCGGCTTATGCGAATGCGGTCAAGTCGATTGAGATTTTGCTGGCTGAGGGCGATGTTTACGAGGCTTGCAGTGCCTATCCGGTTTTGTTCATCTATTACGCGAACACTGGACGCACTGAGATGGCGTATCTTGCGCTGGAAAAGTGCTTGGAGTTGGCAACTCAGAGTGGAAATCGCTATGTCGAGGCGATTGGCGCTTACAACTTGGGTTCGTTCCAGTTGCAGAATCACGAGGGCGAGAAGGCGCGTGTGAATTTCCGCTCTGCAGTGAGTGCAGCGCTGAGTATTCGCAATTTGACGATTTTCGGTCTCGCGATGGGCGAGCTCGCGACCCTGTTTGCGGACGGAAAGGAAGAGTTCTTTGACTACGCCCAGCTGATGGCGGTTAAGGAAGATCACTATGGCAACAACGTGGGCGGCTTCGTTTGCGGGGCTGGGCATGTGCAAGTTCTTCGGGCTCAGTTCATCTATCTTATGGCCACGGGTGATCGAGCCGGTGGGGTGCGTGCTTATCGGCAAGGTCGACAGCTTTGCAAGTCAACTGGCAATACTCGGGAGTATTTGCGGGCGATGACGAGCCGGGCGGAGTGCTTTGTTCGAAGCGGTGAGCTTGTCCGGGCGAAAAATCTGCTGACGAACCATGTTAAGGTGTTGAAGGCGGCCGGCCATCAGTTGGGAGAGCACGAGGTTTTGCTTCGGCTTGCAAACGTTGAAGAGCAACTGGGCAATTTTCAGGCCGCTTATCAAAATTTGATGGAGCATTGCCGCATCAAGGAGACCTTGGCTTGTGCTGATTCGGAAGCTCGCCATCGTGAGCTTGAGGTGCTGTATCGTACAAACCAGCTTGCAGAGCAGGCAACGCTAGCTAAACTCCAGGCTGAGTCGCTCACAGTGGTCAATGAGCAGTTGCACACTGCCCTTGAGCGGCAGACTGAGTTGCAGAAAGAATTGATGCGCCTTGCGTCCACAGACGAACTGACGGGTGCGGTCAACCGACGACAGATCGTTAACGATGGAATTTTGGAGATGGAACGGTACCGTCATACGGGCGCTCCATTCTCGGTCACGGTCATAGACGTTGACCACTTTAAAGTGATCAACGATACGTTTGGTCACGCTACGGGCGACGAGGTCTTGCGCCGTTTGACCAAGTGCTGCCAATCGCTTTTGCGACGATTCGACGTCTTTGGCCGGCTTGGTGGTGAGGAGTTCTGTATCGTTCACCATGACACGGACATGGCGGGCGCAATTCAGGCGGTCAACCGCTTGATGAAGGCGATCGAGGTCATGTTTATGGCCGATATCTTGCCGGATCGACAGTTCAGCGTCAGCATTGGAATTGCAGAAGTGCACGACCACGACGCCTCCTTCTACGACGTCCTTCACTTGGCAGACATGGCTCTGTACGAGGCGAAGCGCGCTGGTCGAAACACGTTCCGAACAGCCCAAAGTCGAACTCTAGAAGCCGCCTAACCTGGTATCCCTACCGGTCACTTTGCACCCTCTTTACGGCACAACCTTACGTGAGGAGGGTGTTTTCGCGTGAGACGATCTGAGAATCGATTAAATCTGGATACCGCAAAGATCGATGCGAAGAATGCTGAGGCATACCGTCTCCGGTCGTTTGATCCGGATCGCGCGCAGAAGATCTGCAACGACACTCTTTCCAATTCCAAACAGCTTGGATACCGCCGCGGGGAGGCGGATGCCCTTCGCACGTTGGGAACCCTCGTCTCGCAACAGGACCGCAAAGCAGGATTTGACTATGCCGAGCGCGCCGTCACGATCTACCGTGAGATTGGCGATGAGTATGGCGAGTGCAGCGCCTTGATGACGCTCTCACTTTACTACCATCACAAGGGGCTGTTCCATCGCGCTCATATGGTGCTGACTGAGGCGCATGAGAAGGCAACTCGATCCGGAAACCTTTACGTTTCGGGAATTGCACTGTTTAACCTGGGGGTTAATGCTGAAGAGCGAGAAGACCTGCTTAAGGCACTCGAATACTTTGAGCATGCGAAGGTTGCGGCGGAACGTGGTGCAAATGACACGATCTTCTGGGCTTCGACAATTGCAGTGGCATCGACAAGCTTTGAGCTGGGCGGCAATGAGTCGGACCTTGAGGCGTTGCGTACGGCACTGGTGAGTCTAATGGAGGCAGGGTCATACAACAATGCGATCGACGCTTGCCTTGCAATTGCCAAGATTTCTTTTGCTAACGGGCAGACATTGCCCGCTCTGCTTTCTTTGCGAAAGGGAATGCGCATCGCGGTAGATAACCAGCGGCCCTACATGATTTGGGCCCTTCAGCACTTCCGTGGGAAACTCCAGTTCCAGCGGGGACGGCCGTTGTCGGCGAAGCGCGCTTACAAGGCGGCACTGCGGACGGCGCGCGTGAGCGGCAACCGAGTCCAGGAGTCGAAGACGATGGAGCAGCTTGCCGAGGTTTACCGAAATCTTGGGAATGCCGAGAAGGCGTTCGACATGCTTCACGAGCAGATTGCCCTCAAGCGGGAGATCTTTAGCGAAGACAGCGAGCGGCGGCTTCGGGAGATGCAGTCGATCCACCAGGTCCAACTTGTTGAAGCTGAATCTCGGCTATTGAAGTCGAAGAACGTGGAGCTTGCGGCGATTAACGACAGGCTAGAAATGGCGCTCCGGGAGCGCGAGCAACTTCAGCAAGAGCTGGAGCGGATGGCGACGATTGACGAGCTCACCGGAGTTCTGAACCGTCGTCGCATCCTTGCAATTGGTACAGACTTCGTTGCTCGATTCCACGCTCAAGGCCGGCCAGGGGTTGTTTTGGTCGTTGATATCGACAACTTTAAGTCGATCAATGACAACTACGGACACCCGGTTGGCGACGAGGTTCTGCGCCGATTCACTCAATCGTGCCAGCGCGTTTTGCGCCCCACGGACTTTCTTGGTCGCTTGGGCGGTGAAGAGTTCTGCATCTTGCTTGATCGCACAGATATGGAAATTGCGCACCGGGTTGCGGAGCGTGTTTTGGCATCGATTCGAACCACCCGCGTTGACGACCTTATGACGGATCGAATTGTGACCGCCTCTATCGGTATGTCCGAGGTGAAGAAGCATCACGATACGATTGCGACGGTCTTGCATGACGCCGACTTGGGACTTTATGAAGCCAAGCGTACGGGCCGAGACCGCATGTGCATTGGAAAACCTGAGAAGCCTAAGGCGGCATAGTTCCGGCGTAGGAAAGGAGGGGCGGTACACTTTCGCTTCGCTGTATGATCGCAAAACTAGCTGAGATTGAGAAGAAGTTCGAGGGCGTTGAGGCTGAGTACAACGATATTGCGATCGTTAGTAACCCCCGGGAAATGCAACGAGTAGGGAAGCTTCGCGCTGAACTATCTCCGATTGTTGATGCAATCCGGGAGTACCGCAAGATTCTGGACGACCTTTCTCAGGCTGAGGAGATGGTCAACGATCCTGAGATGAAGGAGCTTGCGCTTGCGGAGATCGAGCCACTTCGCGGGAAGCGCGACGAACTTGAGCAGAAGCTGAAGCTGATGCTGGTTCCTAAAGACGCCAACGACGACAAGGCGGTTATTGTCGAAATTCGCCCAGCTGCCGGCGGAGACGAGGCAGCGCTGTTTGCGAACGAGCTCTTCCGGATGTACTCGCGCTGGTGCGAGCGGCGACGCTGGAAGGTTGAGGTCATTGAACTTGAAGAGAGTGGCATTGGCGGTGCGAGCAAGGTTGTTTTCAAGATCGACGCGGTTGGTGCGTTCTATCAGCTGAAGTTCGAGTCTGGTGTCCACCGAGTTCAGCGCGTGCCGGCTACTGAAAGCCAGGGACGAATCCACACTTCGACGGTAACGGTTGCGGTTCTGCCTGAGGCTGAAGAAGTTGATGTCAACGTGGACCCGAAGGATTTGGAAATCAGCACGTTCTGTTCATCCTCTGCGGGTGGACAGCACATGCAGAAGAACGAGACCGCGATTCGGATTATTCACAAGCCATCAGGCATTGTGGTGACGTGTCAGGACGAGCGAAGCCAGGCGCAGAACAAACTGCGAGCAATGGAAGTTCTTCGCGCCAAGATTTATCAGGCGGAAGTTGAGCGGGCTCAGGCCGAGCGCTCGGGAATGCGAAAAGGACAAGTTGGATCGGGGGATCGTAGCGAAAAGATTCGCACGTATCACTTCCCCGAGAGCCGGATTACAGACCACCGGATCAAGTTCACGGTCCACAACCTCAATACGTTCATGGACGGCGATATCCAGTCAATGCTGGATGGCTTGGTTCAAGACGACCAAGCTCGTAAGCTGGCTGAATCGGACGAAGCGGCTTAACTCGCCCGTTTGATTTGAACCGGAAGTTTTAACTCTCCCGGTTCACTACGATTCCCATCCTCCCTGATCCCAGGGAGGCAACTATTACTTGACCCGTGAGATAAGGGCGTAGGCGTTGTGGTCATGAATAGATTCGTGGTTTTCAACTTCGATTTCGTAGGCAGAGATTCGATCTTCCTTATCGAAAGCGAGGGCGACTTCGCGGACCATGTCCTCGACGAATCGGGGGTTCTTGTAGGCTTGCTCGGTGACGAACTTCTCGTCGGGGCGCTTGAGGACCGGGTAGAGCTGGGCTGATCCAGACGCCTCGATCATATCGATGACGTCTTCGAGCCAGAGGATTCCATTGGTCTTCACTTTGACGCTGACATAGCCGCGCTGGTTGTGTGCGCCGAACTCCGAAATCTCCTTGCTGCAAGGGCAGAGGGTGGTGACCGGGACGACCAGGCGGAGCCAGAAATCGTTCTTAGATCCACCGGAGGCGATGAAGCCGCAATCGTAGCCCATCATGCCGACCTTGCCGGTAACCGGTGCCGCTTTACCTCTGAAGAGGTTGAATGAGACCTCGAGGTGGGCGGTTTCGGCGTTGAGTTTCTCTCTTAGCTTGGCGAGGATCGCGGGGATCGTCTCTGGGCTGATGTCGTGGTTGTGCTCGCCGAGGACTTCGAGGAATCGGCTCATATGGGTGCCTTTGAATTCCTTGGGGAGGTCGACGGTGAGGGTGAAATCTCCGACGGTGTACTGTGGCCCATTGTCACGCTCGCGGACGTGCATTGGGTATTTGACCTTCTTGACGCCGACTTTATCGATGGCGATATTGCGCTCATCTTGGCTGGCCTGAATGTCGACGAGTGGTGTGGTGGTCATCTGCGAAATCTCCAGGTGCGATCATTGTCGCACTGCTTACTCTACGAAGGGTTTTAAATTATTGTTCGATAAACGGTTGGAGACCCACGAACGCAGCCTCCAGGAGCTCGGCGGTATGGAGGGTTCTGGCGATACCTTTTTCGCGGCATCCTTGGGCGATCCAGGCATGGCAGCCGGGGTTTCCGGTGGCGACGATATCGGCATTGGTTTCTTGGATGTGGCTGGTTTTTCGGTCGAGAAGCTGGCGCGCCATATCGGGCTGCATGACGTTGTAGATTCCGGCGCTTCCGCAGCAGACCATCGATTCTTCGAGTTCAACAAACTCGATTCCGGGGATGGCTTGGATGAGTTGGCGGGGTTGGCTGGTGATCTTTTGGCCGTGGGAGAGGTGGCAGGCGTCGTGGTAGGTGATGCGTTTGCCCTCGAGTTTGGTTGCTTGCTGGAGAAGATCGGCGAGGTTTTGGCTGAGGAGGAATTCGGAGAGGTCGACGACTCGCTTGGCGAATTGCTCGGCTTCGGGGGTGCCGAGAAGGTGGCCGTACTCCTTCATGGTGCTTCCGCATCCGGCGGAGTTGACGATGATGGGGGCGTCGCCGGGCATGGATTGGATGAGTTTGCTTGCGAGTTGACGGGCTTCGTCGAGTTGCCCGTTGTGGGCGTGGAGGGCTCCGCAGCATCCTTGATTTGCGGGCTTGATGGTGTAGCCGACGCGGTGAAGGAGGCGCTCGGTACATTGGTGAACTCGCGGGAAGAGGACCTGCATGGCGCACCCTTGGAGCATATAGACCTCGCCTTTGAGTTCGGTTTTGGGCAGGTCGGGGAATGCGATTGGCTTTTGAGGTTTGGGGAGATCGACTTCGGGGTTGGTGCCGCTGAGGATTTTGCTGAGGGGTTTGGGCATCCGGTTGCCGGGGAGGAATTTGGCGGCGGCGAGTTGGGTTTTGAGGATGAGGGGGTTGGTGGTTCCGGTGAGGAACGCCTTTTGGAGGAGGGTTGTGCCGATTTGATCGCGGGCGATCTCGAGGATTTGCCCGTACTGAACTCCGCTCGGGCAAGCGGTTTCGCAGGCTCGGCAGCCGAGGCACTTGTCGAGGTGGGGCTTGGCTTCATCCCAGGTGAGCTTGCCGTCGATGACGCTTCGGACGAGATAGATTCGGCCGCGAGGTGAGTCGAGCTCGTTGCCGGTTTGGGTGAATGTGGGGCAGTCTTCGAGGCAGAATCCGCACCGGATGCACTGGGTGGTGAGGTCTTCTAAGTGGCTCATAGGAATCCAAACTCTCCGGGGTTGAGTTTGTTTGTGGGGTCGAAGAGCTGCTTGGTGCGGCGCATGAGGGCTTGGGTTTGGGGGTTGGTTATTTCTGGTTCGTCATCCCAATAGGTTGACCAGCAGTGTTGCGCAAAATCTCGACTATCTTGCGGGAGTCCCTCGTACCAGATCGTGCTAGAGAGCGCATCCGACCCCCAGACCTGTATTCCCAGTTGCGTGAGGGCAAGATTAAATTGATCTGGTGCGACACGAATGGCACAAGCTCTCTTGGCGTGGTACGGGAATGTCCAAGTTTTATGCTCAAAAGCTTCATCTTCCGTAAATTGGTGTGGCTGGAGACTAGCGGTGGGGATGACCTTCAGGGTTACCTCCAAGAATATCCCGAGGGTATGGCGGGCTCCGATCATGAGTTTGTGGAGGTCGAAGCCAGTGACGCTTTTAACGACCGAGCTGCCGGACTTAACAATACTCCCATCAGCGAGCATGATCGTTGCTCCGATGACCCAGTCCCGCCAACTTCCGTGTTGGGCTTCTCTGGCGTGGGGAAGATCGGTAGCAAGTGCATCGCCGAGAGATTCGAACGCATCTCGGTACGGCATTTGCGTACCTCGCGGATAGAATTCTCCATCCCCGGTATCGAAGGCCTGCCAGTGATGCGGAATTGTAAAGCCAGTTGGACCCAAGAGCCGAGTTAAGTGTGGGAACGGGATTCCAGCTGAAACCTTCAAGGTCTGGTTCAAAGGATCGAGATCGAAAACGAGGGGTAGGTCGCCTAGGTAAAGATATGTGCAATCCTGGGCTTGAGCGGCCAAGTCACCCTCAACCGTTCCGGCACCGTAGAAGCTCCCTAAGTTATGACCCTCAATATGAAGTTTCATACGCTCGGGTGTAGCACGAAACACCGTTCCGTCACCCACAACTACTATTTCTGACTCATGCAAGATCGTACGTAGCTCTTCGAGGCTAGCGAGAGGCAGATATTCCCTGTCTTCCATTACGTCGCTACCCCCCGCCACCTTAGTTTGTGTTCGGCGCAGGCGCGGTTCATGGGGAGGACTTTGCAGGGGTTGGAGAGGCCGGTTTGGTCGAAGATCTGTTTAACGAGGCCTTGGGCAGCGAGGTCTTCGGGGGTGTACATCAATGGCAGCAGGTCGAGTTTCTCCACACCGACTCCGTGTTCGCCGGTGACGGAGCCGCCTAGCTCGACGCATTTTCGGATGATGTCTTCGCCGGCTTTTACGACTCGCTCGACAACGCCTGGCTCGCGGTCGTCGAAGTAGAAGCAGGGGTGGAGGTTGCCGTCTCCGGCGTGGAAGATGTTGGCGACGCCGATGTTGTGCTCTTTGGCGACGGCGTAGACGAAGTCAAGCATCTCTGGGAGTTTGGAGCGGGGGATGACGCCGTCGTGGGTGACGACGGTGGGGGCGAGGCGACCCATGGCTCCGACGCCTTTCTTGCGGGCGGTCCAGAGCTTCGCTCGCTCCTTGGCGTCGGCGGCTTCGACGAAGGTGAGGCTTTGGTTTTCCTGGCAGACCGCGCGGACGGTCTCCATTTCCTTCTGGACCGTTCCTTCATCGAAGCCATCGCATTCGACGAGGAGGAGGGCTTGGGCGGCTTCGGGGAACTCGAGACCGAAGGCGGCGTGGACGGCGTTCATGATTCCGCGATCCATCATCTCGAGCGCGGCAGGGATGGTGCCTCGGGCGATGATTTCGGCGACGGACTCGGTGGCTTGGCGGACGGTTTGGAAGGCGATAAGGGCGGTTCGGATTTCGGTCGGGACGGGGGTGAGTTTGACCCAAGCTTCGGTGACGATTCCGAGAAGGCCCTCGGAGCCGCAGATGATGCCGAGGAAGTCGTAGCCGGGACCCTGGCCATGCTTGCCCCCGATTGTCAGGATTTCGCCTTGGGGGTCGACCATGGTGACGCCGAGGATGTGCTGGACGGTGACGCCGTACTTGAGGGTGTGGGGTCCGCCGGCGTTTTCGGCGATGTTGCCACCAAGGGTGCTCACTGATTGGGAACTTGGATCAGGGGCAAAGTGGAGACCTTGGTCGGCGACGGCGTCGGTGATGCGACGGTTTGCGATTCCGGATTCGGCGTGGAGGGCGCGGTTTTCGATGTCGATCTCGAGGATCCGGGTGAGCTTCTTGGTGGAGATCACTACTCCACCGAGGGCGGGCATTGCGCCTCCGCTGAGCCCGGTTCCGGCGCCTCGGGCGGTGAACGGGACTTGGTGCTGGTTGCACCAACGGACGACTTTGGCGACTTCCTCGGTGGTTTCGGGGAGGACGATGATGCTTGGCTTGGCTTTATCGACGGTGTAGGCGTCGCAGTCGTAAGCGCGCTCCGCGGCGGGACCAGAGAGAATCTGATCTGGGCGCAGCACGGCTTTGAGCGACGCGAAGTCCATTGGGTTGGAGTTTACAACTTACTCCGAGGTATCGGGCAGAGGCTCTTCGTGAAGATGGACAGGGTTTGAGCTGCCTCGGACTCGAATGTTGATCGTTTCGACGATTACGGCGAAGACCATGGCGAAGTAGGTGTAGCCCTTGGGGATATGGATTCCGCCGGCATCAGCCAGGAGGTTTGCACCGATGAGGACGAGGAAGCTGAGAGCGAGGATTTTGACGGTCGGGTGTTTGTCGACGAACTTGGATACGACGCCGCTGTAGTAGACCATGAAGATACCGCTGATGACGACGGCGGCGATCATGACCCAAATCTCTTTGACCATTCCGACGGCGGTGATGACGGAGTCGAGGGAGAAGATGATGTTGATCCCGATGATGCCCATCAGAACCTTGTTGAAGGTTGCGGCTTTGGCTTCCTTGGTCGTTTCTTCGGCTCCTTCGAGCTTGTGGTGAATCTCCTTTACCGATTGGAAAATGAGATAGAGACCGCCGCCGAACAGGACGAGGTCTTTGATGGAGATGCCAATGGCTTCGGCGATGGCTTCTGGTTTTTCGCCCGAGGCTTTCAGGAGCGGCTCAAGGAACGAGAGTGTGACGATCGGGTTGGTTGCTCGAACGATGAAGCCGATTCCGAGGAGGAGAAGGATTCGAACGCCTATGGCGAGCCACATGCCAAGCTTTCGGGCCCGCTCTTGCTCTTCTCCCTTTAGGCGTCCGCTGAGGATGCTGACGAAGACGATGTTGTCGATACCGAGAACGATTTCGAGAATCGTCAGGGTCAGAAGTCCAATGAGAGCTGAGGCTGAAACCATTTGGGATCAGCCTTATTGTACTTGGGTTAGGTATTTCGGGTTGCGGATTACTTGTTCCAGCGAATGACGGCTTCGGCGACTCGGACTCCAAAATTCTTGGAGGTGTTGAGATCGGCTTCGCCTGGGGTTTGGTCAGCAGGCGCGTTATCGCTTTGGGTTCCGAGACCGAGGTAGTAGCCGTTACGGTTATTCGTGCCGTCGTTCTTGATGCCCAGGGTTACCCAGATCATTTCTTGCTGAGCGGCAAGGGTAGCCAAGTAGTAAAGAGTGACGTTCTTGTCACCGGCGTTGGAGAGCGAGTTGGTAAATCCGGCCGCGATTTTGTCCTTCCATGCTCCGGTGAACCAAGCTTTGCTTGAGGCGTCGGCGAAGACTTTGAAGGGACCGCTTGGGCCGCCCATGTAGGTTGGGGTGCCGAAGATGATTCCGTTGGAAGCGTTGAGGAGTTCCCAACCGTTCTCGTAACCTTCGATGGCGGCGTCAACGGTGGTGACGTCGAGGAGGATGGCCTTGACTCCCTCAACCGAGTTTGCGCCAGCGGCAACGTGCTCGGCGACTTTCTTGGTATGTCCGTAACCGGAGTGATAGGCAATGGTGATCAAACTCATGACAAGAGAGTTCTACTCCCGTCATGAGCAAAGCTTCTGTACGGACGAATACAAATCGAAAACTTAACCTTGCCAGTCGCCGTGGATGATCTGGTTTTCGAGATCTCCTTCGGCGGTTACGGGTCCAGCAAGGATGCAGTTCTTGATGTTTCCGCTGACGTTTACGACGGCGCCTGGGAAGACAACGGAGTTCTCGATGCTGTTGCAGGAGACAGTCGCTTCTTTACCGATGACGACGGGGCTTGTTGTGTTGCCTTGAACGTTTGCGGAGGCGTCGATGTCATCGCCGCCCGAGAGGAAGAAGCTGGTTTCGAGATAGGAGTCCAAGGTGCCGGTGTCGAACCAAGTTCCTTTGAACTCGCCCGCCAAGACTGTTTCGCCTTGGTCGATGAGGGTTTGGATGGCGTCGGTGATCTCGTACTCGCCACGTGCGGAAGGCTGGAGCGTTGGGAAGATCGACCAGATTTTGGGTCCGAAGAAGTAGAGACCGGCCATAGCGAGGTTGGACTCGGGGTTCTTGGGCTTTTCAACGAGTTTAACGATGCGGTCCCCTTCGACATTGGCGACTCCAAATCGGGACGGGTCTTCAACCGCCATGACGAGGTTGAGGTTAGCGCAACCGGACGACTCGAATTTATCTTTGAACTCGGCGAGCGAGCGGTCGTAGATTGCGTCGCCCAGATAGAGAACGAAGGAGTCGCCAGCGACGAATTCTTCGGCAAAGCTTACGGCGTGGGCGAGGCCCTTGGGTTCTGGTTGACGGACGAAGGAGAGCTTGACACCGAATTTGGAGCCGTCGCCGAGCCCTTCTCGCATCGCGGCTTCGTTCTCGCCGACGACGATGCCGATTTCCGTGATCCCCATCTCCTTCATTCGATCGAAGGCGTACTCCATCGTGACCCGGTTCGCCAGCGGGAGAAGCGGCTTCGGGATTAGGTGGGTGATTGGGTAGAGGCGGCTGCCTTTTCCTGCGGCGAGGATCAAACCTTTCATCGTCCCCGCAAGGATACCGGGTCTTGTGCTACCCTAAGTTGATGCCAAGGATTGGCGTAATCATTTTTGGGGTCGGATTGTGCCTCGTGGGGTGCCGCAGCAAGGAAGCGGTGAAGTTTAGCTCGTGGGCTCCCGAGCCGTCGGCGAAGCCGCTTTCGGGTTCTTACGCTCGCCTTGTCCAGATCGGCGAAGCAGTTGAGCAGGAAGCTCGGGCAAAGGCATTTTTCCGAGGGAAGCCGACTTCTCCGATAACAACCCGAACGACGTTCTTTGCCAAAGAGAAGAGCCAGGCGAACGCGATAATCGGGGCGAACAAGTCCGCTCTCGTCGGCTTGGTCGCATCGAAGATTGAATTTCAGTATCAGCCGGTTGGGCTCAACGAGCCGCCTATCTACCTTCGTGGAGTTCGCTTAATCGGAGAGTCGCTCCTGTGGGATATGGAGACGTCAATTGCCTCACAACAGCTTGATGGGGCAGTGCTTCGATGTGGACAGATCACTAAGCTCGGGTCTCAGCTGTTGGGCGGTGGGGCGTACGAGGCTACTTTGGGAATCTCGCTGATCGACCGTGCGCGGGCGATCTTGGCGCCTGAACTAGGAAAGCTTGGGGCCGGTCAGCTCGGGACCTTGGCGAAGAGCATTTCGGCTTCGATCGCGGCACGCCCTCCGCTGACTCAGTGCCTTCAGAACGAGTCGGAGAGCATGTTGCTTTCCTTGCAACAGGCTCAGGATTTTGCCCAAACGGGTGACTTTGAAAAGCTTGAAGAGAAGCTTGGGAAGTCAACACATGATGAGGTGGCATTGCTAAAGTCGATCGGTGGCGATCCAATCAAAGTGGTGGGTGTGTTCGACTGGATCGGGGATGATATCAAAGCTCGGAGCAAGTGGCATATCGACCAGATGCAGTCACCAAATCCGGACATTGATCCGCCTGAGCTGAAAAGTCGAAAAAACTGGCGCGTTCTGTACCGCTACTTCGCCTCTAACTTGGATTCGCTGTCGCCTTACGTTAAGAAGTGCGCGGCGCGGACTCAGCTGTTCATGCTTGAGTGCTATCTGCGCCAGAAGGTGAAGCTGAAGGCTCCTTTACCGGCGACGCTTGACGCCTTTTCGAAGGCGGCGGTTCGCGATCCGTTCACCGGCAAACCGTTCTACTTTAAATCCGGGGCTGGGGAGTTCAAGGTTTACTCCGCGGGCGAGGATGGGATCGACGATGGAGGCGAATCGAACGAGACGTTCGATTCGCCAGACCTCGTGATTGAGAGCAAGAATTAGAGCTGGAAGGTCAGCTTTTCTGCGACAGGCTCGGGCGTTGGTTCGACCTCGGCGTCAGGATCAGGAAGTGTCTTGATAACTTCTCGAGCGTCGACGGGATGTTCGACGACTTCGTCGCGCTGGATCCGACCGTCTCGGAATCGGATGATTCGCTTGCAGTGCCGAGCGACGTCTTCTTCGTGGGTAACGATGATGACGGTTCGACCCTGCCGGTTGACTTCCTGGAAGACCGCCATGATCTCTTCGCTGGTGCGCGTGTCAAGGTTTCCTGTTGGCTCGTCGCCGAGGATCATGACCGGGTTGTTTACGATTGCTCGCGCAATCGCGACCCGCTGTTGCTGACCACCCGATAGCTCGGCCGGAGTGTGATCCATCCGCTTACCGAGGCCGACCTTTTCCAGTGCTTCTTTTGCAGTCTCTTCGCGGTTTTTTGCACCTGCGTACATCAACGGAAGCTCGACGTTTTTTAGCGCCGAGGTTCGCGGGAGCAGGTTGAAGTTCTGGAAGACGAAGCCGATGTACTTGTTTCGAATTGCCGCAAGCTCGTTGTCGTTCATCTTGGCGACAGGATTGCCGTCAAGGAAGCATTCACCTTCGCTGGGGCGGTCGAGACAGCCGATCAGGTTCATGAAGGTCGATTTTCCGGAGCCGGAAGGACCCATGATTGCGACGAAGTCACCTTCAAAGATTTGGACGTTGATGCTTCGGAGGGCGTGGACCGTTTGGTCGCCCATGACGTAGCGCTTACTGAGGTTTTTGGCCTCAACGACGACTCGAGCCATCAGTTATCCTCGCCGGGAACTGGCATGCCCGTGACTAGTTGGAGCCGGAGTTGGGAGATCAGCAGGTCGTACTTTGCGTCGATCCGGTTGCTCTCGGCGGTGGCCAGGCTGACTTGGGCGGTAAGCAGGTCGATGAGGTCGCTTGCTCCGAGTCGGCGGGATTCTTGGGTGGCTTCAAAGTTGAGCGTCGCTGCTTGGAACGCCTTTTCGGCGGCTTCGGCTCGCGACTTGTTTTGGCTGAACGTGATGAACGCGGACTCGATTTCGCTGCGGGCGTCGCGCTCGGCTTGAGTGAGGTTGGCGGCGGCGGATTCGAGCGAGGCACGTTGGATTGCTACGGCACTTCGAGCGTTGCCTCCGTCGAAGAGCGGGTAGCTCAAGAGGAAGCTGATGTTTTGGTTGTTGCCAGTGATCGGCGTGAAGAAGGAAGTGTCGGTGTAGTCCAGGCTCCAGGTGATGCCGGCACCGATCTGAGCGTTTCGCAGAGATTGCTGCGAGGCTCCGATGTTTCGGCGACGAGCGATGAGGTCGGGGCGGATGGTCATTCCAACTTCGACGGCCTTGGCGAGAACGGTTGGGCTATCGATGTCGACTTTGTAGCCTGCCAGTACGGGACGATCGAAGTCCTTCTGCAGTCCGATTTGAGACTTGAGAGTGGCGGCGTTGGTGTCGACTCGGTTTTTAGCCGTGATGACGTTGACCGAAGCATTAAGCGCGTCAGCCTGGGCTTGGAGGATTTCTCGTCGGGCCGCGTCGCCAACTTTGACCCTTGCCTGTGTTTGCTCCAGTACGGTTTCGGCTCGCTTGAGTTGGTAGTCAGCGAGTGACTCTAGCTCCTGAGCGCGGAGGGTTTCGATGTACTGTTGGTGGACGCCGAAGATGACTTGGCGGACAGTCTGTCGGCTTTGTGCGATCTGGGCGGCTTCGCCTTCTCGGGCAGAGCGGATCTGGGTGAGTCGTTCGCCGGAGTCGAGAAGTCGCCAGCTGATGCGAGCCTGAGTTGCGGTTTGCTCGAACTCGAAGGTCGTGCCACCGACGGTGGAGTTACCCTGCTCGTTTTTGGTTTTCGAGAAGCTGAACGCCGGGGTGATGGTGGGAAAGAGCGATGAGGTTGCCTGTCGCTTCCGCGCCGTGGCAGCCTGGATGTCGAACGCAGCCGCCTTAAGAGTTCCATTGTTGGTCTTTGCCAACTTCAGTGCTTGCTCCAGCGTCAGGCTTTCTCCGGCAAATCCGCTCGCGGAAAGCACGATGGCCCCTAATAATCCAATTCCCTTCATCGTATGTTGTCTCCCACCAAGTTGTTACGCAGTAATCGAACAGTAGGTTCTCTTTGGGACGAGATACCTAGGCGATCTTCGAGAATCCTCGATCTTTGTGCAGTTCGGTTGCCAGTCCAAGTTGTTGCGCCATCGCCTTGGGACCCGGTCCGCCGTAGGACTCTCGGCGTCGAACGCTGTCTTCGGGTTGAAGAACATTCAGTGCTTCGCTTGGAATCTCCGGGGCAATCTCGGCGAGGATTGACTCGTTGAGGTCTTCCAGTGTGATTCCTCGCTCGTTACAACCGATAACGACCTTTCCGACGACTTCGTGCGCTTCACGGAAGGGCATTCCACTGGTTGCCAAGAAGTCGGCGAGGTCGGTTGCGGTTGAGAAGTCGCCGCGGGTTGACTTTGCCATCGTGTCGAGCTGCCACTCACAGCTTTCGAGCTGGAGTTGGATGAGCTGGAGAGAATCCTTAATTTTGCCGAGGGAGTCAAAGAGTGGCGGTTTGTCCTCTTGGGTGTCTCGGTTGTAGCCGAGGGGGAGACCCTTCATGACCGTGGCGATTGTGACCCAGTTGGCGATGACGCGTCCGGTTCGACCACGGATCAGCTCTGCCATGTCAGGGTTTCGCTTCTGAGGCATGATCGAGGAGCCGGTGGTTACGGAGTCGTGGAGCTTGACGAAACCGAATTCGCGACCCGACCAGAGAACGAGTTCCTGGGAGATGCGGCTGAGGTCGATCATGATGAGCGCGCACATATGGAGCGCATCGAGGATGAAGGATCGATCCGAGGTGGCATCGAGTGCGTTCGGGATCGGTGCGGTGAAGCCGAGCTCTTGCGACGTCATGTGCCGATCGATTGGGAATCCAGTTCCCGCGAGCGCGGCGGCGCCCAGAGGGGAGTAGTTGGCAAGCTCGAACAATCGCTCGGCGCGCCAGCCGTTTCGCTGAAGACCCCAGAAGTGGCCCATGAGGTGGAAACCTAGCGTGATGGGTTGCGCGTGCTGCTGGTGGGTGTAACCAGGCATCAGAGCATCCTTGTGGATGGTTGCTTGCTCGAGCAGAACGCCTTGGAGGGACTTGATGAGATCTAGAACGACGAGGAGTTCGTTGTGTAGGAAGAGACGAGCTGCGGTCGCGACTTGGTCATTTCTCGAACGGGCGGTATGGAGCTTTCCGGCAACGTCGCCGACGAGTTCTTTCAGTCGGAGTTCGATAGCGGTGTGGACGTCTTCGACGTCGATATCCAGTCCGCGAGGCCCTTCTTCGTGGATCTTCTCAAGGCCGTCGATGAGGATCTTGGCTTCATCCTTGCTGATGATGCCGGTCTCGCCGAGCATGCGCGCGTGGGCGACGCTACCGATCAAGTCCTCTTGCCAAAAGTGCAAGTCGGTTTTGATTGACTGTCCAAATCGATCAACAAGATCGGCGGTGGACTCGCTAAATGCCCCGCCCCAAAGTTTCTTCATGCGAGGTTCTAGCATACCGGGGAACTTGCCCCGGTATGCCAGGTGGACTTACTTGCGCTTTCTTCTTAGCAATGCAGCGACGCCAAGACCGAGGGCGGCCATGGTGGCTGGCTCAGGGACGGCGACCACTCCGTTGAGGGTGACGCTGCGTTGTTGACCGGTGGCGTTGTCGGTGATGAGCAGGATCGCATTTCGGATTCCTGCCGCCGATGTATCCATCGAAATGAGCTTGGCGACAGATTGGCCAGTGGTCAGCGTTCCGCCTGCGGGGAGCGAGAATCCGGTTCCACTCAGCGAAAGCGAGAAGGACGAGTTCTGTGCGCCCGAGGCTCCCCAGATTGCGGCATCGACAGCATTGCTGATGTCGAGCGAAAGCTGGCTGGTTGAGCCGACAGCTGCGGTGCCGAAGTTGAGCGACGACTGCGAAACCTTGAGGTCAGCAGGGAGCTTGAGGTCCAGGAAGATCGGAAGGTGGCCACCGGTGTTGGCGGGGTTGGTATTTCCGACCGAATCGCGAATGGCTTGGGCGATTGTCGCGCCGACCATTGCGTTGTTGGTGGTGTTAATCGTGCTGTTGAACGATGTGCCGTCGTTGCCCCAGGCTCGGTAGCTGTGGTTTGAGTCGTCCCACGTTGTTGTGCTGTACGCCGCGGTGGTGGAGCCGATGTATTCCAATCCTTTGCCGTCTCGCATGGTGCTACCGGTGAGGATGAAGTCCATTCGGTCATCCATTCCGCCTGCTCCGTATGGGTCTTGGGTGTGGAGGAATCGGTAGGCATTATTGTTGTTCCAGGTAACCGTCGCGCCCGTTGAAGTGAAGGAGCTGTTTATTGGATCGTGGAATCGCCCGCCTGTGATGGTTTGGCCGGAGTTATTGGTCGTAGAGGCATCGACCATTGCTCGGTAGGAATCGTCGTTTGAGGTGCCAATATTGAAGTCACCGCCGATGATAACGTGGCGACCCGCTGCCGATTGAGTCGCTGAATCGGTGCGAATGTTGCGCGCCTCGGTGAGTCGTCGGGACTCGTCGGTTCCGCCGGTTCCCGTGCCCGACTTAAGGTGAGAGGAGTACAGCGACATCAGCGGATTGGTGGTGCTGTCCGTTGCGTAACCCTTGAGCTTAAAGTCGTATCGCTGAGTTGCTCGAGGGTCTCCGGAGATGTTCGCGAGACTTTGGAATTCGACTTTGTTGGTGCGATAGAAGAATGCACTGTCTGAATCGCCGGTCGTGATGAACGGAGTCGCGGCAGCCCACTGACCGGACTGTCCGGGAGCAGCATTAAGCATGGCGAGGAAAGACGTCACACCTGCCGAGCCCTTGAGCTCTTGGGCGATCAAAACGTCTGGGTTCATCGATCTACCCTGGTAGGAGCCAAAGATGGCGGTTTGAAACGCTGCTTTGCGGGCGTTTGACTCTGCCGATCCAAAGTTCGTGACGTTCCAAGTGGCGACGCGAAGCTGACCGAAACTGAATGAGCTGAGCAAGCCAAAAACTACGAGCCCAACCGCACGATGGCGAAAGCTAACAAAATGCATAAGCTTTTAACAATACCTTTCACCTGTTTGCCGATTCCGTCAAAATGCTCAGTGTGCTGGTACTCGCCTATGTCTTGATCGGTTTGACGGGAATCTCCTTCGGGCTGATCGGTGCCGGCGGGGCGATCCTGATCGTGCCGATCATGGTGTACATGATGGGGCTCGATTCGGCAGCAGCGACCGGTTTCGCCTTGCCGATTAGCCTGCTTGTAAGTTCAACGGGAGCATTTATTGCCCGAAAACAGGGGCAAGTGGACTTACCTCGAGCGGTGCAGTTTGGTATACCAACGGCGCTTGCGACCTTTGCGACCCGAAGGCTGTTGGTTCCGCAGATTCCCGCAACCCTGCTAGGTTTGCCGAAATCCAGCATTTTGATGTTCGGATTCTCGCTGATTTTGGTCGGTGCGTCGGTCTCGATGTTCTTCTCTAACCGTGTGAAATCGCACGAGGACGCCCACCCTTGGACCGGCACCTTGTTGGGACTTGGGGTGGGTTTTATCAGTGGCTTGTTTGGGATTGGAGGAGGATTTATGATCGTTCCGATTCTGGCGGTGTTCTTCGGGATCGATATGAAGAAGGCAGTCGGAACATCTTTGACCGCCGTCGTCATGATCACGGCGCTTGGGTTCTTCGCGGAGTTTTTGAATCACCCTCAGTTGCCTTGGGGATTCTTGGCGGGGGTCACAGCTTGTGCGGCTTCTGGCATGGTTATCGGCTCGCTCCTGCGGGAAAGAGTTGACAGCGCGGGGCTGCGAAACGGCTTTAAATGGTTCGTTTTAGCGGTGGCGGTGATGGTGGTTGGGTTGGAGCTTTGGAAGCTCAACCCACGGCAGAGCTAAGCCATTTTCTTGATTAGCCTGATTGTTTTGAAGTGTCGGAACTTGAAGAGGACGGTCAGGATAACTCTTGATGCGAGTTCGCCGAGCAATCCCCCAGGAGCGAGAAACCTCAGTTCATCAACGAGAATTGACTCGTTGCCGGCCACATTGAAGCGGTGGTGATGCTCCCACTGTTTAAAGGGTGATTTGATGGCCCGATCCGTGAACCCGCCGGGGGCGGAGACGTTGAGGAGTTCTACTTCCCAGTCCTGGTTGATCACTCCGAGAATGGTGCTTCTGACTTCGAGCTTGGCCCCGTCAATGACTCTCAGTTCCCCTTTGAGCTGGACCTTGGTGAAAGGCGGACTCAGGGAGTGGAGGGCTTCGCTTGAGGAATGGAACTCCCAAAGCTTCTGCTGAGAGCACGGCATGCTGGATTCAAATTTCAGAGTGGTCATAGGAATCGTTCGGTGTGCCGAAGCCCACTTGGTCCTACGGCAATGAAATCGAATCGGTGCTCTCGCTCTTCGGGAATCTCGGCTAGATAGGCGGCGGCGGCGCGGCGCATGGCGGCGACTTTGGATGGGGTGACAGACCACTCAGCATCATCATCGGCCCTCCATCGCACTTCAACGAAAACCAGTTCATCGCCATCGAGGGCGACAATGTCGATTTCACCACCGCGAATTGTGTAATTTCGTGTGACAATGGTAAAGCCTTTTGCGCGTAAATACTCCGCCGCTTGGGCTTCATGCTCGCGTCCTTTTGGAACTCGATTCCCACTCACAAACCCATTCTGAACGATGCTTGTCTTTCCACCCTCGCCGAAGATCGACTTAAAAGAAACCGTCTTACTGAAACTCGACTCGAAGAAGCTGGACTTGTCGAGCCTCGTTGTCAGTCCCGATCGCTCTCGGGTGGCTTGCACTTCGGCGGATCGAAAGTTCGCGGTGATGGACGGAAAACGGTTTGGACCGTTTGCGGTGGCTGCTCCTCCGGTGTTCAGCGGAGATTCGCGGAACTTTGCTTTTGCCGCGATTCGAGAGCCACTGAAGGGTGGTGAGATGTATTTGAACGGCGAATACGTCCAAACCGAAAGCGAGGTCACTCGGGTGATGCGCCTGGGGGATACGGGGCCCATTGCTTGGATGGAGCAGGGGAAGCAGGGCATTCGGGTTTGCACCAACGATTTCAAAACCGCTTGGATGCCTAAGCTCGTTCGGTCGGCGTTTAGCACCGACGGAAAGGGATTCTCTTTCATTTTCAGCGAACTCCCCAAGGATCCGGCACAGAGTCCTCCCGAGTATCTGATGCAGGGAAACACGGCGGTTGTTCCGCGCGGACGAACGGTTAACTGCTTCCCAGCGCCGGGTGGGGCGGGATACCTCAACATCCACCTCGATACAAAGATTGACTACAACGCTCCCGCGGAGATTGGCTTTGGCGATTGGAACGGACAGCGCTTTGCGTATGAAGGCAAAGTTGTTGGCCTGCCGATCTTTAACTCGACTGGCACCGCTTGGGCGGTTCGAAGCGAGTACACGGGGGTGACTCCCAAGGGGAACATGCAGTTCTCCAAATACACCGCGACGTCGGGTCCAGTGAAGGAACTGGATATTCAGACGGGATTCGTGTTTCGCCCGGGGAGTGAAGATTTTGTGCTCTGCGGCAAGCGTGGCGATGACATATTCATAAAGAAATCACCGGCGCTGGCAGTCCCTTATTCCCAGTTCCCAAACCTTGATGTCGCTCCTCGAGAGTTTTACAAAGGCGCGGCATGGTCGGGAAAGAACGTCATCTTGCTGTTCCAAAGCAAGAAGACACGGCCATCTCTGTTTATTGAAGGGAAGGGGATGGTTGATCTTGCGGTTGATCAGGCAATGCAGAACTCGCTTGCTGTCAGCCCCGATGGGAAGTATCTCGCGCTGAACGTCTTGCGGAACGATGTTGCGAGCGTGATGGTGGTTCCACTCGAGGACCCCCTCCAAATGACCATCTTGGGGAAGGAAGATTTTGTAGTCGATCAGGCCGAAAAGGTGGCGCCTCTTTGGTTGGATAACCGGCATATTCGCTTCTTGGCACTTCGGAAATCTCAGCTGTTGCGGATGGACGCCGAGATAAAAGAATAGGCCTCGTCAGCTTTAGAACAAGGTTGCTTGGTAGAAAGCGGCGACTGGCCCGAACGAACGGCGGTGGATTGGGCAGGGGCCGTGGTGCTTGAGGGCTTCGAGGTGCTCGGGGGTCGGGTAGCCGAAGTGCTTTTCGAATCCGTATTCAGGATATGTCTGGGCGATCTTGACCATGTAGCGATCTCGTTCGTTTTTGGCGAGGATTGAAGCGGCGGCAATCTCGGCGATTTTCCCGTCGCCTTTGACAACGGTTTCGACGGGGATGCTGAGACCTTTGGGAATCTGGTTTCCGTCGATGAGCGCACCGAGCGGACTGGGCAAGGCGAGGATTGCGCGGCTCATTGCCGCTAGGGAGGCGTGGAGGATGTTCTTCGCGTCGATTTCTTCGGGCCAGGCAAATTCGACGTGGAAGGTTGCGCCTTCTCGGATTCTTAGCTCAAGCTGGTCACGTTTTACTGCGTCGAGCTTTTTGGAGTCGTTGAGACCGTGGATGTTGAAGTCCGACGGCAAGATCGCTGCGGCAGCGACCACGGGACCAGCGAGGGGACCGCGTCCAGCTTCGTCGGCCCCTGCCCAGCCGGGACGGCGATCAAGCATCAAAGACCTCGCGGAAGCCAGCGATGAGCTTTGGCTTGAACTCTTCCACCGCGACTTCCTTGCCGAGTTCTCGGGAAATGGAGGTGACGCCATGGGTTCGGATACCGCAGGGGACAAACCAGCCGAACGGCTCCAGATCAATGTTGCAGTTCACGGCGATTCCGTGCATTGAGACCCATCGTTTGAGCTTGATCCCGATGGCGCACACCTTCCGCTGATTGACCCAAACTCCGCTGTTGACGTCGAGTCGCCCCGCCTGAAGGCCTTCGGTAGCGAGAGCGCGGATAACGGATTCCTCGAGCTGGCGCATCCAGAGGTGGAGGTCTTTACCTCGCTTGGCGACGTCGAAAATTGGATAGGCGACGAGCTGCCCTGGGCCGTGGAACGTCACATCGCCTCCTCGATCGGTGGGGCAAATTTCGATTCCCTGCTCTGCATACCACTCGGCGGGGTGAAGCAAATTTTCGGCGTGGAAACTGGCTCCCAAGGTGAGGACGGCGGGATGCTGGACAAGGAGTAGGGCGTCTTGCCGGGCGCCAGCTTGGACCTCGACGACATACTGCTTTTGAACCTCGAACGCCTCGGCATAGCCAAGGATTCCTAGGTCAATCACGTCGAAACTCGCCACTTATGAGTTAGTTTGAAGCAAGGTACAGTCGAGACGTGAGAGTTCGGGAGCCCTTTAACGCTTTTTCGCATCTTTTGGGTGCGGTGCTTGCGGTCTTGGGACTTGCATTTTTGGTTTTGAAGAACGGAGCTCCTTCGGCGCTCATTTTTCTTGTGTATGGGTTTGGAACATCATTCTTGTTCATATCCAGCGCGACTTACCATTGGACCAAGATTGCGAAACCGGGCTTGCAGAAGATGGATCACTCGGCGATTTATGTGATGATCGCGACCACTTACGTCCCGGTGGCGCTGCTCGGAATTGGCGGAAAGCTAGGGATTGGAATCATCATCACCCAAGCCGTACTTTGCACCATCGGGGTGATTTCGACGTTGCTGATGACTAAGCCGCCGACGTGGCTGCGACTCGTTCTGTACCTTGTGATGGGCTGGATGATGCTGCCTTTTGTAGGAGTTCTCATTCCAAAGATTGGCACCGTGGCCGTGATTTGGATGTTTGCCGGGGGGCTCTCCTATACGATTGGAACTGTAGTCTACGCTTCGAAGCGGCCGACCCTGTGGCCTGGCAAGTTCAGTTTTCACGAGCTATGGCACGTGTTTGTTCTGGTTGGTGCGGCCTGCCATTTCGCGGTGATGACCTACCTCTAAATCGGTATTCTCTTCTCGTCGATGCCCAAGCCAAAAGCCCTTCAGCCTGGAGACACCATCAGCATTGTCTCGCCGGCTTCGCCGCTTACTCCAGCCCAGACGGCCAAGGGGATTGCCATCTTGGAGGGAGCGGGATACAAGACCAAGATCATGCCCCATGTCTATGAGGCAGCCCGCTATTTGGCCGGCTATGATCAGCAACGGGCGCAGGACTTGCAGGAGGCGTTTGATGACCCCGAGACCCAGGCGGTCTTTTGCTCACGTGGCGGTTATGGATGCTCTCGGCTTTTGCCGTACCTCGATCTTGATCGAATGGCTGCGAGCGGAAAGTTATTCTCAGGCTTTTCGGACATTACAGTGCTCCATGCGGCCCTAAATCGGCGAGGTTTACCGACTCTTCATGCACCGATGGCGCTGACTTTGAATACGACTCGGGAGCCATGGGTTTATGAGTCGCTACTCTCTGCTTTGCAAGGCTTGGATCCGATTCCTTCGGCAGCACCTGTGGGGAAGACAATCGTTGGCGGACGCGCGGAAGGAACGGTTTTGGGTGGGTGCATGATTTTGCTGTGTGACTTGCTCGGTACGCCGGAGCAGGTTGACCTGACGGACGCGATCGTTGTTCTTGAGGATGTTGATGAGGCCCCACATCGGATTGATGCGATGCTGACCCACCTACTGAACGCAGGTTCGCTTCAAAAAGCGGCAGGGATCGTCGTTGGGGAGATGACCCGGACAGAGGAGCATGTTGATCCAACGATTGGTGAAAAGCCGTGGCGAAGCATCGTTGAGGAGCGGCTGGTTCCGCTCGGAATTCCGACGATTATCGACTTTCCTTTTGGACACGCGAAGCAGATGTTGTCGCTTCCGCTCGGGATTCGGGCGGAAATGGATGCCAACCTTGGTACATTGAAATACTCGGAGTCGCTATGCGAGCAAGATTAGGCATCATTTTCCTCGTCCCGGTCTGGTTGACCGCGAGCTCGTTCCAACAAGCGAGAAGTCAGGTCTGGGAGAAGCCCATTGCTCCTGGTTTAATCTATCGCGAAGAGATTCAGCTCGACCCACCTCGGATGATCCACTCCCTGCGGGTGATCGGTCAGAATCCTGTGATCTCGTTCCTGCCTGAACTCGCGGGCAAGACCGTGTTCGAGGCGAACGGCAACGGTCTGGGTAAGGTCAGCAAGATCGTTGAGGACACCGGAGCGATTGCGGCGATCAATGCGGACTTCTTCGCGGTTAATCCGGCGGCTGGCGATCCCCTGGGGCTGATGGTTCGTCGCGGCACGTTCTTGAGCCTTCCGAATCCACGACGCGCCGTGTTCGCTTGGGGACCTACGAATTCGGTCTTCGGTTTCGCACGATTTAGCGGTACGGTGACCCCGGAGGGTGGCTCGCCGATCATTATTGACGGACTCAACCAGGAGTGCCCTGAGAATCGGGTAACTCTGAACACCCCGGATGCAGGTATTTCGAAAGCGAAGTCGCCTTGTTTGACGGTTGTTCTGAAGGTTGATGGTTCACGAATTTCGCCTTCGACTCAGCTTGGCGCGACGGTGGTCAGTGCCTCGGCAGATGCAGCGAATATGCCTCTGACCGATGGCAAGTTCACCTTGGTCGCGCATGGATCAAAGATCGAGCAACTGGCAGACCTTCAGCCAGGTCAGCGATTGACGATTAAGCTTTCGACGGCCGGTTTCGATTGGGAAAAGATCGAGAACGTCGTGAGCGGCGGATCGCTTTTGATGCGCGACGGAAACATCTACGTTGACGCAGAGAACGAGGGATTTGGGACTGATTTTGCGAATGTACGACATCCGCGGACTGCGGTGGGACGAACCAGCGAGGGTGACCTGCTGTTTGTTACGATTGACGGTCGGCAGAAGATGAGCGTCGGTGCCACCTTGAGCGAGGCGGCGGAGATCATGAAGGACCTTGGATGTCGAGACGCGCTTAATTTGGACGGTGGTGGTTCGACGACGATGAACATCCTCGGTTTGAGTATCAACCGCCCGAGCGACAAGACCGGTGAGCGCACCGTTGCGAATGGCGTGGCGTTTTATGGACCGAAGCTTCCGGTGATCGACACCAAGATGAAGTTCCAGATTGTTGGCCCTCTCATCGTTGATGGGAAGGCTCAGGCGCGGGTTGTCGATGGAGCGGGTAAGGAAGTTCCAAACATCGAGATTCTGTGGAGCCTTCAAGGTGGCGCTTGGATCGACCAAGGTGGACAGATTACGGGAATGGAGAAGGGTCCAGTCACTCTCCAGGCGTTCTGCCGGGGCACGATTTTGACAGCCAAGATTACGATCAAATAGTTGGCGTAGGAAGAGATAGATGTATCAGCCGCCTCTGCCACCGGAATACTCTAACCTGAGCGACGACGAGCTTCGGTCGAGGATTTCGGCGGCGAAGAAGGCGCTGGGCTCGAAGCTGGTCATACTGGGGCACCACTACCAGCGGGACGAAATCATTGAGTATGCTGATTTCCGAGGCGATAGTTACAAGCTTGCCAAGCTCGCGGCTGCGGCGCCGGAGGCGGAGTACATCGTTTTTTGCGGCGTCCACTTCATGGCGGAAAGTGCCGATATTCTCACGCCTGAAAGCCAAATCGTGATTCTGCCGAACTTGGCTGCGGGCTGTAGCATGGCGGATATGGCGAACTTGTTCCAAGTTCGGGCGGCTTGGAAGCAGATCCATTCCGTCCTGGGCCCGAGCGAGCGTGTTATTCCGGTTACTTATATCAACTCGGCGGCGAATCTTAAGGCGTTTGTTGGGGAGCACGACGGAACGGTTTGCACCAGCACTAATGCTCCGACTGCAGTGAAATGGGCGCTTGAGCAGGGCACCAAGATGTTCTTCTTCCCGGACCAGCACCTTGGGCGCAATACCGGCGTGAAGCTGGGTTACAGCACCGACGAGATGGTGGTTTGGGACCCGTTCAAGCCGATGGGTGGGAATACCCCTGAGGCGGTTCAACGAGCCAAATTCATTCTTTGGAAGGGGCACTGCTCGGTCCATAAGCGGTTCACGGTGGAGCAGATTGAGAAAGCTCGGCGAGAGATGCCCGGCGTTCATGTGCTCGTCCATCCAGAGTGTGAGCTAGAGGTCGTTGAGGCGGCCGATAGCAATGGATCGACCGAGTTCATTTTGGACTCGATTACGAACGCACCGGCTGGGTCCAAGTGGGCGGTGGGAACTGAGATCAACCTGGTCTCACGACTGGCGAAGGAGATGCCGGATAAGCAGATCGTTTGTCTCGATCCCGAGATCTGCCCTTGCAGCACGATGTATCGGATTCATCCAAGTTTCTTGCTCTGGACCTTGGAGAATTTGGTGGCCGGAAATGTGGTCAATCAGGTCAAAGTTCCTGCTGAAGTGCGTGAGAACGCTTTGATTTCGCTTCAGAGAATGCTGACCGTTTGCGCGTAGTCGAACGCCAGATCAAGCACTTGGTCAAATCTTGCGACTGGATGTAGCTCAATTCCCTCACGAACCTCTTCGGACATCCGGTTCACTTCGCCTTCGAGCGTGGCCGGATAGAGAACACGGTCGTAGCCAAAGCGCTTTGCGGCGAGGATCTTTTCTCGTAGGCCACCTACGGGGAGGACCTGACCTCGGAGGGTGATCTCGCCGGTCATTGCCACTTTTCCGCTGGCTGGACGCCCGGTGAACGCAGAGAACAGGGCTACCGCGATAGTGATGCCTGCACTTGGACCGTCCTTGGGGATTGCGGCTTGGGGCAGGTGGACGTGAACATCGAACCGGGAGTCGATCTGTTTGGAATCGAGCTGGGAACGGACGAACGTGAGCGCGGTCTGTACGGATTCCTGCATCACTGGGCCGAGAGCGCCGGTGAGGGTGAGTTTGGGCTCGGGTCCGAGGGGACGAGCGAGGCCGACTTCAATTTGCATCACGTCTCCACCGTAGCCGGTGACCACCAGACCATGGGCGGTGCCTACTTGGGAGAGGTGGGAGACGTGGCAGTCCACGGGGGCGGGTCCCAGGAGTGCGGTGAGCTGTTCGACGTCAATCAGCACCGGCAGTGGCTGGTCGGTTGCGCTAAGGGTGGCGAGCTTTCGGGCGAGCCGCTTGCACTCACGAGAGAGTCCTCGCACGCCAGCTTCTCGGGCGTACGCGGAGGCCAGTAGCCGGGTCGCCTCTTCGGTCAAAGGAGGCATTTTTGAGCCTAATCCCGATGCGTTTGCTGTTGAGGGGAGGATGTGGCGACGGGCAATTTCGGTGCGCTCGGATTCTGAGTAGCCGGAGAATTCGATAATCTCGAGGCGGTCATAGAGTGCGCTAGGAAGTCGATCGAGAAGATTTGCGGTGGCGATGAAGAGCACTTCTGAGAGATCGAACGGGAGTTCGAGATAGTGGTCGACGAACGCAGCGTTCTGTTCGGCATCGAGTACTTCGAGCAGTGCACTTGCGGGATCGCCTTGGGCTCCATCGTGCAACTTATCGATCTCATCGAGAATGCAGACGGGATTTCGGACCCCGGCGGCTTTTAGCGCCGACATGACCTTGCCCATACGCGCACCGACATAGGTGCGTCGATGACCTCGGATCTCGGCTTCGTCTTTAAGTCCACCCAGGGCGATGTTGACGGCGGGCCGGCCGAGAACATTGGCGATGGTGTGAGCGACGCTAGTTTTTCCAACTCCTGGAGGGCCGACGAAGCAGAGAACTGCGCCTTGCTTGCCGCCGTTCAGTTTGTGGACGGCGAGGAATTCGATCATTCGCTCCTTGACCGAATCGAGACCAAAGTGATTTGCATCCAGGGCCACTCGGGCTTCTTTGAGGTTGATCGGCTGGCGGACAGTTTCACCCCAAGGGAGCGAGAGCAGCGTGTCGAGATAGGTTCTCGCGGTCTGAGCTTCCGCTGAGTCAGGATCTGCTGTGCGGAGCTTACGCACCTCGGCTAGAGCGGCTTGGTGCGCCTTATGAGGCAGTTCGCTCAGAAGCTCTTCAAACTGCTCGGCTTCGGATTTACCATCTCCACCGAGTTCAGTTTGAATGGCGCGCAGTTGCTCTTTCAGGAAGAACTGACGTTGCGCTCGTCCGATTTCAGAGTCGACCTGATCACGAATTTCTTGCTCAATTGAGATCAAGCTCTCCTCTTGCTTCGAAAGTCGGAGAAGGGCGTCCAGTCGGAGAGCGACACTCTTTTGCTCTAAAACCGCTTGCTTCTCCTTTGCGTTGCAAGGCAGGAAGAAGGCAACGGTGTCTGCAAAAGCCGAATCTGACTGGGCGGAGGCGACAGACTCGAGGCTCTCGGGCGGGACTTGGCGGTGGTGCGATGCCAGGTTGGCGAAGCTCTCGGTAAGGATGCGGCGCGAGGCGAGGATGGAGAGATCAGATCCGTTTTCCTCTTGCGCGGCCTGGTATTTGACCTTTGCGCTTTGGATCGAGGTGACTTCGACTCGGCGGATGCCTCGTAGCACGGCTCTTGAACTTCCGTCGGGCAACGGTACGACGTGGAGCACCTCGCTAAGGGTTCCGGTCGAATAGAGATCGTCTTGACCGGGGGCCTCGACCGATCCGTCTCGCTGTAAGAGAACAACGACCAGCTGATCGCCGGAAAGGGCGGTATCAAGCGCCGAAAGGGTGGCGGCTCGGGAGACCATAAGGGTCATGATCATCCCAGGAAATTGAACCTGATCACGCACCGCGACGAGGGGGTGCGATCCAGATTTTGCTTTAGCCGAAGAAATGCCCTGACGAGCCATAAGATAAGAAACAAGCTACCACTCAACTTTAAGTTTGGGAACCCAAAAGCGGTAGATACCGTGCGTTTACTAGGCGAACTCTGGCGCGATTACTTGCTTCCCAAGTTTCGGTTGTCAATCTTGACCGAGCTCATCAACGCGAGGATCTCTTCCATGCTTCGTTCGACACCAAAAACTTGGTGGTAGGCAACGTCGATGAGGTCAAAAATTTCGAGCAGGGCGGCGAGTCGATTCCTGAGCCCCTGAACGTCGGCAGAAGGATCCGTTTCGGGCAGTTTTCCGAGGACTTCTCGAATCGCGTCTGCCGTGGGATCCAGTTCGCGGCGCTTTCGTTCACGGACAACGCGGAGGAACATTTGGTAGGGGTCAGTTTCGCTGAAATAAGTGTCCTTGCGGTCTCCGGGCTGCCGGAATCGCCGCACGATGCCCCAGTCCATTAGTTCGCGAAGATTCATGCTCGCATTTCCGCGCGAGATCTGGAGGCGATCCATGATGTCGTTGACTTCGAGCGGATGACCTGTTACGAACAGCAAAGCGTGGATCTGCGCCATTGTTCGGTTGATGCCCCAAGAGCTGCTCATGCGGCCCCATTCCAAGACAAAGAGGTCTTGGGCTTTTCTCAGATTTGCGTTTGGCTCTGCAGGTTCAACCATTTCAGTTTTCAAAATCTTCAAAATTTTTGAAGACCCGACCAATTATAGACTAGCTCGCAGCCGGAATCTTCTTCGGAATCTGAGCAGACATAACCAGCAATCCTACGAGGTGCCGCTCCTGGTAATTAAGGAAAGTTGAACGTGGGGCAAAAAGCGCAAACATGGGTCTAATTTCAGCTAGAGGGCAGCGACGGATAAATGCAGAAATCCTGCTGTCTGAAATTAGTGGGCGCCGATGTCGTCTTCAGGGTCTGGACGATGCCTCACTTCACTTCGGCTGGATTTGCGAGACTGATTCGTCTTCGGTGAGTGTTGAACTGAGTTCCAAACGGGAAATTGCGTC
Source organism: uncultured Armatimonadota bacterium (assembly GCA_903927345.1). Taxonomy (GTDB): domain Bacteria; phylum Armatimonadota; class Fimbriimonadia; order Fimbriimonadales; family Fimbriimonadaceae; genus Fimbriimonas. The sequence continues at coordinate 17,576 of CAIYMO010000032.1, read as the reverse complement.
AGGTTGCTTTGTCTATGTTGAGGTCAGTGGACCTAAGTCTCTACTGACCTTCACCGCCTCCGTTGCGGAATCCATCAGCAAGTTAACTAAAATGGAAGTAGCTTCCGACATCGAACAGAGGCCCCTAAAGTCGGAGAGCCGTACCAAGATTAAGGTAATTGAAGGCGAGGTCTTCTTTATCGCGGGGACTGAGCCCACTCCAATTTCGCTCGTTGATGTTTCAGAACATGGATTTGGATTCGTTTCGCAGAGCCCGATACAAGTCACGGGTCCGTGTAAAGTAGTCCTGAAAAGCCATTACGGCGACGTTGAGTTGACAGGAGACGTACGACACGCACGAAACGACAAAGCCTCGGCTATTTTTCGAGCAGGCGCATTGATTTTGGAAATGAACCGAGTGAGCCGAGCCAGGTGGACACGGCTGTTGGAGGGATAAAAAGATGGCAATTTCGACTACAGGTGAGCGATCAGAGAGTTTTGTCAACGTACGTGTACGTTTACAGCGCTTGCCCGACGCAAAGTTCTTTGCTGGCTGGGTGCGCCAGATGACCGATACCGAGATCACAATCGACTACCAGGGATCTGAGTGGTTTACACTCGGAGCTAAGTTCTTCGTGACGGTTAACGGTGTTGAGTCAGCTGCTCTGTTCCCTGCCGATCTCCAGAACCAATCTCCTGGCTTCATTGTTCTTCGGATTACCGGAGAGCCACGTTACACCAAAGCCAACGAAGAAGCTCGCAGATCTATTGTCGGACTGAACGGTGTACTTCACCTTGGCGAATCAGAAGTCGAGATGCAGATTCTTGATGTATCGGCCAAGGGAATGGGCGGAATGATTGAGGGAGCAATTCCTCGCGGAACCTTGATTGACTTTGACGTTGATACCCAATTCGGTGCGGTGATCGGCAAGGCGGAAGTTCGATACTGCCGCCAAGAGGCCAAAGAGTCGATGCGACATCGCATCGGTCTTCAAATTGTGAGCATGGGTCGGATCGAGTCCGCTAGATGGATGCGGCTATCAGACGAAAGGTAAGACTTACTTTTCGTCGGAGATTTTGCGACCAAGAGTAGCGTTCTTTTCGATGAACGAGCGCCACTCAGATGGAACGTCCGTATCAACAAAGATTGCCGTTACTGGGCACTCGGCTTCGCAGAGACCACAGTCAATGCATTCATCAGGATTGATGACCACTTGGTCGTCGGTTTCATAGATGCAATCAACCGGGCAAACGGTCATGCAAGACTTATCTTTAACTCCGATACAGGGCTCAGCGACGATGTAGGGCATATTCCTAACCTAAATTGTAGCAAGATTGCCCTTCACTTCGCTCTAGCAGATCAAAAAGGGGCTTCATTTCTTGATCGAAACAGCCTAGCATTTGTAACAGGTCTCGACTTATGAACCATCGAATTTCTCTCTTCATCACTGCAGGGCTGGCCGTCTCGGCAATTGCTTCTGCCGACGTTACCATTGGCGGAACTCGCTCTCAGGGTATGGGTGGAGCGGGTCTCGCACTCCCCTTCGATATTGGGAACAACTACCGAATGAACCCTGCGTTTCTGGCGTTCGGGTCAAAGGCACCCTCGTTGCAATGGCCACAGTTTGGATACAAACTCAACGGAATCTCGTTTGGTGACGTCAGCGATGTCGTTGGAAAGTTGAGCAATGGCGGACTTGATTCCGACGGTGTTCTGACTCTTGCTCGCGACTACGCCAACAGTGATAAGGTGATTGCCGTCAATACTGACTTTGGGATTCGGTTCGCGGGTCTTGCCGTTGGAGTTCGCGGAGAACTTGGAATCAATAGCCGACCTAACCAGCAGCTCCAGAACTGGGCGGCAGCGGGCGGCGATACAAGCAATGTTGACCTTGGGTCACGACTCGACGCCTATGGCTACGGATACCAACAGGTTGAAATTGGCTACGGTAACACGGTTCGAACGAAGGCAGGCAAGCTCTCGATCGGATTCAATGCTAAGCAAGTGAAGTCCTACTACGCGCACAAGTTCGCGGATAAGGACACGATCCAAAACAACAACGCGAACGGCGTTCAGAACGGATCGGGAATTGCTCAAGATTTCGCGGAGTCATCTTCGTTCGGGATGGACCTTGGATTTATCTATCGCCTTCCAAACGTCGACGATGTCTTCTTCGGCGCTGTCATTGAGAACTTCATTGAGCCAGGCATTGCGTTTCCATTCGAGGCTCCGGGTGGCGGCCAACCGATTTCGGCAAACGGGTTTGACCCCTACAAGCGCACGATTAGTGCAGGTTTTGGTCTTAGCAAAGGCAAGATCATGATGGCTGCTGACTTCATCGACCTCGGCAACTCGGCCGGTCGACAAGAAGTTCGATATGGTGCTGAGCTTGCCCTAAGTCGTGGCTTTGCGGTTCGGGCGGGATACAACTCCCGAACGGCGTTTACCTACGGACTCAGCCTTGGTGGCCTTAACGTGCAAGTGGGCGGGCAGGCACCGTTGACTCTCGCCTCGGTCATTCGCTTCTAGACACGAATCTTGGCGGTTGAATCACCAGATTCAACCGCCAATGCACAAAAGTGTCAAGATTCATCGTAGAATAGTTGAGACTAGAAATGATTACGCTAACCGAACGTGCAGCAAGTGAACTGAAGGACCTCATGGTCGGTCAGGGAAAGACAGAATCGGCCCTACGCGTATGGGTTGCCGGCGGAGGTTGCTCCGGGCTTTCCTACGGAATGGCATTGGACGACAATCCTCCTGAGCCAGACGACAAGATTTTCGAGCAAGACGGCGTCAAGTTGCTCATCGACTCCTTGAGCCTCGGCTACATGGAAGGCTCTTCGGTCGATTATGTTGACGACGTGCTTGGTGGCGGTTTCAAGATTGAAAACCCTAATGCGACCTCTTCTTGCGGTTGCGGAAACTCGTTTAAGACCGAGGGTTCAGGTTGCGGATCAGGCGGCGGATGTGGCTCAGGCGGCTGCGGAAGCGGATGCGGCGGCTAATTAAGATTTATTCTTAATCCATTTACAATAAAAATCGCTCAAATAACGCTAATTGCAAGGAATCTGCTTGACGGCAGATTCCTTTTCATTTATCCTGTAGAAGTTGCTGGGAATCACTGCCGTTTCCTACTAAGGCTATGTTGCCTGACACAACGGAAACGCGACAAATGAAACGAATTCTAGCAGCCGCTATTGCTCTCGCCGCTTTCTCGACCGCATTCGCGGGCGACGACATCAAAGTCAGCGGATGGGTTGACTTCTACTACCAATACGACTTCAACAAGCCCACCGTCGGTGCTGATGTTGCAGGTCGAGGTTACGATCTCACCCAAAACAACTTCTCCCTTGCTAATGCTGTCCTACGAGTTTCGAAGGGCGCAACCGCCAAGAACCCATACGGTTTCACCTTCGACTTCGGCACCGGTCGAAACTTCGAAGTTAACGCTGGCCTGGATAACTCTCAGGCAGCTGCGGTCAACAAGAACGCAAACAGCCCAACCAAGATGTTCCAGCAGGGCTTCCTGACCTACGCCGCCGCTGACGGAACCACCTGGGACTTCGGTAAGTTCAACACCTGGATCGGTTACGAGAGTGTGTATGCGGTTGATAACGCTAACTATTCGATCTCGCCTTTGTTCAACTACTCACAGCCTTTCTGGCATGTTGGTATGCGAATGACCAAGCCTGTTAACGAGTCGACTACGGTCGGACTTTATGTCGTCAACGGTTGGAACATCAGTGACGACGACAACGGTTCCAAGACCCTTGGATTCAGCTACAGCAAGGTTCAGAGCGAGAAGCTCACCACCTCGCTTAACTGGATCGGCGGTAATGAGACCGGTGCGAACAACGGAATTGGCTTCGGCGCTGCTGGTCAGACCAACGTTAGCATGTTCGACTTCGTCGGTACCTACAAAGTTTCGGACAAGCACACCTTGGCTGTCAATGCCGACTGGGCAACCGCGAAACGACTGGATGCTGGCGCAGCTGATGGCAAGTGGTCTGGTTACAGCTTCTTTAGCAACCACAACCTTAGCGACACGAGAGACTTCGGTCTTCGATACTCAGTCATCCACGACGGCGACGGACTCCGTGGTCTTGGCGGATCGCTCAGCTCGCTCACCGCGACCTACGCCATCAAAACCGCTGAGAATGCATCGTTGCGATTCGAGCTTCGACAAGATCAGACGAAGTTCAACTTGTTCGCTGGCGATGATGCTCGAAAGCACATCACCTTGACCGTGGCTCACACGATCAAGTTCTAAGCCTTCAGGCTTAAATGAAGAGGCTCCCGGAGCTAGTCGCCGGGAGCCTCTTTCTTTTAAGCTTGGCTTTTGTTACGGCCTGGAGCCGGTCTCTGCGGTGATGACCGAGCTTATGCCACCACGAGCGGCAAAGCGACCGGTAACGCGCATCCAGCGTGGGTTACAGGCGGCAACGAGGTCATCCAACATGGCGTTGGTCACAGCCTCGTAGAAAATGCCCTTGTTGCGGAAGTCGAGGTAGTAATACTTGAGACTCTTCAACTCAATGCAGGTGTCTCCGGGGATGTATTCGAGTTCGATGGTTGCGAAATCGGGAAGACCAGTTTTCGGGCAGACGCTCGTGAATTCAGGATTCACGTGCAAAATCGTATAGTTTCGTCCAGGATTTGGGTTTGGGAATGTTTCCAGTTCTGCCATCGAAACTCTAGTTTACTTTGCACGTCGGAACCCTTAGGATCATCAAAATCGTATCTGGTAGGCGATCGTGGCTCACAAAGTGCCAAAATAGCTTGAACCTTCTCGCCTCGGCGACTCACTCAGGAGATAACTACATTGGCAGATACTAGCGATTTTAAGACAGGTATGGCGTTCCAGATGGATGGCGACGTTTGGACGCTCATCGAATTCCAGCACGTCAAGCCCGGTAAAGGTGGCGCGTTTGTTCGAACAAAGCTCCGCAAGATCAAGACCGGTCAGGTTCTTGAAAAGACATTCCGCTCGGGCGAAAAGATCGAGCCGGTTTATGTTGACAAGATGAAGATGCAGTTCCTGTATCGCCAAATGAACCAAGCCATCTTGATGGATATGGATTCTTATGAGCAGATTCCGGTTGACATCAGCGTGCTCGGCGATCAGGCCGAGTTCCTGAAGGACGACATGGAAATCATCAGCGTCCAGGTTAAGGGTGAAGTTCTTGGTTATGAACTACCGAACTTTGTCGAGCTTGAGGTCGTTGAAACCGATCCAGGTGAGCGCGGCAACACTGTTAGCGGTGGAGCCACCAAGGCAGCGAAAATGGAAAGCGGTGCAACCATCCAAGTTCCATTCCACATCAACATCGGAGACATTTTGAAGGTCGATACCCGTAGCGGTTCCTACCTCGAACGTGTTAAAAAGTAGTCTATGAAAAACAATCGTCAAAAGGAACCGGCGGACTTTACGCCTGACGTGCTCGGCGAGCTCCCGATGACGATTGCAAAGTACGCCCTGTGGGGAGGCGTTGCCGTGTTGGCACTCTCCCTACTTGCGATCATTTTCCTCATGAATGTTGCCGCAGGCGATGCGGCGAAAGCGGCTCAAGTCGCGACAAACATGGGCATGTTCGAGAAGGGAATCATTCTCGGACCGATCCTCATTGCTCTTGGTTCAGCTTGGCTGTTCTGGGAAGAGGAGATGATGGTCGGGATCAACGTCATTATAGCGTTGCTCGTTTTCTTCGCTCCGGTTTGGCTCCCGCTGATCTTGCAGAATGCCCAACCCGAGACCTCGAACCCAGGCGTTACGAAGGGTTACGAGATTCTTGCCGTCGGAGGGCAGATCTACGTTGGATTCGCGATTGCGATTCTCGTCGGCGACATTGTCACCCGGGTTCGAAAGCGAATGGTGTACGGCACCAAAGCTGCACTGCTGAAGTACGGTACGAATATCAAGGAAGAGTCGGATCGAAAGAACGTCTTCATGGGTAAGTGCTGGCAGCTCCCCTTCTGCCGAAAGTTTGTTCGCGAGAAGTGCCCGATCTACCATGCCCAACGCACCTGCTGGCGAGAGCTCGTCGGATGTATGTGCGAGGAAGCCGTTATTTCGGCGGCGATGTCCGACAAGCCAGTTTCTAAAGAAGCCCTGCTCAACGGTAGCGCGATTCCTCGGAACAACAAGTTGACCGACGGACAGAAGCGACAGCGCTGCCACAACTGCGTTATTTACAACGAGCACCAGAAGCACAAGTACAAACTTGCAATGCCTCTCTCGATGATCTTCTACGGAATCGTTTTCCTGCTCTTCCGTGAGTCGCTTGGCGGCTGGGTGTCCGGCATGATGACGGGAGCGAGCAAGAAAGTCAATCAGATCACCGTTGGCACCGTTAAGGAGATTGGGGCAGGAGAGTATTTCAACCAGTTCCTGACCGTCGCGATTATCCTGGTTGCCTTTGCTTACACCGTCAAGTTGATCGAGCACGCGATCTTTAAACTCAAGATCTAGATGGCGGAACGAGAAAGTCTGCTAAAGATCGACGGCTCTCACGGGGAAGGCGGAGGCGCGCTCCTTCGCACTGCCCTACAGATGTCGGTCCTGACCCAACAGGGGTTTAGGATCGAACACATTCGCTCGGGGACGAAGTTCATCGGGCTTGATGTTGAAGACGTCAGCCTGATCCGAGTTCTTGCTGCACTGACGGATGCCGAGGTGAGTGGTCTGGAACCTGGATCACATTCACTTCTCTTTGTGCCTGCGCGAGCGCCGCGACCACTGAAAGGTCTCGTCAAGACAGATCGTAATGAGAACGGTCGAGGATCGAATGCGCTTGTGATCGCCTCCTCCCTCGTTCCAGTGCTTGCGACGACGGGCGGGATGTCGGAGTTCTCGGTGGAAGGTGAGACGTTCTCGAACAACTCGATGTCATTTGACTACTTCAGCGGGGTGGTTGGAACCGTTCACCGAAAACAGAACCTCTTCGCCACAATGGAAATTGAGAAGGCAGCCTTCCACCGAGATTCAGAGGGACTGATCTCGGTGGAAGTGGAGCCGGGACCCTTCTCGGGCCTGAAGTGGGCGGATCGCGGACGACCCAAGCTCATGCGCGCGGTCATCAGCTACAGTGGCTTCCCGCACCCGATTGCCGAGCGATGCATTGCTCATCTGCAAAAGCTCGCCCAAAGCGCCCGGCAGACAATCGACGCCGATGTGTTCGACTTGGAGTCGGACGGTCCGGGGATCCACTGCACGGTTTGGACCCAATACGACAATGGAGTGGGTGGTGCCTCGGCATCTGGAACGCGGACGCTGCGGGCGGAACAGCTTGCGCATGCCGCGTTTGAGCGATGTTTCGAGTGGATGACAACAGAGGCTTCGCTGGACCCGATTGCGGCTGAGCACGCTCTGCTACCGGCTTGCCTCGCGACCGAAAGCTCGGAATTCAAAGTCTCTGAGTTAACAAGTCGATTTTTAACCGCGATTTGGGTTATCAAGCAGTTCTCACCCGTCAGAATTACGGTTAAGGGAAGTCAAGGAGGATTTGGGCATGTCTCGGTTAGTCGGTAAGTTTTTCGTTGTGACTGCGCTTGGTTGCGTAGCTTCTTTGGCACTGGCCGACCGGCTGGTTAACGTTCCTACGGCGCGACCACTCAGCAAGAACTCTATTCGGTTCGAGTATTTGGGAGGCTTGAACAATTCCTCGGCGAAAGAAGAGTTTCTCGCGTTTTCCGCGCTGAACGGAGTCGAGTTGGAAGTTCGGCGGCGCCTTCGACCCGAAGAGTCAGGCCGAACGACTTTTGATCTTTCTTACAACGTGTTGAGCCCGGTTGCTTCGACGGCACCCGGAATTGCTCTTGGGATTCTTGATGGCCTTGGTGAGACCATCGACGGGCGACGGGCTTTCATTGCCTTTACATTCCGCGAACTCCTTGAGATCGGCGAAGTTGGCGAGAATGGAGACGTCACCCTCGGCTACCAGACAGGGGCTTTGAGTGGTGCGTTTGTGGGCATCTCGCTCCCGTTCTCAGGGCGAACTCGGCTGATTGCCGAACACAACGGCGCGCGCATCACGGCTGGTTTTGAGACCAACCTGCTGAAGGGGCTGGACGCGAAGATCTTTGTTCAAGAAAAGCTGCTTCTCGGTGGAATCAGCTTTTCTCGGAAGTTTTAAGGGTCAAGCCCTGGGTGGCGCAGAGTTCAATGATGCGGCGCTCGAGCTCGCGGCAAAACAGCTCGCGGTTTTCTCGCTCGTTTGCACCCGTCGCAACATCCGCATAGGTGAACGGCTCGCCGTAGACGATCGAAACCTTGGCGAACTTTGGTAGGGCAGAGCCACGGGGCATCTTAACCTGAGTCCCCGCGATTCCGGTTGGAACAACAGGCACTCCGGTTCGCTTGGCGAGCATTGCCACTCCCCGACTGATCGGGTTCATGGTGATTCCATCTCCCCGGACTCCTTCAGGGAAGACGACAAGGGCATCTCCGGCGGCGAGCATTTCGATTGAGAATCGAATTGACTCGGTGTCGCCTTCACCTCGCTTGACGGGATACGCTCCCAGCGATCGGCAGATCTTTCCGAAGAAGCCTTTGAAGAGCTCTTCTTTTGCCATGAACCGCATTGCGCGTCGGCCACCGCAGGCTACGGCGGGAGGGTCAGCGTTGCTGACATGGTTGGGCGCAATGATGACCGCTCCGGTCATCGGGATGTTCTCCCAGCCCGACGACTTAAAGCCGCCTCCTAGCTGGAAGAAGAACGTGCGCACAAGCCAGCGCACAAAGGCAAACCAAGTGGGATGGGCTTTGGTGCTCACTATTCGGCTTTTTTGTACATCACTTTGAGAAGCTCGTAGGTGAGTCCATCGAGGAAGACGGATCGTAGGTAGAAACGTCGCTTCTCGTCATCGGACATCTTGTCTGGCTTTGCCGACGGATCAACCGATCGTGGATCGAGGATGTTGATCATGACCTTGAGCTGTCCTTCATCGAGAGTCAGCTTTGCCGCATCTTCGAGGATTTGGACGTTCTCGTTGACGACGATGCGACGGCGGGTGAGAATTGCTTCTTGTACAGAGATGATCTTTGACTGGAGGGCCTTGTCGGGGTAGTCGCCCTTTTCGACGGCGGCAGCGACAGCCTTCTTCGTATCGGCATCAAGCTTGAGAAGTTCCTTGGCGTCCGACTCTCGAACCTCCAGCTCCTTAGATCGGCACTTCTCCATTGCCGCCATCATGTCTCCGATCTGCTTCTTCTTGAGAAGGAGAGGAAGGACGAACTTAACGACGTTCAGTTTGTCGATGTTGATAAGAACCTGATTGGCGTCCTGGACGTTTTTGGTCGGGGTTTGAGCCATTGCGCCGGTGCTTAAGACGACTGCTCCTGCGACGAAAAGTGATGCAAGCTTCATGATTGATCTCCCGTATTATGGACGCATCTGGGGCATCAAGGTTTCCGAACCCTGCGGAATGCCGCTTGAAGCGGAGGTTGCAGTTTGAAAAGAAGGTGATTACAAAGCCCTAGCGCAAGCTTAGAGGGTACTTGAGTAGGTAAAGTTTCCCCGAGGAATTTATCACCCGGTTTGGTCATCGTCTACGGCACCATATGTGTTGATCGGATTCGGCGTATCACAGATATGCCGAAGAAGGGAGGCTATTGCCCGGTATTCGACCAAATTGAGTTCCTTGGCGGCGAGGCGGCCAATACTGCTTGCTACCTCACGATGTGGCGGCAAGAAGTAACCTTGGTTGGCAACTCCTTGGGCTCTGGCTTTGAAGGCGAACAGCTGCGGCTGAAACTGCTTGAAAAGGGGCTTGACGTACATCTGCTTTCTCGGCAGGGCTCAACTCCGGTCTGCGATGTTTACGTGACCGATGACGGTGATCGAACCATGTTTGGGTTCGGGTTTCACGAGGAAGAATTCTGCACCGGCAAAGCGTCGATCCCTGTTCGGAAAGGGGCTTGGTTTACGGCTGATCCGAATATAGCGGACGCCAGCCGTGAGGCGATTGCGGCGGCTTATGCTGCTGGGATGCACCTTTATCTCATGGATTTCTTCCGTGAGGATGAGCGGATTCCTGAGGGAACCATTTGTCAGTACGGAACGGATTGGGTTGGCGAGCGGTTTAACGACGAAGCAAACCTGAAGTGGGTGACCGACTGGACGGCACGGCACCGGTGTACGACGATTTTGACTGACTCAGGGCAGGGCTGCTATGTTTGCACACCCGGCGAGGCTGCACGACACTTGCCGGCATATCCGGTTGAAGTAGTCACGGACACCACGGGCGCGGGAGATGCCTTCCGAGCGGGAACTCTGTATGGGCTTACCCACCGGTGGAGTCTGGGCCATTCACTACGATTTGGAGCGGCAGCGGCGGCGCTGAAGGTTCCGCACCTGGGTGCCACTGAGCACATCCCAACGATTCACGACGTGAAGGACTACATCCAAGAATTCCCCAACGTCAGCAAGGCATACGACTTCTAAAAAGCGTATCCTTATGTCTATAAATGCCAGCTGAGCGCAAGCCAAAGGTGTGGCCCCCACTCGTAACGGAGCGGCTCAAAAATCTGCCGACTTCGCCGGGTTGTTACATCTATCGCGACGAAGCGGCGAATGTGCTGTACGTTGGCAAGGCGATTGTTCTTCGGAACCGGGTTCGCAACTACTTCCAGGCAAGCACCAAGCACTCGGCGCGGATCGCCCGGCTGGTTTCCAAGATTCGGGACATCGAGTGGATCGTTGTTGATAGCGAGCTGGAAGCTCTTGTCCTTGAGTGCAACCTGATCAAGGAGCATCGGCCGCCGTACAACGTGCGCCTGCGGGACGATAAGAGCTATCCGTACATCGTCATCACCAACGAGAAATACCCTCGCGTGCTATTCACCCGGAAGGTTCGCAAGGATGGAGCGAAGTATTACGGACCGTATACAAACTCTTTCTCGGTGCGGGACACCCTGCAGCTCCTTCACAAGGTGTTCCCGCTGATTCCGTGTAATAAGTCTTGGAGCGGGCGGAATGAGCAACGTCCTTGCCTGTACTTCCATTTGGGCCGCTGCATGGCTCCTTGCGCGGGGATGTCGGATAAAGCCGAGTACGACGGGGTGATCGATCAGGTCGAGCAGTTCCTGAAGGGCAAAGAGGATAAGATTGCGGCAGATCTTCGGATGAAGATGGAGGCTGCTGCCGAGGAACTGGACTTTGAAACGGCGGCCAAGATTCGTGATCAGTTGCTCGCGATCGAGCACACCTTGCAAAAGCAGAAGGTTCTGAACTCGGATGCGGCGGATCAGGACGTTATTGCGGTTGTGAAGGACGAGCGGTCGACCGCGATCCAAATGCTCTATATCCGAGGTGGAAAGCTCATTGGACAGCGTCAGTATATGCTGGACGGAGCGGGTGAGGCGAACGCCGGGGAATCAGTTCAGGAGTTTGTGAAGCAGTATTACGCTGACGCCGCCGAGGTTCCACGTGAGGTTCTGCTGCCCGTTGAGATTGATGAGCGGAACATCGTTCAGTCGTGGCTACGCCAGCGTAAGGGCTCGGCGGTTTCGGTTGAGGTGCCTCAGGGCGGCGAGAAGCTACGCCTGCTTGAGATGGCGGCGAAGAACGCCGAATTGGCGCTGAATGTCTTTACGCAGGAGATGGTTGCCAAGGAGGACTGGGCGGCGGAAGCGATGCAGCAACTTCAGGACTCTTTGGGATTGCCGACTTTGCCTCTGCGGGTCGAAGGGTATGACATCTCCAACATCCAAGGGACGGCTCCGGTGGGTTCGATGGTGGTCACCGAGAACGGCGAGGCGGCGAAGGCGGAGTATCGGCGGTTTAAGATCAAGTTCAATCCCGAGAGTCCGAACGATTTTGCGATGATGCACGAGGTGATTCTGCGTCGCCTCCGGAACTACTTGGACGGGAACGAGAAGTTCATTAAGCTGCCCGATCTGTTCATGATTGATGGCGGAAAGGGGCAGTTGGCGGCGGCCTTGAGGGCTCGTGATCAACTTGGTTTGACGGTGCCCATGGTCGGATTGGCAAAGAAGCAGGAAGTGCTCTTCATCCCAATTCCGAAGAACCCGGGGGCTTGGGAATATGAACCTGAGGGGGCGGATATCCCCGTCAAGCGGTCTATGGAGGAAATGGTGGCGCACTACAAGACCAAGTCGGCACCGGTCTTCACCGAGACGGGAGTGAAGGTTTTGCCGGAATACGATTACCGGGAGGTCATCCTGCCGCTGAACTCGCCGGGGCTAATGATGTTGCGTCGGCTCCGAGATGAAGCGCACAGGTTCGCTTTGACGTTCCACCGGAAGATTCGGGACAAGCGGATGAACGGCTCGACGCTGGACGAGATTCCGGGGGTTGGTCCTCGCCGGAAGCGGTTGTTGCTGCGGACGTTTGGGTCGATCGAGGGAATTCGACGGGCTTCGGTCACGGAGATTGCTGCGGTTCCGACGCTCACTGCGGGGCTCGCGGAGCGGATCAAGGATATTCTGAGCGAGGCGTAGGTTCGCTCGCCAATTATAGAGACTCCCAAGCACGCCGCACACGCTGTTCGATTGTTTCGGACCTTTCCAATAGGCTTGAGACTAAGCCAAAATGCTTTGATGTCAACATGATTTCAATTTTTGCGACATTCGTGTTCAGATAGTCAGTTTGCTCTTTAACGACATCGCTAAGAACTTCCCTAAAGAGTAGACGTGCCCATTGCTGGAGAGAGTGCCATTCAGCATTGGGCTCGGGACTGTCGAGTCTGAACAGCACCATTCCAGTGTCACCTTTGGGCAGCTCTACGATCAGCGAGTTGAGTCGAATACTCCTCCTGTCGGGTTCGGAATGCGCTAAGTCAGAAACTATAGGCGGGCGAGTCAGCGAGCCGACTGGTGCCGTTCGCAGTTCCCCGTTTTGTGCCGCTTCGTAGACGAATTCACCGAAGAAGCACTCCTTAAACACGTCATCACTTCCAGCTAATGCTCGAAGCATCGATCTTCGTCCGTGAGTGGACAGCAGTTTTGAAAATCTGTGATCCACCCGATTTGCCCAGGCGAGATAGTCCGTAACTCCGAATCGTTGAACACTCACCCCAAGCGTGATAAGCATTGACGTGACATCCAACTCGTTGAAGCCGAACAGGCCCGAGATGGTCATCTGAACTTCGTATTCACGAGTGAAGGTAATGTTCGACTTGCCGGTAGAAACAGATACGATTTCTGTTCGAAAATCGCCGGTCTCCTCACATACTTGCCACTTTGGGTACGCAGCGAGCCAACTCTGTTCAACCTCTTCACGCAAAGTGCTCATCAAGTAGTTGCTGGAATTCTAGCTCAATCAATTCGCTCGTCACCCGACTGCGGACACCGGACCCGAACTCAAGTGCCCTCCGCGACGTAAACTATAGGTGTGAGCGTGTTTGCCTCCATCCCCGAAGCCCTGGAAGAACTGAAGAAGGGCAAGATGATTATCGTGGTCGATGACCCCGATCGCGAGAACGAAGGGGACCTTGTGGTTGCCGCCGAGACGTGCACCACGGAGATCATGAACTTCATGATTCGCCATGGACGCGGTGTTCCGTTCATTCCCACCACATCGCAGCGCCTTGCAGAGCTGGGAATTCCGATGATGACCAAGCAGAACACCGCTCGTCACGGAACCGCCATGGCGGAGACGGTCGACGCGATCCACGGGGCGACGACGGGTGTCTCGGCTGGAGACCGGGCGCTTACTGCCGCGGTCTTCGTTGATGACAACGCAAAGCCGAGCGACCTCGGTCGACCGGGTCATATCATCCCCCTTCGGGCGGAAGAGGGAGGCGTCTTGGTGCGTGCCGGACATACCGAGGCGATTGTCGATTTGTGCAAGCTTGCTGGATTCAAACCTGCCGGAGTCGGATGTGAAATCTTAAATGAAGACGGCACGATGATGCGCCTCAACGACATGGTTCCTTTTGCGGAAGAGCATGATCTGAAGATCGTCACGATTGCTGATTTGATCGCCTATCGCCGCCACGAGGAAAAGCTGATCGAGCGCGCTGCAGGACCGATCGACTTCCCCACCAAGCACGGTCACTTCCAACTTTACGCATACGAGCCCTTAGTCGAGCGGGATCCTTACGTCGCTATCGTCAAGGGCGATGTCTGCACCGAGGAGCCGGTTCTTGTTCGGATGCACTCTTCATGTTTGACCGGAGACCTACTTGGATCGCTTCGCTGTGACTGTGGCGAACAGCTTGAGCTTGCGCTGCAGAAGATCGAGGAAGAAGGACGAGGGGTTGTGGTCTATATCCAGCAAGAAGGGCGCGGCATCGGCTTGATTCCGAAGCTGAAGGCCTACGAACTGCAGGATCAGGGCATGGACACGGTCGAGGCGAATCTTGCACTTGGCTTTAAGGCCGATGCACGGGACTATTCTTTGGGTGCGCAGTTGTTGGCTGATCTCGGAATTCGGAAGATCAAGCTGATGACCAACAATCCTGCGAAGCGCGCCGGGTTGATGGGCTACGGACTTGAGATCACAGAGTACGTTCCGATTATTGCCGAACCAGACGAGCACCGCGAGCGGTACATGGCGACGAAGCGCGATAAGATGGATCACCGGCTTCCCGAGTGAACTAGATCGCGTGAGCGAGCCACATTGAGCCGTACAATCCAGCCTCTGCACCATAGGGGCTGGGCTTACAGCTGAGCCTGTCTAGGTGCCGTGCGAGCCAAGGCGAGAGGCCAACTCCGCCGCAGACCACGATGTGGTCGGGGTAGTACATCTCGCGGACGAGTTTGACGGCGGTCTCGAACGCGATGATGGCGTCTTCTTGTTGCTCTTGTGTCGGGTTCGGTGAGAGCCCAGCGCCGCCAAGGAGGTCCTCGATGGTCCGGCCGAGCGAGGTCATCACATCGTTGAGGCGAGGGTATTCACCTCGACTGCCGCAAACAAGCTTTCCTTCACGAACATAACCTGCCCCGACGCCGGTTCCGAGGGCGAGGGTGGCGACGTTTGAGCCGGCGAAGGACGGATGGCAGGCGTGCCCCCAGGCGGTGGCGAGACCGTCGTTGAGAGCTTTTGTAGGAACTCCGAGGGTTGCGTTTGAGAAGATCGAGCCTTGGTGGCCGGGGATGATCGGCTTGGCTTCCCAGACTTCGCCCGTGGCTGGGTTCACGGTTCCGCCTGTGCCTACTCCGACACGCTCTACGCCAGCTTCCAAGATTTGCGATCGCACCCAGTCGAGGCGTTCTTGCCGATCATCAGGACGTTCAATTTTACGGATATCAACAAGTTTTGATCCTTCAAATACTCCAAATCTCAGCCAAGTGCCGCCAATATCAACCGCACCGATTCTGCCTTGAGCGGGCGAAGGAGTCATTGCCCTTGTCTGTTTGACGGGATCGTTGATCGCGCCTCCCACTACGACGGCGGTTGCTCCGATTCTAAGCGCGGATTCGACCTGCCATCGATGCGCATAGCGACCTTCGGCGATCACCGGCTTGCCGGTGGCTACCGCGTAGCGGACCAAATCAAAGTCCGGACCTTCAGTCATCGCCCTGGCCGAGGTGTAGCCGGAAAGGGTTGTCCCAACGAGGTCACAGCCAGCGGAAACCGCAAGATCGACGGATTCGGGGGAGTCGCAGTCGGCCATGGCGAGGGCACCGCCTTGGTGAATCATGTTGACGAGAGCAACGAAGTCCTTCGAGGGTCGGCACCGCGGGGTTGCGTCCAGGGCGATTACTTCGCAGCCGAGGTCAAGGAGGGCTTGGACTTCGACTTCGGTTGGAGTGATGTAAACATCTGAGCTAGGATAGGCCTGTTTGATGAGCCCGATGACTGGTTTACCGGTGGCAGCCTTGATAGTGCGGATGTTCTCTACGCCCTGGAGCCGAAGAACCTCGACGCCTTGATCTATGGAGCATTGCGCCAGCTTTAGAAGCGTCGATGGGTCGTCCACCGCCGCCCCGTCGCTTGCCTGCACGGAGGCAACAAGCGGGAAGCATCGGAGGGCGTCGAGGATCATCGGAACGCGCGAATCTGCTCGCAGGTGTACGCGACGTGGTCGTCGGTGAGATACGGCTGGATTGGCAAACTCAAAACTTCTGCCGAAACAAGGTCGGTTGCAGACAGATCCCATGACGGCGTGAACTGCTTGTATGGAGTGTGGTGATGAATCGGAACCGGGTAGTAGATCATCGACGGAACGCCGTTCTGCTTCAGGTGCTCCTGGAGTGCGTCTCGCTTCGTCGCACGGACCGTGAACTGGTGGTAGGTGTGGTTGTTCCCTTCGGAGACCAGAGGAAGCTGAACACCTTCGATTCCAGAGAGTTCGCGGCGGTAGATTGCGGCAATCTCGTTGCGGCGAGCGGTCCACTCGGGCAATTTTTTCATCTTGACGCGAAGGACGGCGGCTTGGATCTCGTCGAGTCGACCGGTGTAGCCGAGGTGGTCGTAGTAGTAGCGCTCGCGTCCCATGCCGTGGACTCGGATTGAGCGGCAGGTCTCGGCGACTTCGTCGCTGTTGGTGACGATCATTCCACCATCGCCAGCGGCGCCTAGGTTCTTGGTGACATAGAAGCTGAACCCAGCGGCGAGGCCGAAGTTGCCGGCAAGCACGCCGTTGTGCGAGCTCTCGATTGCCTGGGCGGCATCTTCTAGAACGATGAGGTTGTGCTTCTCGGCGATTGCCTTGATGGCGGAAACATCGCACAGCTGACCGAAGAGGTGAATGGGAAGAATGGCTTTGGTTCGAGGTGTGATTGCCGCCTCAATGCAAGCCGGATCCATCATGAAGGTATTTGGATCGACGTCGACAAAGACCGGGGTTGCTCCCGTTTGAACAATGGTTTCGACGCTTGCAACGAAGGTGAATGCGGTCGTGATGACTTCATCGCCTCGGGTGATTCCTGCAGCGTCCATGATGATGCGGAGGGCATCGGTTCCGCTGTGGACTGCGATGGCGTGCTTGGTGCCGTGCAGTGCAGCGAACTCCTCTTCGAATCCCTTGTTGTGTTTGCCTAGAACATAGGCTCCACTGCTGATGACCTCATGCACAACGGCATCGATCTCGGCGGCCTGGGAGTCGTATTGGGCCTTGACGTCATAGAAAGGAACATTCATTGTTCTGTTAATAAATTGTGACAGGTTTACGCGACAACGCCCCGCTCAAAATGAGACGGGGCGTTGAAGTCGCTAAATGCGCGAATGCCTTACTTGGTTTCAGCTGCTGGAGCCGCCGAAGCGTCTGCTGCTGGAGCTGCCGAAGCATCGCCGCCACCGCTGCAACCAGCGAGAACGCCACCAATAACACCGAGCACCATAACGAGAGCGAGAATTTTCTTCATATTTTTTATCCTTTACACCTCCTGAGTGTAGATTTTGCCTCGCGGCGTTCCCCCGTAAAGTTACGTTGATCCGCGTTGCAAGGTCATTATAGTGTACGCGAGAACGTTTGCAAACGATTCAGGCACAAAAAAATCGTGCTATGCTCTACCTTGTGGTTACAACTGAGTTCGCATTGAACTTTGTCGGCGCAAATGCGTCCGTAGCCCTCCGTCGCGTTTCGCGTCGTATTTCGGGGAATCGCTCCTAAACGGGCAACGTTGCTCCTCCGATTCCCCCAAACAAACGCGCTCTTCACACCATCCGCCGACGGATACCTCCTC
>CAIYMO010000031.1 GCA_903927345.1 uncultured Armatimonadota bacterium | reverse complement strand
GAAAAACTCGTCGCCAAAGGCAAACCCAAGAAGTCTGCACTTATCGCCTGCGAACGCAAACTCCTCATGATCTGCTACGGTGTTGTCAAATCTGGAAAGCCTTTTGAGGTAACCACTTGACAAGACAGCATCTGCCACCCCAGCTACTTCTGCTTACCCCGTCCACGCAAGTGGCTCGCCACCCCAGCTACTTCTGCTTACCCCGTCCACGCGAGTGGCTCGCCATTGGACAGAGATTTCAGTGGGTTGTAGTAACCTTGCAGGAGAGAGGATGGATGAGCGATTTCCCTAGCGAGTACGGTTCGCTGCCTAACTGGAAGGAGCAGGGTCGGATGTGGCTGGCGACTCTTCCTGCGGGGATTGTTTCGTTTTATGGACCCTTGCAGCTTGACCGAGTGTTTTCAGTTCCTGGGCATGCGTTATCGCCGGATCGATTACCCTTTTGCATTTTGGGAATCACGTTCTTGATCGGAGCGATTTATGGGCTCTTCGATCGTCGCTTCGCTAACTTTACGTCGCCTGCGTTCTCGGTGACTTGGCGCATTTATCTCTGGACGTTATTGGTGGCCGCGTTTCTCTCCCCCTTGCTGATCATCGGCATTGTTTTGATCCCGCAGTTTTCTCTGGCGGGCTGGGTGGGGATGATTCTGGGATACGTTACGTCAGCGCGGGTGAGGCGATTGATTGCGCGGCGGAGTGGGGAGGCAGGTTCAGAGTGAGGCGCTTTTCCGGGGTAGGTCTGGTGCTTCTGGGATTTGCTCTGTCGGTCGTCGGAATGCAGTCAACGGGGCATCGAGACCGTACTAGCCTCGCTTCGCTCGGCCGGGGCTCTTAGGACGGGGCACTGATATCAGAACCACGGCATCGTGGAGCGGGGAAACGTCGAATTGTCATACCCATGTGGCTCGACGGGTTCCCAACGAAAGATGGTTCGCTTGTTCAGGTTTGTTCGCCGCCAAGGGACCCAAAAAGTCTGAATAAACTCTTTTGCAACCAGGTCGGGACCCATTGCCAAAAATTTGGTGTAGAGGTACAGAACTTCTTGCTGTTCAGATGTGCATAACCGGAGGAGCGCATCCATGAAGTTCGGTTCGTTCAGCGATGAATCTGGGAACTCAGTGTTGATTACTTCGTTATCCCACCGCGCCGTCAGCGCAAATGCCTGACAATAGTAGAGCATGCACTTTGGCGTCAATATTGCATCCCAGGGCTCTTGAATTTCGTGCTTGTTCAGATCGAACCATGATCGAGTTGCGATGGATTCATAGCGGAGTTTCAGATCGGCCTGACTCTGAATCACGAATGGATCAGACTGGGGAAGTTCTGTAAACCGACCGTCGTCTCCAGGTTTCCACCCAGTTGATATTTGGAAGTACTCACCTGGGACCTCGCTGTACGGCGGCACCTGGACATCGGCAAAAGCTTGAATAAAACGACTCTTCAGCAGAGTTTGCATCCGCACATCTGTGTCACCCTGGCTGCTTCGGTTCTTCATCGCTTGAATTGCATGCTGTAGTTGATTAACGTGAGACCTTGCAAACTACCTAGACCTTCACTGAGTAGAATACATTCTAACAAATTGCTCGCAAGGGGAGCCGATGGCGGCTGAGAGTGTGGAGGTTATTCCACTTACCCTTTGAACCTGATCTGGTTAACACCAGCGGAGGGATGCGTGAGCTGATTTGGATGCCTGACTGGGCTTCCGAAATCTGCCGCGAAACCACCTGCGGCAGTTTGGGAGAACAACATGAAGAAGGCATTCACGCTTATCGAACTCCTTGTCGTTATTGCGATTATCGCGATTCTTGCCGCGATTCTTTTCCCGGTTTTTGCCCAGGCGAAGGAGGCGGCGAAACGGACCGCTTGCCTTTCGAACGCACGGCAGATTGGGCTGGCGCAGAAGATGTATTCGGGGGATGCGGACGATGTGATGCCGATCTTCCATGCTTACAACACGACTCCGGCACCTTGGGTGGACGGGCACTTTGGCACCGAGCTTTTGCTGCTTCCCTACTGCAAGAACCGCGATGTGTTTAAGTCGCCTTTGGATTCGGGTGGGCCGTATTTGGCTTCGGATCCGGGGTTGGCTTCACGGCCTTCTTCGACTTACTGGGCGGCTTATGGGTCGTCGTATCGGTTTGGCGGATGTGCGTTTAGCAAGGTCGCGGGGTTCAGCATGCAGAACGATGCGGTTCGGTCGGAGAACTGGACGGTTTCGGAGACGATGTTTGTTGATCCCGCCGGGACTCGGTCGATTCGGGTTGAGATGATGCCGTTCTTTGAGGCTAAGAACGATCCGACGTGCACGCGGTATGGCTATGACTGTGGGTATTTCCAGAAGTGGTCTTCGACTGGTGGGTCGGTGATTTTTGCGGACGGCCATGCGAAGTCGGTGACTTCGGCGGGTGCGTTTGATAACACGATTGTTGATCCGGCGGGGCACCGTTCTGGGGAGTCGACGGGAAGCGGAGCGGCTTACGACGACACTTGGTATTGGCGATGTGACTGACGTCTGGAGCAGCCAGGCTTCAGGCTTCAGCTGTCAGCGTAACTGGGGCTTGGAAAGGCTTCGGCAATTACCACAGCCCCCCGGTTCGCCTTAGCTCACCGACCCCCGACGAGCGGGGGTTTTTGTTTTCACCCCCTCCGCGAGGTGCTGTGCATAGGCTAGGAAAGTTCCCCAGCAAGCCACTGCGAAATGATTTCGGGTAGCTGATACTTTTCCGACAGATTGCTCAGGATTTCGCGTTCTAGGTCGCGGTAGGGCATCGGGGGGAACTTGGCTTTGGTTACCATTTGGACTCGGCTGGCGACTTCCATCTCCATTCCGCCTTTTCGGCTGAGGAGGTAGGCGTGGAGGTAGTGGAGCATGCCGAGATTTTGGTGGCGAAGGGCTTCGTCGATGAAGTAGGCGGCCTCTTCGTAGAAGCGGGCTTGGATCAGCTGGCAGGCGACTTCGACGAAGTTCTCGGGGACGTCGTTGAAGCTTGCGAGGAGCGGTGAGGGGTCTTTGCCGTGGTTGCGCGGTTGGGCGAGGAACGCTTCGGCGCGGAGGCAGGGCTCGAGCGGGGAGAGGTAGTGGGCGTTGAGCAACTCGGTGCGCTCGGCGTTCTCATCGTCCAGGTTTCCGATCCGGCGGTTGACAGACTTTGCCCACCAGGCGAGGGGGTCGTCACCGTTGAAGAGGAGGGCGTGCTCGTAGCAGGTGTCGGCGCGCTGGTAGTCGCCGCGCTCGGTTGCGCGGGCGGCGAGTTCGAGGTAGGCGGGGACTCGGAGAGTGAAGTCGGAGGTGAGTCGGTTTAGCTCGTGGTCTTCGAGTATGGTGACGTCGGTTTGGGGATCGTTGGGGTGTGAGGAATTGGCTTTTGGGCCAGAAGGCGGGACTGAAAGTAATGCCTCGATCGGGATCGTTGCCACTTCGGAACCAGACGGATCTGAAATCCTAGCAGCAACTACTGAACCGGGAATTGATTCAAGTTCAGTCGTTGAGAGCGTTTCTGGATAGGCGTTGAACGGTGCCTCGAAACATTGCCCTTCTGAGTTTTGGATGACCAGCTTGTGCCCTGTTAGGGGGCGATTCACGCAGAACTCGAGTTTGCTTGCTGTTAGGTGGGCGACTCCGATTGGCCCCACAAAGCTGTAACCGCTTAGACGCTGGACTGGTTGAATGTCGAATTGGTATCTATCAACTTGTCGTGGACCTAGCGTTGCGCTGTTGCGGACTCTCCTGATTTGAAACTTCTCCCAAAGCGTGTCGTAACTGTCCGAGAATGTGCCTGGTTCACTAGTGAACCAGAGATGGAACTTAGGGTGGTTGCCAAGGGCGAGCCCTTCGAGAAACGATTCGAGTTCCTCATCCGCGTATGAGTCGAATCCGCTGAGACGATAATCCGAGACTTGGTGGAGCCGGTTCTGAACGGTGACTTCAACGCGAACTGTAGCCACGGTGGGTTTGAGCGAAAATTGAACAGAGCAGGCCTGATCGGTTGAGGCGAAAAGGGTGACGGAGCCAGCGTCCTCTTCGAGGTCCGGAGATTCGATGGAGACCTCCACCGGTGCGAGTGAGTTGAGCCGTTCGCGCCCGCGCTCAATCAGTCGGAAACCATGAAGACAGCCCGCGCCTTGAGGCGTTTCTGGGGCTGAGGAAACCACTTTGATATCTGGGTTAGAGAAGTGACTATGCCCCCACCGCTTGTCCAGAAGCTCCCATAATCTCCCGCCGAGTTCGGGCAGGAAGATTAGCTTTAGGTATTCGTTTTCGAGGATGATGGCTCGGAAGCTGCGTTTTTCCTGGTGCCCAGTTTGTTTGAGCGCGGGGTAGGGCCAGGATGCCTTGGTATAGCCGTTCTCTTCGAGGACGTCGAAGGTGAGCTCTAGGGAATCTTCGTAGACTTGGACGGGCATGGTTTTCGGTTTCGGCGGTTCGGATAAACTAGGCAGGTGGCGGTTGTTCTTACTCCCCTCGGGAAAGCAGTGGTTGGAACTGTGAAGTGGCTTATTGTGCCACTTTGTGCCGCCCTCATAGGATACGTCCTGATTGGTCCCAACATTGGCAAACCTGCCCCGAAGTCCACGACGGTTGAGTCGAAGATTTCGGAAAACGGCAAGAAATTCCGCGATGTTCGCGGAATGCGCTGAGCCTTTAGGCGAGAAGTGGGCCGAAGAAATCGATTGCGTTTTGGGTGGTTTGTGCCGCCATTTCCTCTTGGGTCATGTCGTGGAGCTCGGCGAGGGCTTTATTCAGAATTGGAATGTAGGCTGAGCGGTTTGGCTTGCCCCGGTGGGGGACGGGTGCCATGTACGGCGCGTCGGTTTCGAGAACGATTTTGTGGGGTGGGATGAACTTGAAAACTTCTCTTAACTCGTCGGCTTTTTTGTAGGTGATGGGGCCGTCGCAACCGAACCAGGCTCCGAGGCGGAGGGCTCGTCGCGCTTCATCTTTGTTTCCGGCGAAGCAGTGGAAGAGGTAGGGCCGACGGGGGAGTTTTTCGAGGACGTCGAGGAGGTCGGAGTAGGCCTCACGGGCATGGAAGACAACCGGTTTGTTCATCTCTTCGGCGAGTTTGAGCTGGTCGCGGAGGGCTTTGTGCTGGATGGAGGCGGGGGCGTAGTCCCAGTGGTAGTCGAGGCCGATTTCTCCGAGAGCGAGCACTTTGGGGTGGCGGAGCGCCTTGACGAGGAGCGGCATATCGATTGGGTCGTAGTTTGCCGTGTAGTTGGGGTGCCAGCCACAGATGGCGAAGACGCCTTCGTGGCGGTCGGCGAATTCGGTTGCTTTGACCCAGTCGGCGGGCTCACATCCGACAACGACGATTCTCTCGACGCCTTCTTCCTTGGCGGCGAGGACTTCGGCGTCGGGATCGGGGTAGTTCTCGATGTTGTGGATATGGCAATGGGTGTCGATGAGCATTTTGGGTTTGAGTTGGGTTGGGATCAGATTAGTGGTCTGACCATGTCGGGAAACACCTCGGCGAGGCGTTCCCAAGCCGAGTGAACCTCATTGGGGACATAGGTGTGAGCAATGAACCCTTGGCCCTCGGGGCCGTAGGCAGAGAATCGGGGGATTTCGCCGAGGATGAGCTCAAGGAAGCGGTCGAAGGACCAGCCTTCGTTTTCGAGACCGGCGGGGGTGACGGTGGGAATGAACGGCGGCGCGCTGAACAGGGCGGATTCGGGGAAGGATTGCTGAAAGGAGGCATGGGTGCGGCGCTGCATCGTTGGGTCCTGGATGAGGATCATTGATTGAGGCTGGAGGCCGACTTTGTCGAGAAGGCGTTTGGATTGGACGGCGTTTGAGCCGCAGTTAGTTGAGACCGATTCGACGAGGATTTTTTCGGGAGGGACTCGGTAGCGACCGAACATTAGGTCGTGAAAGATGTCTGCTTCGGCGCGGTCTTCCCCTTCGATCCCTTCTTCTTCGAGATTTGCCCAGAGGGAGGGGGTGGAGTGCCCGATTCCGCCTGAGATGAGGACGAAGGGGGCTAGACCTTGGTGGAAGAGCTGGGCGCCGTAGGTGGCGTTGACTGGGAGCGCCGAGCCGAGGACGACGATGAGGTCGGCTTTGTTGGGGAGTGGGGTTGGTGCGGCGAGGAACCTGGCGAGCAGGTTAATGTCCTCAACGATTTGCGGTTCCAAGTCCACTTTGAGATAGTAAACCCCGCCCGGTGCGAACTAGGCGGGGTTTAGGCAGGCGGATTAATGGTTGTGCTGATGACAGCCGCAGTCTTCAGAGGTTTGCCATGGCTCGAGCTCGGCAAAGACGGCGTCTTTGTGCTTTTCCATGTGCTTGGCGGCTTCTTCGAAGGTCATCTGCGCGGGGTTCTCGAACTTGAGGCCTTTAGCGGCGAGCATGATGTCGAAGAACTCGACGTTGTTGGTGAGGCCGTGGCAGTACTGGCTTCCGGGCCCGAAGGCGCTGACGAGGACGTGGTCGTTGGTGTGGTTGAGGCTGGTGTAGCCGACCTTGTGGTAGTTCTGCATCACAAGAGCGAGAACTGATTGGGGACCCTTTTGGAGTTCTAGAAACGGGAATGGAGATTTGCCGTTGATGGCGTCGGCGATGGCTTGGGCTTCGACTTCTTTGAGACCGTAGGTGGATTTCTCGCGGATGACATCTTGGACCATCGAGGCAGTGGGCTTCTTGCCGATGGCGTCGAAGATGACGCCTGAGGAGGCTTTGATGTTGGCGATTGAGGCGAAGCCTTGGGTGGCGTCGAAGTACTCGTTGCCGGCTCCGTTGAGGGAGGGGCCGCCGGTGGCGTGGTCGCTGGTGATGATGACGAGGGTCTCGCCATCCTTTTGGGCGAAGTCAATGGCGACTTTGACGGCTTCTTCGAAGGCGATTTGGTCGTGGATTTGACCGGCGATGTCGTTAGCGTGTCCGGCGTGGTCTACCTTTCCTCCCTCGATTTGGAGGATGAACCCGTTCTTTCCGCCTTTAAGGTTTTCGATGGCGACCTTTGCCATTTCGGCGAGGGTGGGGACCTTCTTTTGGAGCTCGGCGGAATTGTTTCGGTCGACCGAGAATGGGAGGTGGCTGTCGCTGAAGATGCCGAGGATTTTGGCGCCTTTTGTGGCGAGAAGGGTGTCGCGATCTTTGGCGACTTTATAGCCTTTGGCGGCGAACTCGGTGTAGAGGTCTCGCTTGTCTTTGCGCTTGTCGCCTGAGAAGAACTTGTCTCCGCCTCCCAGGAGGACATCGACGTTGTTGGAGAGGTGTTGGACTGCGATGTCGGCTTCTTTGTCGCGGTTATCGATGACGATGGAGAACCCGGACGGGGTCGCGTGGGTCATCGTTGTGGTGGTGACGAGACCGGTTTTGACTCCGGCTTCTTGGACGATGCTGTAGAGGGTGCGGAGTTTGGTGCCGTCGGGATAGACATTGAGCTGACCGTTCCAGATGCGGCGTCCGGAGCCCCAGGTGGAAGCAGCGGCAGCGGAGTCAGTGACGATAGAGCTGAGGGAGCGGGTGTCTTGGAGACCAGTCGCGACATCTGGTCGCTCCATGAGTTCGGTCCAGTAGGAGTGTCGCCCGGAGGTCATCTGCTGGAAGTGGTTCGCCATGGTGACGACTTGGAGTGCCATACCGTCGGCAACGCAGAAGATGATGTTTTTGGGTCGCTTCCCTTTCCAGGATTGCGGCTCGATCGCTTCGATCCTTGCAAGAGGGATGCTGGCTAGACCAGCGGCACCGAAGGAGAGCAGTGAGCGACGGGAGACGGGGGACATCGTTTCGCTAGTTTATCGCGAAGACGGTTAAGTTGCGGTTAGGGAATGTGATCGGAGCCAGAGAAATTCTCTGGCTCCAATGCTTGTTAGGACGCTTAGGCGGCCTTTGAGTAGTGTTCTTCAACTGAGAGCTTTGTTGCTTCAACGGTGAAGTGGTCGCTGAGAGCGCGAAGTTGGAGTGCCATGGTTGCAAGGTCGGTTGACGTTGTTTCGATGGCGTTGATCGCGTGGCCCTGGTTTTCGACTTCACTGCTGACTCGGTGTGCCGTGTTGGCAACCTCGGCGGCAGTTGCAGAGAGTTCCTCTGCAGCGGCTGCGGTTTGTTCGGAACCGGTTGCAATCGTTTCGACGATCTCGCTGAGGCGGTGGGTTTCGCGGAGCATTGCCTGAGCGCTCGTTGCGAGGCTGTCGGTGCTGCTGGTGATTCCTGAGATCGACCCGGAGAGAGCTTCCATCGCGACAGCTGCACTTTTCGCGGCTTCGGTGGAGTTCTCTACTTCCTTGTTGGATCGGTTCATCGCCTGGAGTGTAAGGTCGACATCTTGGCGGACTTCGCTGATCAGCTTCGCGATCTCTTCGGTTGCGTTGCTGGATTGTTCAGCGAGTTTTCGAACCTCGTCTGCAACGACGGCGAAGCCTCGACCGTGCTCCCCGGCTCGAGCTGCTTCGATAGCGGCGTTGAGAGCGAGGAGGTTGGTTTGCGATGCGATGCTGTCGATGGTGTCGACGATGGAGCCGATGCGTTCGCTGGTTGAACCGAGCGACTTGACACGTTCGGAGGTGGTGAGAACTTCCGTTCGAATCTTCTCAACAGTGTTGAGCGCGGCGTTGATTGCAATCGAGTTCTCTCGAGCCTTTTGCTGAGTCTCTTCTACGATTTGGATCTGGTCGCTTACCGAAGCCTCAACTTGGCTAATCGAGTTTTGGAGCTCGAACATTGCCGCGCTGGCTTGGGTGGTTGAGTTTGCCTGAGTCTCACAGGTGGATGCGATGTCGTAGGTGGCGTGCTGCGTTTGGCCGGATGATTCGGCGACGTCGTGGATCGCCAGGCTGACCGTCTGAGCGGAATCGCCGAGGATTTCACACGAGCTTCGCAGTTCCGAGCTTGTATCGTCGAGGTTTCGAGCACTGCCCTGCATCTCAATAACGATTGCGCGGAGGTTGTCCTGCATGTGGCTTAGCGATTTACCTAGCGTATCGTTTTCACTGCGGACGGTGATTTGGCTTGTCAAGTCTCCGTCTGCGATCAAGCGGGCGGTTTCCGATAGTTTTCGCTGACCTTCGATGACCTTTTGAAGCTCTGGATAGAGCTCACCGATTTCATCTCGGGTGTCTTGCTCCGGGTCGGACTCGAGGTCCCCTTCTCCCAGTTTATGGGTTGCGGACTTGAGATTGCCGAGGCTCTGCATGGTAGCTCGGTAGAACGCAGCGAAGGTGTAGAAGGCAAGAAGCAGGAAGACACTGACGACGGAAAGAGCGGTCTTCTTTCGTCCT
Organism: uncultured Armatimonadota bacterium; assembly: GCA_903927345.1. Classification (GTDB taxonomy): domain Bacteria; phylum Armatimonadota; class Fimbriimonadia; order Fimbriimonadales; family Fimbriimonadaceae; genus Fimbriimonas. Next base: position 142,544 of record CAIYMO010000031.1, on the reverse strand, counting down.
TCGAGACGACCGACGCGGGCATCAAGAAGTGAGCGCAGGCTCTTTGCCTGCTCGACGTGGTACTTCTGAAGATCTTCGATTGGGGCTGATGCGATGTTCCAATAGTTGGCATTTGCAGCACCGTTGAAGGATTTGATGAAGGTTGCATCAACTGCGGATCGGAACTTGGTCACGCTCTCAGCGTATGCCTTGTGCCCTTCTGAGTAACCCTTTTCGAGTTCCTTGTTGTATCCGATTGCGGTGTCCTTATCTCCGGCGATGACTCCGTTGAATCCGTCAAGCTGACCTGACATGACAACTAGGTCGATCTTGGTTTGCTCGGGCAAGCTCTTGTTTCGAAGAACGTTCCACGAGGTTCCTCGAATGTCTGCGATTCGCAGGACGGTTTGAGGGATCTGAACCATGACTGGGTCCATCGTGTAGAAGGAATCGATATCTGGGTCAAGAATGAGGTTTGAGTTGTTGGTAACGGCAGTGTTGACGGCGAGCAGTGCGTTGGTGAACCCTTGCGAAGTTGCGACAGGCTCTTTGCTGAGCTTGTCCGTCTTGCCTTGCAGGGTTTGCCACTCTTCTTGAGCGGTCTTCAGGAGATCAGCTGTTTTGAGCTGATCTGCATATTTTGTTTGAACATTGGCAAAGTCTTTGAAGTCCTTCTCAAGTTGCTCAGCATATTTCTGAGCAGCTGCTGCATCGCCTTTGACGACGTTGCCGCGATATCGCGCAAAGTCGAAGATTGCGGCTTGAATTGGCTTGGCGTACTCAGTTCCCACCACTTCATCCGAGCTGAACTTGATCTGGTTGTTCATTTCGGTGACAAAGGCTTTGACGACATAAAACAAGGGGGCGCCAAAGAGAATAGTGATGAGTGCAAACTTGGCCCCATATCGCAAGCGATTGAGCAGTTTGACTGCTGGATTTAGCAGAGCCTTGAACATTCGATACCTCGGTACGCGGGACGTACCGGTATGTCTATCGGTAGAGCGATTACTCAGGGGTTAGGCTTTTTTATCCAGACTTCAAAGTTTTTGCCCTTTTCCTGAAGCAACCATCCCCACTCGGGCTTGACTCGACCAACCCGGGTGAAGACCACGCTTTCTGTTTTCACAAGATTTGGGTCGTCGATTTCGCTGACGGGTTTGTTCAGAACCATGATTAGTGAAGGTAGTGAGGTCTGCTGGAGATTCGTGGTTCCGGTTCCAAGATCCTGTTGCTGGCGACTGAGGCGGAAAACAGTGTCGATCTCAGGATGGCGGAGTGCCATTGTGTGGGCCTCTGCTTGGCCCGATTGGACATAGAGCGAGGTTTGGAGGCCGCTGATGATGAACAGGAGCAGGATCGAGACGCCCATCACGACTTGGAGGTTTCGGGCGCTCGTCTTCTCCTTTTGCGCGATTGTGTTTGCAGCGAGCAAGGCGAGTGGCGCGATTACGGGGAGGATGTAGTGCGGAAGCTTTGCGCTTGAGATTGTGAAGAAGAGGAAGATAGTGGCTGCCCAGGTGAAGAGGTAGCGGTTAAGCGGAGTTGCGGTCTTGCTTTGCCAGATCCGTTTCGCCTCGGTGAATCCCCACGGTATGACGGCGATGAGCAGGATTGGGATGTAGAACGGCAGCCCTTTGAGCCCGAGGGAGTGGGCGGCATCGCCTCCAGTGAAGCGCTTTAGGTTTTGGTCGATGAGGAACTTCTGGACGAAGTCTTGACCGTTTGCCAGATAGCAGGGGACGTACCAGGTCGAGATTGTGCCGAGGAGTATGATCAGCGCGGGAAGGAATCCCTTGAAAAACTTGGGGCGGAGATCGGGGTTTTGGTAGTAGGTGAGGGCGGCGATGGGGGTGAAGAGAAGGAGTGCGACGGGACCTTTCGCCAGTACTCCCACACCCAGGAAGAATGCGGTGAGGAAGTGGAATTTGCGCGGTTTGGACTCGTCGGCTTCGGCAGGATTGAGGTGATCCCAGAAGCTGAGGAACGCTCCCGTTAGCGCGAGGTTGAGAGCAGCGTCCGTCATCATGAGTCGCCCGAGGGCGAGGATGAGAAGCGAAGTACCGAGGCAGTAGACCACGTGGCGGGCTTGCCACTCACCCATATGTCGCTTGGCAAACTTACCGCAGAGCACGTAGAGAGCGATGGTGCAGAGGACGGAGGGGATTCTTGGGCCGATCCAGACACCGAGGATCTTCATGAACGGAGCGGCGAGCCAGTAGAGGAGAATTGGTTTCTCGAACCAGGGGTGACCGTTGTAGTAAGGAGTGATGTAGTCGCCCCTTCGGTTCATTTCGGCGACGACGGCGCCGTAGAAGCCTTCATCAAGATCGAAGAGGCCGCTCGCCCAAAATGTGATGAGCGGAAGAATCGCAAAGAGATAGGCGAACCACAGGGGATAGGGCGGGTTCGGACGTCTCATTAACTTAGATTAAACCTTGGGACGTCGCGCGGGTGCATTTTGCCCTCGGCAAAATCCGCGAGACGTTCGCCGATCCAGGGTCCAAACTTGAATCCATGCCCGGAGCATGGGGATGCCCAGAAAACGTTGGGGGAGGCCTCGCCCCAGAGGAAGTCTTCGTCGGAAGTACGGGTGTAGAGGCAGGTCGTTTGGTCGATCAGGTTCGGATTTTGAATGCCGAACCGGCTCCTGGCGCATGCACGGATCATCTCAAGATGGTCTGCATTGGGTTGCCCCGGTTCGCTGGGGTCGGTTTCGTCACCCAGATTGTGGACGCCAATTTTGATTGCGCTCTTTCCAGGTTCGGAGGGGAAGCCGTAGAGCATTGGATGCGTGTCGTCGATCCAAACCATGCCTTCCATTGGCTCGGCAGTTCGCACATAAGCAAAGGTCTGCCTCGTTACGGTGACAGGAAGGTTGAAGAGTGATTTTGCCCAGGCTCCGGCGCAGACGATGACCCGGTCGAAGTCTTTCAACAGTTCTTTCGGTTCTTCGATGTGGGCCTGGATGACGGTGACTCGGCTGAGGGTTAGAAGAGTTTGGACGGCTCGAGCGGCGAACACCCATCCTGCATCTTTGGTGACGTAGCCGATTTCGTCTTCTTGGATTGATAGATCAGCAAAGTCGGACCAGTTGAAGACGGACTGTTTGACTCCGTTTGCGCGAAGAGACTCGGTGACGAGGTGAAGTTCTTGGCTTTTGCGTTTTCCGAAATAGACCAAGCCAGTCTCGAATAGGATTTGTTCGCTCGTTTGGGTTTGGAGTTCTTGCCAAAGGGCGTAGCCCTCTTGCATGATTTCCGTGTAGAAGGGATCGGGGTAGGCCTTGCGGACGATTCGGCTGTTACCGTGGGAGCTTCCGTTCGTGTGTCCGGGATTGAACTGGTCGAAGATGGTGACTTCGTGCCCTCGCTTTGAGCAAGCGTAGGCGGTGCTGGCACCCATGATTCCGGCTCCGATGATCGCTATATTCATTTAACTAGCCCGTGCTTTGCATTGCGGCGGCGATTCCGGCGATGCTTTGGAGCATCGCTTCGCGCCAGGTTCCTTCTTTGTCCTGCTCGGTAAGAGTCTCCCAACGGTTCATGAGGTGGATTTGGAGTTTGTTGATGGGCAGAGTCATCGGGTTACGGAAAGCTACGGTTTGCCGGATGACCTTACTGTTTTCGAGGAGTTCCTTCCCACCGGTGATTGCCAGGAGGCACTGTTTGGTGCGGTCGTATTCTTGTTCAATCTCGGCCCAGAACGATTGATCCTTTGCTCGCTTTGCGTATAGGGCCGCTGTGGGTATGTCTGCGCGGACGAGCTCGAGTTGGGCGTTGTCCACGACTGTTCGGAAGAACGGCCACTCTTGGTACATCTGCTGAAGTTGTTCTTTGCCTTCAGGACTCCTTAGTAGCTCTTGCAACGCAGATCCAAAACCGTACCAGCCGACGAGAAGTGCGCGGCTTTGTACCCAAGCGAAATTCCACGGGATCGCCCGAAGACCTTCGACACCCTCGGCGGCGGCGCCTGGGCGATAGACGGGGCGAGAGGCGATGGGGAGGAGCGAGATATGGTCGATTGGAGTTGCTTCCGTATAGAAGTCCCAGAAGCCTGGAGTTTCGTAAACGAGCTTACGGTAGGCGTGCCGACTGTCTTCGCTGAGCTTGGACATCACGTCTTCGTACTTGCTGTCATAGTCGCTCTCGTTTGGCTCAACGGTAGCAATCAGGCATGCGGAGACAATCTGCTCGAGGTGACGGTGGGCTATCGCGGGTAATGAGTAGCGGAAGCTAATCACTTCACCTTGCTCAGTGAATCGAATCTGTCCGCAGAAGGCGCCTTTGGGTTGACTGAGGATTGCTTGTGAGGCCCGACCGCCGCCGCGACCTACGGTTCCACCGCGACCGTGGAAGAGACGAATCTTAACTCCGGCCTCCTCGCTGACCTGGGCGATTTGGCGCATTCCGTTCTGAAGTGACCAGTTAGCGGCGAGATAACCGCCGTCCTTACTGGAGTCGCTATAACCGAGCATGACTTCTTGGTAGCCGATGCCCTCTATGTACTTTCTGTAGAGCGGGATCGCGAAAAGCTCTTTGAGAAGAGAGGCCGCGCGTTCCAGGTCATCCACCGTTTCGAACAGGGGGACGATGTTGGGATTATGAGGAGTACCTAGCGATTCTTCGCTCCAAAGACCCTCTTCCTTGAGGAAGAGCATGACCTCGAGCATATCGCTCACCGAGGTGGACATGCTGGTGATGTAGGTGTCCATCCCGGGTTCTTGACTCATGACTTGAATCGAACCGAGAACCGTTTCGAGGTAGTCGCCTTCGGGTTGACGGATGAGAGGGCGCGGGTTTTGGAGTTCTCTTAGTAGTATCGACTGCTTAGTTTCTTCTGAGGCTTCGATGTACTCCTCAGGTTCTTCAATGAGCCCCGACTGTGCGAGTAGTTCACCCATTGCGATGGCGTGGACTTTGCTGTGTTGGCGGATATCAATGCAGGCGAGATAGTCGGCGAAGACGCTCATGCGGCGACGAATGTCTTTCAGTCGGCTTCTTTCGGAGAGTAGTTCGGAGCCTACTGATTCTGAGATTACATCCAGGGCGTCGACGGCGTTGTAGAACAGTGCCCCAGGCTTTCCTAGGTACGCGATGACTCCCAGCAGTAAGAGCACGAACGGCTCCTGTGCGTAGCGTTCTCGCTCGAAATCACTTAGGTGCGGATCGAAGAACTTGATTTGCGCCTGAAGCTCGGGGCTATTGAGTCCAGGAGTGTGTTTGATGGACTGGGTGAACTCCCAGCGAAGCTTTTCCAGATCTGCGATCAGACGGGGGATTATGAGTTTCTGTTGAGCTTCGGCGGCGTCTGTGGTTGCGTCGGGGGTGACGTTGGGGTTGCCGTCGCGGTCTCCGCCGATCCAGGAGTGGTAGCGGAGGATGTCGGGGACTTCGACGCGCTTTCCGGTTACTTCGTAGAGTGCATCTTCGAGGTCGCGGTAGAGCCAAGGGACGACATCGAGAATGGTGCGGTCAAAGAAGTAGAGTGCATTGCGAACCTCTTCATCCACCGACAGGCGCTTATTGCGCATTTCATCGGTGTGCCAGAGTTCGACGATTACATTTTCGAGCGTTTGGGGGAGGTCGTTTCCGACGTCGAGAGGGCTGTTAAGGTCGTGGGTTCCTTGGCGGTGGGCGAGGAGGTGGGAGACGTCGCGGAGTTTGTCGAGGATGACTTTTCGCTTAGCCTCGGTTGGGTGGGCGGTTAGGGTTGGGGCGATCCAGAGTTGGTTAACGGCTTGGGTGAGCTTGTCGGTGCCGTGTTTTGCGTGAAGTCGTTTGACGGTTTCTCGGATCGACTCACGGCGGTCGCCTTGCTGGGAGCGGGCCCGGTTGACGCGGACAATCTCCTTCTGTTCGGCGGAGTTGATGATTTGGAAGAGGAGGGTGAAGGCTTTCCCAAATGAGCGAAGACCTTCGGCAGTTTGAAGCTCGGGGGTTTCCTCGGCGAGTTTGTCGAACTCGGCGGTAGGGTCTTGAACGAGTTTCCTGGCTGCTTGTACGAGCCATTCACCTTCTTGTGCGATCAGGACTTTGCCGAGGATTTTGTCGAGGAGCTCGATGTCGGCGCTCAGTTCGGGGGAGAGACCGAACGATTGGGGGTTGAGGCCGAGAAAAGCATCCACCCCTTTATTATCGCTGAGTTCCTCCTACCTAGGAGCAGGTAGGAGGGCTTCGATTGTTACTTCTGCCGTGGCAGCATTGTGTCGGCGCTTGCCAGGGTGAAGGCGGTGACCGCCATGCTGGTGCTTACTTGGCGCAGATAGGTCGGTACGACTTCCTCGTAGCGATCGTATTGGGTGTGCCAGATGTGTCCGTATTTTTGGGTTCCGGCTTTGCCCATGAAGAAGGCAGGGATTCCCTTTGCGTTGAAGCTGGCTTGGTCGCTTCCTCCGCTGGCGTTGTACTTTTCGACGGGTCGGAAGGTCATCGGCATATCGGGGAATGCGGCGGTCATGGCATCGAAGGCAGGCTGGAAGAAGGGCTGCCAGGCTGCGATTCCGGAGCATCCATTTTCGTAGTTTGATCCGCCATCATCGACGACGCAAGCGCTGACCTTGGAGAGTTCGCTTTCGTGCTGTCGGACATATTCAGTCGACCCAAGGAGACCTTGCTCTTCTCCGCCCCAGAGGATGAAACGGATCGTTCGCTTGGGCTTCAGGCCGCTCTTCATGAGGAGGCGGGCAGCTTCTAAGGTTGAGCTGGATCCGGTTCCGTTGTCGGAGGCGCCTTGGGATCCTGGTGCGTCCCAGCTGTCGAGGTGGCCGCCGATTACGATGACTTCGTCGGGCTTTTCGGTGCCCTTGAGTTCAGCGACGACATTGTGGACGGCTACTGGGCCCTTGTGCCAGATGTGGTCCATGCTGAACTCGGCGACGGTCTTTCGGCCGAAGTTGACGTTTCGCGCGAGGCGATCCCAGTCTTCTCGGCGAATGGTGAGTTCTCGGGTGGTTGGTCGTTTGGTGAAGTCTTTGTCCTTCCAGGTGCCGTGAGCGTGGAGGTGGTCGTCCTTTGCGCCGTAGACGAAGCCGTTGATTCCTGCTGCCTCGATTGCTTTGCGAACGGCGGCGTCTTCGCTTGTTGATTGCGCTCCGCGCATGGTGACCGGAGCTCCGGCGAGCACCCATGCGCCGTTCAGCTTGGACTTGACCTTGTTGAATTCTGCCAGTGTGTTTGGTGCGAAGACGACGTGACCTTTCAGGGGTCCGTTGGTTCCGGGCATCCAGCAGTTGCTGCTGAACTTAACTTCGCTTTGAAATGGCTCAAGCATTCGCGCGGAGTTGTTTGGGCCGCGCGAGAAGCCGACGGGGATGTCTGCCCACTTTTCGAGGTGTGCGTTTGCGTAGCCAAAGGATTTGAACTTAGCGAGGGCCCAGTTCTCGGCTTTCGTCAGCTGCGGGGAGCCGGTGACGCGGGGGCCGATTCCGTAGCAGAGCTCTCGGAGATGGTTCATCACTTGGTTGTCAGACTTGCTGAGGGCGATGATTTGGTTCAGTTTGGGCTCGACCTGGAGTTTAGGGGCAATGATGAGCGCGGCTAAGAACATGCCCGGAGTTTAGCCTGGATTGGGTCTTGGATTGCTAGACTTCGCTCGGACGCGGCGGCCAGAGAACTAGTTCGTGAGTTGGGCGATGAGGAAGTTTGCGACGTAGACCAGCACCATGCTGATGACGACTGAATTGGTGGTGGCTCGGCCAACTCCGACGGCTCCGTTAGAGGTACGCATTCCTTGCTGGCACGCCACGATGCTGATAATAAGACCGAAGACGGGAGCTTTGACGAGACCTTTGATGATGTCTTCGGGCTTGACGAACTGGGTGATAGAGGTGAGGTAGGTGCCGGGCGCGATGTTTTCGGACATGGCGATCAAGAGTCCTCCTCCGACGCCGATGCTCATGCAGATCATGGCAAGGATGGGGAGCATGAAGATGCTAGCGACCATTCGGGGGATGACCAGGTAGTTGGTTGGATGGACGCTGAGCATTCTGAGCGCGTCAACTTGCTCGGTGACTTGCATGGTTCCAATTTGGGCAGCCATTGCTGAGCCACAGCGAGCGGCGACCATGATTCCGGCAAGCACGGGTCCGATCTCCCGGATCATGGAGAGAGCGACGGTTGCTCCGACGAATGAACCGGCGCCATAGCGGTTAAGGAAGGTGCTGAGATAGAGACTGAAGACGGCTCCGCTGAAGAAACCGGTGAGGGCGACGATGGGAACGGAGTTGACTCCGACGAACGCCATTTGATTGATCGTTTCTTTGACTTCGATCCGGCCGGTGAAGAGTCGTTTGAAGGCATCTGCGACGAGAATTGCGACTTCTCCGATGAACGACAAGATTGGCTCTAATTGCCGAGTTACTGGGCTGAGAAGAGCGTTCATCCCAGTGATTGTATCAGGTTATTTCAGGTTGGATTCCGGTCTAAAGGCAGTCAAGTCACCAATAAAGGACACTTTATAGGGACGAACAACATAGTTGAAAACTCTTCCAACAGCAGGGTCTCGCTCTGCGATCAGTTCTGCGTGTTCCTCGTTGTCAGCGATGAATATCGTGTATCCGTTTGGACATTCATCTTGCGTGCGCCCCACGACGAGTGCTTTCCCTTGTTGAACGAGATCTTGCCAATATGCGAAGTGCTTAATGACAAGAGCGAGTTCGGCATCAGTCGGTTCCTCAGTCATTGCCGGGCGGTTTAACCCGAGCTCCAAGAGAAATTGTGGCATTCGTGCGATTTTATCCTAACTGCTCGGTAAGGACGAGCCTTAAATGCTTATCAAATGAGAAGGAAATCAACGAAATTGGGCGCTTGCCAGTGGTTCCAAGCTCTTTCAACATTCTTGCCAGGTCGAGTTTGGTTCCCCGCTGTTTAATTTCAAAGGCGTACGCATCAAGTTTCCTTAGCTCTGCCTTGACTTTGTTTTGAGTCGTCGTTGCGAGAACCCGGTAGGTGCGGTAGCCGGGGGAAGGCTCGGGGGAATCGGAGGTTAGGTAGCCGACCGAGTTGCCGAGTTGGTGGAAACCAAAGGTTGGCAGGCAGTGGGCTCGGACGACAGCGGGGTCGCAGTCGTGGATGAACTGTTTGGGGGTTCCGGTGGCTGCCAGGTAGTCGTCGGAGGCTTCAATCCCGATGGGGTTGAGATTGGGTTTGAGGATGACGGCTTGGCGTTTGGGTTTGGTGTTTTCGGTTCCGAGCCAGATGATGGCTTCGAGGCATTCGCCTTGGTAGGAGATGAACTCGAGGCTGCCGCCTAGGCTCTCCAGGTATTCGTCGGGGAGGAGGGGGGAGAGTTTGATTCCGGCGAGTTTGCAGTCTTTGAGTTTTGCGGCGAGCTCAGCGGGGTCGGGCGAGTAGTCCTCGGGTCGGGTGAGACGCCGGCCGTCGGGGGCGCGACGATCGGGGTCGGCCCAGATATGGAGAGCCGGGGTCGAGTCGTTGAGCAGGGCGTTTAGACCATCGGCGGGTTTGACGTCCGTGTGGGTGGCGGCGAACTGTTTGAGGTTGAACTCTAGGAGTTCGGCTCTGGCGGGATCGTTTTCATAGGCGACTACAGGGCCGCGTTCGGACAGGGCGAGGGTGTCGCCGCCGAGACCAGCGGTGAGGTCGATGACGGGTGCGCCTTGGGGGAACTGGCTGGCGTGGTAGCGGGCGACGCCGAGGCTGGTCGCTTGCTCGAGGGCTTCTCGCTCGAAGAGCATCTGAGTAGAAAGCTCACCGAATTTCTTAGTCGCCCGTTTTCGCAGCTCGAGTTGGAGCTGTGCCCAGCGCGCGGCCTCGTCGCCGTGTTTAGTGGCGAGTTGCTTGGGCGTCAGGGACGGAGCGTCGGCGAGGGCATCAAGGTGGAGCAAGAGGTTTAGTTTACAGTTGAGAGTCTGGTCGAATGGAGTGAACGCGTGGAAGTTGGCGGTTTTGGCGAAAGTGCCGAATTTACTTCTCACTGTCTAAACTTGCGGTTATCACTTAATCGGCGCAAAGCCGACCGGTTGTCAACCACTTCCCCGGTAAGTCGATACAATGAGGGTGTATGGGTCTGAAAGTGCGCTCCAAGTTTGGAAGGATTCTGCTGATCTCGGGGGCGTGGTTCTTTGGGCTGTCGTCGGTGGGGCTGATGGTCGGGCTCAAGATGACAGGAATGTTTGATGCCTTGGGTGACCTCCGGGAGCGGGAGGCTAAGGCGAAGGAACTTTGCTTGATTGCGACGGCGGATGAGCTAGCGGGGGCGTACTACGTTCCAGATCGGCGGAATGGCGGGCCAGCGTTTGCGTCCTTACTGAAAGAGTTTGAGAAGGAGTCGGGGGGAGAGGAAGGGACGAAGCGGTATGGCGAGTATCGTGTTTGGCCGCTGTCTCGCAATTTGAAATCGTCCGATCCGTCGGTGATAGAAAATCGCCGGTTAGTGACTGAGATTTGGGCGAAAGCGGAGCCACTTTTGAAGGCGGATCACGTACGATTTCGATACGACTTTCGGCAGGGGCACGCGGCGGTGATGACCGAGATCTTTGCTCTGAACAACCTTGCATATCGGATACTGGGAGACGCCTTTTGGCTGGCAATGGAGGGGAAAACAGCGGATGCGGCGCTCCAGTTTGCTCGCGCGGAGGTGCTCAGAAAGGTAGCCCAGGACAACTTTGCTTCGGACCTGGCCCTGATTGAAGATGAGCGAATGATCAGGCGAGAACTAAGGGTGTTCACAATGTTGGCCAACAAGAAGCGGCTTCAAGGGTCGCTTAGAAGTCTCGCGTTGAGGTGCCTCTCAGCAGAGGCGAGCTTTAAGAATTTGACAATTACGCGCAAGGTTCAGCTGTACAACGACCTCCACATGGTGAGTGCTAAGGACATTCGGGCACTTGCTCGGGATTTGGGCTTAAAGGACGAGGATATGGATGGGCAACTGTGGATCAAATTGCAACCGATTGGGATGTTCCAGAATGCTTGGAAGTCGACAGCGATCGATACTTCGTTGAAGCTCAAAGAGCTTTGCGATGCTCAGGAGTTTCACTTTGTTGAGGAGTATCAACTGGCGAGTGAGCAGGCGGATAATGTGCGGTTTGCAGCAGGGTATCTGCCTTCATTGCCTTGGGCTCGACTGTCGTCTTTCAGCGGGGTTGGCGCTCCGGAGTTGCCGGCGATTCGTGAGGAATTGCGGAAGGCGATGGCACAGTAGGACGTGTTGATCGCCACTGCTTGGTGAGCTGGGCAAAAACTCTAGGCGAACTATCTGGGTGACCGAGCCCGTCTGGATTGTCGTGGATAAGACGGCCAACAACAACTTGCTGAAAATCGTTGTGATTCCGCTCGTCATCGTCCTCGGGCTTGTTGGGCTAGGGATTGCGATTTTCGAGCGGGTGACGGGGATCGGATCGGCGATATCCGCTTACCGCGAAGGAGAAGAGAAGTGCCGGAAGTATGGGCTTTTTGCGACAGCTGAGGAGTTGAATCGCGAATACAACGTGCCGTCTGCAAGTGCCGGTGGCGAATTGCTTCGCGCTGCGCTGGTCGATTATCAACGCGCACTCGTGAAGAATTCAGAAGAAGACTATAAAGCGGGCTACAAGGCGAACGGCCGGCCAACACCCGCGCAGACGACTCTACCAGGGAATGATCGGGCTCTGGTCGAGTTTTGGAAGCGGGTCGCTCCGCTTCGCGACGAACATGTTCTGCGCATTCCCCGAGACTTTCGGGAAGGCTACGGCATGTTGGTTCCCGAGTACTCCTACTACCGACTCGTTGCAGACAACACCCTGGACACGGCTTTGGTTACCCAGGACATGGCAGAGGCGTTGCGGTTGCTGAAGGACGTCGCGTGGCTGCGAACCCACGTCACCGACAACTATGAGTCTGACTTTCCGGCGATGATTGCCAGCAGGATATTGAGTAAGGAGATGCTCAACGTGGACGATATGCTCAACTTACGAGGACCGAACGCCGCACTCGTCAAGTATGCGGAAGAGTTATTGGCGACTAATCCGATGGATCAGGGAGCTGAATTTCGGCTCAAAGTAGAACTCGCTTCGATGTTTCAAGTGTGTGATCCGAGTTTTCCCGCGCAAAAGGTGTTTGAGGATATGGGAATTCTTCCTTCGGATACTCAGTTCACCGAATGGGCGAAGTGGAGAAAATATCCCCGGATAGAGCGGGCATGGAAGTCGACTGCCATGGACATTGCCTCGTATGGCTACGAACAACTTAAGGCAAATCCTCCAAAGAGTCTCGAAGATCAATTCATGTTTCGAGTCCGCCTTGACGGTCGGCAGAGACATTTCGGCTACGCTACGGCGACCGCGTGGTCTCCTTGGCATCCGTTTGTGGCCGAGGATGCTCAGAGGATTAACAAAGCCATAGCGACGTTGCAGAAGACCTTGGCAAAACTTCCGTAGGAAGAAGTGGGAGCAACAGTTCGAACCTTAGGCACTGAGGTGCGGTCCAGGTCGCTGGTTGCCTCGAAAGGTATCCTTTACACCATGAGTTTGAAGACTTGGCGCGAGAAAGTTGGGCTGGCGGAGATGCTGAAGGGGGGCGTTATTATGGACGTCGTGAACCCTGAGCAGGCTCGGATTGCGGAAGACGCGGGCGCGGTTGCGGTCATGGCACTCGAGCGAGTTCCGGCTGACATTCGACGCGACGGCGGCGTTTCGCGCATGAGCGACCCAGAGATGATTCTGGGCATTAAAGAGACGGTTTCGATCCCGGTTATGGCGAAGGCTCGGATTGGGCACTTTGTTGAGGCGGAGATTTTGGAGGCGCTTGAGGTCGACTTCGTTGATGAGAGCGAAGTTTTGACTCCGGCTGACCACGCGAACCACATCGACAAGCATGCGTTCACGGTTCCATTCGTTTGTGGCGCGCGAAACTTGGGCGAGGCTCTGCGGCGTTGCGCCGAGGGTGCGGCGATGATTCGGACGAAGGGCGAGGCCGGGACGGGCGACGTTGTCGAAGCTGTTCGGCACATGCGCACGATCATGGCGGAGATTCGCCTTGTTCATAACGCTCGAGAAGATGAGCTTTACGTTTTGGCGAAGGAGCACCAGGCTCCTTTGGAATTGATCCGCGAGGTCCACGCGCTGGGCAAGCTTCCGGTTCCTAACTTCTCGGCAGGCGGAATCGCGACTCCAGCGGACGCGGCTTTGATGATGAAGCTCGGCGCGGAGACGGTATTTGTTGGCTCGGGAATCTTCAAGAGCGGCGATCCGGCGAAGCGAGCGAAGGCGATTGTTGAGTCGGTTCTGTTTTATCAGGATGCGAAGAAGCTTGCGGAGATTAGCAAGAACCTCGGCGAGCCGATGGTTGGGATTAACTGCGATTCGTTGCTTCCTTCGGAGCAGCTCGCGACTCGCGGCTGGTAACGCTTAGCGGGGAATTGTGAGGCCGAAGTCGTAGTCTTGTGACGTGCCCGATTTGGGGACTTCGAGGATTCCGCCGTCGTCGGCATCATTGGGGCCTAGTGAGTAGATCACTAGGCTTCTTTGTTTTTTGATGAGGCGGAGCGGCTTGCCGTCGCTGTCCAGCGCGTAGCGACCCTTGATGGGGAGGCTTGTAAGGGTTGGATTTTCGAGAAGTTTGATGGCTTGCATCAAGGTGTTTCGCCTGGAGTATTCCCTTCCGACGGCTTTTCCGGCGTTGTAGAGTTCGGGGCGGATCATTTCGAGGAGGATGAAGCTGGGGCTCGTTTTGGGGACAGAGGCGTGCCATGCTTCGGCCGCGGTAATGCTTTGAAACTCGAAGTCACCTTTATCAACTCGCTCGAAGTAGCCCGCAATGAGCATGTGCACGTTGGCGAGGGATGCCTCTCGGATGCGCGGAATTTTGGAGTAAATGCGCAGACTCATGTCGCTGGCGTAAATGTCTCCGTCTTCGGATTTGAACGCCGGAGGCTGGAAGATGGACTCGAGGTTTTGGATGGTGTTGAGATGCTCGTACCGCATCGCTGCGAAGAACTCGTGGGGCTTATCGAGGGTTTCGAGGGCCTGCCACGCGGCGGCACGGACTTGCGGGTTATTGCCGTTCGCAATGAGCTGCTTCCGGATGGATTCCTCGATGATGTGGGCGCAGGAGATGCGGACGAGCATGCCGATGAGGATCGGTTCGTCATCTACCATGAGCGAGAGTCGGGCGGCTCGGTTCCAGCATTCCTCGGCAAGTGAGTGGTCGTTTTGTTCGATCGCCACTTGTGCGCGGAGGCAGAGGAGGCGTACGACTAGTTTGTAAGAAGCGAACTCGGGGAAGAGGGTGAATGCGAAGCGGGTTCGGTCGCGGGGGAAGATGCAGTATTTGAACTTTGTCGCTTCGTCGATTTGCTTCCAATCGGGGCCGGTGTCTTTGTAGGCGGCGAGGATGGTGGGGCGATCGATGGTGTTTTTTCGGCGATTTTCGAACTCGACGTCCTTGTATTTAGCTTTGAAGCGCTCGAGAATGGGCGCCATGATGCTGGCGGAGTTGTCTTTTTCAGGGACGGTGATCGAGTCGATGTATTCCTGAGTGGTGACAAAGAGTCCGACCGCGCGCGCTTTTGCTTCGTAGTGGCCAAGTTTTGAGGCGGTGGAGGGGATGTCGGTGAGGGCGTAGGCGACCCCGGCGATTGTGAAGATGGTGAGGAGGATGACTCCGGAGACCGCGAGGACTTTTTTGAAGGGCTTCATTTGGGGAGTGCGATGCCGTAATCGTAGTCTTGGGTTGCGCCTGATTTGGGGCGCTCAATGATGCCGCCGTCGTCCTTGAAGTTGGGGCCGATGCTGTAGATGACGCGATTTTGGTTGTTCCAGACTAGGCGTAGAGGCTTTCCGTCACTGTCGAGTGTGTAGCGGCCCTTGAGAGGGAGGTCTTTGGCGGCTGGGTTTTCGAGAAGTTTGATGGCTTGCATCAGGGTGTTGCGCTGGGCGTAGGTTTTGGCGACGGCTTTGCCAGCTTGGCTGAAAGCAGGCATCACGATTTTGGCGAGGCAGTAACTGATACCGGTTCTTGAATCGACGTACTTGTCCATCCATGCGCCGGCAGCGATCATCTTCTGGGCATCCCATTTGTCGGTGCCCACTCGTGTCACAAACTCGACATAACACTCGTGGATTCTCGACTGGTTGGCTTCACGAGCTTTGGGGAGCTTGCTGAATGCAATGACGGCTTTGCCCTCGGGTGAGGTGTTCCAGTTGTCCATGCTGAATAGGGCATCATTGTTTTTCAGCATGTCGAATCCGTCTGAAGCGAAGCGGTGTTCCACGGTTAGGGAGGCGCGGAAGTCGAGAGGTTGGTCGAGCACGGTGAGGACTTCCCATGCGGCAGCGCGCCAGCGGGGTTCATTACCGTGACGAATGATTGCCTTTCGGATTGAATCTTCGACGAGTGCCTCGCATGCTATTCGGACAAGCATGCTAGTGAGAACTGGTTCATCGTCGACCATTTGGGACATTTTGGCTCCTCTCATCCACGCCACTTTGGCGGTTTCGGGATCGTTTTGCTCGGAGGCGATGGTTGCTCGTAATCTGGCGAGCCTGACGAGCATTTTGAAACGTGAGAAGTCGGGGAAGATCGCTGCGGAGAGAGGTTTGCGGTTCCGCTTGTAGATCATATAGGGTTTTGTGGAGGCTTCTTCTATTTGTCGCCAAGCTGGTTCGAGGTCTCGGTAGGCGGCAGTGATCTCGGGCTCGTTGATGGCTTTTGAAATCAGATCTTCAAACTTGATGCCCTTCGCTCGGGCGTCGTATGCACTGATCGCGGATTGGATGAGCGGGGCTCCGTTTTGGGAGGCGGGCACGTCAAGGGTTTTAAGGTACGCCTCGGTTGTGAGATACAGGCCAGCTTTGAGCGCCTTCTGCTCGTTAGCTTTTAGGCTGGATGCGGCGGCGGGAATGTCGGTGGTGGCGAACCCGATGGCGAGCACAGCGAGGATGATGACCGCACCACCGGCGCCGACGAGAAGAACTTTTCTGAAGGGCTTCATTTGGGTATTGCGACGCCGTAGTCGATGTTTTGTCCGATTGAGCCGGTTTTAGGGCGTTCGATGACGCCGCCGTCGTCTTTGTAATTGAGGCCGATGCTGTAGATGATGCGGCGGTTTTGGTCCCAGATCATTCGGAGGGGGGCGCCGTCGCTGTCAAGGGCGTAGCGGCCCTTGAGGGGGAGGTCTTTTTGGCTTGGGTTTTCGAGGAGTTTGACGGCTTGCATCAGGACGTGGCGCTGGGCGTAGGACTTGGTGCAGGCTTTTCCGGCTTGGGCGAAGATGGGGAGGAGAATTTTGACGAGGGTGTAGCTGAGACCGGTTTTGTTGTTGACCTCGGTGTCCATCCACTCGCCCGCTCCCGCGATGGTTTTGACGTCGTAGGGGTCGGTGCCGATCCGGGTGTAGAACTCGGAGTACATCTCGTTGATTCGGGAGTTGGTGGCGTCTTTGGAGCGCGGGAGTTTGCCAAAAACACGAAGGAGCCGCCACTCGCTATTCATGTCCCCTGATCCCATTCCCATCGCCTCAGGAGTCCGGGTGAGGGTGTCGAAGCCTTCTAGGGCGAACACGTGCTCGGACTTGATGGCTTTGTTGTATTCGAAAGGTTGGTCGAGTTGTTGGAGGGTGGCCCATGCGGCGGAGCGCCAAGCAGGGTCGGTGCCTCGCTGGTTAAGCGCTTTTCGGATTGACTCTTCGACGATGCTTTCGCAGGCGATGCGGACGAGGAGACCAATCAGAATCGGTTCATCATCGCAGACGGCGGCGAGGGTGGCACAACGCCGCCATGCTTCTGCGGCGACTTTTGGTTCGTTCCGTTCTAGCGCCACAATGGCGCGATATTGGGCCAGTTTGGCGATTGACTTGACCGTGGCGAATTCAGGAAAGAGCGCGTCGATCATCGGAGATCGGTCGCGGGGGAAGATGCAGTATTTGAACTTAGGGAGTTCGTCGACCTTTTGCCAGCCGGATCCGAATTTGTCGTAGGCGGAGACGACGATTTCGTTGTTCATCGTCTTGTTGTCTTGACCGAAGTATTTCAGGCTCTTGAACTCGCCTTCGTACAGGTCGATGGCTTCCTTGAGAAGCGGGGCGCCGTTCTCGCTTTCGGGGACTTGGAGTGTCGCGACGAACTCGGCTGAGTTTGCGAAGAGTCCGGCAGCCTTGGCTTTCGCTTCGTTTTCTTTGAGGCTTGAGGCAGCGCGGGGGATGTCGGTGAGCGCGTAGGCGACGCCGACGAGCGAAAGCAGGAAGAGACAGATTCCGCCAGCAACAAGGAGCGGTTTGGGAAGTCGGCGCTTTGCGGTCACGATTGGATTATGGACGGAGTTAGTCCGTCCATCAGTTCAGACAATCTTTCGCTTAAGCGGACCGTCGCTTTCGGCTACTGAGGAGCTTGGTGCGGTCGCGGTATTTGTTGACCGTACGGCGGGCGACGTGGACACCCTTATCGGCGAGAATCTTGGCGATGCGCTCGTCGGACAAGGGATTGTCGGGGTTTTCGGTGGCGAGGATTTCCTCGATCATCTTTTGGACCCGCAGAGCCGGTTTGAAGAAGACTTCGAACGAGACTGTTTCGCCAGTTGAGAGTTGGACAAACTTGCCTTGGGTGGCGCGGCTGACGGTGCTCTCGTGGAGATCGATGTCGTGGGCCAATTGGGTTCGGGTCAGCGGCATCAGGAACGAGACGTCGCCGGTGGAGACGAATCCGGCCTGGCGCTCAATGAGATATTGGCCGACACGCATCATGGTTCGATGGCGCTGTTCGAGGCAGTCGATGAAGTCGCTGGCGCGCTCGACGAAGTGCGACAGGTGTCGCTTCTCGTCCTTTTCGACCTTGGCTTGTTTCTGAAGGTCTTCGAGGCGCTTCTTGTAGTAGCCGTTGACGGTGAATTCGGAGGCGGATGGTCCTCGGACGCTGACTTCCCAGCCCATTTCTGAACGGGTGAGAACGATGTCGGGTTGGATTGCGGGGAGCCGTGCTTCGTGACTTTGGCTGCTGGGTCGGAATGCGTCGCCAGGGAATGGGACGCACCCCATAATGAGGTCGAAAACTTCGTTGATGACCGCCGGGGTTACTGAGAATCTTCGGGCGAGCTTCATGCGCTTTCCGCCGGTGAAGAGGTCGAGGTGATCGCGAACGATCTTGCGGGCGATTTTGCCTTCGAAGGTTTCGTCTTCTTTGAGCTGGAGCAGAAGGCTCTCCTGGATTCCGCTTGCACCGATTCCGGCGGGCTCGCACTTTTTGAGCTGGGCGATGACGTATTCGGCGTCTTCGATGGAGCAGTTTCCGCCGAGGGCGATTTCTTCGACTGGTTCGTAGAGGTAGCCGTTATCGTTGATACACCCGATGACGAACTCTCCGGCTTCGCGCAGATCCTCGGGCAGTTGCGGGAGGAGCTGGGCGCTGAGATATTCGTGCAGCGTGGTTTCTGAGGATGCGAGATCGATCCAGGTGGGAGTATCGTCGTCAGTTGGGAGCGAACGCCATAGTTCGCGGTCGTCACCGCGCGGTTTGAGTTCACGAGGAGCAATGTTGCGAAGGATTTCGCGCTCAGTGAGGGCGGCTTCTTCGGGAGCGAGGCGTTCGAAGGCGGGGTTCTCGTTGAGTTCCGCCTCGAGCTTCTGCTCGAGTTCTTGCATCGATAGCTGCAAAATCTGGCTAGAGAGCAAGAGCTTTGGGTCGACGCGCAACCCTGTTTCTAGCCGATGAGTCGTCCTGATGCCTGTGTTCAATGCCCAAATTCCCCACTGCCAATCAGCGCAGCAAGTTTGTTAATCCACAGCCGTGTGCCGTTCAACCTGGTAACGGTGCGGGAGTTTTGAGTTGCATGGATGCCTGATGAGCGTAGACTTGAAGAGTTCATGGCGCACGTCATTGTTTGCGGGTTGGGGCAGGTGGGGTTTCGGTGCACGATGCTCCTGCGACAGCTTGGCATTCCGGTAAGGGTGGTGACCTCGGACGACCCTCGTGGATTTAGGAAGCTTGTTGTTGAAGCGGGGGCTTCGGTTGAGTTCGGGGATGCGCGGGACATTGATGTTTTGCGTGCCGCTGGGCTTTCATCTGCGCGGGCGTTGCTAGCGGTGACCAGTTCGGATTTGGCGAACTTGGAAATTGCGATGGACGCCGTGGAGAGCGGCGCTACTTGCCGGGTGGTCATCCGACTCGGCGATCAAACTTTGGCAGCGCGGCTGCATCGGGAGTCGGGAATCGACCGAACGCTAGCGATGTCGATGGTTGCCGCCCCGAGTTTTGCGGCGGCGGCGTTGGATCCCAGTGTGTTGGGGGCTTTTGAGTGGCGCGGCGAACAATATTCGCTGATCCGGACGAATTCTCCGCTGTCGGACGATATTGGACTGGCGGATGACTTGGTTGCCCATCGTCGCGAAAAGAGTCCGCCAAGGCGACGGAGTGGCATGCCCAGCGTCACGTTCGGGCAGTTTTATGAGACGGTCCCGAAGAGCTTCAAAATTCTATTCACACAGATCATCATCCTTGCGGCGGCTAGCGTGGTTGTGTTCAGTGTGGGGATGAAGCTCTCACTGATTGATGCGATCTACTTCGTCACCACGACTCTCACGACTACGGGCTATGGGGATATCAATGTTCGCGAGCAAGGCTGGTTACTGAAGCTTTACACCTGCGTCATGATGGTTCTGGGTTCAGCCGGTGTTGCCGTCGTCTATTCGATCATCACCAACTTCATTGTTACGACCCGATTTGAGGAGTTAGAGGGGCGACAACGAGTAACGTTTTCCGACCATATCATCCTTGTTGGGCTTGGAAATGTCGGAACTCGAACGGTCGAGTATCTGAGCCATATGGGCTATCAGGTGGTTGCAATAGACGCTGATGTCTCGGCACGTGACCGCAAACTTCTGCCGGCGTCTGTTCACTTTCTGGTCGGTGATGGAAGGGAGCCGGAAGTTCTTGACCGGGCGGGGGTGAGTCGCTGTGCGGCGGTTATCTCAATGACCGACAACGACGCGACGAATCTTTCGATCGGGCTCGCTGCGAAAAAATTGAAACCAGATTTGAGGGCGGTGGTGCGCATTTTTGAGGCCACATTCGCCAAAAAGGTCGAAGGAGTCCTGAATATAGATGCGGCTCTCAGTGCATCGAAGTTGTCGGCGCCTTCGTTTGTGGCGGCGGCTTTGGGTGAGGGGCTGGTTTACTCGTTTGTTGAGGACGGGGTTCTGAAGGTGATTCGGGATGACGAGGGGCGGCTCAGTTTTGAGGTTTTTGAGCTTAACAAGCTCCCCTGAACCGCCTTTAGTGTCTTGCCGATCCTTCAGGGCGTCATTAACTTAATTGACCGAAGGTTCATTACCGCACCTTTGGGCATCATTCGCACTTTGACTTCGAACCGAGTTTTTCCGGTCTTGGAGAGAGTGACTTCGCCAAGATCGAGGGTTTTGAAGGTACTCCAGCCGCCGGTACTGGCGATGGTGAATTGGGTTTCAATATCGCCGCTGAGGAGGGAGCAGAGGGAGCCTTCGCTGCCAGCTTCGCAAGCGTATTCGAGCTGGAGCTTGTACTTGCCCGGGCGGACGACGTTGATGTCCCAATACACGCTGTCGGTTTGGTTCGTCCAGAAGCCGATTGCCTTCTTCTCGTTCTCAAACTTTGCCGTAGTTCCGGTGATGGATGCATCGGCGGCAAGGAAGGCGAATGAGCCGTTTGCGTTCTGCTGAGGAAGAACCTTGACCACAGTTGGCTCGCCATCGAGTTCAACTTTGATGACGATTGGCTGCGTTCGGCCATCTGGGAGATCGATTACTGGGCTTGCGAGGCCGTCGATGATGGGCATCTGCTTTCCGGTGGCGAGAACTCTTGCCGACCGAATCTGGGTTTGGAGACCGGTCAGCTCGATTGAAGCAATTTTGGGATCAAAGACCGTGCAGTAGAGGGTGTTCCCTTTACGCGTAACTCGTCCCCAGGAGAGGGGCTTGGGGAACGGGGAGGCCTTAGAGCCGTAGACGGCTTCGCCGTTTTGGTTCAGCCATTTCCCGACGGCTTCAAGTCGTTCGACACTTGCCGCAGGGATTTCACCCAGGGAGTTGGGACCGACGTTGAGGAGGTAGTTTCCGCCCTTACTGGCGCAATCGACCAGGTTGAAGATCAGAGTGTCGGTTGACTTCCAGTTGTTGTCGCCAGCGTGGTAGCCCCATGACCCATTCATGGTCATGCAGCTTTCCCAGTCGATGCTGAGACCGTTGGCAGGGATCTCTTGCTCAGGGGTGCCGAAGTCTCCGGCGAAGCCAGCGGCGGATAGGCCGCTCATTCCGGCGCGGCCGGTGTCGACGCGGTTATTGATGATGATGTCGGGCTTGAGACCCCGGACGTAGTTGTAAAGATCAACTCCTCGCTCGTGGTTCCAGGTGTTGAGCCATTCTCCATCGAACCACATCACTGCAGGGTTGTAGCGAGTGACGACCTCTTTGAGCTGAGCCTTCATGAACTTCACATAGCGCTCGAAGTCGGCTTTGACCTCGGGGCGCTCGTCGTACTTTTCGCGTGGGGTGTGGTCGGGGTGGTGCCAGTCGAGGATCGAGTGGTAAGTGCAGAACTTGATGCCCTGCTTTTTGCACTCGTCAGATAGCTCCTTGAGTGGGTCACGCTTGAACGCCGTGTGTCCGATGTCCCAGGTTCCCTGCTTGGTCGGCCACATTGCGAAGCCTTCGTGGTGCTTGCTGGTGATGACGATGTACTTCATCCCGGCGGCCTTGGCGGCACCAACGATTTTCTTGGCGTCGAAGTTGACTGGGTTGAACTGCTTTTGGAGTGGTTCCCAGTCTTTGATTTTGACTTTGGCGGTGTTGATCAACCATTCGGATGCGCCACCGTACTCTTTGCCGTTCCAGGTTCCGGCGGGGATGCTGTAGAGACCCCAGTGGATAAACATGCCAAAGCGAGCATCGCGCCACCAGGACATGCGAGCGTCCTTTTGGGCTTTGCTTTCGGTCATGAAGCTTTGCTCGCCGCTGTTGTACGCACGGAACGTAGAGATGACTGGCCCCCCGTAGGCTTTATCGACGGTAAGTTTGAGCGCGGTGACCGTAGTGGGCACGACTCGGAAGAGACGCTTGTTACCGACAGTCGTGCCGGTCGCGAGGGATTCCCATTTGCCGTCAACGAGGCCTTTGACATCGAATTGGGCGACAGTTTGGCCTTTGGCAATGTCTTCGGCAAGTTCGATTCGGTCAATCAGGGTCGGCTTTTTGAAGGTGACGGAGAGGGATTTGGGGTCCTCGACCTTGATTGGCGCGGTGAGCGGGGTTTTGAAGGTCTTGTCGAGTTTTGCCTTTAGGCCGAGCAGTGCTTTGACGTCGTTCTCATGGATGAGACCGCGGGTGTCCGGAGGAACGTTCAGGAGGAATGAAGAGCCGTTTCCGACCGATTGGTAGTAGAGGTTTTCGAGCTCGGTAGCGGTTTTGACTTTTGCGTTTTCGGATTCGCGCCAGAACCAGCCTGGACGGATGCTTACGTCGCATTCGCTGGGAACCCAGTCGGTACCGAACGGATCGCCTTCGCCGAGCTCTTTGTAGAGGGATGTTCCGGGGACGTAGCGGCTGCGGTTGATGGTTGCCCAGTTGGTGCTTGGGCTTTTTCCAGCTTCGTTGCCGACCCAGCGAACATCGGGTCCGGCGTCGGAGAAGATCAGGGCTTTAGGTTGGAGACGTCGGACGGTGTCGATGTATCGCTTCCAGTCGTAGACCTGCTTCTTCCCGTTCGCACCTTCGCCATTTGCGCCGTCGAACCAGACTTCGAAGACTTCGCCGTAGTTGCCGAGGACTTCTTCGAGCATCCCGACGAATGTGTCGTTGTACTTATCGGTGCCGTAGGTCGGGTGGTTGCGATCCCAGGGGCTAAGGTAAACGCCGAGCTTGAGGCCTTCGGCTTTGCACGCTTGGGAGAGTTCTTTGAGGACGTCGCGTTTGATCGGAGATTGGTCGACGGTGTGGGTGGAGTACTTGGACGGCCAGAGGCAGAATCCGTCGTGGTGCTTTGCGGTGAGGATGACCCCCTTCATACCGGCTTGCTTGAAGGTTCTTGCCCATTGGCGACAGTCAAGTTGGGTTGGGTTGAAGCTCTTGGGGTCTTCGTTTCCTTCGCCCCACTCCTTGCCGCTGAACGTATTGGGTCCGAAGTGGACGAACCCGTAATACTCCATCTTGTGCCACGCGAGCTGGTTGGCAGATGGGGTGGGTCGGGTTTGTGCGGCGGACATGGTGGCGGCGGAAAGCAAACAAGCGACGGCGATGGCGCGAAGCATGGGCGAATTATATCGGTAACCCAGGGCGGGATGCACCCGTATAATCAGATCGTTGACTCTGTTCCTCGCGCAATTCAAGTTTGAAGCTATTCCGGTCGACCTCGCCCACCGGGTCAATCTCTCAAATATCATTGGCATCGTTGCCACCGTTCTGATCTTCTGGGGCACAATGCGAACGAGCAAGGCCTTGCGGAAGGGCCAATCTGACGAGTTCACTCAGTTTGCGTTTTCGAAAGGGTTTACGTTTGACCGAGGTGGGCAGATGGTGGCGCCGATGGGGAGGATGGACCCGCTCTTCGATTTGTCTTTAGACAGCCTTGCAGGGAGTGGACCACTGCTCGGCAGCCAACGGATAAACCCTCTGCTCTTGTAGTTCGGACAGCAGTTTCGGCGGTTCGAATGGTCGGCGATGAGCGAGGTTCGGGACGAAACTCCGCCGTACGTTCAGTCGGTTATGCGAGGTCGTGACGCAGATGGGGTGGCTTGGACAATTTTTCAGCATGTCCAGCCGAATCGCTCGGTGCACTGGTGTTTGATTGCCGAGAGTCCAGTTTTGCTTCCCATCTTGAAGATGTCTCCGGAGACCGCTTCAGATCGTGCGGCCAAAAGCATGGGTAAGCGGGAGTTGCAGGTTGAAAACCAGGCGTTTAACAATCGCTACTTCCTAGAGACCCAAGAGCCAGACAGGGTGCTGCATTTGTTGCATCCTCAGGCAATTGACCGCTTAATGTATCTGATTCCGGCGGAGTGGGAGTTCAGTCCTCGCTACATCATGGTCTGCCTTGACGGGACTGCATGCTCGCAAAACCTTGAAACGTATTACAATGCGATCAAGGACTTCATTCGACTGATTCCTGGCTACTATCGAAAAGACTTCGGATTCCCGAACCTATCATGACTCTTCCTATCATCATCGCTCTTGTCGTCGTTTTTGCTCTAATCGCGATTGTTGTCCCGGTCAAGTTTATGAACATGTTTGTTCAGCTTGATAAGGTGTGCGAGGAGTCTTGGTCGGGGATCGATATTGTTCTGCGACGTCGATATGACCTGATTCCGAACCTGGTATCGACAGTGAAGGGATACATGGACCACGAGCGAACCGTTCTTGAGCAGATTTCTAAACTGCGTGAGCAGGGAGTTCAGTCGCGATCCGTTGGTCAGTCGATGGATGTAGAGAAGCAGCTTGCCCCTGCTCTGGCGAACCTTTTTGCACGGGCTGAGGCTTATCCGGAACTGAAGGCTTCGGCGGCTTTTACTGAGCTTCAGCGCGAACTCGTTGACACCGAGGATCGGGTGGCGGCGGCTCGGCGGATTTATAACAACAACGTTCGCGAGTTTAACACTGCAATTGCGATGTTTCCGGGCTCGGTGTTTGCCGGTGGACGGAAGGACAAGCCGTTCTTTGAGATCGATGATCCGGTGGCGCGACGTCCGGTAACGGTTAGCTTTTCGTCTTAAGGGCGAGTTTCTCTAGGCAGTCGACATAGGTTGGGTCGTCGACAGGTTGAGCGTGGCCGGCGTCGGGGACGATCCAGAGGTTTGCTCCCGAGGCTTTTGCAAGTTCGTCGGCGTTGGCGACACTGAAGAGTCGGTCCTTTTCGCCGTGGATGACGAGTGCAGGTCGGGAAGTCGGCCATTTGCGGGCGACTTCAACCGGGTTTACTTCGCTGGGTTTGACGCCGACTTTGCCAGTGCCGAACCAGATTACAGGACGGAGGACGATGTTGCCGCCAGGGAGATCCTTTTTGAGCCAGGCGTTGCAGGCGTCGTCGAGCCGGGTGAAGGCGGAGTCGCTTACGACCGCGCTTACGCCCGGTTCGTCTGAGGCGAGCCAGACGGCGGCACCGCCTAAGGAGCACCCAACGAGGATGGTCTGTTTGGCTTTGAGAGCGCGGACGGTTTTGCGGATGAGTTCGGACTCAGCGGGACCGAAACCGACGGTTTCGGAGGGGTTGTCGTCTTGGCCGGTCATGGGGAGGATGACGACCTGGTAGCCGCGCCTTTGGAGCTCAAGACCGGTGTTGGCGTAGTAGCCACGATCTCCGCCGAGGCCGTGGCAGAGGACGAAGACGGTTTCTCGTTTGCCGTCTGCGACCGACGGGGTGACCCAGGCGTTGACGCCTTCGACGGGTTGCCAAGTTGCGTATTCGGCGGGCTTATCGGGCTTGGATCGGGGCATGTGGATGAGCCCGTCGGCAAGCTTGTAGCACATGCCGAAGTAGAGTCCAACCCCGAGGGAGAGCCAGAGAATCACTTTACGAAACCGATTTTTCCGCCGCTGTAACTGCATTGCTCAATAGACTGGCGACCGTCATTGGCCCGACTCCGCCGGGAACTGGAGTGATCGCTCCGGCTACTTCAACAGCAGATTCGAAGTGAACGTCCCCAACATCGCCTTTTCGGCCTTCAACTTTGTTGTATCCGGCATCAATGACAGTGGCTCCAGGCTTGATCCAATCGCCTTTGACCATCTCGGCGCGCCCTACTGCGGCGACGAGGATGTCGGCTTCGCGGCAACGGTCGGCGAGGTCGAGGGTTTTGCTGTGGGCGATAGTGACGGTGGCGTTTCTTTCGAGCAACATCAGCGCCATGGGCTTGCCGAGGATGTGGCTGCGCCCGATCACAAGTGCGCGCTTTCCGGTGACGTCGATGTTGTAGTGGTCGAGGATTTTGGTGATACCGAGCGGGGTGGCGCACCGGAAGCCGTCGAGGCCGGCGGTGAGGCGACCGAGAGAGGCGGGCGTGATTCCGTCTGCGTCTTTCTCGGCTCCGAGAGCGAGCAAGGCGGCATTTTCGTCGAGGTGTTTGGGAAGCGGGTGTTGGAGCAGAACGCCGTGGACTTCGGGGTTGGCGTTTAGCTGGCCGATGATGTCGATAAGCTCTTGCTGAGTCGTGTTATCGTCGATCTCGAACTGTTCGCCGATCATTCCGGCGGCGGCGGCCCACTTCTTTTTCATGTTGACGTAGGCGACCGAGGCGGGGTCTTGAGCGGCAACGACGACGTCCAGGCGGGGCGTTATTCCTTTTGCCTTCAGGGCGGCCACTCGCTCTGCGAGTTCGGCGCGAACGATTTTTGAGAGGGCGAGGCCGTCGAGAATGGTTGCCATGGGGTTTCACAAGTTTACTGTGAAACCCCACACATCACTTAGTAGCCGATGTTAAAGTTCCGGATTGGGACGTCCGTCATTCCGTTACCCAGGAGCCAGGTTGCGGAGCTATAGGCGGTTCCCCCGGAGTTCAGGTTGACCTTCATCACGGTTTTGTCCGCTGACCCACTCAGATAGGTGAGGATGTCGGCTCGGTTGTCGCCGTCCATGTCGCCAACGTACTCGAAGTTTGCATCGGCGTTAGCGGGCTGGAAGATCCAGTTGATGCCACCAGCAGGGCCGGTGGTCGACGAACTGGTGATGATCGAATAGAACGTCTGGTTGGTGACGTTGCGAACGAGGAGGTCGGCTCGGCCATCAGCGTTCAGGTCCGCCGTTGAGACGGCAGGAAGAGCACCGCTGCTTGAGAAGCCGCCCGTTGCGCCGAAGCTGACTTCGGAGGAGAGGGCGGTTGCTGAGCTGACGTAGCCCACGCTGATTGCTTTGGTGGTGGTGTTGTAAAAGACGAGGTCGTTCTTTCCGTCACCGTTGAAGTCTCCTGCACCGAGGACTCGAACGCCAGTTTTCAGGATTGCGAATCCGGAGTAGGCGGTTGCGGTGGAGTTGAGCTTGACTACACCGATGGCACCGGTTGAGGTGTTTTCGGTGATGACTTCTGGCTTACCGTCGGAATCTAGGTCGCATGCGAATCGGAGTTCGTTCGCTCCGAGACCGGCAATCCATCGGTGGCTACCAAGGATGGTTCCATTTGCGCCGGTGAGAACGATTCGGAGAGTTCCGTCGGAGCTCTGGGTGACGTAATCGGCGGTACCGGTTTGATTCATGTCCACCAAGTAGGTGCTCATGTAGGTGAGACCGCTGTCGTAGATCCAGTTGCCCGAGGTGATGGCGGTCGCGCCGCTATTGACCACCCAGTTCGTGTAGCTCTTTGTGGTTGTTCCGTTGTTGAAGTAGAAGTCGCCAACACCATCAGAGTTGGCGTCGACGACGTCTTGTAACGTTGAGTTGGACGCCATCAGCCAGTTGGCACCGGCGTAGGCCGAGCCTGACGAGTTGAACAGGTAAACGATGTAGTTATTGCCTGCGTTTTTGGTGATGATTGAGCTTAGAGGAGCGTTCTGTTGGAATCGCCCGTTTGCGGTGAGGCCACTCGAGACGCCCATGGTTTGGAAGCCTCGTCGCATCGCACCATCGACCTGGACTTGACCCCATCCGTAGGTGGTGTCATAGCCAGCAGTGCCCATGTCTCGGACTGATCGCCTCAGGAGCCCCTCGACCATGCTGGGCGAGAGCGCTGGGTTCTTAGCAAGAATTAGGGCCACAACTCCGGAAGCGACCGGACAGGAAGCGGAGGTGCCGCTGAAGTATGTGTAGTCTCCTGTGGAGTTGGCGGCGGTGTTGTAGCCATCGGCACCGGTTCGGTCGGTTGATCGGCAGTTGACACCGGGAGCAACGAAGTCGATTCCGGTGCCGGTGTTGGAGAAGCTGGCAAGGGATCCGTTGAGGTTGGTTGCACCGATTGCGAGGACTCCGGTTCCACTTGCAGGGAAGCTGATGGAGGTTGCGGATTCGTTTCCGGTTGAGGCGAGAATGACAACTCCATCCGCACGGGCGTTGGCAAAGGCAGTGTTCATGGTCGAGTTCGGGGACATTCCACCCAAGCTCATGTTCATGACTCGCATGCCCTGACCTCGTGCCCATGTGAGGCTCGTGGTGAAGTTTGAAATTGAGAAGGTGAACGAACCACCGCCGGCGTCGGTTCCGAAATCAACGGCGATAATTCCGCAACCGCCAGCAACGCCAGCAACTCCGAGGTTGTTATTGGTGATGGCTGCGGCGCAACCGGCAACGCTGGTTCCGTGGTTGTCGTTCGCAGTTTGTGGACCGCCTCCGTTTTGTGGTTCACCGGAGAAGGTTTGTCCGGCCACGACGTTGAGGTCGGGGTGATTTGATTGAACACCGTCATCGAAGATTCCGATCTTTACAGCGCTGTTTCCGAGCAACCAATCCCACGCGTTAACCGGTTGGACGTCGAAGCCACTGAGTCCTCCGCTGAACTGACCAGTGTTGCGGAGATGCCACTGGGTGGTGAAGAGCGGATCGTTAGGAACGAGGTGTTGCTTGGCAGTCATCACCAGGTCAGGCTCGGCAAACTCTACGGCATCGGACTGAGCGAGGCGGTTAACGGCATCGAGAAACTCCACGCCATCGGACGTGTTTGAATCAATAATGGTGAGCTGTCGGACAGCATCAATCTTTCGGGTCGTTAGTTTGAGCTGGGGGATTGACGAGACAATGTTGCTGATTTGTTGCGCTGAGAGCTCTGGCTTGAACTTGACGAAAGCGGAGCCATTGAGGGTGATCTCACCGAAATCGGGCGACTTCCAAACTGGGGCAGCGAACTGAATTCCTGGGGTTCGCATTGCCTTGGACATTTTGGCGGACAGGGTCTCACTGGAGCTTCGGTAGTACATGATGCCGTCCACTTGGGTTCCAGCATCGAAGCCTTTTGTAGCGAGGTAGGGCACTTGCGAACGGTCGGCTTTTACACGGATTGCATTGAGTTGAGGTCCAAACTCGACGTATTTCTTGCCAAAGTAGAAGCCGGCAGCGGAACCAAAAGCTGGAACCGCCAGCAAGATTAGGGGGGCAATTAGTGCCTTTACACGCATTTTTATCACCGAAATAGGAATTTCTTAAGCGTATAGTACAGCTTGAGGACGCGCAAAGTCAGCGCGACTTTTCCACATCAGTGAACGTAGCGTGCGTTTGGGCGTAGTGCCTACTGCTTAATTGTCCAGCCAAATCGGTTAACGATTTTCCCTTGTTCAGAGTCCGCATCGATCGTTTCCTCTTCGAGTTCGATTTTGGGAGCTCGGAAGATCCGCTCAGCTTCACCAAGGTCTGGATCGCTCGGCGCAGTCTTGGGATCGTAGTTGGCTTTGGGTGTCTTTGTGACCAGGGTTCCGAGAACTCCATTGACAAACTTTCCGCTCTCGGCGGTGCTGTACTTCTTCGCCATCTCGACGGCTTCATTGATGGTGACCGCAGGCGGAATATAGAGGTATTCGTTAAGCTCGTACAAGGCAAGACGCATGACGTTGCGGTCGATGGCGGCAAGCCGGTTGAAGTCGTAATCAGGGATAGCTGCGGAGATTGCTCGGTCGAGGGCGACTCGGCCTTTCCAAGTGCCGTTGGCAAGAGCTCGGGCAAAGCGGAATACAAGGTCGAGGGTTGCGTCGGGGTACTCCACGCCTTTGGTGAGGTCTTCAAGTTGTTCGTCGTCGTGGAAGGCATCGAACGTTAGTTCGAGTGCTTCGTCGAGTCCAACTTGTGAAAGTTCACAGGTGTAGATTGCGCGCAGAGCGCACTCTCGGGCAACCCGTCGAAAGCCGAAGGGAGTGCTCAAACAGCCTCACCATCGAGGAACTTCGGAATGAAGCCCGTGTCGAAGTTACCTTCCACATAGGACGGCGTTGCGGCGAGTCGGCGAAGGAATGGAATGTTGGTAGCGATTCCTTCGACTTCGAACTCGTGGAGGGCGGCTTGTAGCTTGGAGACGGCTTCGGCCCGGGTTTCGCCACGCACGATCAGTTTGGCAAGAAGCGGATCGTAGAACGGGGTGACGGTCAGACCTGCGTAGCAATGGGATTCCATGCGAACTCCTCGGCCCATTGGAGCGCGCCATCCGGTGATCTTTCCGGTTGACGGCGAGAAGTCGTTGTCAGGGTCTTGGGCGGTGATTCTAGCCTCTATCGCGTGTCCCTTGAGCGTGATGTCTTCCTGGGTGAACGGTAGCTTTTCGCCGCTCGTCGTGCGAAGCATAAGTTGCATGAGATCTATGCCCGTGATTTCTTCCGTGACTGGGTGCTCGACCTGGAGTCGCGTGTTCATTTCGAGGAAGTAGAAGTTGAATTCGGTGTCGACGAGGAATTCCACAGTGCCGGCGTTTTGGTAGCCGACGCTGGACGCCACGCGGACCGCGGCCTCGCCCATCTTCTTTCGGACTTCGGCGGGGAGGTCGGCATAAGGTGCTTCTTCGACCAGCTTTTGGTGGCGGAGGTTTTGAATTGAACACTCACGCTCGCCGAGATAGACCATGTTTCCGAAGGTGTCTCCGAAGACTTGGATTTCGACGTGGCGAGGATTGATGACAAACTTTTCGACCAGCATCTCTCCGGAACCGAACGATGCTTGCGCTTCGGCAGTTGCCATTTTCCAGAGGCCGCTGAGCTCTTCGGAGTTGTTGACTCGGCGGATTCCGCGACCACCACCGCCGGCGACGGCTTTGAGGAGGACGGGGTAGCCGATTTCTTCGGCGACTTGAATTGCTTCTGCGTCGGTGGCGACAGGGCCGTCGGAACCTGGGACGACGGGACAATCTGCGGCGACGGCGGCTTTTTTAGCGCTTGCCTTGTCACCCATGGCTTCGATTGCGCCGGTTGGAGGGCCGATGAACTTGACGCCTAGCGACTCGAGGGCAACGGCGAAGTTGGCTCGCTCGGAGAAGTAACCGTATCCGGGATGAACAGCTTCAGCTCCGCTGATTTGGGTTGCCATGAGCACATTCGCGAGATTGAGATAGGAGTCTGCGTTGGTGCCAGCGCCGACGCAAATTGCTTCGTCGGCGAGCTTAACGTGAAGGCTTTCGCGGTCAGCCTCGCTGTAAATCGCGACGCTCTTTATGCCGAGTTCACGGCAGGCACGGATTGCGCGACATGCAATCTCTCCACGGTTGGCGATAAGAACCTTTGTAAGCATCAGTATTTTTCGTGTCCTAAATGGGGGCAATGGGCGAGGCCGTTTTCATCGATGACGTAGAGCTCCTTTCCGACCGGGCATTTGCTGACTCCAGCGGCACCGGGAACGTCGGAGGGAGTCGTCGGTTTGAACTCCTCATCTGTTGATTTCTGAACTTGGATCAGTTGGCGAAATTGGCTCAGGTTGCTTTGGCAGGCGGAGTCGTTTGCGGTTGCCATTGCGTTGCCGAGAACAGTAACACCACGCCCATCAGCTTTTGCTTTGGGTTCCGCACCACCGGTGCCTTTGAGCATCACCACGGCGAGGATTGCGATGATTGCAAGTACGGCGAGGGTTGCTACGAGGGTTTGTCCACGCCTCAAATGAGGACCTCCATGACGGGTTGCCCGTACTCGACGGGGTCCCCATCTTCGACTAGGATGTCGGAGATAGTGCCAGCGATATTGGATTGGATATCAGAGGAAATGCCGAGGGCAAAGATGGTTCCCACGACGTCGCCTTTCTCGACTGTAGCGCCAGCGATGAGAGGGACCTTGGCAGTTCGGAAAATGCCGACCGAAGGAGCTTTGATCGGCTTTGAGCTTGGCGCGACTTCTTGCTCGGAGGAGACTGAAGTCTCGTTAACCGGAGCCGGAGCTGCCTTGGGTGCGGCTTTTTTGTGAATGACGGCCGAGAACTTGGCGTCGCCAACCTCTAATTCAACTTCGTTCATCTGGCTCTGGACGGCGATATCCAGTGCGTGTCGAACCAGGTCGAAGTCAATTGCGGCCATAACCCCAACAGTGTACCAAGACCCATATTTTTGTGGTGAGTCCTGGCAATTATATGGAACCACCTATCCATGGCGGATAACTCGATCAGTATTGTTGCGGCTCTTGAGCAGCAGGAGATGCGCATGAGTGCGTTGAATGAAATTGCAAATATAGGAACAGGGCACGCTGCGCGAGCACTTGCATCAGTTTGTGGCCGCGACTTCCTTATTTCAGTCCCGCAAGTACGGCCAATTACATTTGATCGTTTCCAGGAGTTGGTTGACAACATTGATGAGACATATGCCCTCGTTTACATGGCTGTTGATGGAGATTTTAATGGGCGCATGGCTTTTTGCATGGCTTGGCCTAGTTGCCAAGCGCTCTGGCAGATGCTGATTGGTTCTGCTCCTGAGTCGCCAGACGATCTTACTGAACTGGAATGGAGCTCCGTTGTTGAGGTGGGCAACATTATCAACGGCTCGTTCCTGTCGGCGTTCACGCAGTTTACGGGACTGCTTACCAATGCGAATCCTCCTATTCTTGCCGTTGATTCGTTCGGATCCATTTTGGGATCGATTGCTGCAGAAGCCTCTGAGCAGCATGTCGCCCTGTTTGTTGAAACAAAGCTCTGGGACCAAGAAGAGTCCGTCCAAGGAAGCTTCCTTCTTATACCGAGCGAGGAATCGGTCAATTTGCTCTGGGAAAGCCTAGGGTTGAACTTGGCTGCCTAAACATGGAAACAAAAGACATTCTGCTCGCCCGATTGGGTGAGATCCACGTTGCGCGCAAGGCACCGATGGTCGGCTGTCATGGGCTGGGGAGCTGCATTGGCGTAATGGCCTATGACTCTTTGTCCCAAGTCGGAGGGGTTGCCCATGTGGTGCTTCCTGACAGCACTGGCCGAAAGGACCTGGACCTTCCTGGGCGTTACATGGATCTTGCCCTGCCTGCACTAATCGACAAACTTGTCGCGACTGGCGCGGGAAGGAGTCGATTGAGATTTGTGGCGGTCGGTGGCGCGAACGTTTTTAAGTTTGGACCGGGCTCTCCGAATCTGAACTTGAATATCGGCGAGCGAAACATTCAGGCGCTTCGCACCAATCTTGCCGCGCTCGGAATTCGGCTTGAGGCTGAGGTTCTTGGAGGAACACATGCTACGTCCACGCAATTATGCTTGGTGTCGGGGCAGGTATTTGTGGCATGTGGTTCTCGGGAATTGAACTTGCTTTGCAAGGTCGGGGAGGGGAGATTTGTCAGAGCAGCTTAACAAACTTATTCGGCAGACCACAGAACTGCCTTCGATGCCGGAAGTGGCGTTCGAAGTAATGCGTGTGGCAGATATGGCCGACTCTAGCGCGATTACGGTTGCGGCTACGTTGTCTCGAGATCCGAGCCTTTCGGTGCGAATTCTCAGGCTTGCAAACTCAGCATTCTATGGCATGACTCGAGAGGTGACTTCAATCTCAGACGCAGTCGTTGTTCTAGGTATGAGGACAGTCAAGAGCCTTTCGCTTGTGGCTGCTAGCTTCCCTTGGTTGCATAAGGCGCTTGATGGCAAGGGAATTAGCCCAGTGCTGCTGTGGAATCACTCTCTAACGACTGCTTACTTGGTCCGGGCGATGGCAACTCGAAAGCAGATGCCGGATGCGGAGCTTCCTTTCTGCATCGGACTCCTTCACGATATCGGAACCGTTGTGTTTGCGGTGTGGAAGGAGAACGCTTTTGACTCTCTGGTTCGACGGGCCGAGGCAGAAGAGCGTCCGCTCGATGAGATTGAACGAGCAGTTTACGGATTCGATCACGCTGAGGTCGGGGCTGAGCTATGTGATGTTTGGAACCTTCCGCGGGTATATGGCAGCGCGATCCGCTATCACCACCAACCCAGTTTGCCCGAGACTTCGGATCCGATTGCCGACCTGATTCACGTTGCTGATTTCATGGTGCGAGAGCGCGGAATCAACGAGGGCGCATTCGGACAGATTTACCAATTGGACCAAGAGGCATTTGAGAGGGTCGGACTAACCATGGACGAGCTCAATGAAATGTTGGATATGGCAATAAGCCAAGGGGCGGACCTTCAGAGCATAGAGAGGAAGGCTGCATGATCAAGGTTTTGGTCGTTGATGACTCAATTTTCATGCGGCGCGTGATCAGCGATGCCGTGAATGCGGCCGGCGATATGGTTGTGGTTGGAACTGTTGCCAACGGCGATGAGGTTCTAAAGCAGGTTCGAGATCTTAATCCAGATGTGATTACGCTGGACATCGAGATGCCGCGCAAGAACGGGCTGATTGCTCTGCAAGAAGTCATGACCGACTGCCCAACTCCGGTAGTGATGTGCTCTACTCTGACGGCTTCGGGCACACAAGCCACGATGGCGGCACTTGAGATAGGCGCGATTGACTTTATTGCGAAGCCGACTCAGATTACGGCTGAGACGATGAAACTCACATTTAATGAGTTGATTCCGAAGATTAGAACGGCGGCTAAGGCACGGGTCGGACGAGGTCCGTCGATTGGCAGCCGACCGGTGATGAAGGCCGTTAACAGCAACAAAGTGTTGCTCATCGCTTCCTCAACGGGTGGTCCGAAGGCTCTGATGACATTGTTTGAGACTTTTCCCAAGGACATGACTGTGCCTTGCGTGATTGTTCAGCACATGCCGGTTGGATTCACCAAGAGCCTGGCCCACAGGCTTGCTGGAGCAGGATCGTTTAAGGTTCGGGAAGCTGAGCCTGGCGACAAGCTTGAGCCAGGGCTGGCGCTTCTTGCGCAGGGCGGGAAGCACCTTGAGTTTGAATCTGCGAGCCGGGTGAGGTTTAACGACGCCCCCGAGCGGCTGGGAGTCAAGCCTTGTGCTGACTACTTGTTCGAGAGTGGCGCAAAGCACTTGGGAGATCGAACTTTGGGTGTGATTCTCACAGGAATGGGTAAGGACGCCACACACGGTGCGCTTGCGATCAAGCAGGCCGGGGGAATGGTTTTGGGCGAATCTGCGGAGACCTGCACGGTTTATGGAATGCCAAGGTCAGCCAAAGAAGCCGGCGCGGTCGATGGTGAGTTCCCAGTTCATGAGTTGCATTTGGCAATCATGGCTGCGCTTCAAGGAGGAAAACGTGCCGCCGCCTAGTGAAAAACAGTTTTGTGACTTCTACCGTCGATTCAATTCGGTGGCAGGAATTGATTTCAACCAGTATAAGCAAGATCAGCTGACCCGAAGAATGGTGATGCTTGTTGAGCAACGAAAGCTGAAGACCTTTGAGGAACTGACAGATCTCGTTTTGAAGGATCGAGAGGCACGCGAGTGGTTCTTGGACCGACTGGCGATCAACGTCACTGAGGTGTTTCGAAATCCGGAGCACTGGGTGTTCCTTGAACAGTTCATCAAAGACGATTTGTTAAAAGCCGGAAAGCCGCTCAAGGTTTGGAGTGCGGGATGTTCGACGGGTGCTGAGGCGTATAGCTTGGCCTCCATTCTGGATGTTCACTCGCCTCGAAAGCCGCATCGCATTGTCTGCACTGACATCGATGCCGCGGCAATGCAACAGGCCAAAGATGGCGTGTTGTTCGGCACAGAGTTTCGTGACGTTCCCAAGGAGTACCAGAAGTACTTCAGCAGAACGCCGCGAGGGGCCGCAGTTAGTGACGAGCTGAAGAAGTACATGACGTTCCAACGCCATAACCTTCTTGCAGACAGCTACGGAACTGGCTACGACCTAATTGTTTGTCGGAACGTTTTGATCTACTTCGTTGAAGAAGCGAAGGAGCAGATCTTCCGACGATTCTTTGATGCCTTGCGACCGGGTGGATACCTATTCATCGGGGGCAGTGAGCGCATCTTCAATCCAAAAGGAATCGGCTTCGAGTGTCCGAGACCGTATTTCTATCAAAAACCAAGCGAGGAGAAAAAATGGCTAAACGCATCTTAATCACTGACGACGCATTGTTCATGCGAGTTACTCTCAAGCGCATTCTCACGGATGCAGGATTTGAAGTTGTTGGAGAGGCAGCAAACGGAGTTGAATCCGTTTCTCTTTACAATGATCTCAAACCAGACCTAGTCACCATGGATATCACCATGCCGGAAATGGACGGAATCGAGGCGCTCAAAGCGATTCGGGCCAGTGATCCAAACGCTACGGTAGTGATGTGCTCGGCAATGGGGCAGCAAAACCTGATGGTTGAAGCTCTTCAGGCTGGTGCCAAGGAGTTCATTGTTAAACCGTTCCAGGCAGATAAGGTGCTTGAAGTCATCAACCGTCATGCCGCCTAACATCGGACGACAAAGGAGTTATTGGGTTTTATGAAAGTTGAATTTGTTGCGCCATTCGCAGAGGCGACCTCGGCGGTAGCAGAAATGATGATGGGTACGAAACCGACCAGGGGTCCGTTGTCCGCAAAGCCCGAGTTGTTTACTGCTCTCCCGGTGAATATTCTCTGCGGAGTTAACGGCGACCTTGAAGGCTTGGTCATGTACAGCATGTCCAAGGATACGGCTTTGGCAATCGCAAGTCTGATGATGGGAGCACCATCACGCGTTTTCGACCAGTTGGTTGCTTCGGCTATCTCTGAGCTTGGGAACATGATTACGGGAAGCAGTTCCTCAATCTTTGCGGGACAAGGTGTGATTTGTAACATCACCCCTCCAACGCTGGTTCGTGGCAACAGCATCCGAATCTCGACGTTTAACACGCCGACGCTCGTGATCCCATTGATTTTCGAAGGAGTTGGCCAGATTGAGGTCAATGTGAGTCTCCGTGACACGAAGATCGCCCTCGCAGCGGCCTGATCAAAATTCTCGGACACTCGGGACTTTTGGGTCCTACGCCTGCAACCCAGCCGGGTTGTGGGCGTAGGCTTGTTTATTAACCATGAGCG
This sequence comes from uncultured Armatimonadota bacterium, assembly GCA_903927345.1. GTDB lineage: Bacteria > Armatimonadota > Fimbriimonadia > Fimbriimonadales > Fimbriimonadaceae > Fimbriimonas. The sequence continues at coordinate 105,866 of CAIYMO010000031.1, read as the reverse complement.
AACGCAAAATCTTGAGCGGAATCACGAAGGATGCCTTTGTATCGGATGCCGACAAATGGGCACTCGATAAGCTGCAGAACCTTCCGCTGGTTCCCCAATTGGTCTCGAAGTTTTACGAAATCGGGATTGATCGCTGGATGTACTGCTACAACATGAGCAGTTCGATTCGCTGTGGACCAAACCAGTATCCGACACTATATGAGATCATGCGTGAGTCGGCGAAGACTCTCGACATGCCGGAGCCAGAGCTATATGTCTCCTCTAACCCGTTCCCGAACGCATTTGCGGGTGGAGTCGAGCGACCTTATATCTGTCTGCGCTCTTCGATGATTGACACTATGAGCGATGAGGAGTTGTTCTTCATCATGGGTCACGAGCTTGGGCACATCAAGGCGAATCACGTTTTGTACTTCTCCATTGGCTGGCTCCTGTTCCCGTTGCTTGATATCCTTGGGCGGCGAACTATGGGGGCAACCGACGTGGCGACTTATGCCCTGGTGCTCGCGCTTTATGAGTGGTCTCGTCAGGCAGAGTTTTCAGCGGACCGAGCAGGACTCCTTGTTGCTCAGGACAAAGGGGTTGCGATTCAGTCGCTGATTCGACTTGCGGCTGGGCCATCGAGGCTGAAGCATGAGCTGAATCAGGACGCATTTATGGACCAAGCGCGGGCGTACCAAGACGCAGATGCTCTGGATAAGCTCGGTAAGTTTGTTCTGTTTGCGACATTTGGGAAGACAATGACTCACCCGATGCCCGTGTTCCGAACGCAAGAACTTGAGAAGTGGGTACTTAGCGGAGAATTTGATCGAATTATCGGCGGAGACTATACTCGCCGCGCATCTTGATGCTCGGAGCGCCATCCAAGGTTCACTGATCTTTCCTCCAGCGGGCGGTTATCCCTCGCAAAACAGCTCGGTATCTGGCAAACTAATGGGCAATGACGCTGACTGCGCTCGTCGCCCTCTTTGCCCTTCAAGGAACTAAAGCCCAACCTCGCCAAGTTTTGCCTCCGGGGCTACTTGAATGGCAGGATCCAGAAGTTGTCGGAGTCAATAAGTTGCCGGCACGAGCAGAGGCGATTCCCTTTGCTGACGCAGTTTCCGCGCTGACTTTAGACCGGACGAAGACGCCGTTTTATAAGTCATTGAACGGCGATTGGAAGTTTAACTGGTGTGGGCGCCCCGCAGATCGTCCGGTTGACTTCTACCGAACCGATTTTAACGACGCCAAGTGGAAGACCATTCAAGTTCCTTCGTGTTGGGAGATGGAGGGGTATGGTCAGCCGATCTACACCAATGTGCGGTATCCGCATCCGACGAACCCACCGTTTGTTGACGAGAACTACAATCCGGTCGGGTCGTACCGCACATCGTTCGAGTTGCCTGCTGGTTGGGAAACTCGACGAACGATCATTCGATTCGGTGGCGTTTATAGTGGCTACTACCTTTGGGTCAACGGCCAGAAGGTTGGCTATAGCGAGGATTCCAAGACGACGTCTGAGTTTGATCTGACGCCATTCGTGAAACCCGGCCGTAACCAGGTCGCGGTTGAGGTTTACCGATGGACGGACGGCAGCTACCTCGAAGACCAGGATATGTTCCGGTTCAGCGGCATCTTCCGCGACGTTGCACTGCTGAGCACGCCAAAAACCCGCATCGAAAACTTCCGCACGGAGACGATGCTTAGCGCAGACTACAAACAAGCTTCGATCGAGATCAAGACTGATGTTGAGGGTCCTGGTGGATACCAACTGGAAGTGCACCTGATGGACGGCGCAGGCAAGGAAGTTGCCACCGGAAAATCCTCGGTCTATGGAGTTACAGGTGGTCTCTCTAATCATCCACTCGCGAGTGTTAAGTTGGACAACCCGCAGCTTTGGTCTGCGGAGCAGCCTAATCTTTACACGGCAGTCATTAATCTGCTTGATGAGGCTGGGAAACTGCGCGACACTCGTTCCTGCCGCGTTGGGTTCCGGAAGATTGAGTGGAAGAGCGGAGTGTTTAGCGTTAACGGAAAGGCCGTCAAGCTGCTTGGGGCAAACCGCCATGAAGCTGATCCTGTTCGGGGCCGTGCGATCACGCGCGAGCGGATGATTCAGGATATCAAGCTGTACAAGCAGTACAACCTCAACACGGTTCGCAATAGCCACTATCCGAACGATTCTTACTGGTACGAGCTGTGTGATCAGTACGGGCTTTACGTTGTCGATGAGGCAAACATCGAGAGCCACGGAATGGGTTACGACTGGAACCGATCTCTTGGCAACCAGCCCATCTGGCAGAAGGCGCACCTAGATCGAACCGAACGGATGGTGACGAGCAATCGAAACCACCCTTCGATCGTGATGTGGTCACTTGGTAACGAAGCGGGACCAGGGGTGAACTTTGAAGCAACCGCCAAGTGGATCCATGACAATGATCCCACTCGGCCGGTTCACTACGAGCGCTACAACGAGCCATGCGACGTGGATTCGGTCATGTATCCTGGCGTTGACTACCTTGCGTTTGAAGGCGCGAAGAAGTCGAACAAGCCGTTCTTTGTTTGCGAGTACGCCCATGCGATGGGTAACGCTGTCGGGAACCTCAAGGAGTACGTTGAGCAGTACGACAAGTATCCGCGGCTGATGGGTGGATGCATCTGGGACTGGGTTGACCAGGGGCTGCATAAGCCAACGCCAGACGGTTCTAGCTGGTACTACGCCTACGGTGGAGATTTCGATGACTCTCCAAATGACGGCCCGTTCTGCAACAACGGTCTGATCTTGCCTGACCGACAGGTGACTCCGAAGCTTTGGGAAGTTAAGAAGATCTACCAGCGCGTTGCGTTTGAATCAGCTGATGCCACCGAAGGAAAGGTTAAGGTGACCAACAAGTTTGCCTTTACCAACCTTGATGCTTACGACTGGTCTTACTCCATCTCGGAAGATGGGAAGGAGCTTGCGAAAGGCATTCTGCCGGCGACCAGTGTGGCGCCCGGCGAATCGAAGGCTCTGGTACTCCCTGTGGAGAAGATCACCAAGAAGCCTGGTCGTGAGTATTTCCTTCGCGTTGATCTGAAGCTAAAAGACGCGACGATTTGGGGCGAAAAGGGACACACCGTTGCTTGGGAGCAGCTCCCGATCAGCAATTCGATGGTGGCGCCGGTGGTTGTGACCAGCAAGTTGCCAGCCTTGGGAATGTCTGAAGAGATTGGAACCTATGCGTTCACCGCAGGTGGCACTCGAATCGAGTTTGACAAAACAACGGGACTTCTTTCTTCGTTCCAAGTGGACAAGCGGGAGATGGTGCAGCGTGGACCTTGGCTCAACACCTTCCGAGCGTTTGTGGACAACGACACTTGGTTCCAGCGCTCCTACTGGGAGAGCGGCCTCGGTGGGATGGCTCACCGCGCGATCACGGTTTCAACCCAGCGACTTTCGCCTTCGGTTGCTCGTGTGACCGTCGATATGGATTGCCGAGGGTACAAGGGGCGAGGCTTCTTCCACCGGGCGATCTATACGATTCTCGGCGATGGCTCGGTAACCGTGGACAACCAGTTTGATCCGGTTGGTGATTTGCCTCAGCTTCCGAAGATTGGTCTTGATCTGCGACTTAACTCTGAGCTCCAGAACTTTACGTATCTGGGTCGAGGACCTTGGGAAAGCTACCCCGACCGAAAGATGGCTCAGGATGTTGGGCTGTATTCGATGAAGGTTAGCGAGGCGGGTACGCAGTATGTTCGCCCTCAGGAGAATGGAAACCGAGAGGAAGTTCGATGGGCCGCGCTCACCGATTCTAACGGATCGGGATTGATGTTCCAGGCTTGGGACAAGCTCGCGGTGACGGTCTCTCAGAACGATCCTCGAGACGTTGACGCTTCACGGCATGAGAATGGGGAGCCTGCGAAGTTCTTCCCGATCATTCCTCGCAATGAGACGATTGTGAGCCTTGATGCTCAGCAGATGGGACTTGGCGGCGCGTCCTGCGGACCTTCGCCTCTTCAGCAGTATCTGTGTAAGCCGGGTGCTCGAACTTGGCGCGTGATCATCAAGCCTGTTCGAAAGAGTGACTTCTCGGCGGCGCGAGTTGGTGTTCCAATTGCTCCGATGCCGCAGGTTTCTCGTGGCGAAGATGGAATCGTTAAAGTCGTTCCAACCGATTCGCGAGCCGGGATCGTTCAGGTGAGCGATGCTGGATTCCAACCAGTTGCATCGTCGTTCGACTATGCGGCGGGCGGGACGTTGCGGATCGCTCAGCGAATCGCAGACTGGATCGACTCCCCAGAAGTCGTTAAGGAACTTCCTCGGATTAACCCCGTTTTCCGCATTCCACAAGATCAGATCAAGGTGCTCAGCTTTGATTCTGAGGAGCAGGGTGAGGGCGAAGTTGGACATGCATTTGATGGCGACCCGACGACGTTCTGGCATACGAACTACAGCAACGGTACTTCGCGACATCCACACTTCGTGCTGGTCGACCTTGGTGCTGAGGTTGAACTGACCGGATTTGACTACTTGCCTCGACAGGATCAGGGCAATGGGCGAATTGGGAAGTACGAGCTTCGGGTTGGATTGACTCAGGATCAATTGGTGAAGGTTAAGGAAGGAACCGTCCCGAATAACGCCTCCCTCCAGCGCGTCTTCTTCGGCGCACCAATCAAGGCACGCTTCGTTGAGTTGCGGGCGGTTGAAGAAGTGAAGGGTCAGGAATGGACCAGTGTTGCTGAGCTGAACTTCCTTGTTGGAAAAGCCAAATAGGTAGACAAAAGGGTTCTATAATAAGCAGTGGCCAACGACACTCTTGACCCGAATCAGCTACCTGGAGACGGGGACGAACTTTCACTTCGTCCCCGTTTCTTGCGTGAGTTCATCGGTCAGGAGACTCTGAAGGAGAACCTCGGGGTCTTTCTTCAGGCGGCCAAACAGCGCGGGGAGCCAGTTGACCACGTGTTGCTTTATGGCCCTCCCGGACTAGGCAAAACGACTCTGGCTCACATTATCGCCAACGAAATGGGAGCAATTGTTCACGTGACGAGTGGTCCGGCAATTGAGCGTCCGGGGGATCTAGTGGGGATTCTCACTAATCTTGAGGAGGGGGCGATTCTGTTTATCGATGAAATCCATCGGCTGTCGCGTACGGTTGAAGAGTATCTGTACCCCGCGATGGAGGACCGAAAGGTGGACATCATGATTGGGCAGGGTCCTGCGGCTCGTTCGGTGCGGATGGAAGTGCCGGCGTTCACGGTTGTTGGGGCGACTACGCGCCAGGGACTGCTAACTGGGCCGCTCCGAGACAGATTCGGAATCATCTCGCACTTCCGCTATTACGAGCAAGATGCGCTGTTTGAGATCGTTCGCCGATCGGCAGGGATCTTGGGTTACGAGATCGCTCCGGATGGGGCTGAGGAGATTGCGCGGCGGTCGCGAGGGACGCCTCGAATTGCGAACCGACTACTTCGACGCGTTCGAGACTTCGCGCAAGTGGATGGGCACGAGACGATTGGTCAGAGCATTGTACAGAAGGCGGCGCGAGCGCTTGAAGTGGACGACTTGGGACTTGACCGAATTGACCGGACACTTCTTCAGTTGATCATTGAACGGCATCGCGGCGGTCCGGTTGGGATTGAAACGCTTGCCGCAAGCACGGGTGAGGACTCACAAACCATTGAGGATGTGTACGAGCCGTACCTTCTGCAAATTGGGATGTTGCAACGCACTCCGCGCGGTCGATGCGTGACCGACCTTGCTTATAAGCACCTTGGCATGGTTCCGCCTAAGCGCGACCTGACCGACTAGAAGAAGTCTTTTCCAAGGAGCATCAGCATCAGGAGCGCGCCAGCGTTGTTGATCGCGTGCATCACCATGTTGGGAATTAGCGACTTTGTTTGGTAGCTGATGAAGCACATTCCTAGGGCGAGCGTCATGAGCAACGGAACTCCGGCGGGGCCTTGGGGATGGATCGCGGCGAAGAGGAAGCACGAGATGACGGCACCTAAGACGGGGCTTTTTGTTACTGCACTGAACGCCGGGAACAAGAGACCACGGAACATGAATTCCTCCCAGATGGGGGCGATCACGGCAGCCATAACGAGCAAACCAAGCGCTTGAAGACCGTTTGCCTGCAGGACTTCCTCACCGACTGGGTGGGCATTGCCAGGAAGGACCTTGGCGAGAAGGGTCACCACAAAGAGAGCAACCAAGAGGATGGGAATGAGGGCAAAGTAGCTGCCTATTCCCCAGGCAATTCTCTTTCCGAGACCCTGCTTGCTGATCCCGAGGGACTCCAGCGTGAATCGGTGGCCCATGATGGGTTGGGTGCAGATGAAGCCCATTGCCACGAAGATTCCAACAAACGGGAGCACTTTGTCGACGACGGGAACACTTTGGAGATATCGCTCGCCCACCAAGCCAAGGCCCAAGTAGGTGCACATGATGATCGATGCGGCGAGCGCGAGGCGATCAGCAACGGGCAACGGAACTGCATGCTGAGGCATGCCGAGCGGTTTTAGGCCACCCGCGAGCCGCTGAGTGGTGAAGATGCCCAGCAGCACGACTCCGGCAAGGAACCCTGTGCAGCCGAGAAGCCCGAAGATGCCAAATTTTAGCGCAGCCTCCGCAGGGAAGGTCTTTGAGCGGATGGACTTGTCCCCGAACTTTTCTTTGAATTGGACCGAGGCGACGCGTTCGCCGAGGTCTTTACCATCGAGCTTGGCAATCAGAGGCTCGGCTTCGGCTTTGGGGATGTCCTTCTTGTCGTAAAGCTGTGAGAACGCCTTATCCTGTTCGTCCGTGGAGTTTGCTAGATTTTTGAGATCCTCGGCGAAGGGGGCTTTTCCGTCTTCAACCCGGAGCGCGACGCGGAGTTTTTGGGCATTCGGCGACTTCTTGGCGTCTTCGCGGAGGTCGTCGATGTACTGAGCAAAGACCTCGCCTTTGGGACCCGAACCGCCTTGGATTGCTTTGAGTCCGAGCATCATCTCGACCGTCTTGTCCTGCGACTTCTTGGTTTGAGGCGTCGAGAGGATCCGCTTTCCTGACGCGGCGCTAAAACTTGCTGCGATCAGAAACAGGAAGATGACGGCAATGAGGGCCCAACCCAGCCAAACGCGGGGGAGCTTCGCGCCACTTTGCTCGTCATCGACGCTTGGTGGAAGCTCAAACTGGATTGGCGGAATGTTTCCCATGATTGTTACAGGGCGCGCAACTGCGGCCAGCGAAGCTCAACGCCTTGGCTCACCAAGAGCGCTTGCAGTTCCTTGACCGAATCGGCTGACGCAGAGACGGCTTGGCTTGAGCCCATGCGAAGAGTATACGAGGCTAACGCTGCTGCGGATTCGCCGATGTTCCATTCGACAGGATGGAGCCGGTAGCAACCGTTGGTGATATGCGTCACTCCCAGGTTTTTGCAGGCGGGGATCAGGTTCTTCATCCGCGTTGGCACGAGCGATCTTAAAGGGATCTCGAATGGCAGCGTGGAGGTATCGATGGTGTTCGCCCCGTTTGTGCTGGGGTGCAGGTCGATTCGATAAGCTCCGACGCCGACAGAGTCTGCGAAGGATGGGGCACGGTCCTTGCCCTCATTGGTATACGCGGCGACATCTTGCTCCTTGACGACGTACTCGGCTTGGATCCGTCTTGCTTCTCGGATGTAGGGGTACTTGGCGAAGCCATCGGTGGTTCCTGAGAGATCAGGGCGCATGTAGAGGTTGGGGTAGGCACCGGGCTGATCGTCGTGACGAGGAGCATCGTTTTGTAGCCAGTACAGCAGGCTGAGTGACAGCTGTTTGGAATCGTTCAGCCTTGATGCGGAGACCGGACCCATTGCGCCCGGAACATCGAATCCGTCGGGGATTTGATTTCCGGATGGCAGAGGATCAACGTCCATGATGGTGCCCTCGAAGTAGTCGTTTTGGGGCCAGTTCACGACGGTAGCGGGGTGAACACCGGCAGGGTTAGCGAATCGATCCTCGCTGACGATCTGGCGATAGGGGAACAGGGCGTACCAGTCACCGGGCTTTCGGCCGTAGAGAGGAAGTTCCTTGATGACGCCAGTGTGGGCGTGGAGCACTTCGAAGCCAAGGATGGGGCCTGGCCAGAAGTTGGGCTTCCAGTTTTTCCACTTGTCGTATTGCGCGGGCTTTTCGATCCGCCGCTCGGAATTCGGATCGTTGGCGAGAGCAAAGCACCACGTGATGCCTTGGACGTTGTCCCACTCCGGATCACCGTCAACGGCATTGGGCTCTTGAGTTTGGCTTTTGGACTCGGCTCCGACGATGTACTCGGTGTTGGTCATAGGGAGCAGGTCGCCGAGCTCGGTCGCGTCCAAAACAACATCGGCTTCGATGGTGACGAACTCGCCCGACTCCAGGTTCAGGAAACGAACAGCTTCTACTTTATCCCCATCGGTCGATGCGGAGAATGGCTTGTGGCGACGCAGGATCGTAAGAAGTCCGGCACCGACGTAGGGCGCTAACATCCCTTCGATGACTTCGAGGCCAATCTTTGGCTCGAAGCAAAGCAAGCTGACCCAACCGCTGCCTGGATTCAGAAGTGGATTCTTGCGCGCAGATTCGGCTAAGTTGGGATGGGCGAAGTATGCGGTTCGGACACGGTTTCGGAATTCGCGATATCGCCTTGTGCAACCGAACTGCTCAATCCAGGGGTGCTCATCGGGGGGGACGATTTGGGCTGTGAGTTGTCCTCCGATCCAGTCCGTTTCTTCGGTGAGGATGACTCGGTGACCGAGGTCACATGCCATCATCGCAGCCGCGACGCCTCCGGTTCCTCCGCCGGCAATGAGTATCTCAGTTCGCATCGTTCTGGGGGCCAGTTTACCGGTCGAGCTGCAATGTCGGAGAAACTCAAGTTCTCCAGACTTACTTGACCCGTGACCCGATACTGTGGTCGCGTCTATGGTCGCTGGGCTTCGAGTTCGGCGACTTGGGTGTGGAGGCTTTCCCACTCTGCCATAGTCGCGGCTATCGTGGATTGGAGCTCACCGTGCTGAGTAGAAAGAGCAAGGACATCATCGTTCGGGCCGACGGCGGCGAGTTTGAGCTCGAGAACCGCCATATCGTTTTCGAGAGTCGTGATCTTGTCTTCGATCTGAGAAATCTCTTTGGTTAGCTTTTCGATCGCCTTCCCAAGTTCTCGTGGCGAGAGTTTGGGTTGGTTGTCCTCGACTTCCTTTACCGCGTTTGTTTGTGACGGGCCAGAGCTCGATGATTGCTTTCGGTTTCGGTATTCGGTGTAGGAGCCGCCGTATTGGATGACTTCGTTTCGCCGGACATCGAGGGTGTTATCGGTGACTTGACTGAGGAGCCAGCGGTCGTGGGAGATCAGGATCAGGGTGCCGGAGTAGTCCTTGAGGACGTCGGCGAGGGCCTCGCGCGACGCCATGTCCAAGTGGTTGGTTGGCTCGTCGAGCACCAGGAGATTGGGGTTTAGGTTAGTCAGTCGGGCAAGGGAGAGTTTGTTCTTTTCGCCGCCACTGAGGGTGCGGACGGGCCGGTAGACGTCGTCGCCCATGAGCAGGAACCTGCCGAGGAGCGTTCGGGCTTCGGGAGGGGTGAGGCCGTCTTCGTAGCAGAGGACGTCGAGGGGGGACATTTCGGGATCGAGGTCGCTGGCATCTTGAGTGAAGTAGCCGGCGACGACGCTGGAACCCAGTTTTGCGGTGCCTCCGAGCGCAGGAAGTGCGCCCACAACGGTTTTGATCAGGGTTGATTTCCCGGCTCCGTTTTCGCCGATGACGCCCCAGCGCTCGCCGATTCGTACGATCCAGTTCAGGTCCTTGATGAGGGTTAGATCGGTGAAACCGACGCCAAGTTTTTTGGTTTCGACGACGATTTCTCCGGATCGGGCAGCTTTGCCGAATCCACCTGCCATTTGCTTGTCGTTTTTGGGTGCGTGAACTCGAACTGCTTCGAGCTTCTCCATCTGCTTCAAGCGTCCACGCGCCTGGGCGGTGCGCTGGCTGTTCATGAATCGACGAACGTATTCGTCCATCTTGGCGAGCTCGATGGCTTGGCGCTTGGCGACCTCGGCTTGGCGTTCTTCGTCGGCTTGTTTCAGTTCAAGGTACTTGCCAAAGGGACCAGGGTATGCCTTGACTTGGCCGTCTCGGAGTTCGAGAACACGTTGGGCGGTTGCTTCAAGGAAGGTTCGGTCGTGGCTGACCAAGAGAACGGCGCCGTGATACTGAGTGATCCAGTTTTCGAGCCACTCAGTGGCTTGGAGATCGAGGTGGTTTGTTGGCTCGTCGAGGATGAGGAGATCCGGTTCTTCGAGCAGAATTCGGGCGATCGCCAGACGGGTCTTCTCTCCGCCGCTGAGAGCATCGGTAGGCTTGTCGAACTCATCCTCTTCGAATCCCATTTTGGTGAGAACGGTTCGGACGTCTCGCTCGGCAGAGTAGCCCTCAGCATCGAGGAAGTGCTCATGGACCAGTGCGTATTCGTCCAGGTTTTCAGCGGTGGCTTGATCCGCCTCAATGAGTTCTTCTAGCTCGCGGAGCCGGACTTGGATGGCGAGACGGTCGGCAGCTCCTGCTTGGGCTTCTTCGATGACGGTGCGCCCAAAGGTGACGGGTTGTTCCTGCCGGAGGTACCCGATCTTTGCTCCTCGGTTGACATTGAAGGAACCGGAGTCGGGGGTGTCTCGCTCGGTGAGGATCTTCAGGAGCGTTGATTTTCCGGCACCGTTGCGCCCGACCATTGCCACACGCTCTTTGGGGTCGAGACGGAAGGTCACGCCGAGCAGAATTTGGTCTGGCCCAAACGCCTTTTTGACATTTGAGACAGAGAGGAGCATCGGGAGTAGTTTACTTGGTGCGGGGAGCTACTGACTCGATTCGGCTCGACGCTTGATCTCGTGCATGACAAGGAGGTGGGTTTGTTCCACCATTGAGTCGGCCCAGAGCTTCCAATAGGAAGCAGGATAGAGTCGGAATGAGTAGCGACTGGTACCGGTCAGCTTTGTTCTTCCGCTTGGGAGAGGCTCGAGCCGAAACTCGCCCCATTGAACCCAGAAGTAGTCGGCTCCGTGGATGGTTTCGATCTTGTGGAATGGGTTGTACTCGGTCATCGCCACCGGAGTTTTGGTCACATTGAATCGGAGGCGGCGGTTCTTGTCCGAGACGCTGATGACTTCCTCCATCGTGCCTGTAGAGAGGACGCAACGGCGAGCGTCACCGATCTGCATGCCGTCGGATTCTGTCCGGGTTGGGTGGGCGACCCCCGCTCGAAATGGTACGAACTCGGGGTTAGGAACGTTATCCAGATTGAAGAGGAGGGGCCAGATCTTTTCGGGTGTGGTGTTGATAACCAGCGTTGTGGATTCTTCGGCCTCGGCGGTGGTTGGGGTAAGCCGCATCCCTGCTACACCTGCCACGAAAAGTACAGGGATCATGCTGAGTTGTGGCCCAGTTGGTGCGGAGGGGTCAATACCGCCCGCTTTCTGACCAATTTTGAAGGCGATCACCATTTCGAGGTAACCCAACGGCGCAGACATGATGAGGCAGAGGATGCCTTCTTGGGCGAAGATCAGAAGGAGTCCGGCGAGTTGAAGGAGACTCCAAAAAGGTAGTGACCAATTGGCATTTTTGAGGCTTCGAAATCTGAACGACATCATTCCCGCGCACCATCCTCCAGCAAGAGGAAGCACCAGGAACGGTGTGTAGCTGAACATATTGGAGATCGTCGCGAAGCGAATCGAGATGAACGTCAACACAAACATCGAGAGCGCTGCAATAAAGCTGACGAGCCAATACGCCACGATCTCATGTCTCGGGGGCCTTCTGCGGGGAGGCTGTGTCCCGGGAATGAGGTCGTCGAGCGGCATGCCGCCAGTTTACGCCTGATTTAGCTCTTCTATTGCCCGAAGGATGGACTCGGATTCGCTCTGAACGCGGCTCAGGTTTGCCCGGAGAGGATCAAGGGAGACGTGAATCGAGTGCTGGGCACCGACGGTGAGCCCGCTGAGCGATTCGTGGGTTTGGAGGAAGGTTTGGCGGGTGAGCTCGAGCTGAGCTTCGATACGTTCGGATTGCGCGGCCATTCCTTCGCTTCGGGAGAGGCGACCTTCGGCGAGGCGTAGACTTTCGGCGTACGTTGCCTTTGCCATTTGGTCTTGGGCTGAATCAACCCTGACTCTGAGGGAATCGACTTCGGCAAGGAGCTCGGCATGGCTAGATCCGCCGATCATCTGGCGCATGTCACGGTGGATTTTCTCGAGTCCGAGGGCGTTGTCGAGGGCTTGATACAGCGCCTTGAGCCAGGACTTCTTCTGTTCAGAATCGAGGATCGCTGAACCAAGCACGGCAATAACGGAGCTGAGATAGTGCTTCTGGGATTCAGTCAACTCGAGTGCAGGGATGATCGACTCGAGCTCTCTGATGGTGATGTCCTTCTTCGTTCGCTCCCAACCATAGATGCCGGCTCCGATCCAGGCTGCGAGGACCACAAAGAAGACGCCTGCGCTCGCAGGTTTGGGCATTTCGATGACGCCTCGGAGAAAGGGAATTGTTCCGATTGTAGGAATGATGCCGACAGCCCAGGCGGTGAAGCCTTTCCAGTGAGCGGCAAACCAAGCAGAGTTGTAGGCGTTATACGCCTTCATGTTCGTGCTAGCTACTGCAGTCTCGCCAGCCAATGCCGCTGAGTTCAGCCCGTCGATTGCTTCAAAGATCGAGGGATGAATGTGTTCTCTGGAGTATTGTTCGAGCACTTTGACCTAGTATACGGATTACGAATTGGTCGGGGTTTCAGCCAAAAGACCTACTCGAGTGAACCTACCCGCAGTGGATGCGTTTGAACCGCGCATGGAACTCAACGAGAAGCAGAAGATCGCGCACTTGTTGCGGCGCTTTGGGATGGGCGCAAGCGAGGCCGAGCTTGAGTATTACGGTAAGAATGGGCTCGCGGGGGCGATCAACCTTCTTCTTGATTATGAGAACGCGCCCGATGTCACGAACTGGGATCCGATGATCTTTGCGAACAACAAAGGAGTTGTGAACATCAAGGTGATGCAGAACGTTTGGATGGCGCAGATGGTCTGTACTCAGCGCCCGTTGCTGGAAAAGATGACCTTGTTCTGGCACAACCACTTTGCGACGAGTAGTCAGAAGGTGACGAACTCGTTTGCGATGTATGAGCATATCGAGGTTCTGCGATCGAACGCGCTGGGGAACTTCAAGGAGATGTTGCTTGGGATTAGTAAGAACCCGGCGATGATCTTTTGGCTCGATAACCAGGAGAACAACGTTGGCCATCCCAACGAGAACTTTGCCCGCGAGGTCATGGAGCTGTTTACGCTGGGAGTCGATAATGGATACTCCGAGAAGGATATTCAGGAAGCGGCTCGAGCGTTCACCGGTTGGCGCTATGGGGTTGGAAGATTTGTTCGAGACAAGGAGCCAACGAAGCGCGATCAGTTCATTTTTAGCTCAAAGGACCACGACTACACCAAAAAGACAATCTTTGGGCAAACAGGCACATGGAACGGTGAAGACGTGTTGGACCTTCTTTGCCAGAAGCGACAAACTGCGATCTACATCACACAAAAGGCTTGGAAGTGGTTTGCGAGCGAGGACCTGGATCCTAAGGTCATCGACCGAATCGCATCGCGATTCTATGAATCGAAGTACGACATCAAGGTTCTGGTGCGGGGAATCATGGAGTCGCCGGAGTTCTATTCGGAGAAGTGCTACCGCAGGTGCATCAAGAATCCGATTGACTTTGCGGTGACGACTGTTCGCCAGCTAGGGATTGGTCAGCGGTTGCTTGATGAGATCAAGAACGGCACGGATAATCCGATTCAGTCCGAAGGAGATATCTCGGTGAATGTGAATCTTGTTCGCGCCCTACGTCCCTGCTTTGCGCTGATGGCATCAACGGTCTCGATGGGAATGGAAATTATGTCTCCACCGGATGTTTCTGGGTGGCGAACTGGTTCGTATTGGATCACTTCGGCGACGATGGTCGAGCGCATCAAATGGGCAGAGAGGCTCTACGTCGGTGGAACTCCAGCACCAGCCGCAAACCTCGGCGGAAATGCAGGAGCAAACAGGACGGGGCCAAGCGTGGCGGCGGCACCGTTCCCGCTTCTAGCGGATAATCCGACCCCTGATGGTGCAGTAAAGACTCTGTGTTCGATCTACGATATCGAGTTCACAGGCGCTAAGTATGCCAATTTAATCGATGCAGCCTCTAAGGCGGCGGGATCGGGTCGAGTGACGCCTCAGAATGCTTCGGCGGTAGCTCGGGCTATCACGAAGATGATCTTCGCAAGCCCTGAGTTTCAGCTCGCCTAGGTCCTTCGGCTGGTTTGTGGAACGGGCCCTGACAATTACGAGTCTGACAAGTTGTGAGTGCGCCCAAATTTCGAGTCCTTCCTTGGATTCTGGTTGGAGTCTTTGGAACCCTTTGGGTGACCAAGGGTAGCCCTGCAGTGCCAGAAGGTCGGGTTTTGGATGACACGCCTCGCATCGTGCAGTCGCTTCGAGAGATTGGATTTCTTCAGACTGCGGAGCTGAACCTGAGCGACGCCTTTCAGTACGGCACTCAACGTGAGCCGGAGGGTGTTGTCGCGGCGATTCCGGGAATGGAAAGCTTGGTTCGCGCGACGACGCGAAACTCCGTATGGGTTCAAGCGAATGGAAAAGTGACGGCGGGAATTGATCTTTCGAAGGCAACGATCCGGATTGATCGCGACGCAGTCCACGTGCGTCTTCCACGCTTGCAGATTCAGCCAGCGGAGGTCGATCTTAAGCTGATTGACGATAAGAAGGGCCTGTTCTGGAAGGACGATGAGATTCTACTGAAGGCTATTCGCGAGGCACGGGTTCGGTTTAACTCTTCCGTTCAGTATCTGGATATTGAGAAGACGGCCTTTGCCAGTGCCCAGACGAGTATTCGTCGTTTGCTGTCGAATGTGACCGCTAAGCGACTGATCATCGAGTAATTGGGGTACCAAATCTAGTGTTGACTTGAGTTCGGCACCCAGATAAGCTCATCAACAACCATGATCGAATGGATTGCTGCCGCCTCGATGAACGGGATCACGACCCGCGTTCCCGCTACACCGTTGTTCACCCACACGCCATATTTCAGCTCATGGCTGATGGGAGATAAGCTGACCGATCAGTGGCCACGGCACTGGACCCAGGCTATTCAGGCGATGGCGGGCTTGGTTCGGATCGACGGGAAGACCTACAAGTTCTGCGGAAATCCGCAGGTCAATGCTGAAAACCTCCCTCAGACGGCAAAGACGATCACTGCGACCAAGACAGTTTTTGAGTTTGAAAAGGACGGAGTTGCGCTGCAGGTGCATTTCTTCTCACCGTTGCTGGCTAATGACCTTGACATCATGACGCGCCCGGTGAGCTATGTGTCGTTCCAGAGCAAATCGGTTGATGGTAAGGACCACGACGTTAAGGTCCATGTTGACTTTTCGGGAGAGTGGACGGTTTCGAATACTGGCCAGCAGGTGACGGCTTCGCGCCACCGGCTGCCAGCACTGGAGGCGCTTTCGATGCGGGCGACGGGAACCACTCCGCTGAACCGAGTTGGCGACCGGGTAACCATTGATTGGGGAGCCCTGTGGGTTACTGCTCGGCAGAGTGAGGGTTGGAACAGCTTAATCCTTCCGCATGATGAGGCTCGGCAGTCCTTCACGGACGGAAAGCCTCCTGAGTCGGACGACATTCGATTCCCTCGATCCGCCCACGATGATTGGCCAGTCATTGGATTCCAGACAGCCCTGCCAACGAACAGCTCGGCTTCGAAGAAGACCTTGATGGTTGCTTACGACGAAGACTTGGCTTTGGAATACTTCCGACGCCCCCTGAGACCGCACTGGAACCGCGCGGAGAAGGGTGTTGCTCAGCTTTTGAAGGAAGCGGATGCTAACCAGGCATCGTATGAGCAGCAAGCGGAGAAGTTTGACGCAAAGCTTTGGTCAGAGCTCGGTAAGGTCTCGCCGGAGTATCAGACCATTGGGACACTGGCTTATCGGCAGTGCATTGCGGGTCATGGAGTTGCCGAGGACATCAACGGCGACACGATCATGTTCAGCAAGGAGAACACTTCCAATGGCTGTATCGGTACGGTCGACGTTTTGTTCCCGGCGGCTCCGTTCTACTTGTTCTTTAACCCGGACATGCTGAAGGCGCAGATGTTGCCGTTGCTGGACTACTCGAAGTCCAGCCGCTGGCGATTCCCATTTGCTCCTCATGATCTGGGGACTTATCCGAAGGCAAACGGTCAGGTTTATGGTGGCGGTGAGCGCACGGAAGAGAACCAAATGCCGGTTGAGGAGTCGGCGAACATGCTGATTTTGGCGCTTGCTTACCAGCGCGCGAGTGGGGATAAGGAGTTCTTGAAGCCTTATGGACCGACACTGGAGAAGTGGGCGACCTACCTCGAAGCCAAGGGATTTGATCCTGAATTGCAGCTTTGTACGGACGACTTTGCCGGACACTTGGCGCACAACACGAACCTTTCGATCAAGGCGATTGTTGCTTTGCGGGCGCATGCCGAACTCACTGGAAACAAGGTGCGAAAGGCGCTTGCGGAGAAGTGGGCGAAGGAGTGGATCAAGGAAGCGGCTGACGGTGATCACTATCGGCTTGTCTTTGATAAGGCAGGCACGTGGAGCCTCAAATACAACCTGCTTTGGGACGATCTTTTCGGATTCAAGCTGTTCCCACGCTCCGTGATTGATACCGAGTTGAACTACTACATCAAGGTACAGAACGAGTTCGGTGTCCCGCTCGATTCGCGACGCGACTACACCAAGACCGACTGGCTGGTTTGGGCGGCCGCGATGGGGACCAATGATCAGTTCAATGCTCTGATTGCCCCTGTTGCTAAGTGGATTGACAAGACTCCGTCGCGAGTTCCGTTCACCGATTGGTACGACACTAAGAAGGGTCAGGAGATGGGAATGAACTCACGTACGGTTATTGGTGGTGTGTTCGCGAAGCTCCTACGCGACAGCGGGAAGCTGAAGTAAAACACTTGAAGCCGGGGTTCCCGAAAAGGAACCCCGGCTTCTTTGTGCGTTAGGCCGTTGATTAGAGGCCAGGAGCGTTGTCGATGGCGTAGATGCCTTGCTCGGTGTGAACCGCAATTCCCTTGGTGCCAAATCGGTAGAGACCCTTGGGGGTGCCGACGATGGTTCCGTCAATCGTCACTGCGCCCATGAACGTCAACGTATTGGAATTGACGGCTCGAATCCGATAGAAGTTTCCTCCGCTTTGGGTTGGGAACAAGAGCCAGACGATCGGGTTGCTAGAGTCGGTCGCAACGAGACTTGGTCGGCTGCTTACCGAGTAGATATCGTTGAAGTCGAGCTGTCCGCTCGTGGTAAGTGTGCTCGCGGAGAATACGGCACCGTTTGAGGTGAAGACTTGCCCACTTTTGACAACTAAAGCGTCGAGTCCGAAACTCGGGAGGACGCTAGCACCGGAGGCCACTTGACTGCAGCCTGTTGCGGAGACTGTCGCCCTCGCGGCGGGGAAGTTTGAAGACTCTCCGCTGGCGCCAACTAAGGTGGTGTCGTCGAGGTAAGCGGCTCGGCTCATGTCGCTGTAGGGACCCTGCATGTAGTTAAGTAGGGTGGCTCCCGCTCGAATGATGATTGGGCCCCAGTGCGCTGAGCTAGCCGTCCCTTTGACCGTGACAGCGGCCTCGTCGGAGTTTTGAGGGTTGATTGAGATCGAAGTTGGTCGTCCGGGTCCCTCGAGTCCGATACTGATGGGTGAGCCGACGGTTCCCGTTGCAAGATTGATCTTCTTGACCGTGCCTGAGGAGGAGAATCCCGCGTAAGCCGCGACTCCATCTTCGCTAACGGTCAACAGGTCGGCTTCGCCTGCCAAAGAGACCGAGGTGCCGATGGCGCCTGTTGTTGGGTTCACCGATGCAAATCCATAGGCATTAGATCCGGTGGGGCCGAATGCTGCCCAGAACTGACCTCGTGAAGGATCGTATGATAGGGCGGAGGCCTGGACATCGAGCACTCGCATCGCCACCTTCCGGGGGGAGACGTTGACTTGCAGGCTCGCGGTGAGTCCGTCGAGGGTGTAGCTGACGTTCGCGGTCCCCTCCGCTATCCCAGTGATCGATACACCTTGGGAACTTGCGAACTGGGACCCTAGTGTCATCGATGATGTCACTCGAGGAGCGAGCTTTTCCTGATCGAGTGCGACAACGGTGCCGTCGCTCATTCGACCGGAGAGAACTGCCTTCGCCGAGCCGTTCACATTGGTGTAGAGCTGGCCGGTGAGCGGATCATTTCCGCTAGCGACAATACTCTCAATCCGTCCCTGGCTTGCGATGTTGCCGAGCGGGTTGCCTTCCGAATCGCTCAAGGTTCCGTCTGCGGAAATCCGACCGGAGATCGCGACGTAAGAAATGCCTGCCCCAGTCACACCCGAACGCGAGAAGAATTCCACTTGGATTGCGACAGGACCGGTGACCTTGACGTCGGTTCCCGAATACGTTGTTGTTTGGGCTAAGTTGCTGGCTGGTCGGTCAACAATCCAAAGGGCGGTCTGACCGCCTGAGACGGCCGGGGTAACGGTGATTCGTGCCGAAGCAGCAAACTTGGATGCTTCAAATCCTCTGGTGAGGTCGGGCCAGTTGATGGTGACTTTAGGAAGAATGGCAACCGAGGTTGCACTACTTCCTGAAGAGCCGCCGCATCCCAAGAGGGTGAAGAGCACTATTCCACTGATAGCAAAGCTTGCTTTTGTACGCACCTTTTCAGTCTAACACGTTAGTCCTCATCTTCCGCGTACATACCTGGCCGTTCGCCTGGTCTTCCAGGGTACGGACGGGTGCCGCCGGTGGTGGAGAACCAGTTGATTCGGTTGAGCCAATAGGGATCAGCTTTGTCCATGCTGGACCAGTCGAGGGACATCGTCTTCTCGTACCAATAGCGTTCCGCAGAGGTCATCGGGCGTTTGCGACCCGGGTTGGCTTCATCAAGCGGAACATTGTTCGCCACCTTGGTGAACGGGGCAAAGTTTGGCGTATTCGTGAAGCAGTCGGTTGCCGGCCTTGCGATGGCATCGAACTTTGAGAGCGGTCCGAATCCAAGCATCATCTGCATGGTCTTGTGGAGGGAGACCTGGGTGAGGAACTCGCTCGAGACGTATCCCCGCTTGGTGTACGCCGAGATGATTTGGGTAGGAACCCGGTGGCCGTCGACGTGGTCTGGACCAGCTTGAGAATCATCCTCGGTGACGATGATTGCGGTGTCCTTCCAATACTTGCTCTTGCTGACCATCTCAACGAGTCGTCCAAGCGCTAAGTCGTTGTCGGCTTGCATCGCGCGCGGGGTTGGGTAGGCGGGATTTGTGCCTTCGCCGTGGTCGCATGGCAGGGACATAACCATCAAGTTGGGAAGGTTGTCACCCTGTTCGAACTTGCGGAACTCCTTCTCGAAGGTGTCCATTCGGCTCTGGTCGCTCTGTTCGAGGGGCCAGTAGTGGTAGCCAGGGGCGAGCAATGGCTTTAACGAGGGGATTTCGGTGGTTGGAATGAACTGGAACATGTTCTTTCCGCTTTGGCGATCTTCCCAAGCTTCGAACCAGTCCTTTGGCTTGCGGGGCTTGTAGATCGGATTTTCGTCGTCAGCCCATTCGCCGTAGACTCTCACTTTGAGACCCTTTTTGAGTGCGGCATCCCAGATTCGGTCGCCGGAGTTGAGGGCGAGGGCGTCAGTTCCGTCGTCAGGGTAGGTTCGCGAGTAACCCACGTAGAAGTGCTCGAGGTATTCGTTAGCCATCGCCTGGTCGCACCACTGGTGGCCGTCGGCGGAGTTCGTTCCGCTGGTGTACGAGTTATCGAGAAGCGTGAAATCGCGGGAGAGTTTGCGCTGGTTGGGGACGACCTTTTCGCCAAGGATGCAAAGACTTGGGTCTCCGTTCCCTTCCTTCATGTCGCCGAATAGCATGTCATACGTCTGGTTTTCTTTGATGACGTAAATGACGTGCTTAATCGCGCCCTGGTAGACCTTAAGGTTCGGCTTCCTATTGCTGAGCGGATCGTTCCAGGAGTTGAGGCTGGCGACTCGGGTCGTTTCGTCTTTCAGGTTTGCACCTGGGTCGATGACGGAAACCGTACCTTGGAAGTCGTGGGTGTTTCGCCTGTTCGAGCCCTTTTCGGCGTTGCGGACGGAGCCGTTGCCTTTGGTGTTCAGGGCGAAAAGCTTGCCACGGTGCATGCGGACCGATGTTGGATAGAAGCCTGCGGGACGGAAGCCTTGGACCTTTCCAGTTGCGACGTCAATTTGGCAGATCGCATTATCACCGCCGTCGGCGACGTAGAGCGTCTTTCCTTCCAAGTGGATGGCGTTTGGCATGGAGCCGATTAGCTTGTAGTTTCCGGTTTGGATCCGCCAGCTTGCGACCTTGGTTTTGGTGGAGAGGTCGAGGACGTCGATCGAGTCGCTCATTGCACAGGCGACGTAGGCGCGCTGTGCATCCACTTCGATTTCGGTTGGGTGGAATCCGGTCTGAACGTGGGTGGTTGCCCCAGAGGCTATGTCGATGATCGAGACGGTTCCGGTCGCAGTGGAGCCCTGCTTCGTGATCTTGAGCCGCTTGGTTCCGCTGGACATTGTGTCGTCGCCTTCTTTAGGAGGCTCGCCGCCCCAGTTGGAGACAAGGAGAGTCTTCTCGTCACGGCTGAGCTTGCAGCCGAAGGGGACCATTTGGGCGGCGTGGAACTTGGTGCGTTGGTTCGAGGCAAGGTCGACTTCAACGACGCCGCCGAAGTCGGCGCAGGCAACGAAGAGCTTAGTACCGGCTCGGTTAAGGCACATTCCGCCGGGAACTGGATTCCCTTTCTGAGTTCCACCCGCGAGGGAGATCTTTGCGCCGAGGGCGAGTTTGGTGCCATCGAATGTGAATTCTTGGATGTGACCAGTTTCGGTGGAAACGAAGAGGCGAGAACCGTCAGGAGTCCATGCCATTCCGTGGAATCCGGCATCGCCCCCTAGAGCGATTTCACTACCGGAAACCTGGCCGGCTGCTGTCATGAGAGAGACTCGGTTCTTCTGCATGACGGCGACGACGTCGTGCTTGGGGTTTGGGGCGAGATCGCTCAATCGCTGATCAAATTTGACCGCACCGGGGAGCAACCGCTGACCCGTGGCGACGACGTACCCTCCTTCTGGCTGGATTCCCACGCGGATTGGCTTTGCAGTTTGGGTTAGTCCCAACCCAAATCCGAATGCGACAACGCCTAATGCACCGACGAACAGGCTCTTCATGCCGCCAGTTTACGCCCCACCGGTCGCCAATTTGCGATACTCGGAGGGTGAGACCCCGAAGGCTTTCTTAAACCTTAACGAGAAGTAAAACGGGGACTGCAATCCAATACGCGCGGCGATGTTCTGGATCGGGAGGTTGGTCATTGCCAGAAGTTCGGAAGCGACCTTCATACGCTCTGTCTCGACGAGCTCGCGAGGGGAAAGGGAGCTTTGGGCACGGAGGACAGCGGTCAATCTCGATGCTGAAAGGCCAACGGCTCTGGCCATCTCTGCAACGCCGAAGTCTTCGCTCATATGGATTCGGATGAACTCAAGACAGTCGGCATGGATTCCGGCGGCGTCGGAGCGGGGAATTTCGATTTCCAAAAGCGCGCCTTGGATGGCGTGGAGGGCATGGAGCTTGGACGAGGCATGAACACATCGGTGCAGCCAGCGTTCGCACTCGACCGGAGCATCGAGAAAGAGGCGGTAAGGTGCGTGCCCGACCAGAGCATCGGCGTAGCCCTCGAATGCACCGGTGAAGGCGACGTGCACCCACAGTTGCTCCCAATGGGCGGCACCTGCGCCGATGCTGTAATCCTGCAACACCTGGGGTCTTACGATGAGGAAGCTGCCTTTGGGGCACTGATTTCGCTCGAATCGGCCGGCTCCGCCCATGGTGTAGAGAACCAACCAGTTAGGGGTTCCTTCTTCACGTCGAATTCTATATCCGAGCGTTTCTTCCCCATAGCCGGCAATGACAATGGTTTCCCGGCGGAGGGCAGGGTCTACGTGAGGCATCTAGGTGATTATTATATGCCTTTAGGCGATCACAGACCTTTCTACACCTAGTGGCTGACGGAAAATGATGCAATGAGCATTCAAGACCGTTACCGGGTGGAGGGGTATCACGTTGAGCGAGGGCTGTTTTCTCCTGATGAGATTGAACAGTTTAAGTCGCACTATGAGGAGATCCGTTTGCAGGAGCGGTTTTCTGATGGGAACGTGGCGAACCCTTCTTCCGATGACCCTCTGAAGAAGTATCCACGTCAGATGCAGATGCATCGTGACGATTCCGTCTCACTCGAATTCCTCTGCGATCCTCGGATTGATCGAGTGATCACTTTGTTGACAGGGATATCCCCGCTTGCGGTCCAGACGATGTTCTACTTTAAGCCGCCGACCGCACGGGGGCAGGCTTTGCACCAGGACAATTTCTATTTGAAGGCTGCGCCATCAACGTGCATCGCGGCTTGGTTGGCGGTTGACGATTGTGATGAGGAAAATGGGTGCCTAATGGTGGTTCCAGGCACGCACGAACTTCCCACGATGTGTCTGACGAAGAGCGACACAACGAAGTCGTTTACAAGTGTTGAGGTCGCGTTGCCCGAGGGGATGTCAGCAGTTCCGGTTGAGATGAAAGCGGGCGATGTGATGTTCTTCAACGGACAGGTGATCCACGGCTCTAATCCGAACACGTCTGCGGATCGATTCCGGCGAAGTCTGATTGCGCACTATGTGATCGGCGACTGCAATGCGGTGAGCAAATGGTACACGCCGGTTTACCGAATGGACAAGACGATTGTTGAACTTGAGGAGTCTGCTGGGGGCGGCAAGTGCGGTGATTGGGTTGAGATTGGCGATGAGACCCGGATCGAGATGTTCGACGCGAGCGACCGAGACTTGTTACTCCTGACCGAGTGATTTGCATTTGAACTGATTTCCCGAGGGCGTGATGGTGCGACGGTTCGTCTTCAAGTCGTGGACTATCGCATCTGGGCTCTTTTGTCGGCGCTTTTTGCCGGACTCACGGCGGTGCTGAGCAAAAAGGGTGTTGAGGGCGTTCCGCCGAATCTGGCTCTCGCAGTGCGCGTGTTCTTCGTACTCCTGTTTTCTGTTGCATTGGCGCTCGCGACAAAGCAGGTGGAAGTCCAAAATCTCTCCTCACGCAACCTTGGATTTCTGGCGTTGAGCGCGGTTGCGACTTGGGCTTCTTGGGCTTGCTACTTCAGAGCGTTGGCCGATAAAGATGGTGCAGTTTCGCGGGTTGCACCAATTGATAAGCTTAGCTTTGTGATTGCGGTTGCTTTGGGGGCGATCGTGCTCAAAGAGAAGCTTGATCTGCGGCTCATGGCGGGATACGGGTTGATCATCTTTGGAGTGCTACTCACGCTCAAGTGAGGGCGGTTTCGATTATCTAGTCAATCCTGATGGATCAACGGCGGGAAGTCGGGATACCGAGAGTATTCTAGATTCTATGACCGCGGCCGAACTGGTGCAACTCGCCTTCGACCGACTTGCAAAACGGTCTGGGTTTGATACCCGGCAGGATCAGGTTCAGCTTTCCCTGCTTTTGAGTGATCTGATCGAACAAGGTCAGACGGGAATGTTTGAGGCACCTACAGGATTGGGGAAATCTTTGGCGACGCTGATTCCGGCAATTGCCAACGCGATTGCAGGCGAGAAGCGAACTGTGATTGCGACATATACCAACGTTCTGGCTGACCAGTATTGGACAAAGGACTTGCCTCTGGCGTTGACCCTCTTTGACGATCACGTAGAGACGGCGTTTTTGATTGGGCGACAACGTTACACCTGTTTGATTGGGCTTGATGATGCCCTTCCGAACGAGGTGGACGAGTTTCGACGCCATGCGGAACTGGGAACTGAGAACGAGTTCCGCAAGATCATCCGGAAGCCTGACCGGGAGATTAACCGGCTGTGGCAACGGGTTCAGGTACCTCCCGTTTGTCCGGCAAAGGCTTGCCCTGCTTACGACGATTGTTACTACTACAAGGCACGACGCAAGCTTGAAAAGGGCAAGGTGGTGATCACCAACCACAGTGTGGTGATTTCAGACGCGCAGTCTGCCGACCCTGAGCTGGACAAAGAAGGAATCCTTGGGAAATATGACTTCCTCGTCTTGGATGAGGCGCATGACTTCCCTTCGGCGGCCATCAACGGGTTGGAGTTTGAGATCACGGGACCGAAGTTGAGCGCGCTTCAGGGAATTGCGACTCGGCTGGAGCAGCATGTTGCGCCGGTTGCCCACGTTTACGGCGAGGATCATGAATGGGCTTCAAAGTCGGACGAGCTTCGGGAGCAGGTTGGTCAGGCCCAGAAGGACCTGTTGGCAATGGGCTTGGCCCTGAACGACGGGGGAATCGTCGCGGTTTCTCCGGCTGAAGTTGACGAGCATCCTGCGGTTCAGAAGGCGAATGCGAAGCAGTATCTGAGTCAGGTTGAGGCGATTGCCGAGCGGGTTCGATTGGCCTGTGATCACCATGCGACGTACGTCTTACTCACGATTGAGCGCTACCGCCAGGAGGCGAGGACGCCTGAAGCAAAGCAACTTTCGGAAAGCACGCGTAACTACATTTCCTTTATCCGCGACTTCGCGGTGGGAGCTCATTCGCTCAGCCGACCGGAAGGGGCGAGTGTCAGCTACGTAGGGACCAGCCGATCGGAGGCGATTCTTCGGCATGACTTGATCGACTTGCAAGAGCCGCTTCGGGCTCTTTTGTGGGACCGAACGCCTTACGCTTGCCTTTCCGCGACGCTGACTATTGACAACGAGTTCGAGCACTTCGAGCGGACAACCGGGGCTAAGGCGACCTTCACTGAGGTTCTGCCCTCCCCGTTTGACTTCTCAACCCAATCTGCCCTCTATTTGCCTCCCGCAAACCGTATTCCAGACCCAACTCAGAGCCGGGGCGGTGAGATGGAGCAGATTTACTACCGCGCTTTGGCCGAGGAGCTGACGCAGATTATTGAGATTTGTGATGGGCGGACGCTGGCCCTTTTTCACAGCCGAAAAGAGATGGAGGGGGTTTATGCCCACATGCGCGTCAGCCCGGACCTGCCGATCTTGATCCAAGGAAAAACCGGGACGGCGTTGGTTGGTGAGCAGTTCAAGAAGAACATCTACGCTTCGCTCTTTGCACTGCGTACATTCTGGACAGGATTTGATGCTCCCGGGGAAACTTGCTCCTGCGTTGCGGTAGTACGGATTCCTTTTGAAGTACCAAGTGAGCCACAAGTGGTTGCAAGAATGGCATACTTACATCAGCAAGGACTTGATCCGTTCCAGGTTCATACTTTGCCGAACGCCAAAATGATGATGCGACAGGGTGCAGGAAGGCTTATCCGGAAGACCGGAGATAAGGGGATTATCGCCTTGCTTGATCCTCGTCTGCGCACTAAGCGCTACGGCGAGCAGATCCTAAGCAACTTCCCAGACGGCATGAGGGTGTTCAATGACTTCGCCGACGCGGCCGGATGGATTGGCATCGGGGGTGGTGCTTGAACGTCGTCATCTTGACCGACTACGCCTACGTCAATGGCGGAGCCGGGAAAGTCGCGTTGGAGTCCGCGCTCGCGCTGACCAAAGCGGTGGACCACGTTTATCTGTTCACTGCTGTCGGAGAGATTCCCGAGTCTCTCAAGACGGTCGAGAATCTGAACGTGACTTCGCTTGGACAGCACAAAGTTACCGAAATGCCGATGATCGAGGCGATAACAAAGGGGCTTTGGAATCGTGAGGCGGAGCAGAAGTTCAGCGCGTTGCTATCCAAGCTCTCGCCTGCGGATACGGTGATTCATTTACACTCTTGGCGCGATGCGCTCACCGTGAGTCCCCTCACGATGGCGATCAAGATGGGCTTTAAGGTGGTTGTCACCTGCCATGATTTTGGCGTCGCTTGCCCGTTGGCGGGATTCTTTGACGAGCGACATCGGAAGGTTTGCCACGAACGGGGGCTGGGGATGGGGTGCCTCACGAAATCGTGTACCGCAGGCTCTTATGTCAAGAAGTCTTGGTTTGTGGCTCGGCATGCAATTCAGTCAGGGCGTGGTCGAACTCCTTCGGCGATCAAGCATTTCATTTTTGTGTCGTCGTTCAGTGCTCAGGTGCTGGATACCTATCTGCCTGAAACCGCCAAACGGCACTTTGTGAGAAATCCGATCTCGGTCCAGCAACAAGCCAGGGCCAACCCAGTGGCATCGAATTCGCTGGTGTTTGTCGGGCGATTCTCTCCCGAGAAGGGACCGGATCTAGCGGCTTTGGCGGCTTATAAGACGAAGACTCACATCCGATTTGTGGGAACCGGTTCACTTCCGGAGAAGATTCGTGAACTGAATCCGGACGCTGAGCTGATGGGATGGCGATCTCCGAGTGAAGTTGCGGAGATTGTGCGAGGGGCCCGAGCGCTAGTCTTTCCTTCGATTTGGTACGAAACCCAGGGAATGGTGGTGGACGAGGCGGCGGCGAACGGCGTTCCGGCGATTGTTTCGGACTGCACTGCCGCAGTTGATACCGTGACCCGTCTGGGAAGCGGATTAACCTTCCCTGCGGGTTCGGTCGAAGGTCTTGTTGACCGGATCAACCAACTCAAATCCGACGAGCTGGTCGAGAAGTTGAGCAAGAGTGGATACGACTCCTATTGGGCATCGCCGCCAACGATGGACGCCCACCTTGAAGAGCTATTGAAGGTTTATTCGGAATTGCTTGCGGACTGAGCCTTTGACTTTGCTCGGCGCTTGTGCATATAGAACTCAAACGCGATCGGCAGTACCGAGATGAGAACGAGTACGAGCACGGCGACTTCGAAGTGATCCTTGACGATCGGCTGGTCACCCAGAAACACTCCGGCGAACATGCAGATTGCGACCCACAAGACGCCGCCGATGACGTTGTAAACCATAAATCGGCCGAAGGTCATCGCACCCATTCCCGCAACGAACGGGGCGAAGGCACGGACGACGGGGACGAATCGAGTGATCACGATGGCCTTGCCGCCGTAGTTCTCAAAAAATTCGTGGGTTTTGGCTAGGTTCTTCTGCGAGAAGAACTTTGCGTTCGGGTTCTGGAATGCGCGCTCACCAAAGAATCTTCCGATCCAGTAGTTGACAATATTGCCTCCGACGGCCGCAGAAGTTAGCAGAAGAAACAGGACAGGGATGCTGAGACCTTTCTTTTCATCGGCGGCGATGAGGCCGACTGCGAAGAGTAGAGAGTCACCTGGAAGGAACGGGAAGATGACGACCGCGGTTTCGGCGAAGATGATCCCAGCAAGGATCAGATAGACAGTATTGCCGTATTGTGCAATGAGCTCGACGAGGTGTTTATCGAGGTTTCTGAACCATTCCAATAGCTGAACCATAGGTCTCCGGCGAACGTAAAGGGTACCTGTCTACAACGTAATCCCCCGCCGGAAGGTTGCAAACGGGCAAAATAGAAGGGTGAAGGAGTTCGGAGTCGTTGGGCTGGGCCGGATCGGGGGAGGGCTCGCTTGGCAGGCTCTCGGGAAGGGTTATCGTGTCGTCGGGGTCGACCTTGAGCCACCCCATGAAGACCTGATGGAGAGGGGCATCGAATACGCTTCTGCGCTTGAAGGGCTTCGTGAGCTTTCCGGTCCTCGCGTCGTTTTTGTTTACATCCATGCTGGACCGGCAATCGACTCAATGCTTGAGCGATTGGCCGAGGTGCTGGATCCGGGCGACATCATTGTTGATGGAGGGAACTCCTATTGGGGAGACTCAATTCGGCGGCATGCTCGTCTCGCTGAGCTCGGGATCCGGCTTGTTGATCTTGGAACCAGCGGCGGGGTTGGCGGGGCACGGCAGGGCGCCTGCTTCATGGTCGGGGGAGATGAGAGTTCGCTTGATCATGTCGAGCCTATTCTGCTGGACCTCTCGTGCGAAGGCGGTTATGTTCGAGCGGGTGGTCCGGGTTCAGGACATTTCGTCAAGCTGGTTCATAACGGTATCGAGTTTGGAATGCTTCAAGCGATTGGTGAGGGGCTGGACCTCCTTGAAAAGTTCGATCAAAAGCTGCCAGTTGCGGACGTTCTTTCCTGCTGGCGAAACGGCTCGGTGGTTCGCTCCTGGCTCGTTGATTTAATGCATGAACAGTACGTCGATAAGGGTGGCTTGGAGGATGTGCCTGGATACATCGAAGATACGGGCGAGGTGAACTGGCTCGTTTCGGATGCGATGCGGATGGAGGTTCCGATTCCGGTTATTGCTCAGTCTGTGATGCAACTATTTACAAGCCGTGACAACCAAAAGGATTGGGCGAAGGGCATCGCGATGATGCGCCACGGTTTTGGTGGACACCCGTTTGGACCAAAGCAAGAGCTTGTTGAAGAGCGGCAGATCAGCCGCGTTGGAGATATCTGGAGACCGACTGAATGAACGTCACATTTAAGACCCTCACCCTTCCGAAGTTGTATCCGCTCGCGATTAGCCGGGGGACGATGTCCTCGTCAGACAATTTGTTTGTCATGGTCGAGTCCGATGGCGTTGTCGGTTTGGGTGAACACGCTCCGGCAACCGGGAAAGCGTGGACTGCCGAACGTGCTCATCAGCAACTCGCCGAGTTTTGTGCGAAGGGGTTCTCGTTGGAGCCAGAAGAGACGTGGGCAGCAATGCGGGCGGCAGAGATTGATCCTCCTGCGATGGCAGCGCTGGATATCGCGCTTTGGGACTTGCGGGCGAAGAAGGCGGGGACGCCTTTGTATGAGTTGCTTGGGCTAGAGAAGAAGTCAGTTCCGACGAGCGTCACCATTGGGATCAATCCGCCGGCGGTCACTCTGGAGCGAGTGTCGGACATTCTGCGCCGCACCGGCGCGAAGTGTTTGAAGATCAAGCTCGGCTCGCCGGAAGGGCGGGCGCACGACAAGGAGCACTTCTTGGCGGCAAAAGAAGCCTCAGCACCGTTTGGATCGATTCTACGAGTGGATGCGAACGGCGGTTGGACGGTTGAGGAAGCAGTCGAGATGATCTCGTGGCTGAAGGGGCACGGTGTGGATTATGTGGAGCAGCCGTTGGTCGAGGGCGGCGAGGAGGGACTGCTCGCGCTGTACCAGAACCGCGAGTTGCCGATCTTTGTGGACGAGTCTTGCCGATGGGCATCCGACGTTGAAAAGTGGGCAGACCGTGTGGACGGTGTGAATCTGAAGCTGATGAAGTGCGGCGGGGTCACTGAGGCATTGCGCATCGTTGACGAAGCGCGGAAGCACAATCTGAAGACGATGATTGGATGCATGAGCGAGAGCAGCGTTGCAATTGCTGCGGGCGCGGCAATGGGGGCTTTGTTCGATCACATCGACCTTGACTCGCACTTGAATCTGAATCCCGATCCGGCCAGCGGCGCGCCGATCGTGGATGGTGTGATTGTTCCGCTTGATTTGCCCGGACACGGAGCGTCGCTCAATGCTTGATACGACTCAGCCGATCGCGATCTACATGCAGGACGCGCTTGGCCTCGATATCGGCAAGATGGGCTACGGGATTTTGCGCTATTCGCCAAACCCGGTGGCTTGTGTGATTGATGGTCGCCACGCCGGGAAGATGGTTTCGGACGTCGTCGCTACTCCGCGCGATTGTCCCATCGTTGGATCGGTCGAGGAAGCGGTCGCGTTGGGTGCGAAGATCTTGGCACTGGGCACAGCGCCTCCCGGTGGGAAGTTGCCAGATGCGTGGCGAGGGGCAATTTCGGCGGCGGTTGATGCGGGGATGAGCGTCTTTAACGGCTTGCATGAGCGCTTAGCTCCTCAGTTTCCGAACTTGAAGGCTGGTCAGGTTGTTTGGGATATTCGACAGGAGCCGGAAGGGCTCGACACCGGGACAGGGGCGGCGAGATTCTGCACGAACCGCAGGATTCTGATGGTCGGGACCGATATGGCCGTGGGGAAGATGACGGCGGGTCTCGAGCTTTGGAAGGCGGCCAATGCTTCCGGAATCGGAGCGGGGTTTGTGGCGACGGGTCAGATTGGGATTACGGTGACGGGATCGGGGATTCCGCTTGACGCGATTCGCGTGGATTACGCCAGCGGCGCAGTCGAGCGCGAGGTGATGCGGAACGAGAGTAAGGAGTGGGTGATTGTTGAGGGGCAGGGGTCGATTGTGCACCCTGGTTCGACTTCGACGATGCCTCTGCTGAGAGGTTCGATGCCGACGGATTTGGTTCTTTGCCTTAAGGTTGGACAGACCCATTTGCGGCGATTGCCAGCGGTTGAGATTCCGCCGTTGCCGACTTTGATGCGGTTGTACGAGGACATCGCTTGTGCGGGTGGGACGTTCCCTGCGGCTCAAGTTCGGGGACTTTGCGCCAATACGAGCGAGCTGGACGAGGATGCGGCTCGTCGCGAGCTGGCGGATTTGACTGCGCTGGCCGGGGTGCCGGCGGTGGATCCCGTCCGGTTTGGTTGCGAGGAACTTGTCAACGCGATTCAGTCAACGAAATTGTAGGCGAAAAAATAGGCGCGTCTCGGAAGATAGTTCGAGTTGCGCCCAAGTCTGGTCTCACGTTCCTCTCCTTAAGTGGAGGAACTGTGTTAAGTTTTGCGCAGAGAAACCTAGAGTAGCCACCGTAAAACTACTGGGTTCTAGCGACGACTGCTGAACGTGAAGTTCCAGCCCAGGTGCGTGTGCCAGCCGATGCCGACGCTTGTTCCGCGCTCAAGTTCGCCCATGAAGCCCATGCTGAATGCGCCTTCGAAGACGTAGCGCTGGCCGAGGTCGTAGAGGTTGCCGGTGAAGATGCCTCGCCCGACATATGTGTAGGTCTGCTGGTAGAGGCCGATACCGAAAAAGAGCGAGCGTTGCTCGTCGCCGGGGAAGAAGAGGATATCAATTCCTGCGCCGGGCTGGGCTCGGTAGTCGCCGAGCGCGCTGATGGTGTCCGTGAGCGAGGGCTCTCTCAGCACGAATGGATCGATGTCGAGGTTGTTGAATAGTCCGAGCTGGTAGGCGACTTTTCCACGGCGGATTCCGCCAAACAGCGCGCCCCGAGATCGGTTTCCTGCGCCGATTCCGTAGTAGTTGCTTGCAAGTTCAAAGTCGCTGCTTTGCGGCTTCAATATCGGTGCGATAGGCGGCACTAACAGGTCGAGCATGCTGAGAGTTTATCAGCGAGCCGAAGAAGGCAATTGATTTAACATCATATCACTGTTTGTTTTCATATATTTTTCTAAATTTCTCCGAGATTTCACTGTACATCATTGACCTTGAATCAATTTTGTAACGAAAATCTGCCACAAGAGTTCAGTTTGCCTTTATTCTTACAGTGAGTCTAGCGGTGGGAACGTTCCCGCCTGCCAGATCACCACTGTTGGTGAAGAAATCATGAAACGAGCATTTACGCTTATCGAGCTACTCGTGGTCATCGCAATCATTGCGATCTTGGCCGCGATCCTTTTCCCTGTTTTTGCGCAAGCAAAAGCAGCGGCAAAGAAAATTTCTGCACTCTCCGGCATGAAGCAAACTGGTACCGCAATCCAGATTTATCTTGCCGACGCTGACGATCAGTTCCCAATGGGATTTGGAGCCTGCTGGTGGCAACCTTCCGACGGAGGTTGGGCACAGGATACGAAGCCTTACATCAAGAATCTTCCAATCCTGCGCGACCCTAGCGACCCACTCAGCAAGGCTGGATGGCAAAACTGGTTGACCACGAATGCTGACGGCGTCAATATCTCGTTTGTTTCAAACGGAATGATCCGATGGGACGGAACGACGAACTCGCTGTTTGGCATCATGGGAATGGTGCAGGGAAGTGGCTCCGGTGGTAACCGATGCGGATCTACTCCATGGATGGGACGAGACACCACGAACGCAACTGCAGTTACGAACTCGGCAGAGACAATTGCTCTCACCGCACGTTATGGCAGCCAGATCGCATGGGGTCCTGGATCTTCGATTCTTGGTCAAGACTGGTGGGACTGGACTGGTCACGCTGGACTCATTCCTAGCGGAACCGCAGCAAACACGCCTTACTCGGCTAATGGCGCACTCGTAAACAAGAACCGACAGTTCGGAGCAGTCACGGTTGGAGCCTATGGCGAAAAGCAGAACTTCGTATTTGCTGACAGCCACGCAAAGACCTTGGATCCTCGATCCACCAACCCGAACGAGTCTGCAAATCCAGAAAGAAACATGTGGAACGCATATCGATGAGAAAACTGATCGCCTTAACTTGTTGTATCGCAGTAGGAATGGCCTTTGCCGGATGCGGAAGCTCCGAAGCAACCGCCACCAAGGATGAAGAAGAGCACTTCCGAAATCCTAGTAAGACTCCTCCTCCCGAAGCAGGTGGGCCACCATCTGCTCCGAGCGGTGCAACCTATGACCCAGCGAAAATGGGACCTCCGCCGGAAGCTCTGAAGGGCCCGGTACCAGGCCAGAACTCAGGTAAGTAAGGCGAGCTACAACTCCCCCCACGAAATCTTCGTGGGGGGAGTTGTCTTTTTAGGCCTGCACAAAAAAATGATTTACAGATAAATATTTTTCGCGCATTTTGGCAAAACATTTGTATAATGCTAATGAAGTTGCTGTGTTTGGGTTGTTCCGAACGCGGTAATTCACCAATGAAGGTGTTGAAATCATGAAAAAAGCGTTTACGCTCATTGAACTCCTAGTGGTTATCGCGATTATTGCGATTTTGGCCGCTATCCTCTTCCCTGTCTTCGCACAAGCCAAACAAGCTGCTAAGAAGACTGCAGACCTTTCGAACCAGAAGCAGATTGGCCTTGGCGTCATGATGTACTCTGCGGATGCTGACGACTACTTCCCACGCGGTGGCTATGCTAAGGATCCTAACCAGTCCAACCAGTTCTGGTACAGCTGGCGAGAGCTCACCATGCCTTACATCAAGAATGGCTCCGACAAGAGCGATCCTTGGACCCAAGGCGAGGCACGAGCAGTAGGCGGACTCTGGCGCGGACCAGCTGAGCCTTCCAACTCGAAGAACGGCTATGCTGCTCACAACGCGATCTTCCCAGAAGCAATCGCTCCTGGCGACTACTCTGGTCTCATTGAAACCGGATACCCAGGTGGCACCGTGGCTCCTAAGCCATCGATCAGCCAAACTCGATTCTCACGACCAGCTAACCAGTTGATCATCACCTCAATCGGTCTTACGACCCAGTGGGGCGGCGGTCCAGAGGGTGCACGAACCCTCGAAGGCGACTGGTGGTTCTACGGCGGAGAAACCTGGCCACCAAACGTTACCGGTGGACCAAACTCGGGTGCTAAGAACGAAGGCGACGGCAACAACTACAACCAGTGGTCCATGCCTCGCTACCGATACACCCTTCAGGCCAACGCAGTTTGGGCTGACGGCCACGCGAAGAGCGTTCGAAAGTTCGCCCTCAACTGGTGCACCCAGGTCTATCCTGGCTTCAGCCACTTCCCTTACGGCGATTCGTGGACTTGGATGTTCGCTCCAGGCAACCCATGCGCAGGACAAGACTCACCTCTATGACGACACGCTTCTTAGTAATCGTAGCCGTTGCTGCAATCCTCGCGGGTTGCGGCTCCGGCGAGGGCGAAGTCAAAACCAACCCTCCAACTCCTCCTCCTACCGAGGCGCAGTTGAAGGAAATGCCTCCTGAGGCGGCTAAGCACGCACAGGAAATGGACGCTTACACAAAATCAATGTCGCAGCGCCAAGGCAGCCAGGGAAGATAATTCCCTAAACAATATGGCAAGATTCAGAAATGAATCTTGCCAATTTTTCTATGTACCAAACCATCAAACCCCTATTCGCCGTTGTGATCGCCTCCGTTTTGCTTGCAGGTTGCAAGAACGAGGAAGATGAGGCCCAGAACGCGCCAACCATGCCGACCATTGAGTTCAAGGGAGCAGTTGATAAGGTTTACGCTGGTAAGTGGCAAACACCCGATAAGAAGCTAGTTCTTACGCTCGAGGAAACTGGAGCGGCTTCGATGATCGGAAAGATTTCATCTCCTGGCGGAGAGAAGGATGTCAACACGAAGATGGAGTGGAAGATTGACGGAAAGAATCTTCTGTTCTTGAATGAGGACGGCACCAAGTCCGCTTATGGCATTAAGATCAAGGGAAGCACCCTTGAACTCTCAACCGCAAAGACTACATCTGTTTATAACAAGATGTAGTCTTTGGGTTCGCCCAATTACTTGAGCCTGGAAACAGCCTTCGTGCTTTCCCATGGGAAGGCGCTGTTGCCGAAGTGGCCGTTCATTGCTGTTGGACGGTAGGTCACATTAAGCAGGTCGAGTTCGTTCTTAATCCCTTCTGGCGAGAGATCGAATCGATCCTTATCTCGAACTCGCTTAATGATCTCGTTTGGATCGATGGTCTCGGTGCCGAAGGTATCGACGTTTACCGCGACTGGCTGGGCGACACCGATTGCGTAGGCAAGCTGAACGACGGCTCGCTCGGCAAGGCCGGCAGCGACGATGTTCTTAGCAAGGAAGCGCGCAACGTAGGCAGCCGATCGGTCGACCTTTGTGGGGTCCTTTCCGCTGAACGCGCCACCGCCGTGGGGAGCCATTCCGCCGTAGGTGTCGACGATGATTTTTCGTCCGGTGAGACCGGTGTCACCTGCTGGGCCACCCTTAACGAATCGACCGGTTGGGTTGATGTGGTAGGTGATATCCTTGGTGATGAACCGCTTGTACTCTTCAAGGACGGGCTGGATTATGAACTCCTGCACGCGTCGCTGAATTTCCTCTTGAGGAATTTCGATTCCGAGAACGTCAACGTCATCGTGCTGGTGCGAAACAACGACGGTGTCGATGGAGACCGGCTTGTCGTTTTCGTAGATGACGGAAACTTGGCTCTTTGCGTCAGGTCGCAGACCGAGCTTCGGATTGTTTCGTCGAACTTCGACTGCCTTGCGCATGATTGCGTGGGCAATGGTGATGGGCAGGGGCATCAGTTCGTCGGTTTCGTTGGTTGCGTAACCGAACATCATTCCCTGGTCGCCTGCGCCGCCGGTGTCAACGCCTTGGGCGATATCCTCCGACTGGCCTTGGATGGCAACGAGGACACCACAGTTGTCGCCGTCAAAGCCGACTGCGGTGCTGGTGTAGCCGATTTCTTTGATCGTTCGTCGAACCACATCCTGAACGTTCACGTAAGCTGTGGTCGAGACTTCGCCGGAAACGATGGCGACGCCGTGGGCCATCATCGTTTCGACAGCAACGCGGCTCTTCGGGTCTTTTTTTAGGAACTCGTCGAGGAGGGCGTCGGAAATCTGGTCGGCTACTTTGTCCGGGTGGCCAATGCTCACGCTCTCGGAGGTGTAAATCTTCATTTCGGAACCATAATGGTACCCGTTTAGGTTCCTTTCGTGTCCCCGAAGAGGTCGATCTGCATCCGGGGGGCTAGGCGCCAATTGCGCTCCATAACAAGCGGGACAAGCTCGCGCGCGCTTTGCCACAGCTTCTGGGAATCGCGACCCTCGGGCATGACGAGGACTCTGGAGGGCTGGATGGGGGGCAGTTGCTCCAGAATTTGATCGATTTCGAGGAGGTCTGTGGCGCTTGTTACAACGAATTTGAGTTGGTGATCGAAGTCGTTGAGGAGCTGGGCAAGCACGGGAATTTGGATGCGGAGCTGATCGTGTCGCGATGCCCAATCTGGAGATTCGGTAGGAACAGAGTTCTTAAGCTTTGGGCTGATCGACATCAGGTCGCAGTGAACTTTTCGACTGATTGTTCCGGCGGTTTCGATAGTGACGTGCTTGCCGAGGTCGTGGCAGGCTTGGGAGATGAGTTCGGTTGCCTCGAACAGCATGGGCTCGCCGCCGGTCAGGACGACGTGGTTGAGACCACCTTCGACAATTCTGTCGACGATCTCGTTCGCTTCCATGCTGTCGCCTTCGGGGTTCCAGCTGGCGTAGGGCGTGTCACACCAAGTGCAGCGGAGATTGCAGCCGGAGAGGCGGACGAAGGTCGATGGGACTCCGGCGAGGAGACCTTCGCCTTGAACGGAGTGGAAGATCTCGGAGACCTTAACCTTCAAATTTTTTCACCAGGGGGTCTGTGAGGCCGAGCATAGCGAATCCCTTTTCTCGTATTTGGCAAGAATCGCAGCGACGGCAGGGCTTCCCTTCGGGTGAAGGATCGTAACAACTTGAGGTGAGGGAGTAATCGACACCTTTCGCTAGGCCCGTGGCGATGATTTCAGATTTTCTAAGGTCGATTAGCGGGGTATGGATGGTGAGGCCTTTTCCTTCGACTCCGGCCTTGGTAGCTAGATTCGCCATCTCTTCGTAGGCAGAGATGAACTCCGGTCGGCAGTCTGGGTAGCCAGAGTAGTCAACTGCGTTGACGCCGATGAAGATGTCGAGCGCACCCAGCACCTCTGCCCATGCGAGGGCATAGGAGAGGAAGACGGTGTTTCGGGCAGGGACATAGGTGATCGGGATTTCCGATTCCATCTCGGATTCACTCCGGTCCTTGGGGACTTCCATCGCGTCGGTGAGGGCCGAGCCACCGAACTGGCGGAGGTCAATCATGACCGAGATGTGCTTCGATGCCTTTTGAAGGCGTGCTTGCTCGCCAGCGAGTTGGAGCTCTACGCGATGTCGTTGCCCATAGTCAAACGACATCGCGTAGGTTTCGAACCCCTCTGCTCTTGCGATAGAGAGAGCGGTGGCGGAATCGAGTCCGCCTGAAAGAAGAACTACCGCACAACGAGCCATGCGATTAGTTTATCGCTTTACCTTCACCTTGATGGTTGGGCTGAGG
Organism: uncultured Armatimonadota bacterium; assembly: GCA_903927345.1. Lineage (GTDB taxonomy): Bacteria > Armatimonadota > Fimbriimonadia > Fimbriimonadales > Fimbriimonadaceae > Fimbriimonas. Next base: position 69,113 of record CAIYMO010000031.1, on the reverse strand, counting down.
TAGTCGGCTTTGTCTTCCTTGTCGACTTTGACCTTTTGGTCCGTGCTTTCCTTCTTTCCGGCCTTTCCGAGCAACGGGTCACCCTTTGGAATTCTCGGCGGGAAGTTGTTGAACTGTCGCCAGAGTTCGAAGCCAAGTGGGACAGTATCGAGCATGATCCATCCGACGGCTTCGGCGCCAGGGCGCAGATTTTCAGAGGGGGGCCAGGGACCATCTTTCTTTCCACCCGGCAACACGTGCTGAGCTTCTTTGACCAGGACCCGGAATCGCGAGGATCCGTCGTCGACGGGGTCGATGAATTGGACCGTTCCACCGAAGGTACCGACAGAGACTCCGGGAGCGCCTGAGAACTGAACTGCAGGGTATCCGGCGAACTGCAGCCGGACAGGGCGTCCGAGACTGATGAAGCGCACGTCGTTGTCGGTAACCAACATCTCGACGATACGATCTTTCGTTTCGGGGGCGATCGTGGCAAGGACATCACCAGCTTTTACCGTTGAACCTGCGCCGAACCGGGCGATATTGATCAATCGTCCAGAGGCAGGGGCTTTGATTTGCGCTTGGTTGCGTCGACCGGTTACGTTAGCCGATTCCAGTTTGATCTTTTCGAGATCAGAGGAGGCTTTGGCTCTCGTGCTCTCTGCGCTTTGCAGGGAGGCCTCTAGGCTCGCGATGGTGGCGCTTGCATCGTTCTCGATTCGGACGAGATCATTCTTTGCGATGGAGACATCCCGATCTGCCGCGAGGACGCCTTCTTTTGCCTGGGTTACCGCTTCGCGTTGACGCGCGATGTCGATTTCAGCTTGGTCTTGGCCGAGCGCGCCGAGGGCGACTGTCCGCTTTGCTGCGGCAACGGTCTCTTCAAGTTGCTTAACCCGGGCTTGGGCGGCGACTTGGCTCGCTTCAGCAAGTTCAAAGTTTCGGGTGGATTCGAGGCCCTTGCTCGCCAAGTATGAAACTCGGTCGAAGTTTTTCTTCTCAACTTCGAATTGTTGCCGGGCTGTGATCAACAGTTGCTCATTTTGGCGGACGATATCTTGGGCTTGGAGCTTTCGTTGCTCTGCAGAAGCCTTTGCGACTTTGATGAAGGCCTTAAGGTTCTGCTCAGCTTGAGCCTGCGCTGCTTTTGATGCCTTCAGTCGGTTCTCGGCTTGGCTAATGCGCTCGTTAGCGTTCTTGAGCTGCTGAATCTTAGAGGAGCGAACTTCGCCGACCTGCGAGGTGATGCGAGCGATTCGGGCTGATTCGGACTCTTGGCTCTGAGTGAGGGCCGATTGCTGACCGGACATTCTCTGCTCGATTTCTGGATCGAGGAATTTTTGATCAATGTCTTCGATCTCCGCTAAGACGTCCCCTTCCTTGACAAACTGTCCTTCGGATACGTTCCATTTGACGATCCTTCCGGGAATCTGGGCTTCAATCGTTTGGGGCCGAAAGGCGGGGTTGAAGACCGAGACTTGCCCCCCTCCCACAATGGTTTGCTGCCAGGGCACAAGCCACAGGATGAGAATTGAGAGCACCAGAAGGAACAGGATTACTCGGGCAATTCGCTTTCCTGACGACTTTGACCTAACTTCCTTTAACGCGCGTCGCATTTAGTTCGCACCTCCCATTCGGATTTGGCGGCTGAGCCTGGGGAACAGCTGGCAGAACGAGCCAAACTCGTTGTTCGACAGTTGAAGAGCCTGACCCGCCTCCATGATAATGCCATCTTGGAGCACATATATTTTGTCGGACCGGAGAACCACCTCAGGGTCGTGTGAGATATCGATAATCGTCCAATGATTGGACTCCTTGAAGATCGCGTCGAGGATTTTCAGAGTTTGGCGCTCGTCAATCCCGGTGAACGCTTCGTCGAGGATGAGAAGCCGAGGGCGACCGACAATTGCTCGCGCAATGAGGAGCCGTTGCACTTGACCTCGAGAGAGGTTTTTGCCCATCGAAATCACCTTGGTTCGTAGGCCATCGGGCATTTCGGAGAGTTCGTCAGTGAGCTGCGATACGTCTAGCGCCCATCGGACATCTTGCGGTGAGATGTGCTCGCGACCGACCAGGATATTCTCTTCGATGGTCCCGTCGAATAGTTCGTTTTCGTAGCCGATCATGGAGACGTGGCTTCTGAGTGAGTCGAGAGACAGGGTTCTTGACTCAACGCCGTCGAGTTCGATGGTTCCATGAGAGGGGTCGTCGAGGCCACAGAGTAGCGCTCCGAGGGTGCTCTTGCCCGCACCACTTGCTCCGACTAGAGAGACTCGCTCGCCAGCGTTCAGAATCAGATCGATTCCATTGAGAATGGGGTTGAGAGCATCATAGTGGAATCGAACGTTCCGGCAGATCACTTCGAGGCCCTTGGATTGATCAGGATGGGGGAGTTCTCTGCCGCCAGTGCGTTCGGTTTCGATGTCGGCGACGTGACCAACCTTATCGAGGCCCGTGAGGAGATCAAAGAATACGTCCGACTGCCGGACGAGCTTTTCAAGCGCGGCAAGAACTGTGGTGATGATAATCTGAGCGGCGACGAGTTGTCCCAGAGTGAGCTCGCCGTTGATCACTTGCCAACCTCCACCTGCGAGGGCGGATGCTTGTACGACAGCTTGGAAGAAGTAGAAGCTACCGGCCTGCCGAATCGTGACGGCGTAGTGTTGTTGCCGTTGCTTGATGTATCGCAGAACAGAATCGTCCGCTCGGTGAGTTAGATAGTCTCGATTACCGTGGACTTTGAGAGAGACATTGCAGCGCGCGATGTCTTCGAGCCAATCCGCGACGTGATACTTCTCTTTCGACTCAACAATCGACGTTCGGAGCCCGCCTGCACCAAAGACAACCGTGATCACCAGAAGTCCAACAATGAGGATCAAGTCAAGAAGCAAAAGACCAGGGCTATAAAAGCCCAGAATGGCAAGACCGAGGACGGCTTGGACAACCGCAGTCGCGCCGTCGACAAGCAGCTTCGCAACCGCCTTTTGGACAGTGAGAACGTCAAAGAAGCGATTGACGAGTTCGGGGATGTACTCGGCGCGGAGACTTCGGGGACATGCTCGGGCAAGTACGTCGGCGATCTTCATTGCATTTTCGGCAAAGATCCGCTGTTGAATCGCCTCAACTAAGTTGAGTTGCATCATCTGCATGACACCGCCCATAAAGAGCGCGCCAAAGACGAGGAGGGCCAGGATCACAACCGGCTGAACGAAGAGACCAGCTGCGACTGAGTTCACCAACGCGTTCATCGCTAACGGAATGAGCAACGAGAAGATGACCAGGGTGATTGTGTATGTCAGGAGGACCCAGAGCTCGCTCCGTTCATGAACCAACAGATTCCCTACGCGTTTCAATGGCGAGACTTTGATCATTTGGCACCTCCTAGCTGTGCGGTCGAGGCAAGTAAGGCAAGTCGAGCGAGCTGAAGCTCAACTTTGACCTCGATTAGCCTTGACTCCGATTCTGCCCGTGCTCGTTCTCGTTGGTTGACGAGGAACAGGGTGCTTGCACCTTCTAGAAACTTGATTTTTTCTCCCTCTTCGACGGCTAAGTTCGCCGCGACCTCTTCGACAGCAGCACCGACTCGTTTTTCAGTTTGAGCGAGGGCCGAGAGGGCGTCGTTGACCTCGATCTGGACCGCTCGCTCAAGCTGCTTGTATTCCAAGTCCAGTTTCTGGAGCTTGGACTTAGTGGCATTGATCCGACCGTCGGCGGAGTTCTGCCGTAACGGAATTGTGTAGAACACGCCGGCCTTCATCGTGTTTCCGATCGAATCGGCCCCAAGATCAAGGCCTGGGCCAATAACCAAATCGAGTCCCGGCTTCCGATCGTTTTGCGCAAGACCGAGTTCTAGACCCAGTACTTGCTGGCTCAGTCGGAGAGCGAGTAGTTCTGGGCGATCTTGGGTGGCGGTGTCTCGGGCCTTCTTGGCGTCAACAACAGCTGAACGACCTTCCAAGTCTGAGACATTGACCTGAGTTCGTGAGACATCGATTGTGGAACCATCCTCTCGCCAGCGGTAAAGACCGAGTTTGATCTCCGCCTTTTGGACGTCACGCTCTGCCTTGTCCAACCCGCCTTGCCGCCGGGCAACCTCGGCGTTGGCTTCCTGCTGGTCGATCGGAGGATTTGCTCCTTTTGCAATTCGCTCTCGGATGTATTCGGCTCGGTCGGTTGCTACTTTGAGAAGTCTTGCCGCGACATCCAGCTTGGCTTTGGCGCCGACGAGTTCCCAGTATGCGGCTCCGGCTTTTTCGAAGAGTCCAAGCTGCGCTTCGCGGATGAACTGGTCGGCAATTGGCTCGCCGAGGAGGGCTTGTTGTTCGGCGACAGTTTTGGCGTTATTGATCCGGTCTCTCAGTAGAGGGATCTTTGCCGAGACGAAGTACTCCCCGGATGAGCCAGTAAAGGAGGCGGGAGATTTTACTGCGCCACGGTTGAGCCTGCCGCCAACGGAGAACTTGACACCGCTTCGGTCGAGGACTTCGACGACGGCGTCAGACATCGAGGTCGTCTTTGCCTTGCCGGGGTCACTTGACGAGTTGTATCGTAAGAACTCGGTATCGAAAGACAGCACTGGATCGAATGCTCCGCGCTTTTCTTGGCTCTTGGCTCGTGCAACCGCCGCTTCAAGTCGGGTTGCCATGAGCTTTGGAAATGCTCGGTCAACATCTCTTAAGACAGCATCTAGATTCAGATTTGCCTGAGACGGATTCAGCACATTGAGTACGGCAGCAAGAAAAGATAGATTCAACTAGTGGGCGACCTCAACAAGATGTGACGAAACAAACAGGCTGTTTCGCCCCCCAAAAGTCTCACCGCGCAGCACCAATCTCTTGGTGGCTCATGAATCCGGGGCGTTCACCCGTACTGACGAATCCATGTCTCGGGCAAGCCCGAGCGGTTACTCCCTTTCGCGTTTTACTAACGAGAAAAGTCGGCGTGCCGTTTCATGAAACTACACAAAACAGTAGAGATTCAGGAATTTGACTGAATCATAAGCGAATTGAGACGTTGAACCATAATAGGAACATATGGCTACGCCGCAACTCGGCACACTCTTTGGCGATGCTGGACGAAGAACTCCGGTCACGCTTGGTTTGACGGGACTCGTTCTTTTGGGTGCGATTCTAACACTTGGGTCGCAACAGTTGATGGTGTCCAATTTTGGGTTCAACGGGTCCATGTTGCCCAAGTTCTGGACGGCCGTGACCTACCCTTTGGTTAACGATCTAGGCGCGCTTGGACTCGTCTTTTTGCCGTTGTGGCTGTTGTCGATTGGTGGTTCAGTTGAGCGGGACCATTCGACCGCCCGGTTCGGGATGATCCTTGCGGTTCTGATCGTGGTAAGCCTCTTGCCGTTCGTCATTTTTCAACAGCGGCTTTACGGGATTCTGATTCCGAACTCCGCGCTAACCGTAATTTGGGCAACGCGGCAACCAGAAGCGACGGTTATGATTTTCGGTCTGATTCCGGTCAAGGCAAAGTGGATCGGATGGTTCGGCGTAGCTTCCGTATTGGTCACCTATGGGGCCGGGAACTTACCTCTTGGTGTACTGTCGCTCATCAGTTGCTTGCTGGCTTATCTGTACGCCTCGAATCGATTGCCAATTCGATATGGTCAGTTGAGAACATTTGCGGGCAACGCTAAACCGACCAAAGCTCAGAAACAAAAGGAAGACGCTTACCTAAACGACGTGTTTTTACGAGAACAGGAGAGAGCCGAGCGCGAAAGGTTGCGTAAACTATTTGAGGGAAGTTTAGAGGACGACAAAAAATGAGCGAACACATTCCGGGAACATTTGATTCACCGAAGCCGATCAACGGCAAAAAATTCGCGATTGGCCTGCTTATCGGCACCCTCTTGTTCTTTGTCTTCTGCCTTGCTGCAACGTACTATGGCGGTCGGGCTTGGGGAAATGCGTTGAGTAAACGAGCACTCGAGAAGGAACGACAGATCGAGATGGATCGGATGAAAGAGCACGAAGCAAAGGGCGTTCGCTAGTCATGTTTGGCGAAACCTTCGAAGAAGCTTGGCAGAAGCGATTTGGATCCGAAGCCGGATTTTCTCTCAATGAAATTGGCTCGTTACTGACTCACCGATCGGTTCGCCGATTCAAGGAGGAAGAGATTCCCGATTCTATGGTGCAGGGCCTCGTTGCCGCAGCTCAATCAGCCGCAACAAGCAGCAATCTGCAGACTTGGTCTGTCATCTCGGTCAAGGACCCTACGCGTCGAGCGGCAGTTGCGGAAGCGTGTGGGAGTCAGAAACAGGTTCTCACAGCTCCGCTTTTCTTTGCGTTTCTCGCAGACCTTCATCGCACCGCTGAATACGCCGGAGAAGTGCCCAGCGGACTGGACACCATCGAGATGTACACGGTCGCAATTATCGATGCCGCACTAGCAGCGGAGAGAATGGTTTGCGCCGCGGAGTCCTTGGGCTTCGGAATTTGTTATATCGGCGGATTGCGGAATCAGCCGGACACGATCAAGCAGCTTCTTCAATTACCATCCCACGTTGCCCCAGTCTTTGGCTTGTGCATTGGAACTCCGGCGGAATCGGCACATGCCGAGATCAAGCCGCGCTTACGGCAGGATCAGGTGTGGTTCGAAGAAGTCTATGGTGCGGAGTTGGATCCGGCGGAATATGACGCCCGCGCCGCCGAGTTCTTTGGATCACAAGGCATGGCGACAGACATGCCGTGGTCGCTGAAGAATGCGGCCCGCACACGTGACGAGGGACTCTCTGGTCGCGAGCGACTGAGCGACTTTTTGCACTCCCAAGGCCTGGCGAAGCGCTAGCGCGTTGCGCGTTTGGCCGGAAGGTCTTCCACGATGATCGAACCGACTCCGCGGGGAACTCGGATCAAGTACGTCTCCGATTTCGAATCAGGCGTCGTCGTTGGTCGAGAGAAGAGTGCGACCGCTTGGTTGCCTCGGTAGGAGACTCCTTCGAACTTATAGCCTCTGCGACCTTGTGGGCTCACCGTGACGGCAGCCAAGCTTTCGGTGTTGGGTGAGAACCCCTTGATGGTCACGGTGTTTTGCATTGTTCGGATTTGGGAAGCCGACAAGATTAGACCAACCGATGCGGGTTGCATCATCGCACCGCCTTGATAGGCAAGGACGACGGATGAGTCGTCGAAATACTCGGTTGCAATCGAGCGAGCTGAACGATCAACGCCAACTCCGAACCATCGAGCACCTCGTTGTTGCTGCTGAGAAGTTGTTCTGCGCACAAGCACCTTGGCGGCACCTTGGTTGTAGACCACTGATTCAACCGCACATGAATATCCCTGACTGAATCGACCAAGCGAGACAATTGCGAGGGCCGAAGTTTGGAAATTGAATGAGAGCCCGGGGGAATTGAAGCTGAACCCTGACTGTTGCACCCAATAATTGAACGTGTCTTGGGTGTAGAAGACTTGTCCAAATGGGTTGTAGAAGCCATCGTAGTAGCCGTCCATGCAGGGCGACCAGTAGCCGGGATACCAGACTGTGTAAGGTCCGACCAGAATTCCGCCATCCTGTTGCACTTTAGTGACGTTCAGTTTGAAGTCCAGGACCGAACGATCAATCGCGATCATTACCCAGGGGCTGGTCAGGGCTTGGGTTGTGATGTCCCCTTTGGCAGGGGTGGCTTCGGTGACTTCGATGGTCGCGACATTTGCGACGACTGAGACGCTTCTTACAGAGGCAGCATATCCACCGGTTGGCCGAGTGCCGAGGAAGATTGCCACGACTCGATCCTTGAAGAAATCGACTTTGGGGCGACTATTTGACTGTGCAACCTTGAGGTAGTTCTCGAGAGCTCCTTGGTCGGTGATATGGAACATCCGCTGTTGCTTTTCAGCGGCGTTCGTGCCAGAAGCGATCGTTCGGTATGCCACGTTTTGGCCTAAACCGACCGCCGCAAAAACAATCATAATGAACCCAATCAATCCTCGAACCGTATTCATGCCTTTATGGTACGACGATTGCAGTAGCCAGAGGTTACGATTCGACTTGAGAAAGAGTAAACGATTTACAGAGGCCAGTGCAAAGCTCGAATTCATTGAAGGAATGCGAGCTCTAGCCGCGCTGTATGTCGTTGTCAGCCACTTTTGTTCGATGGTGATCCCTTCGGATTCGGCGCGTTTCAATCAGACCAAAGGGACACTTCTCGCCAATGCGATGGGAGCGTTTCGAAACGGGCATCTGGCAGTTGCTGCGTTTATCGTGCTTTCGGGCTTTTGCCTTCAGTACGGTCTCTTCCAGCGTGGTGATGGCAGGGTGTACGGACTTGGTGGGTTCTTCAAACGCCGCGCACTCCGAATTCTTCCCGCATACTATGCGACCCTAGCTCTTTCTGTTGGTATCTGCTACTGGGTCACTTGGCCGAACAAGGATATCCGCCCGTTTGATACCTATGTGAAGGCTTCTAGCGGATTGCCCGTCACCCTGGATAGCCTGTTGGCACACGTCTTTTTGATCCAGAACCTCTCGATGGACTGGATGTACCGGATCAATGGAGCTCTTTGGAGTATTTCGATTGAGGCGCAGTTATATCTGCTGTTCCCTTGGTTGATCCTTGTGATGCAGAAGCGTTCGCCGATCCAGCTGTTGCTGCTGATCTCGATTCCATCGCTCCTGATTGCCGCCTACGTACCGGGCGCAGCAAAGATGTATTCCTGGTTTGCGATCTTGTTTGTTGCGGGGATGATGGCTGCTCATTACGCCCATCGGCCCGACCCGGTGAAGGGGCTCAAACCAGCTTATGGGTTCGCCATTTTTTGGGCGGGTCTGCTTTCGACGTTTTACATGGTTTACCAACAGGCTGTTGTTGGGAATAGCCTGGATGCGACCACGTTGATTGCGAGCGACTTGACTTGTGGCTTTGCGACAGCAGCTTTTCTTTATTCCGCGACGATCTCACCGGGAGGACTTGCTCAGCGCGCGTTGAGCGCGCGTTGGTTGGTTCGGATTGGTGTTGCGAGCTACAGCTTGTATCTGATCCATCACCCACTATTGCAGGCAATTTATGTTTACCGACCGGCTTGGGCAGCGACACCGGAAATGGAGACGGCATACCTGCTTGCGGTTGCTTTGCCGGCAATCGTTGTTGCCGCGCTGGTGTTCTCTTGGGTCTTCGAGCGGCCCTTCGTTAAGTCTTATCTGCCTGCTCCTTCGGCGGTCGACGATCACCAGCTCTATCAGCTTCCGCTTAAGCCACTTGAGCATGCGACGATGGAAAGCTACGCATATCTTGAGGGAGAAAGCAAAGAGGCATCCCGCGAACGGAATGCCTCGAAGCGTGGTCGTAAAGCGAAGCTTTACTGAAGTGACCGTCGTCGCAGAACCATATCTAGGTTCAGTGTGCGGTTGATTGTGTGATATTCGTAGGCGATTGACTCTGGCGTAATCAGGGCACCCGTCGTTCCGTCATATGTCGGAGGAGTGTAGCTCACGTCACCATGGACAACGGAATCAATTCGAGTTGAGTTGTACTTTCGCTCAACCGGAGCTCCAATTGAGGCTGCCCACTCATCCGTCGAACTGATGTCTTCTTTAGTTTTGAAGATGAATCCGTTCGAGATGTTGAAGGCCTTGAACCACGCCATGACACTCCAGTTGTTGTGCATGCTGTCGGTGTAGAGAGCCCGCCAAGTGTTGAACACGGGAGACGAGTCAGCCGTAACCGTGCTAGAACCGGTGACTGCAAAGGCCGTCGAGATGTCAAATGTGGTGGAAGGGTAGCCCGTCAGAGTGTGGTCAAAGCGACCCGCACCACCGACACTGGCGCCCGCACCCAAAGTTCCCGGAAGCCATGGCTGTGTTGAACCACCGACACCAGGAGCTGCGTTCGAGCTATTCTGTCGTCGTCCGAGCATGGTTACCGATCCGTCTACTGCCTGTGAAAGATAGGTTTCCAGAACTTCGACCGTCGGAAGCCCGCCGTTGAGCTTGAACGTCAGAGCATCTGTGACTTTGAAGCAAGGTCCGATACCAGTTACGGTGACGGCAGTGATTGTTCGCGTCATCGAACCGGTTACCGGTCCCTGGTTGCGACTCACTCGAGTTGATGACTGATCGAACTCCTCGCGCAACATGGTTCCCGAAACCGCATACTCCCAAGTGTCTCCAGCTCGGTAGATACGCAAAGAGGTTCCGCCATTGATTCCCGGACCAGAGGCGAGAAGTACCGATCCGGTTGGAGGATCTGGGAAGCCAGTCCCGACTCCACCTTGTCCACCGCAGCCTACGAATGCGAGGGCGAGAACCGCCACTCCTAATTTGATTCCTTTCATGGTCTAGCCTCCTCCTGAGGATCCGGTTCCAACGTCAAAGTTGCCCCCGTAGTTCACGCCGAGGCGTGTATAAGTGAAACTGCCGATGAGTCTGCCACCGTTCGTTGTAACGGTTCCGCCGATGACCATGTTCCCACCTGCGGCGAAACTGGTCACAGCGGTTAGGCTGCCGGACTTGTTGACGAATCCAGCGATGTTGCCCGTCGCACCTGTCTTATCCGCCATGGTGCCCGACAAGCTTCCGTCGGTAGTGACAGCGAACGATATGTTGCCATTGTCGTTCGCATCTCCGCTTGCCCAGGTCCCTGTCCAGCTTCCTTTGTAGAGGCTAGGCAGGAAAGCGGTGTCACCTGCTCCGCCGCACCCTGTCAGTAGCGCGAGACCGAACAGTGCGATTACTGCGCGTTTCATTAGATTGATCCTCCTTTCTTGCCCACTTTGATTGGGCTTTCTGTGTTCACGAGGGCGTGGCCCTTCTTGAAGGAGCCATCGTGGTTGAGCGACGTATCCTTCTCCATTGGAAGCGACTTGGCTTGGCCTACGTTGATCATCTTTGCGGTCACAAAGATCACCAATTCGGTCTTGACCTTGTCGGTCTGGGTGCTTCGGAAGAACTGACCGAAGATTGGCAGATCCTTGAGGATCGGTAGTCCGGTCATGGACTTTCGGTCTTCCTGTTGGATGAGTCCACCGATTGCAAAGGTCTCGCCATCTTTGAGGGTAATCGAGTTCTGCGCGGTGCGCTCGCTCGTCTGCGGTAGCCGTCCGCCGATTTGGCTCACGACTTCCCAGCCCTTAAGATAGACAACCTTGGTTCGCAGGTCGAGATTGATCGTTCCGTCTCCGCCGAGCCTTGGGAAGGCGGCGAGGCGAACCCCTGTGCTGACCGTACCTTGGGTAACCGAAGGACCGTTCTGACCACTGATGATCGATTCAATGTAGCGGATGACGTCGCCGACAAAGACTTCGTTGGATCTACCATCGTTACAGATCATGTTTGGTCGAGAGATGAGCCGGCTACCGTTCGAGATTGAGTCAAGAATGGCGGAGACATCACCCGAGACATCGCTGCCTTGGACGCTGACTCCGATTCGGTTGTTTGAACCGGTCGTTGGGTTGTTCAATCGGATCGTCTTCAGTGCTCCGCTGGTAAACAGGTTCCAATCGATACCTACTCGAAGGAGCTCTTCACGGCTGACTTCCATGACACGCATTTCAAGTGAGACCTGACGAGGAGCGACGTCGAATTGTTGGATGAGCTGGGTTGCCCGCTCCACTTGGTCTCGGCTGCCCTTCATGATGAGCCGCATTGGCATACCAACCGACTCGTAATCATCGAACGGAAGAATCAGACCGCTGTTCGCGTCGGACTTGTCCGTTTTGAGTTGCTGTTGCTGACCGCCCTGGCCCTGCTGCTGTTGGCCTTGCTGGCCTTGGCCACTCGCCATTGGAGTGCCTCCACCTTGTGGTGCAGGGGTATCGGTACCTCGTTGCTCAGCCTGATTTCGAAGTCGATCTTCTTGATATACCTTCGGGTTGAGGACGGCATTGGGTGCGATAACGACGGACAGACCAGGAATGTTTGAGATCAGGGCTTCTCGGACCGCGCGTGGGTCAGAGAACTTCAGATCGTACACTTGGAATTCAGTCATGGTGGCGGCTTCGTCGCTATCCAGTTCCTGGAAGGCGGCGATCACTTGATCCACCTCGTCGGCAAATCCCTTAAGGACGATGGTCTGCTTCGAGATGCTAGACGTCGGAGTTGCAAAGCACTCGACGTTGCCGACGTTAGTCTTGCCCTTTCCGGCGAGTGCTTCGATCAGGTCCACTGCACGACCACCGTGGACGGTGTAAGACCTGACCACTGAATCAACGGTCTTGGGAGGCTTTACGCCAAGGGCTGTGCAGAGTTGTCGGTCGATTGCTCGGACCAGATTCTCAACTTCGTCGAGGCGTCCTGGTGAGCCGATCAGCATCATATAGGGATCGCCTTCTCCAACAAGACCGCCAGCTGCCTTCGGCTCTTTGTCCGTGGCTGCAGGTGTCATGCTGACTCTCTCGGAAGGAAGAACCAGTTCAAATCGACCAAATGCGTTCTCGGAGGAAACCGATTTGAGAACTGCAAGCTTGATTTGAAGCGTCTGGCCGCTGAAGACGGGGACGACCCGCGACATGACCGTTTCTTCTCGAGGACCTTGAACCGCTCGGAGCGTCTCCAAGAACTTCGATTCCGTCGTGACAATGTAGGTTCGTCCGACTTGTGCGTACTTGAGGCCGGCAAGTGACGTCACCAAGGTTAGAGCCTCTTTGACGGTTACTTTGTCCAGCTTGACGCTCAGCTTCCCCGTTACGTCCGGAGAGGTAACAATGTTGACCCGAGTCTGTAGCGCAAGTGACTTGACGATGTTGACGATCTGTGTGTTGACAAAATCCAGCGACACGCGAAGATCCTCGCCTGAAACTCCGGGAACGACGGGCTTTGTGCTCGCAATCTTGAATGGCTGAGCGGCTATCGTTGTCTTGATCGGTGGGATCGTAGGAGTAGGCGCACTCGACTGCTTCGTTTGCTTTGGTAGCTGGGGTCCGAAGTTTCGAATTGCGGGCAGGGTCGTCGGGACGGCCGTTGGCATCGAGCGGGTTCGAAACGCAGGAATACTGTCGATGCGAACCTTTGGCTGACTGAGTGATGCCGTCAGATACTCAACGGGAGCCTTGACCGTTGGAGGAGTGTTGGGAATCGACTTGCTCGAGGACTTGGCAATTGCTGTAGGCTTTACCACAGCTTTGGCGACTGCCTTAGGAGTCGGCTCCAACATGCTCAGAAGTAGAAGCTCGGCTGGCTCAAAGACGACGGAAACACCCTTCTTGTCGGTTGTAACAACCGCGTTGATGGGCTCGTCGAACTTGAACTTCAACAGGGTTTTTCCTCCGTTGAAGATTGGCTGGATTGTCTCCAGGCCGTTTTGCCAGACATTGAGCTTGTCGCCTTTGAGCGATAGCGTCGCGTTGAACTCGAGCGTGTACTGGGTTGCAGTATTCAAGAATTCGGCTTTCGGTCTTCCGAGCTCAGATCCTTGGATCAGAACTTGAACACCTTTACCGACCTTTTGAACTGAAACACCGGTAATGCGCCCGGCGGCGTAGCTTGCGGTTGCAGCTACGGCCACTAGCCCCGTAAGGGCGATCCGGATCCATTTATTTGTCATTTGGGTTTCCTCCTATGGTCAAAAAGAGAGTCTGTTCGTGAAATTTCACTTTCACTTTGCTGCCGTAAACGGCAACGAGGGTCGCTGAGGCATCAATCGCGCCTCCTACTTCAACAAGCTTTTGGTTTCCGGTTGAATCCGAGAACACTGCTGCGGGGTACTTGCCGTGGACGAAGCCACTGAGTACGTAGCCAAACTTGGGTGGGGGTGGAATTAACGGACCGGTGTCACCCTGTCTGCCACCTGGCTCCCAGATCGGCGGAGTATTCGAATCTCCACGATCAAGTACCGGGGGAACTGTGGATGTGCCCGTCGAACGCCTAACGGTTGGTTCAGGCTTCGTGAACGGGTCTTGGTTCGCAGAAATCGCAAATTCAGATGGGGCGAATGGGTCTCGTTTCCCGAGAGGCCGCGCCACTTCAGGGTTTGCCACCTTGGATTGCTCCTCAGTACTCGATGTCGCCGTTTCTTCCGTCTTCTTCTCAGCCTTAGCGGCGACTGGAGGAGCGGCTGGCGCTTCGCCGCCCATCATTTGGAAGGCGCCGACGCAAACGATCATCAGAGCGAGGACTCCAAGCACCACTAACTGTTTCTTCTCACGATTCATGGCTCACCCCCTTCGCGTTGTGGGCAACTTTGTCGTTTTCGTCCTTGGATGCAGGAGAATCCTTGAAGGCGTAAGCTTGCAGGGCAAGTTCAAACTCGAGGAGCGGACTCCCACTTTCGATCTTGCCAGAGTCTTTGGGCGTAATCGTGAAGGACTTCACCGCGACAATCTTTGGGAAGTTCTTCAAGGCATCGACAAAGCGCAGTGCATCCCCGTAGGTGCCTCTGCCCTTAACTGCGATGTTTTGCTCGTCGTAAGCGCTCTTATGTTCAGAGTCGCCTTCCTTTTTGCTCTTCTCGGCGAAGACGGGCCGGACACTTAGAATGAGAAGGTTGTTCTTCTTTCCGAAGAGTTCGAGCTCATGGAGCATTGTTGCGACGTATGCCGCTTGTGGGATGCCATTTTCAAGGTGGCTCAACTTCGACTTTAGGTCAGCAATGGTCGCCTTGGTCGCATCCAACTCTTTTTGAACAAGCTTCTCGTCCTTGAGCTCCGCCTTCAGGACATCCAGATTCCGCTGTTGCTCACCCAAGCTTGAATAGGTGAGGTAGACAATCCCCATTCCGGCCAGGAATACCACTCCTGCCAGAAGGAAGAAGGACTTGGGTTGCAGTTTGACTTTAGCTTTCATTACTTCGCCCCCTTGCTTTCGTCGTCACCTTCGTTGGTTGCTTTGGGTGCAGACCCCACAATAGCGCCGGCTACTTCAAATTCAATTGCCGAAACTTGCTTGAGAAGCTTTTCCTGCGACCCGACGAGATTCACGCTCTCCAAGTCTTGGGAGTTCTGACAGCGCAGAACAAATTCAGAGGCATCGGATTGCGACTTGCCAGTTCCGACAAATGTCACCTTGATGGGCTGATCAGGCTGACTTGCGTCGGACCGGATTGCGGTGAGATAGATATCCTGGGGAGTGTTCACCGAAACGTGGTTCAGCAAGCGTCCCCATCGGCTGGTGAGGTCTCGGGCGTCTGCCAAGGTCTTGAGCCGAGGCTCGAGATCTGAAACCGTTCGTTTGTGTTCTTCGATCGATTTGATCAGAGGCTTCAGCTTTTTGAGCTTTGACTGAAGACTCTGCTCCTCAGCGGCGAGCATCCCACCCTGGCCGAGAACGAAGACATAAGCAAGTCCGACCACACAAGCAGATGCGATGAGAGACGATTGGCTCAGCCTAAGTTGCTGAGCAGCCTTCTTCGCAACAATGAGATCCGATTCAATTAGGTTAATGAGTGGCATCGTATTCTCCTTAAGCGGCTTTCAGCTGCCCCCTGATGGCAAGACCTGCGGCGATGGTCAGGTCTAGGCCCTGCCCTTCCGCACATCCTGTGTTGGTTATATTGGTGTTGTCGAAGGCGCCCAGAGCGCGGACGGGCAGGCCTAGCTTCGCACTGATATAGGCGTCGAGCCCCTTCATCTTCGCGCCACCGCCGGTGATGATGATCTCTCCGACCTCTACCGGTTCGGTGCCATCCGACTGGGGTTGTTGCGTCTGGAGATAGTTCAGCGAACGTCGAATTTCGCGGACCAGATCATCGACCTGTGAAGCCATGACCTTGAGAGGCGGGTTTTCGACAACCGCTCCCACCAATAGCTCTCGCATGTCGAGAACCGTCTTACCGGCTTCGGCATCGACAGTTTCCAACTTGAATGCCTGACGAAGAGCTTCGGTTAAGGTGCTTCCTCCGGTGGGCATCGTTCGGTTCATGACGAACACACCCTTGTCGATCACAGTCACGGAGGTACTAGATCCCCCAATGTTGAGGATCATGTACGTCTCCGTACTCGCGCTACGATGTGGGTGAGTCTCGACGAGAGTTCGATAGACCGCAAAGGTTTCGATATCGACGATGTCAACGTGGAGTCCGGCTTCTTTACAGGCGGCGATTCTTCCTGCGACCAAATCCTTTGGCGCAGATGCGAGCAACACGTTCATCTGCGTTTCGGAAAGTGGACCGACAATTTCAGCTTCGACGTACGACTCCTCGACGGAGCCAGGTACGTATCTCCCGGCTTCGAACTTCACTGAGTCTCGTAGCATGTTCGGCGACATCTTGGGGAAGGGGACCGTCCTGACGAAGGTCGCTCCACCTGCGGCAGCAATAACAGCGTGGCTCGTATGGATGTGACCATCCTTCATTGCCAGCTTGATTGCCGAGCCGAGTTCTGCCGGATTCGTGACGTTTCCGTCACGCAAAACATCTGGAGGGGTCGGCGCCGTACCAACCTTAACCACCTTCCAGCCCGTCCCAGTTTTATCAACTTGGACGACCTTAATAAAGCTGTGGCCAATGTCCACACCGACGGTGACGCGGGCTATTGCCAACGCCGACCACCTTGGGTTTGCACCCTGTTTCTTAACTGTTTGTTGCTCTGAGACATACTCATCCCGTAACGTGGTGTTTCCACCCAGTAAAAATCATTGGGTTTTCCGACCGAAAACTGAAGTGTTCTGTCGCAATTCAGTTCCGATATCTAATAAACCGGCTAATAGTTGTGCTGGTCTGCCATAATCGTCCCAACTATGGGCGCCGTCATCTTGGATTCAGGCGATATTAGGCGGACGCTAGGACGCCTGGCACACGAGATTCTGGAATCGAATCAGGGTGCAGAAAATCTGGTCGTAGTCGGAGTTCTCAAACGGGGATATCCGATTGCTAAGCGACTCGCTTTTCACATGACCCAGATTGAAGGTGTGACTGTCCCCTGTGGCAAGCTCGACATTCGAGCATTTCGAGACGACGCTCCTACTCGGACCGAGGATGAGTCCGAGATTCCGTTTGAAGTGACGGGGAAGCATGTCGTGCTGGTGGATGAACTGATTTTCACCGGGCGCACAATCCGCGCTGCGCTTGATGCGCTCATTCGACACGGACGACCAGCGACGGTTAAGTTAGCGGTACTCCTTGATCGCGGCCACAGAGAACTTCCAATCGAGCCCAACTTCTGCGGACGAACGATCCAGACCGAACGCGGCGACAACGTCGTCGTAAAGATTAACGAGTACGACGGCGAAGACGCAGTTGTTCTCCAACCAGCCAACACGGAGATTGCCTAATGTCATCGAATCTGCTCGGAATCCGAAACCTAGAACCCGACCAGATCAACGAGTTGATCTCATTGGGACGAGACTTCAAGAAGCGAGTGCGGGCTGAGGAGTCGGTTCCTAACCTCAGCCGAAAAGTCGTTGGGATGCTGTTCTTTGAGAACTCGACCCGAACCCGCGTCAGCTTTGAGCAAGCCGCCTACTACTTAGGCATGCGCTCGAGCAACTTCGCCACCAGTGCGAGCAGCATGAGTAAGGGAGAGACGCTGAAGGACACCATTCTCACCCTTCGACACGAACGACTGGATGGGCTGGTCATGCGACACAAGTCCAGCGGCTCCCCGGTTCTTGCGGCAAGGCACTTTGGTGGTCCGGTGATCAACGCAGGGGATGGTCAGCACGAACATCCAACCCAGGCGCTCGCCGATGCAGTTACGATCATCGAACGAAAGGGGACGATCGAAGGGCTGAAAGTTGCGATTGTCGGCGATGTAAAGCATTCGCGGGTCGCACGGTCGAACGGATGGCTTTTGGAGAAGCTCGGGGCTGAAGTGAGATTTGTCGGACCTCGCACCCTGCTTCCTACTCAGACCGCCAACCTGCCTGGGGCGTTCTACGATGAGTTGGACGAGGGCCTTGAAAACGTAGACGTCGTGATCTGTCTTCGATTGCAGAAGGAGCGCATGGAGCAGGGGATGATTGGCTCCACTGGCGAATACGCGCACATGTATCAGATCAACGCGGAGCGACTTCAGGTCGCTGATCCTGGTTGCATCGTGATGCACCCTGGCCCCATAAACCGTGGTGTCGAGATTGACGACCCGACTGCCGATGGAGAACGTTCGGCGATTACTTCCCAAATTGAAAATGGAGTCTTTGTAAGAATGGCAAGCTTGTACTGGTGCTTTGGAGGTAACGCGTGAGAACTCTGCTGCGAAATGGTCGCATCATCGACCCTTCCCAAGGGCTTGACGTCATCGGATCCGTTCTCATCGAAGATGACCAGGTGATCGAAGTCGGGGAAATCGAAGATCTGTCTGACATTGATGAGGTTTACGACTGCACAGGCTTCTGGATTACTCCGGGCCTTGTGGACATGCACGTTCACCTCAGAGAGCCTGGTCAGGAGCACAAGGAGACGATCCAAACGGGTACTCAAGCGGCGGCGGCCGGTGGATATACGACGATCTGCTGCATGCCAAATACGAACCCCCCGCTGGATAATCCCGCGATAATCGACTTTATTCTTGATAAGTCAGCCTCACCAGAGGCGGGCGGAGTGTTTGTTGCTCCGGTTGGCGCTCTGACCAAGGGACTGCAAGGAAAAGAATTGTCTAATCTGGGCGCAATGAAACGCGCTGGAATCGTTGCGGCAAGCGACGAAGGATTCCCCGTTCAGAACTCTCAACTCATGACGGACGCGATGGAATTTTGCGTCCAACTCGGCCTGCCGATCATGGCTCACTGTGATGACACAAGCTTGAGCGAAGGTGGAGTGATGAACGATGGCGCGGTTTCGGCCATGCTCGGGTTGAAGGGCACGCCACGCACGGCGGAAGAAATTGCCACGATGCGCAACTGTCTGTTGTCCCTGCACACGGGCTGCCCCGTGCACATCATGAGGGTCAGCACGTGGGGCGCAGTGGAAATCATCCGATTGATGAAGTCGCTGGGTGCTCCGGTCACCTGTGAAATCTGTCCGATGCACTTCACGTTCACTGAGGAGCATATTGGTGACTTTGACACCAAGTTCAAGATGCAACCACCACTGCGGACCAAGGTTGATATTGAGCTTCTTGAGCAAGCCCTGCAGGATGGGACGATCGACTGTATTGCTAGCGATCATAGCCCACACGCTTCCCACGAAGTTGATGTTCCATTCGATGAGGCTCCCTACGGCGCAAGCACGATTGAGGCGACGCTGGCGGTGACGCTGACGAATCTGATGCACACGGGCATTCTCACCCCGTTGGAGACGATTAACAAGCTCAGCACGAAGCCTGCTCAGGTTCTGCACCTCGACGCGGGAACCTTGGTTCCGGGTGAAACTCCGGTCGCTCAGCTTACAGTTATTGACCCTAACGTCGAGTGGAAGTTCGACCGAAACAAGTCGTTCAGTAAAAGTAAGAACGCACCGTTCCACAACATGACGTTCAAGGGCAAAGCGCTCCTGACATTCTGCGGTGGAGAAATCTATCGCGACGCTTTGTTCCCTTCGGAGAGATATGCGATCTATATGTAGGCTTGTGCTCTGCGCGCTGATATTGGTCGGATGCGGACAGTACGAGAATCCCAATGACCTCTCGACAATTCCTCAAGAGGATCGGATGGAAGTTGCCTACTCTTTGCTGAAACAGGCGACAGATGCGCTCGATGTTAAGTTCCAGAAAGGGCAAATCACAGACGAGCAGCGGATGGAGAAAATTCGCGAGTATTCGGAAGAGCTGCTGAAGAACGTTGACCATGCGAAGGTTCCTCTATCGTCGCAATGGCAGTATGCAGAAATATTGCGCATTTCACGGCGCTGGATCGAGGCTGAAGAGACTCTGAAGTTGGCGTTAAAGGCTCCAGCAGATGAAGATCGCCGCATTCAGGACACGTTGCGGTTGGCTCAGGCCGAGGCCCATAACGGGAAGTACAAAGAGGCAATTGAGACGGCGAAGTTGACCTTCGACGCGAAAGATGAGGACACCGCGCCCATTCTGCTCGCTGTCCTATATGAAATCTCCCCCGTGGTGAAGGGTCACGGTGTCGATGCTGCACTCGCAGACCTCTTAGTTGGAGCGATTGAGTGCCACGCACGAACCAAGGTTGATCTGAAGACCGACGAAGGCAAGATTTTTGACTCCGTTCGGAATTTTCACATCCGACGGGCTGAGCAACTCGTCGATCAACTTCGAGCGAAGATTTAGGTTTGTAGGTCCGATAGGGTTAACCACTCTTGAGGTTGATGAAAGTCGACGGCTCCGAGTTTCGCGACTGAGTGAAGGTTCTCTAGCGTCACCTGCCGATCCGGACAGCCTCCGAGAATGAGGGTAATGTTGCCACTCAAGCCCTTACTTGATCCCAGGCACCGCTCCACTTCGACCATTGGAAGGCGGAACCCGGCTGACCAGCCCGCCTCGGTCACCGAATCAGACCAGACTTCGACTTGTGGTGGCATGATGTCAGCAGCTCGTTGGCGGACATCGGTAAAAACACAACTCCACCAGGCGCCGTTTGGAGCTAGGTTGATCTCGAGATACCTACCAGTTGCAGGCTGAAGGAGGAACAGCTCGCCGCAATCGAAATGCCATAAGCCTTCGTGGAAGCCGGTCGCGTCTGAAACGTAAGGCGATTCATACGACTTGAAGCCAAGTTCGATGACGTTATCTTGAACATTGAACGCGTAGTCTCCGCGCTTCTTGGCTTCGCCTCCGAGTGACCGCAGGAATGGCTTGTGTGTCATCGCGTCTGCCACACCCGTACCCATTCAACCAACATTCTCGTTGGGAAGCTGACATTCTTGGTACTCCCTCCGGTCGCCCCGATGGCAAGATTCAGGATGATCGGATGAGGCTGGTGAAAGGGATTGAATCCGTCGGCATTGGTTGTGTTGCGAATGTCGGTTTCGTTCATGAGTCGATCATCGAGATAGAGCTTGATCGAGTTCTTGTCCCAATCCATGCGCCATGTGTGAAACTTCTGTGCCCAGTCGGGATCGGCTTTGGTGAACTCCGAGAGCGGAACCTTTGCGGAATCCCACTTGGGTGTCCCATCTCCGTATGCGGTGTTGGCGTGAATGTGCTGCTGATAGAACTCCATGATGTCGATCTCGCCACAGCTCGGCCATCGCTTTGTGTTGCCGGTGGTCCAGAAGGCTGGCCAAAGGCCATCAATGGGGTTGATCTTGATCCGAGCTTCGAATCTTCCAAATTTCCAGGAGTGCAGCCCGCGGGTTTTGATGCTTCCGCTGGTGTAGTCGGCGAAGGGTTTGGATCGCCGGTACTCATCCTGGTTTGACGGCTTCTTTGCGCCAAGTTTTGTGGCAAAGACTGGATCAAAACTGGGGTTTGGGCGTTGTTCTTTCCGCCCCTCGATCACCAGATTTCCGCCTTCGATGAAGACATTGCTGCGCTGGTACCACTGCCACTCTTGGTTTCGGACAAATCCGAGTTCGTATGTCCAGGTCTTCCCATCGACTCGGCCGTCGGTATTGAACTCATCGGCGAAGACCAATGCGTAAGTAGGAATTGTCGCAAGCGCTAGAAGCACTCGCTATGTTTACCCATCTGACTGCGGGCGTTGTACTCTGCTCATGAATTCGTCAAGGATTCCGGCTCTTCGCAACGGGGCCAACGCAATTGGACCAAAGAGACCTTGAGATTGGTAAGTGAGCCACTCCTCATCCTCGTAGATCACCTCGGAGGCTGACCACAAGAACTTCCAGTTGTTCCCATTTTGGGATTTGATCTCGAAACCTTGGTCATCGAACGTATAAGTGATGAGCTTATCGTCGGGCTTCATCGACAATTTCTGCATCCAGTCTGGGCGCCCTTTATAGACGAAGCCGACCAAGAACGCGAGGCTACCCAGACCGATGAGAAAGGCTGGAGAGGGCATGCTGTTCACCGCGATTCCAGTGCCAAATGCGCACACTTCCGCGCCAAGGACTAGCCAAAACCCGAAGTTGACTCCGTTGCTTGTGTAGCGTTGGGCATAGAGGCGGTAGGCAATCTTGCTCCACTGGTGAAAGTCCACTTCACCAGGGAGAACGTCTACTTCGTACCGCCTCGGCGAGTCGCTCACGCCTCGGTAAATTCCAAGAAGGTATCCGTGTTCTTGCGCATTGCCCGCTGGTGCTTTGGCATTTCGAATCTTAGTGGTGGCTGACCAGGAACCATGACACCCCGTACCCAACCCGACTTCAGCAATGATTCGAGGTGGCAGAGACCGTAGGACATAGCCTCTTTGTCTGTGTGACGCGCACCATGCTTCTTGATCGCCGCAATCATGTTAGGAACCAAGAATGAGACATCTCCACCGTGCTGAAGAATCTGGACAAGGACGTAGTACATTCCTCGCTGTGGCAGAACCGACTTGCCCTTTCTCCATCGGCGCCTTGAGACAACCTTTCCGTCCTCGTAGCCGGCGACGTCCTCTTCGACTGCATCATCCATGTTCAGGAGGAAGCGGTTGTACTTAAACACGTCGAGCTGGGTTTCGCCCTCGGTCATGAACTCAATTGTGTCGATGACGGACTCTAAGTCGTAGCCGGAGAGGCCCGCGTTGCCATCATCCATGAATCCACCGGTTCCGAGCCACTGGAAGGCGCGGTTCGCGTCGAAGTCAAGACCAGCGTCAGCGGCGATTGTTCGGGTGAACTCCTTTACGTCGGTAAAGCAGCCGTTGGCGGTGTACCAGAAGTCAGCGAATTGGATGTGCTGAGCAACGCGCCGGGTCATGTTCTCTTGGAGTTGGTCCTTGAGCCAAGTTTCCGAATGCTCTTGCTGATCGAGGGCCATGATCGTGTAGGCAAGCTCTCTGGCACCGAGGTGGGCCATCGTCAGACCAGCGGCGAGGATTGGGTCCGCGAAACCGGATGCTTCGCCGACGAGGAACCAGTTGTCTCCATAGGTTCGCTCGGCATAGTAGGACCAGTCTTTGGTTCCCTTGATCTCGCCATCTGCAGTTGCTCCTTTGATGAGGGAGGCGATGCGTGGCTCTTCGTTGACGGCTTTGAGATAGACCTCTTCCTTCGATAGGCCAGTCTGGCGGTAGTACTCCGCTGGGCAGACGAGCCCGATGCTGGTGCGGGTGGGAGAGATGGGGATGAACCAGATCCAGCCGTAGCCGAGGCTCATGACCTGGACTCGGGTGCCGCCCTTTCCGATTGAAAATGCCCACTCAGTGTCGTTCCAGTAGTCCCAGAAGGCGATGTTCCTCAGACTCGAAGGCTCAACCGTTTTGACATCCATTGCGCGGCGAAGCATTCCCGAGGCCCCGGTTGCGTCGACGTAGTATCGGGCGGTTTCGATGGTTCCGTCTTCGAGCTTTAGACCGGTGATTCGATCTCCTTCTTTGAGAATCTCGACGACCTTAGTCTCTTCTCGAACCTCGACACCCATCTCTCTGGAGTGGTCGAGAAGGATTTTGTCGTAGACAGACCGCTCGACTTGGAACGCGGTGAGTTTGCGCCAGCCCTCGTATTTTGCCGGACGAGGCTCGTCTTCGACACGTTCAATCGGCAAAAATTGGAAGTCCCACAGGTCGTTGGTGTTGCCCCAGCGATAGGTAGCGCCGATCTTGATAGGAAAGTTGGCGGCTTCCACTTTGTCCCAACATCCCATTTCGTCCAGGACGATTGAGATCGGTGGGAGCTGGCTCTCGCCGACATGTTCACGAGGGAACTTTTCGCGTTCTAGAACCAGGACATCCATTCCTGGCGCGTATTTCTTGAGCAGGGTTGAACCGGTTGATCCGGCGGGTCCTCCTCCAATAAAAATGACATCTCTCATGGTGCAATCATACTCCTGAAAACCGATTAATCACTCTAGGATAAGTTTGGGTTTGATCCATTTGAACAGCGGTGCCGCCATGAGGGTTGTGACGACTGCCATCAGGACCATGATGGAAAACAGCTGGGTGGTGATCACGCCGCTTTGGAGGCCAATGTTGAGGATAATGAGCTCCATCAGGCCCCGTGAATTCATGAGTATCCCGACACCAAGTGCGTTGGTATGCCCTTCACCACTTAGCCGCGCGGCGAGGTAGCAGCCACCCAGTTTTCCGGCGATTGCGGCGATGAGCACGATCAGGGCGATCGTCCACATTTCAGCGCCCTGGATGCTCGATAGTTTGGTATTTAAGCCTGAGTAGACGAAGAAGAACGGCAGAAACAGTCCGACGGTGAGGGGTTCGATCTTTGCCTGAAGTGCCTTGGCTAGGTCCCCCTTTGGCATTGCAGCACCTAGCGTGAATGCGCCAAAAACGGCATAGACGCCAATCGCGTCTGTGAACCATGCTCCGGCAAAAACGAGAAGCACGATGAATGTGAACAGATTCTGATCGAGGCTTCTGCCTGCCAAGAATTTTGTTAATGCGTTTCGGCCCAGCGTGAGCATCAGCGAAACGAAGAGAATTCCGCCGCCGATTGCGAAAATTGCGATCTTTGGATCGCCCTTACTTTGAGCGAGGACGATGGCAAGGATGGTCCACGCAGCAGCGTCATCGGTGGCTCCGGCTCCGATCGCGAGAGTCCCTAGCCTTGTCCCTGTAAAGCCGGCCTCATAGATGATTCGTGCCAGCATCGGGAAGGCGGTGATGCACATCGCTGCACCCAGGTACAGCGCCCGGCTGACGTCCGAGATGTTCTCTCCGAAGATGCCGGTTCGATTCGCCATCAGTCCGTAGTACGCCATGACTCCGAAGAGGAACGGGAACAGGATTCCTGCCCCAGAGATCGAAAGTGCTGACTTGGACTTGCCTTTGATTAAGTTTAAGTCGAACTCAGTTCCGACGAGGAACATGTAGAGGACCAACCCGATTTGGGCGACGATGTAGAGAATCATCATGGACGGGTGCTTGCCCGTCCCTGCTTCGTTTTTTAGCGGGAAGAGGGAGTTCTGGAAGTCTGGCGCCAGCATCCCGAAGAGCGACGGCCCGAGCATGACACCCGCCACCATTTCCATGGTCACTTGAGCTTGACCTAGGAAGCGAACACCAAGATAGCCAATGACCTTACATGCTCCAAGTACAACAAGCACTTGGAGCATGAAACGGAGCATCAGGTCGAGATCAGTCATTGGCGATTTTCAGCTTCTACGCAAAAACTGCGACATTTCTCCCGCAGCGAGCAAAAATCCGCCTACGCCGTACGCATCGGTATCTGAATTCTTCACCTTTTTGGGGTCTTGTCCGATTGGCTGAACCCAGCCGAGCCTTCCGTTGAGATCCACGGCTTTGCAGAGGGCGCCGAACCCCTTTGTGATTGAAGATTTAAATTCGGCTCTCGGGAGGAGACCGGAGTTGACTCCCCACGCCATTGAATAGACAAAGAACGCGGTGCCGCTTGTCTCTTCGTTCGGGAAGGATTGTGGGTCGAGGAGGCTGGCGTGCCAGGTTCCATCGGGAGTCTGCAACTTCGCGATCCGCGATGCCATTTCCTTGAACTGCTTTTCGAGTTTCGCCCGACCTTCGAAGTTCGCCGGCAAGTGCATCAGGACTCTTGCGAGACCGGCGAGCACCCAGCCGTTGCCTCGGGACCAGAACACCTTTTTGCCGTTCGCCTCGCGTGGATCGAAGTAGCGGGAGTCGCGGAAGTAGAGTTGTTCCGAAGGGTCGTACAAGTAGTCGCTCGTCTTCCACCAAAGTTCGGCCATTTTGGCTGCATAACGAGGGTCTCCGGTGGCTTTGGAGAGAAGAGCCATGGTTGGTGGCGCCATAAACAGGGCGTCGCACCATGCCATTTCGGAGTTATGGATTCCGTTCTTCCATTCGAGTGATGCGGTGTGGGGCTTGCTGATCCAGCCGTCCATCCATGCCTGTACGGGAGCGATCTGCTCGGGCTTTCGGTCCTGAAGATAGAGCTGGATGAATGCTTGTCCGACGGCCACGTCATCAGCCATTCCTGGCCGAGGACCCATTTTGTAACCGTTTGCTTCGCCTTCGGCACGGAGCCAGTTGGCGGCTTCAGGTTCATTTCGATACTGGGAGTATTCGTAAACTCCGGCAAAAAGCGGGGCGAGCATCCACTCAAACTTCGGATAGGGGCTTGGATTACTGCGCACCCACTTCCAAACCGCATCGGCAGTCTTGAGAGGATCGGTCGGAGAGATTCCGCCGAGGTCCTCGTTTGCTCCTTGGATCGTCGATTGGTAGTCTTGGTAGGCGACGTACTTGTTTGCGTTCACCCAGAGTGCGTTGGGGCCGCCGTTTGGTCGGTCTCCGCGGATGACGAACGGGCGAATGCTATCGTGCTTGCTGTTTCCGGTGATGGCAACGTGGCTCCAAGTATCTCCACCGTCAGGAGTGAACCATCGTTCGATCTCGAACCGGCCGTTTACGGGGCGGCTGAGATAGACCACGCGAGTGTCTTTAGGATCGAGGACCACTCCGCCTGAATAGTGCGGTTCTGATTCAGTTTTGCCTTCCGGCGTTTGTGGGAACCACTTTCCACCGAAGGTGATCTGGCGGTCAACCCATCGCTGGCCATTCCAGCGGGCGTAACGATAGAAATGCTCGTCTTGCTTCGGAAGCCGGCTATAGGTCACGACCGGATTGCCCGTGGCATCCTCGGCGACATCCCAGATCCATGCTCGGACGCCTTCGGATTTCCCGTCGTAAACCACGTCCGCCTGATTCGGTCGCACGGGGAGTTGGGACATCTTTGCGATTGGTCTTCCCGTTACGCTGCGCATTGAGCCCTTCTCGTACCGTACGTAGTAGATCGAGTTCGTGGGTTCGTTGCGGGGGTGACCATCCGTGAAGGCGAGGTGGATTCGGGATTTCCCGTTTCCTGCGACTTTGACGTAGGGTCTATTTCCAGGATCATCGGACTCCGGAGCGACAAGGATTCTTCCTTTTGACCAAGTTTTTCCGAGGTCATCGGAGGTTGAGAAGGTTGGCTTCCAGTTCATGCCCCGCCAGAAGAGATAGATTCGATTCTTTTCTCCCGTGAGCAACTGGGGATTGGGATAGGTGTACGCGTTGAGGGCGCCTTTCGGACCCTTGTAGGTTGAGTCATTCAGCTTTAGGTCAACCGGAGAACTCCACTTCATCAAGTCGGCTTGGCTTGCCGATGTCATGAACATAGAGGGACCTGTGTGCTTTGAGTAAAACGCCAACACTTGGTTGTTGGGAAGGGCTAGGAAAGCGGGGTTATCGTGGTCGTCACGCTCGAACTTTGGAGCAATCGTTGTGATATCCGCCTTTTTGGTCCTAGGATCGTAGAGGTTGATAGTGACATCCCCCTGACTCCCAACGCCTCCAGCGAGAATCTTTCCATCGACCCAAATGGCCCGAGGGTCCGCGAACCAGCACCAGCCGGCATCACGGGAAATATAGTGATCGTGTCCGAATACCGCGAGTGCCACTGCCAACGAGATCATGCATGTGACTTTACACTATGAGGTGCGAAGCGGTTTGAGATTAAAAAGGCTCCCAAAGTGAGAGTGGCTGCCGGACAAGGATTCGAACCTTGACGTGCTGCACCAAAAACAGCTGTCCTGCCATTAGACGATCCGGCAAATCTCGCCCACTAGTATACTTCGGTCGATGGCAGACTTGCCAAAAGGGCGAATCTTCTTTCTTTCTGGAGCGCCAGGAGTTGGAAAATCTTCGACTGCCGCCGCGCTTTCGGCGAGGTTTGAGAAGGCATTTCGGATTGATCTGGATTACTTCCGGCAATACGTCGTTTCAGGAATCGTGCACCCTGGCCGGGGGGATGACGAGGAGTGTCACCGCCAGTTCTGCCTCGCTCATGAAGCAGCAGGGAAGTGCGCCAGAATTTACTCAGATGCTGGTTTTACGGTGATTGTCGAGCATTGCTCGTTTCCTGATACCGTCGAGCGATTTGTTCGAGAGGCCGGACCCTCGACCGTTGTCTGCCTCCGATGCGCCCTTGAGACGAATCTGGGACGGAATCTTTTAAGGACAAACAAGAGTTTTGATCCCAAAGATATTGAGCACTTTGTTCATGAACTCAATGGTGCGATCTGGCCGACGTTTGCGGAACGGGGCTGGAACGTTCTTGAGAATGATTCATACGAAATCGAGGATACGGTTAATCAAATTCTTCGAATCGGGAAAACTGTCACTGTAATTGATTAAGCTAGCGAAATGCATTTTTTCGCAGCCGTTTTGGCACTCCAGTTTGATGCCGGGGCTAAGACACCCCAGGCAAAAACTCCGATCAACGCTGAGTCCTATTTGACGCCTCCAGCTGAGATTGCTGAGTACTTCAACCAGCCTCGACATCTTAACGTCAATCTTTCCAACTTGAATTCGGCGCGAACCTGGTTTGCGCGCGTTCAGGCGAACCGATCTACTAACCTCGCGGACATTTCAAACAAGTACGACAATCTCGCGGGGATCATGATCGATCCGATTGCGAATCGCGCAAGGACGATGTCCTACCGAACGGCGACTTCGATTGTTTTGACAAGCGCATCCGACTTCTCCACTCGAGTGATTGAAGCACCGAAGGGCAAGTGGCTGAGCGGAAGCACCTGGTCGCCGAATGGTCGATATCTGCTCTACATGGTTCACGGCGAGGAGTCTTCGACGGTATGGGTGCATGATGCCGAGAAGAATTCGTCAAAGCAGGTCTCCAAACAGCCTATTCTTGCGACCAGAGTGACGCCTGAGTGGGTGCCTGACTCGTCGGCGATCGTTGGTGTATTTGTTCCCAACAGTCGAGGGGAAGAACCCAAAATGGGTGCGGTCCCGACTCAACCTAAAGTACAGGTCAGCGACGCAGGAAAGAACCGACTGCGAGTCTTCCGAACCCTCCTTCAGAACGAAGTGGATCAGAAGCGATTTGAGTATTTCATGAGCGGACAGCTTGCCAAAGTCCGGCTTGACGGAAAGACCACTGCGATTGGTAAGCCGGCGATGATTTCGGGATTTGAGGCTTCACCGAAGGGGACCCATTTCCGAGTAACGACGATCCAAAAGCCGTTCTCCTACATTGTTCCTGCCTCGAACTTTGGCTCGAAGGAGGAAATTTGGGATGCGGAAGGCAAGGCATTGACGATGCTGAGCGAGACCGCTCTTCGGCCTGGGGAACCAGCGCCTGATCCAACAGCTACAGCGCCGACTCCTCCGGCTCCTGCTGCTCGGCGACAGATCGGATGGCTACCTGATGGCTCTGGCCTCTACTTTGTTCGGACGAAGGTGAAGCCTCAAGCAATTCCTGCTCAGCCAATTTTGGCACCGGGTGAAGATGAGCAAGGACGTGGTCAGCGACCGGGTACTGCACCTTCAGCCGCTCGGGAGCCAGAAGAATTGGTCAAATGGGCTGCCCCGTTCCGAAAAGAGGACGAGACTGTTCTCGCCACTCGCGAGCAAGGGTTCGGTGGGCTCATCTGGAATCCGACCGGAGCGGCGATCTTCCTGAGTGAGACCAAAGATGGCGAAACCAAGTTTAAGAAAATTGAACTGAACAAAGAAGCTACCGAGAGTGTGCTCTGGAGCTACAAGAGTTCTGAGCAGAACCCCGGTTCGCCAGTGCTGGCTGCGAATTCAAATGGAGTGAGCACTCTGGACGACACCGCACCAAAGATCTTGCTCCGTGGAACAACAACGACCGCTGATGAAGAGAAGAATCCATCGCGCAACTTCCTCAACGTCTTTGATACGAAGACAAAGAAGATTGACGCAGCATGGAAGGGAGAGGAGAAGGCCTATGAGACCATCGATGGCATTCTCAACTCGGAAGGTAGTCGGTTGCTGATTGATCATCAGACGTCGACGCAACCCAGCAACAGCTTCTTGTTTGAAGGTGGGAAGCGCATCAAGCAAGTCACGCAAAACGAAGACTATGCGCCAGACCTGACGGAGGCGAAGCGTTATCGGTTCCAGGTCACACGTGCGGATGGTTTCAAGTTCTGGGTGAAGGTGACGGCTCCAAAGTGGCACGTGGAGGGTGATAAGCTTCCTGCGTTTTTCTGGTTCTATCCTAGCGAGGTTGATAACCAAGCTGCTTACGATCGGACGATTCGAAACACTAATCCCAACATCTTCCCTGCCCAAGGCGGTAGCCCCAAGTCTCTCCTCATCCGAAGAGGGTGGGCACTGGTTGAGCCGGACTGCCCGATTGTGGGGCCACGAACCCGGGTCAACGACTTCTATGTCAACGACCTGCGCAATAACCTATCGGCGACAATTGACGCGCTCGAAGTTAAAGGAATTGCAGACCGAACGAAGCTTGCGATTGGTGGTCATAGCTACGGAGGATTCAGCACGGCAAACGCGATGGTTCATACGCCATTCTTCAAGGCAGGAATCGCCGGAGCTGGAAACTACAACAGGACTCTGACTCCACTTGCGTTCCAATCTGAACAACGAACACTCTTCGAGGCTCGAAGCACCTACCTGGATATGTCTCCAATCCTGTACGCAGAAAACCTGAGTGGTGCCCTTCTGATGTACGCCGGCATGGATGACCAGAACGTGGGCACGGACCCGATCAACACGGTCCGCATGTTTAGCGTGATGGAGAGCATTGGCAAGCCGGCAGCTCTGTACATGTATCCGTATGAGGATCATGGACAGGTTGCTCGGGAAACGCTGATGGACCAATGGGCACGTTGGATTGCGTGGCTAGACAAGTACGTTTTGGGAAAGGATAAGTGATCTCGACCGCGCTAGCTCTCCAGATTGGAGCGACCAATCGATACGTGCAGGCGGCAGTGGTGAGTGATCACCACCTCGCCTCTGCAATCGGTGCATCTGTTCTCGGCGAAGGTGGAAACGCGGTGGACGCAGCAGTTGCAACCGGATTCGCCCTTGCGGTTTGCTTCCCCGCGGCGGGGAACATCGGTGGGGGAGGATTTATGGTCATTCGCCAGGCGAATGGTGAATCCTTTGCGCTCGACTATCGCGAGATTGCTCCGAAGGGAGCGTTCCGCGAGATGTACCTAGATGCGAAGGGAAATCCCACGAACGAGAGCTACCTCGGATACCGAGCCGCCGGAGTTCCGGGGACCGTCGCGGGCTTTTGGGAAGCACATAAGAAGCTCGGCAAGCTCCCTTGGAAGCGCCTTGTGCAGCCCGCAGTCGACCTTGCACTAAAGGGATTTCATTTGAGTGCGGTGCAGGCGAGCGAGTTCTCGAACTTTGGGAAGTTCAACAAGCAGTTTCCAGCGACGTTTAAGAATTTTGCAGCTAGCGGCGAGGGTTTGAAGCCCGGACAAGTCTTTCGGCAAAGCGAACTTGGCCAAACCCTCGTTCGCATTCGAGACTTGGGTCGAGAAGGCTTTTATCGAGGGAAGACAGCCGAATCGATTGACGAAGAGATGCGCCTGAACAAAGGCCTCGTTACGCGAGAGGATCTGGCGGCTTATCAGCCGGAATGGCGGACTCCACTGGTCGGAACGTGGAATGGCGCGGAAGTCATCACGATGCCGCCGCCGAGCTCTGGTGGCATCATCGTGCTGATGATGCTCAAGATGCTCGAGGGGGACGACCTAAAAGCGTCGGGGCTTAATTCGGCGGGCACGATCCACCTAATGTCTGAGTCAATGAAGCGGTGCTTCGCCGATCGAGCGGAGTACATGGCTGACCCAAGCTTTGCAAAGGTGCCTATTGAACAGCTTCTTGCGCCGAGTTACTTGGCTAAGCGAAGAGCCGAAATCGGCGAGCGAGCCACACCCTCAAGCTTAGTTAAGCCGGGTTTGGCCGCGGCGCAAGAGAAGGAGCACACCACCCACTTCAGCATCGTGGACGCTGCGGGAAATGCGGTCAGCCAGACCTACACGATCAACGACAGCTTTGGAAGCAAAGTCACGTCACCTAAGCTTGGGTTCATTTGGAACAACGAGATGGACGACTTTACCGCCAAGCCCGGAAGTCCAAATCGGTACAACATCCTGCAAGGCGAAGTTAACTCTGTTCAGGCTGGTAAGCGACCGCTTTCGAGCATGACGCCGACGATCGTGACGAGAGGTGGGAAGCTATGGATGGTGGTCGGTTCGCCCGGGGGGCCGACGATTATCAACACTGTGTTTGAATCGATCCTGAACATCGGGACATATGGTTTGACCGCTCAACGAGCGGTGAATGCACCCCGCATTCACCATCAGTGGTTCCCAGACCAGATCCGAGTCGAGCCTGGAATCAGCGCAGATACTCTTTCTCTGCTGAAGGCAAGAGGGCACCAGATCGATACGTCGCAATCTTCCCAGGGAAGTTGCCACATGATTGTTCTGGACTCGAATGAAAATCGAACGGTTGGTTGCGATCCTAGGATTTCGACATCTGGCCATGCGGGATACTAATGCATATGACACGACTTGAGCGACTTGTTGAGCTGGTCAATGACCATGCGTTGGATGGATTTCTAGCCCAAACCCCCGCCTCGCTCGGCTACTTGGTCGACTTCCCCGAGGACGCTCACGAAAGGTTCATGGTTCTGGCGGTTCACAAATCTGGAAAACACTGCCTGATCTGCCCGGCACTCAGTTCGATCCAGGCTCGGCGTGCAGGAATCACAAACATCCGCGATTGGCGAGATGGAGAAAATCCTGTCGCACTTTTCACTGACCTCATTGAGGAGTGGAGCGGAGAGGCAGGAGTGTTCCTCGTTGATGACCACATGCCGGCGAAGATGCTTCTGGAGATGCAGCTAGCGTTCATTGGAATCCGGTTCGTCTCGGGTGGCTCTTATCTAGGGCAGTTGACCGGGGTTAAGGATGCTGAAGAACTGGCGAAGATGAAGGCGGCGGGTGAGCTCGCAGACCAAGTTTTCTTAAAGGTCAAGTCGTCGCTTACCGAGGGAATGACCGAGCTCGATCTTGAGAAGGTGATTCGTGATGAGTTTTCGAGATTGGGTGGAAATCCAACATTCTGCATCGTAGGGTTCGGGCCTGGAGCGGCGGAGAGCCATCACATCAACAGCGAAACGAAGCTTGCCAAGGACGACCTCGTTCTCGTTGACTTCGGTTGCGAGTTCCAGGGATATAACAGCGACATCACACGGATGCTCTCATTCGGCACAGCTACGGCAAAGCAGAAAGAGGTTTACGACGTCGTTTATCGAGCTCATGAGGCGGCTCGACTTGCGGCTTGTGTTGGAGCGATTCCGGCGGAAGTTGACCGGGCAGCGCGCCAAGTCATTGCTGATGCAGGCTATGGTGAGTATTTCACCCACCGGACTGGTCATGGCATCGGGACTCAGGTCCACGAGCATCCGAACATTTCTCCAGACAACACAACGCCGTTGATTGAGGGGAATTGCTTCAGCATTGAGCCTGGGATCTACCTTCCTGGCGAGTTTGGCGTTCGGCTCGAAAATCTGTATTCATCGTCAAGTTCAGCAGTGAGTTTTAACGCTCCAATCTCACCCGTCCTCGAAGAAGTATAAAAAAAGACCCGCCACTCAGTTGGCGGGTCTTTTTTGAGGAAGGCTTTTGAGCTTACTTCTTTCGTCGTCGCAGAAGAGCAGCAGCGCCGAGTCCGAGGACTGCAAGCGAAGCTGGTTCTGGCACTGCGGAACTGGCATTATCCACTCTAACAAAGGAAGCGGCCGCTCCCAGTCCGGAGATGATTCCCAGAATTCCTTGTCCGCTGTTGGTGGTGGGAACACTGGTAGTGCTAATGGGGATGGTTGGAACCGAAACAGGAGGAACGGTCATTGCAACAACGGTTGGATCCTTGACGACTGATCCGACTTCGCCCATTGCAACTGGTCCTGCGCCGACTACGACTGCGTCGACATCCTCAACGGTAGGATCGTTCGTTGCGTAAGCTCGAACTGGTCCGCCAACGAATGGGTTGCCGCATTTTACTCGGAGGATTGGATTGCCGTCTGCGTCTACGAACGCCGGAGTTCCTTTCTTGAAGAACGATACGTGCGATTTGATCACACCGTTCTCAGGTGCCGAATAGATAGTGTAGTAGGACGACTTTTGGATCGTTCCCAATCGCAGTGCGCTGACAAACTCGATAACCTCATCCCGACCCATCGAGAAGTGCCGCATGAATCGGTCTGCCACCTGTCGATCAGTCTTGATTTGCGAAACGAGTTCGGGGATAGTGTTCGCCGGCTTGTTAATAAAAGCGTTAAGCTCTGGTCGAGCATGAGCACTTGCGCTCATTGCCACCACTGCCATGCCTACAAAGATTCCCTTCATTTTGATTACCTTCCTCACAAATTGTTTATAGGGCAAGCGCAGTGCCAAGGGATGCACGTCTGTTGTCCTCCAGTCGAAAACAAGTAAAAGAACGAGGGGTCTAGAGTCGGACGTTACGTCGAATTACTTCAATGGCTTCTGCGGCGGCTGCCTGCTCTGCCTCTTTTTTCGATCGTCCCGAGCCTTCGCCGATGACCTCTCCATCAAATAATACTACAACCCGGTATCGACGGTCGTGAGCGTAGCCACTTTCACCTAAAACCTGGTAAGAAGGGGTCTTTCGCCATATCGATTGCGCCATTTCCTGGAGTTTTGACTTGTAATCATCCGGACTTACATCACCGGTACTGATGCGGAGGAGATAGGGGTTGAGTTGTTCGAGGATAAACCACCGCGCGACTTCGAGTCCCGATTCCAAATAGATGGCGCCGAAGATCGCTTCGACCACGTCAGCGAGGATGGATGCGCGCTGTCGCCCCCCAGTTTGCTCCTCACTGGCGCTCATGATGAGGTGCACTTCGAGACCAAGTTTGCGGGCAACTTCGGCGAGCGGAGCCTCTTGAACCACGCTGCTCTTCGCCTTCGACATTAGGCCTTGGTCCCACTGTGGGAAGTGTTCGTACAAGTACTGCGCGACTACAAGCCCAAGGACAGAATCGCCGAAAAATTCGAGCCGCTCGTAGGAACCAGCGACGTCATTGGGCGAAGCTGAGCGATGGGTCATCGCTAGCTTGAACATCTGTTCGTTCTTAAGGGGGATCCCCTTTGGAATCATGCCCGGGCGGCGAAGAATTCAGCTATTCGCCCGACCCCCTTTTCGATGTTTGCCCGGCTGGTTGCGTAGCTCAGGCGAATATGCCCTCTGCCTTCAAAGACAGAGCCAGGAACAACCGCGACGAGAGCCTTTTCGAGGAGTTCACCCGCGAGGTCAAGGTCGGTTTCGCCTTCCTTCAGGAGAGCGGTTATGTCGGGGAATGCGTAGAACGCACCCTTTGGCGGGTCAATCTTTACCCCTGGGATGGCAGAGAGTAGCCCTACGATGAGATCGCGACGAACTTCAAACTCCGCACGCATTGCTTCGACGGACTCGGCAGGAAGGCCGAAGGCGACGACCGCGCCACGCTGGGCGAATGAGGTTGGGTTACTGGTTACCTGGTCTTGGAAGTTACTCATCGCCTTCGCAATCGGTAGTGGTGCCGCAGAGAAGCCGATCCGCCAACCGGTCATTGCATAGCTCTTTGAACAGCCACCGATGGTGATGGTCTGGTCCTGCACATCTTTGCCCAGCCCGGCGATTGATTCGAATTCGTAGCCGTAAATCAGCCGCTCGTAGATTTCGTCGGCGATAATCCAGAAGCCGTTTCGGAGGGCAAGTGCGCCGATCTCCTTGAGAGTGTGGCGAGGGAGGAGTCCGCCGGTCGGGTTTGACGGGCTATTGATGATGATTGCCCGCGTCTTTGGCGTAATCGCTTCGCGCAGCTGGTCATAGGTCGGGACAAAGCCTTCTTCTGCCGAGCAGTGGATCACCTTTGGAACTCCTCCTGCAAGGACGACCTGATCAGCGTAGGTCATCCAGTAAGGAGCAAGAAGGATCACTTCATCGCCTGGATTAATGAGCACCTGCATCGCATTGTAAAGCGAGTGCTTTGCGCCACAGCTCACCGTAATCTGGTCTGGGCTGTAGTTCAGCTTGTTCTCACGAAGCAATTTGGCGCAAATCGCTTCCTTGAGTTCCTTGATTCCAGCGCTGGGGGTGTACTTGGTGAACCCAGCGTTGAGGGCAGTGACGGCTTCGTCGATAATCGGTTGAGGGGTGTTAAAGTCGGGTTCTCCGGCACCAAAAGAAACAACGTCGATTCCTTCGGCGCGCATTGCGTTTGCTTTGGAAGTGATCGCGAGGGTTGGCGAGGGCTTCAAAAGTTGGGCGCGATGGGAGAGATTAAGCGTGTTCACCGTACACAGAGTATAGACTTTATCTCGACATGCCCAAACCAACCATTCGCATCATCTGGTTTGGGTGCTTGCTACTTCTTCTCGGCTTCTTAATCCATGTCGGGATTGGAAGTAGCCTTTGGTACAACCCATTCCAGATTTTGAGTGAGGTCGCGCGCGGTCATGTGGGCGATAACTACACAAACGATGTCGTTTGGAATCTTCGTTTGCCTCGAGCTTGTTACTGTTTGTTCGTCGGAGGCTCGCTGGGCATCTGCGGCGCCGCACTTCAGACACTTTTCCGGAATCCACTGGCTGAGCCCTACGTTGTCGGCGCCTCGAGCGGAGCGGCTATCGGCGGGGCGCTTACACTTTCGCTTGGCGTCAGCGAAACAGCCCTCATCTTTTTGAAACCGGTCGCAGGATTCATTACTGGTTTGTTGACCTTGGCGCTTGTTTTGAGCATTTCCCGTCGGAAGGGAGTTGTTGAAACTCCAACGCTTCTTCTGGCTGGCGTCGTTGTTTCCACGATGCTGAGTTCACTGCTGTCTCTGATCGTTTTGGAGAGTGGGAAGGATCAGGGCGTCTTGCTGCGCTGGCTTCTTGGAAGTATGTCGACGGCCTTCTGGGGTCCGGTCTGGATGCTTGCGGGCTCTTTCGTTACTGGATTTTGCCTTCTGTACCGGGCATCGCGCAGGCTCAACGCATTGGCGGTTGGGGAAGAGACTGCTGCTTCAGTGGGAGTCAATGTTCAACGCCTCAGGAACCAGGTACTGGTTATCGTCACCGCAATGGTTGCGATCACCGTAGGTCCGGTTGGCATCATTGGATTTGTGGGACTGGTTGCCCCTCACATTGCTCGGTCGATTGTCGGAGTTGATCTCCGAAAAACCCTGCCTGTCTCGGCGGTGAGCGGTGCTCTGCTCCTGCTCCTTTCCGACGCCATTGCCCAGCGGGGCCCTCAGGGTACAGAGCTCCCTGTCGGGATTGTGACGGCAATCCTAGGCGCACCGAGCCTGCTCATCCTGATGCGGCGCCGATAACCAGCCATAATAAGGGCAGGATGAAGCAGATTCGGGGCAAGATGAACGGCAAAGGGAAATCGGTGGCGATTGTTGTCAGTCGTTGGAATGAGCTTGTGACCAAGGAACTTCTTGCCGGTTCGCTTGAAGAACTCGAAAGCCACGGAATCGCAAACGTTACCGTCGTCCACGTCCCTGGGACTTGGGAGATTCCGGTCGTCGTAAAGAAACTGCTCAAGAGCAAAAGTGCGCCGGACGGCGTAATTGCGCTGGGTTGCATCCTCCAGGGGCAAACTCCACATGCCAAACTTCTTGGCGGAGATGTTGGAGGAGCGTTGATGTCGCTTCAAGTTGAATTCTGTAAGCCAGTCGCTTGGGGAATTCTGACCCCTGACACCCAGGATCAAGCTTTAGACCGTGCCGGATTGAAGTTTGGCAATAAGGGTCGCGAAGCAGCTCTTGCCGTGATCGAAGTCGTCGATGCTCTGAGCCAGATTGACTAATTCGGGCGTTTGCATTACGATAGGCTCGTGCATCCTGAACCCCTTGAGTACCTTGAGTTCCTAGAACCCTATTCCAGGGAAACGATCGCGCTTGCCAGGGGCCTGCGACAGGCACTGCTTGACCTGCTTCCTCCTTGCATCGAGATTATCTGGGACGCCACAAATACGGTCGGTCCCTCTTTTGGCTTCACGGATAAGAACCGTGATCACTTCATTCACCTGCCAACTTACACGAGTTACGTCAATATTGGATTCACAGATGGAAGCTCGCTCCACGACCCAGAAAAGCGACTGGTGGGATCCGGCGCCAAAATACGACACATCCGGTTGAACTCAGTTGCTGACCTTAATGACCCTTACACCCGCGGGCTCATCGAACAAGCCGTCAACTCTGCAATTCGACCGAAAGCTCCGATGGAGCCCTGTATCTTGATTCGGCAGATGGCCGGCCCTAAGCGCCGGCCAAAGCCCACTGCTTAAGCAGCCACTCTAAGACGTCGCTCCACTCTGCCGTTTTCTAGCTCAAACAGAGCGTCTGCCATCGGAGTAAAGCATGCTTCTGGCGTGAAGAGCGGCGCCCGACGGGCCATTGCATCGGCCGCTGCAGTCAACAAAGATCGATTTTCGACGACGTTCCAAAGCTGGTTGGCGAGCTGTTGAACGTTATCCACTCCAAACAAGAGCGGATAGTCCTGACCGAGAGCTTCAACATTGGGCGGCAAGTCGGTGACGAGGAGCGGGGTTCGGGTTCCCATGCACTCCAAAATCGCGAGTGAAAAGCCTTCCATTGCCGTTGGGTTGACGACTAGGTCGGTCTGGTCGTATTCGGCCAACACTGCCTCTGGACCAAACACGTACTCACCCGTAAACTCCACCGAACCACGGAGGTTTAGTTCACCGACAAGTCGGCGGGCGGGGGCGAGCTCGTCGCCTTGACCGACGGCTTTGAGCCTCACCCGTGATGGATCGGGCAACTTACCGATGGCTTCAATCAGCTTGAGAATCCGCTTGCCAGAGTCCATCCGCGCCATGAACAACAGTTGAAGTGGCTGAGAGGCATCAAGCCGGATTGGCTGACGCCGATAGTCGCGGAATGCCAACGGGATCGGATTGTAAACAACGCGAACCCGGGATTGATCGACGAACGGTTCAAATGCCGATGCCAGGTAGTTGCTGAGCGGGAAGGACATGTCGCACATTCGGGCGACCTTTTCCTCCCATTTCATCGAAGCCTGCTTCACCTTTGGAGGAAGTCCTGGATGCAAGAATGCGGTGCCTTGGATGGAGTGAGCAACCCAGAAATCGTGCTTTGCAACGATTCGCTCCATGCGCTGGGCGGGGAAACTATCGTTGATTTCGAGCAGATCAATCCCTTGTTCCGTGGCGATGCGGTCAACGGCTTTCGCCATGAAGTGCGGCATCAGAGGGTGGAGATACTGTTTTTCCCAAAGTTTGCCGAGCTTGTAGTCCTTGGGACGGACTGGATAGACAGTAACTCCTTGGTGTTCAAACGGGGTCTCCCAACCCGGATAGCCTCGACAAACAAGCGAAACCTTGTGACCATTCTCCATCAAGAACTTTGCCCGAGTAAGACACGAGGAAATCACACCGCCAAACATTTGCGGGTTGCCCGATTCGACGAGCTGGACAATATGCACTGCAATCGGATTCCACAAGGAACCTATTGCAGTGCTAGACGTTTATGCGAGGTTTAGTTACCAGTTTCCAGGTACCGAAGCTCTTCGGCAGTCAGCTGGATGTCTGGAACCACTGCGTTCTGTTCGACATCGCTTGGCTTGCGAAGTCCGCAGAGAGCGAATGTCAAGAACGGCTGGTTAAGAACCCAAGCAAGCGCGATTTGGGTTGCGCTGAAGCCCTTCTTCTCACCGAGTTCGGCAGCCCGAGCCCGGCGGGCCTGGCTCTCTGCACAATCATAGGCCGCAAGAACTTCTTCGTCAGTCGTTCCGGCAAAGTAGCCACGTGCGGCTGAAGACCAGGCGAAGAGCGGCAACTGGTTCGCGGTGTGCCACTCGCGACCAGCTTGGTCGATGGTGACGCAGCCGTCCCAAAGTGGCTTCACGTTTTGCGCAAGCGTGAGGTTGGGGTTGTTGCAGCTGAATCCTTGTTGACCAGATTCGGCGGCGTACTTGTTCGCCGCGTCGATTCGGGAGGGTTGCCAGTTCGATCCACCGTAGGCGGTGATGAGTCCTGACTTAATGATTCGGTTCATCCAGTCAACGACTTCTTCAATTGGAACCGAAGGGTCGTCTCGGTGGAATACGTAGAGGTCCGTGTGTTCAATGCCGAGACGTTCGTGGTTCTCGAAGATGTCGTTCTTGGTGAACATCTCGCTGAAACGAGGAGAGCCGTACGGGTGGTTGCCCTTGTTGAGGAAAACAAGCTTGTGCGCGTTTCGGCGAGCTTTCAGCCATGCACCTAAGACGTTGCTGTTCGCACCGTAGCAGTGGGCAGTGTCGAAGCAGTTTCCACCGGCAGCAACAAACGCATCGAGCGTCTTGAACGAATCGCTTGGGGTGGCTCCCATTAGCCAGTCGGTTCCGCAAACGATGCGCGAGATGTCTTTGTCGAGATGGGCGATTCTTCCGTATTTCATGCTTTTAGTTCTGCTCCAAAAACAACTCCACCGGATGCGCGGAGCTTGTCGAGGGTTCTCATCTGTTGAAGAGTGTCTTCGATGGTGACGTGTGGGCACTCGCCGGCTTCAAGGTATTGCGCGACCGCGTCGGCTTCGGCGGCATAAAGCGCAGCATTGGAGATACCAAAATCAAGTTCCTCAGCGACGGTGTCCCAACCTTCGTAGCGTCGAATCTTGTGACCCGAGCCGTTCTTCCAAGGATCATCAACGACGATGCGCCCCTTGGTTCCCATGATAACCGCGTCGTTGCGGCAGACAATGCCAACGCCAGTTTGGAATACTGCGGAACGGTTTCCAGAGAACTTGAGCATTCCGCTACCGATCCAGTCCACTCCCTTTGAGCTTGGCTGAGATACGTACCAAGCCTCGCTGGGTTCTTCGCCAAATGCAAGTCGGGCGAGAGAGACGCAGTAGGCACCGACGTCCATCAAGCCGCCACCGCCAAGCGCGGGGTCGTTGCGGAAGTTTGCCCACTCTTCGCCCGCTTGGAAGGCGAAGGAGGCGTTGACCAGCTTCACTTCACCGATGATTCCGGAATCGATCCACTCGCGAATCTTTGCCGTCTGGGCGGTACAGCGGTACATGAATGCCTCCATGAAGAACACGCCTGCTTCTCGGACGGCAGCGAGCGCTCGCTCGGCCTCCAAAGCGTTAAGGGTGAATGGCTTTTCGCAAAGGATCGCTTTGCCTGCCTTTGCACAAGCGATCGTGTCGTTCATGTGCGTGTGGTGTGGAGTTGCTATATACACAGCATCGACTTCGGGATTGTTCAGAACTTCTTCGTATGATCCGTAAGCCTTTCCGCCATGCTTTGCGCAAAACTCTTCGGCTCGGCTCAAGGTTCTTGAACCTGCCGCAACCAAAGTTCCAGTCTTTGAGACGGCGAGCCCCTCTGCAAACTGCCGAGCAATGTTTCCCGGCCCAATAATTCCCCAACGCACCTGTTCAGCCATGGTAATTCACCGCAAAGCATACTGGCTCTTTCGGATTAACAAACATCTGCTATCGGTAAATCACCTATACTTTTCATCGTGTCATTTCCAGCCGATTTCCGATGGGGCGTTGCGACAGCCTCTTACCAGATCGAAGGGTCTCCCTACTTAGTCGGGGGCGGCCATAGCGTTTGGGACATGTTTTGCAAGCGCCCAGGCGCAATTCATGATGCAAGCAACGGTGATGTTGCCTGCGATCACTTCAATCGATACCGTGAAGATTGCGCCCTGATGAAAGAACTGGGGATCGAAAACTATCGTCTGTCTCTGTCCTGGCCCCGCATCTTGCCGACCGGTCGAGGCACGATTGACCAGGCTGGTTTAGACTTTTATGACAATCTGATTGATTGTCTTCTGGAGCACGGGATTGACCCTCATGTCACCTTGTTCCACTGGGACACCCCTTACGACATTTATCTGCAAGGCAGCTGGCTGAATGCTGACATCTCGAAGTGGTTTGCCGACTACACGGAGATCGTTTCGAAGAAGCTTGGCGATCGCGTGGCTTCTTGGATGACACTTAATGAACCGCAGGTCTTCCTCGGACTGGGCTACGAAACTGGCTCGCACGCACCCGGCGACAAGCTCGGGCAGCAGGAACTCCTTTGGGCATCGCACAATGCGCTGCTGGCACACGGACGATCGGCTCAGGTGTTGCGATCTAACATCACGAATGGTGCCCAGATTGGCTGGGCTCCGGTGGGTGTTTGTTCGATTCCAGCTTCTGATTCTGCCGCAGATATCGAAGCAGCGCGCAAGGCGACTCTTGAGATGGATTCCTTCTCGATCTGGTCGCTGCCGCTTTGGAATGACCCAGTCTTCTTCGGCACCTATCCCGAGTGCATCAACAAGCTGTGGGAGACGAGCTATTACAAGCCGGCAGAGGGTGA
The DNA here is from genome assembly GCA_903927345.1 of uncultured Armatimonadota bacterium. GTDB lineage: Bacteria > Armatimonadota > Fimbriimonadia > Fimbriimonadales > Fimbriimonadaceae > Fimbriimonas. The sequence goes on along the minus strand of CAIYMO010000031.1, from coordinate 27,165 downwards.
TATGCAGATCATCAACCAAGTGCCCGACTTCTTTGGCGCCAACATCTACAACGCTCCACGCGTTCGAGCCGGAGCAGACGGTAAGCCTGAGGTCCTCCCGCATCCGCAGGGTATGGCACGCACGATCTACCACTGGCCAGTCACGCCGGAAGCTCTGTATTGGGGTCCGAAGTTCTTCTATGAGAAGTACGGCAAGCCGATCGTGATCACTGAAAACGGCCTCGGCCTTTCGGATTGGCCCCATGTGGACGGCAAGATCCATGATCCTCAGCGAATCGACTTCTTGACGCGATACATGCGCGAATTCCACCGGGCTGGTCAAGATGGCGTTGAGATCGCCGGCTACTTCCAGTGGTCACTGATGGACAACTTCGAGTGGAACGAGGGTTACCGGTTCCGCTTCGGCCTTGTTTACGTTGACTATGAGACCCAAGTGCGCACTCCAAAGGATTCGGCGTACTGGTATCGGGACGTCATCGGCTCCAACGGCGACATTGCGCTGAGTTAATTTCAACCGGGACAAGATTTCACTAGGCCCTCAGTCCCGGTAACACTCTGGGGTTTCGTATCATGGAGTTAAGAACCGTTCAATTGCTGGTTCTTAATGTGCCGTTAATACGGCACGAGAAGGATACGATGACAAATCGAACTCGAGCTTGGCGAAGAAAGCAAACACGACGCGTGGTTGCAAAGATCGAAGACACAAAGGAGTGGCTACTCAAGACGGTTCAGAAGCGGAAGGCAGACCGCCCCGCTCCGGTTCCGGGCGCTAAGGAACATAAGCATGGCAACCTAACCAAAATTCAAGAATTGCGGCTTCAGGTCTACGTCAATCAACAGCTTGCGGACGAAGTCAAAGCAGCGTAACTACTTGTTACTCGACAACTAGAAAGCCCCATTTGCCTTACGGCGATGGGGCTTATCTGTTATCCAAGCAGACGTGCGGGTAACCCGGGTCACGCAACCTGCCATAATTACAGACAAGATGGGATTTAAGGTAAGCATCATCGGCGGCGGCGGACGAGTCGGATCGGACGCGGCCTATGCGCTCCAGCTCGGCGGAAAGGTTCGGGAGATTGCGTTGGTAGACGCCAACCCGGATATGGCGGATGGTGAAGCACTCGATCTTCGCCACGGCTCCTCACTGACCAGCAACATCAAGTTCACTTCGTCCAGTTCGTACGACATCGTGAACGGTTCGGACTGCGTTGTCATCACCGCTGGTCTTCGACGTAAGCCAGATGAGACTCGGCTTGACCTGATCAACCGAAACGTAGGCTTGTTCAAGGGAATCCTTGAGAGCCTTAAGGGTTGCACCCTCAACGAAGGCGCAACAATCGTGGTTGTTTCCAACCCGGTTGACATTCTGACCCACCTCGCGGCGAAGTCGGGAATCCTTCCTGAGTCGCAGGTTCTTGGTCTTGGAACCGTTCTCGACACTGCACGATTCCGATCGCTTCTTGCGGATCACTTTAACCTTTCGGCTCCTGACGTCAAGGCTCTTGTCCTTGGCGAGCACGGCGACACGATGGTTCCGATCCTTTCTTCGGCAACCGCACAGGGCGTGCCTCTCACCTCTTACCCAGGCGTTGATGCCGAGGCAGTGAAGGGCGTTTTCGAGTTCACTCGAAAGTCCGGCGCAGAAGTTATTCGCCTGAAGGGCGGTGCAGGTCGAGCGGTTGGTGTTTCGATCAAGGAAGTTGTTGAGGCGATCGCTCTTGACTCCCACGCCATCCTCCCAGTCAGCGCAGTGCAGAGCGGCAAGCTCGGCATCTCTGATATCTCACTCTCGCTTCCTACCGTGGTCGGACGAAACGGTGTGGTCGAGATCATCGAGCCTCAGGTCAGCGCTGAAGAGAAGGAACTGCTCCACAAGTCGGCAGCATCGCTCAAAGAAATCTGGACTCAGATTCAGTAAGAATCGGGCCTCCAATACAGAAATGCCCTGCTCAAAAGAGCAGGGCATTTCCATGTGAAAAGATGCCTTTTGAGTATCGCTAGCCATCTGAGCTTGGAACGTACGCCATGATTCCAATTACCAAGCAGAGCCAAGCCAGCAACTGCTCCGAGTCCTCATCTGCCGTATTCAGAATCTCAACAAAGGCAACGACATTGCGAGACGTATCTTTGTCTTTCCAGGATTCTCGGCGCTGAGCGGCCCCAACGCCCATTAGTTCGATGCTTACGCCTCCTATCGTTCGGTTGACCACGGCTAACTCTGGATGCGAAACGCGGACACTGCCGTCGTACCCAAGCATCAGATAGAACTGAGCGTTTCTGTTCCGAATTTGGAATCTCGTTAACAGACTATGGTGCGACTTTGATGTCTCAATTTCAGCGCACCAACTCGTGCTTTCGCATTTGGCGGTGCGGTAGCCATCCCCTTCTATCGCTAAGACTGTTGAGCCCTTTCGAAGTACAGGCTTTCCAAGTGAGAACAGACCTGGCTTCTGAACAATTTCCCACACTGGAAGGCTTTGATCTGCAGGTTGGAAATCGCCTTGTGAGTTCATGGCAAATAGGTCATATCAAAAACTAAAAAGACCCTCCGAACACTATGTGCGGAGGGTCTTGATTTTCAAGCCTGAAAGACTAGAATCGGTAGCCGAAGTAAAGACCGATCGTGTTGAACGAACCGTCGTTTGCGGTCTTGCTTGAGAAGGTTCCGACAGCTTCGATGAAGGTGTGGTCGCTGAGCTCTTTACCGAAGCCGCCCTTGAGGAGATAAACGGTGTCGCTGGAGGTGATGTCGGTGAAGCCAAGACCGATTCCGAGGAGGGTGTAGCTTCGTCGTGCACCGTCTGCTTCCTTGAAGAGTCGGGTGTTGTAGGTTACAGCGGTGAGCGAACCCTTGCTGAACTGACCGACGTTCTTGCCGTAGTAGTCGAGTCCGAGGAAGGCTTCGGAGTTCTTTGCATAGCTGCTTGAAATTCCGAACTCAAGTCCGAGCGAGTTAATGTTGCTCGAGAGGTTGTTCTTCAGGGTGTTGTCAATTGGGAAAGCAAGTCCGAGCTTAACAACGAAGCCCTCAAGGTTCACACCAGAATCCTGGAAGTTCGAGTTAGCCGAAGCTACACCGGAGATCATCACTGCCGTCAGCGCCATCAAAGTCGTTTTCATTTTCGATATCCAATCGCGTCCAAGCCCCGGCAATGTTTCCGTGCCCGTCGTCTTGCTCATTATAAACCCTACAGCAAGGCTTGTCCACGTTTTGTGGTTCAAAATCAATCAATGCCAACGATTAAATTGTGTACAGACAAGTCGATTTTGCTAGTGATCGACCTTCAAGAGTCTTTTCTGAAGATCATTCATGAGGCTGACCGTGTTCTTGCTAGGTCAGAATTTTTGTGCCGCGCCGCCAAAGTGTTCGGTGTGCCGGTCATCGCCTCCGAGCAGTACCCTTCGAGGATGGGGGGAACTGACGTCCGATTCAACGGGCTCTTTGATTCAGTGCATCCCAAGATGGAGTTTTCTGCGGCGGCGAATCCAGAGTTCTTTGCCGCATTGGAGGCTATCGGTCGGCGCCAAGTTGTGATTGTCGGGATTGAGACTCACATTTGTGTTTCGCAGACCGCTCTTGACTTGCAGGCGAAAGGATTTGAAGTCGTGGTGTGCCCTGATGCGCTCTCGTCTAGCTCACAAGATCGGCATAAGCTCGGAATGGAGCGACTACGCGATGCCGGGATCATTCCGGTGCACTCGGAGGCCGTGGCATACGAATGGTGCAACTCTGCCGACAACTCTCACTTCAAAGAGTTATTAGCAGTCGTCAAGCAATTCTGATAAAATCTCCTTGTGGGTTTATGTGAACTCATTCAACAAGGCCACACTTCAGCAGCGTTTAGTCTGCTGGAGCAAAACCCCGGTTTGGCCGATGAACCCGGTGCGGCGCTTTTGGCGTTGTATCACGGACACGCGGATCTTGCCTCTTCGATCGTCGACCAAAAGACCAATCTTTCATCGTTTGAAGCGGCGGCATTTGGGCGCGTTGCAGACCTTGAGAGCGTGGACGTGGAGGCGGTGAGTGAGGATGGATGGCAACCACTCCACTTGGCAGCATTTTTTGGCCATCTGGAAGCGGTTCGGTTCCTGCTCGCTCGACGCGCTTCTCTCGATTGGCTCTCCGAGAATCCGCTCGGGGTATCGCCGTTGCACGCCGCGTTGGCAAACAAGCATGAGGCGATTGCTCGCGAACTAGTGTTTGAAGGTGCAGACGTTAATCTTGCGAGCAGGTCAGGCTGGACCCCGTTACACTATGCGGCCCATGATGGCAACCGAGCGCTTGCTCACTTTTTGATTGAGAACGGTGCTTCTCCTATTGCGGGTCCTGAAGGCAAAACACCTGCCGAGATTGCAGAACTCGCTGGTCATAAAGAATTGGTTGAAATCCTAGCGTAGCGAGAATTTCTGAATCCAGGTTGCGTAGACTCGGTACATGTCCAAACGGCCGGTGTCGATCGATGACCTGTTGAGTTTCAAACTCGTTTCTGACCCTCAGTTTTCCCCAGACGGAGCGAGAATTTTGTTCGGTCTGAAGACCATTGGCGAGAAGCTCAAGTCCGTCAATCAGCTTTGGGTTTCGGACCTGGCGGGTGGTTGCACTCAGTTGACCCAGGGATCAACGTCCTCAAGTTCTGGACGATGGGCACCAAACGGATCAGGAATCTCGTTTGTGTCTGCACGTGACGCAGACGGACCGCAAATCATGTTCCTGCCCACGGTGGGAGAGGCGCACGCATTGACCAAGCTGACAGAGGGTTCTGTTGGGGATTACAAGTGGTCGCCGAACTCTGAGTGGATTGCATTCACCTTCCGGGAGACTGCACTTGAGTTCACGAAGAAGGGCAAAAAAGAGCGCGAGGAGGCGGGAATGAGTGAGGCTCCGCTTGCCACCGAGGCTGAGTGGTATCGACTCGACGGCGATGGATACTTTGGCGATCAACGCTACAAGCTTTACTTGCTGAATGTTGCGAGCCGAGAAGTAACTCTGCTGAGCGATCGAGACGCCCACGGAAACTACGATTTTTGGTGGTCACCAAGCTCAGATGAACTTGGCGTGATCCGAAGTGCTTGCGCTCATCCATTCCGCGAGAAGCCAAATGATCAGATCTACCGAGTGCGCCTTGACGGATCTGAGACGCAAGTGGCAGGCTTGCCCGTCGGAGAGAAGCAGAGCCTTCGCTGGTCACCCGACGGCACAACGTTTGCTTGGGCTGGAAATGTAGATCTAGAAGATCCTTGGGGTGTTCGGAACACCCACGTTTTCGTCTGCCCGGTGGGCGGAGGAGAGGTCCGCAACCTCACTGAACAAACAGACCACAGTCTTACTGTCTCTACTTTGAGCGACACCAAAGAGGCGAGCTTTGGTGCTTGGATTGAGTGGCGCGAAGATTCAGGAGCACTCTTTGGGGTGATCGGAACCAAAGGTGAGACCCACTTCGCCACGATTTCTCTTGACGGCGGCATTGAGCTACACACTCAGGGCAAACATTTGTTTGCCGGAAACTCGGTGCATGGGGGAGGCGTCGTGGGCGTGTTCAGCACTCCGACAATGATTCCTGAGCTTGCGGTCGTTGAAGATTTGGCTTCCGGCACAATCCGCACGCTGACTTCCTTTAACTCCGGATGGCACTCTGCAGTCGATGTTCGACCTGCTGAGGAGATTTGGCTCGACACTCCAGATAACACCAAGCTACATGGTTGGGTGATCAAGCCCGCTGGAGAGGGACCATGGCCGGCAGTCCTTGAGGTCCATGGCGGACCACACGCTCAGTACGGGTGGGCATTCTTCCACGAATTCCAGGTCTTGGCGGCCCAAGGATACGTTGTGGTCTATACCAACCCTCGCGGATCAACAGGATATGGCGAGGCACACACCAAGGCCATTCAGGGGGATTGGGGCACGGCCGACTGGGTGGACATCCAAACCGCGACCGCTTGGATGAAGTCTCAATCCTTTATCGACTCGACCCGAATGGGTGTCATGGGCGGTTCCTACGGCGGTTACATGACGAACTGGGTCATTGGGCACACCAAGGAGTACAAGGCGGCGATTACGGATCGTTGCGTGAGTAACTTTGTGTCGATGGCGGGCAACAGTGACTTCCCGATGAACAAGGATGGTTACTTCAAAGGCAATGCGTGGGGAGATCTGAATGACATCAAAGAGCTCTGGCGTCAGTCTCCAATTTCCTTCTTTAAGGATGTCACAACGCCGACACTCGTGATTCACTCGGCCGGTGACCTGCGATGCAATATTGAGCAGGGTGAACAGGTCTACTCCGCTCTTCAGCAGAACGGAGTCCCGACGCGATTTGTGCGCTACCCTGCTTCGACCTCGCACGGCATGAGCCGCTCGGGACCCGCTGACCTTCGGCAGCACCGGCTGAACGAAATCGTCAGCTGGTGGAAGCGCTTCCTTTAATCCGGCTTGATGGATTCTTAAACCGGCTCGTGATCCAGTTACGGGCCGGGATTTCCACCAACTTGAACGAGGCGATGCTCACTGCGATGGCAACTACGGTGAACAAGATGAAGTGAGAGAAGTGCTCTTTTGGGTGAATCTTTACCTTCTCCAAGATTGATCCTACGGGACCATGGATCAAATACAGAGCATAGCTGGCCTCACCGAGCAGGACAAATTGGCGTTGTTGGAAAACCTGCGAGACAACCCCTTTGGCGTTGAAAAGACCTAGGAGCACTAGCGATGACCCCATCAGATGTCCACTGTTTGTTAGCCAAAGTTGGACCTCAAAGACGCGAACTGACGCAATGACGCCGCATCCCACAGCCAGCAGAAGCGGCCAGTATTTGATTGCCAAGTCTGCATAGCGATCTTGTGCTCGACGGACAATCATTCCAATCAGGAAAAATCCAGGATACATAAAGGCGTTCAGGTACCAAACTCGCTGCCCCATGGCCGCGTCTGTCATGTTCTGGGCGAGTTGTGGAATCGCTGCGGAATAGCAGACCGCGATTAGGGCGACGATGAGCAGTGCCCTCGGCTTCAGGTCCAGAAACTTGATAAAGATGAACGGAAAGAGGACATAGAAGCAGGCTTCGACGCTAAGTGTCCAGGTGACCAGAGCCCAGGCCGGATCCTTGACAACTGCTGGGAACAGAGCTTGGGTGAACGTGAACTTACTTACGATTGAACCCAGCCATATCGAGACTGGATATGCCCCCTTGTTTGCACCGGCAATGATGTTGAGAAGTCCCATCCCCAGCGCAATGTAGTAGAGGGGGGCGATACGGGCGAACCGAGCAACAAAGTATGTCTTTCTTGCCTGACGCGTGGAAAGATCACGAGTCTGGTAAACGTGGGTCATGATGAACCCAGAGAGCACAAAGAAAAACATCACAGCCGTTCCACCACGATGGATGAATCCGTAGAGTGCCCCAGGAATCAACGGCTCAAGCGACTCGTCAAAGTGCGCGAGCAGCACTGACAACGCCGCCAGAAAACGCACGGAAGTCAACGCATCAACATGGGCTGGAGCATTTGAGCCCTTGGCCACAGATTGAGGCGATACTTCTTGAGTCATGAGGCTATTGTCGGCACCGCTGGAGCCTGCCAACAGCCTACTGCCTCAATCGAACTGCTTGGCGTTTTCTTCAAACATTCCGTGGAGCTTTGTCGCTTGCGCATCGTATGCGGCGGTATCGCTCCAGGTGTTTCGAGGGTTCAGGATTTCGCTTGGGACATTGGGGCAGGTCGTGGGGAAATGGAGTCCGAAAATCGGATCCGTCTCGAAGACCACCTCGTCAAGCTGACCATCGAACGCTGCGTGAATCATCGCTCGAGTAAAGCCTAGTTTCATGCGTGAACCAACTCCATAAGGGCCCCCGGTCCAACCGGTGTTGATCAGCCAAACTTTGGAACCGTGCTCATCAATCTTTTTCCCAAGCAGCTCGGCGTAGACCTTGGGGCGCAGAGGCAGGAACGGCTGACCGAAGCATGCGGAGAATACGCTCTTGGGCTCGGTAACACCTTTTTCGGTTCCTCCAACCTTGGCCGTGTAACCATTCAGGAAGAAGTACATGGCTTGCTCCTTAGTGAGGCGTGAAATCGGAGGGAGGACACCCATGGCGTCGCAGGTTAGGAAGACAATGTTCTTTGGATGACCACCGACGCTCGGGGTCATGATCTTGTCGATGTGCTCAATTGGGTAAGCAACACGGGTGTTCTCGGTGATCGACTGGTCGTTGAAATCAGGATAACCGTCGGCATCCAAAACAACGTTCTCCAAGATCGCTCCCGTGCGAATCGCGTGGAAGATTTCGGGCTCCTTCTCTTCGGTGAGTCCGATGCACTTTGCGTAGCAACCTCCTTCAACGTTGAAGACACCTTCGTTTGTCCAGCCGTGCTCATCGTCGCCGATCAGCATTCGATCAGGATCGGCAGATAGTGTGGTCTTACCAGTTCCACTTAGGCCGAAGAACAAGGCGGTATCGCCAGTTGGGCCAACGTTTGCAGAGCAGTGCATGGCCATGACACCCTTCAGAGGAAGAAGGTAGTTCATGATGGTGAAGACCGACTTCTTCATCTCTCCGGCGTATTGAGTGCCTCCGATCAGAACTGTTTGCTCGGGCATGTTTAGCGCGATGACAGCGTCGCCACGAGTGCCTTCAGTCTCTGGGTTGAAGGATCGCTTACCGAAGTCAACAACCGTCCAATCTGGCTCGAAGGACGCAAGCTCCTCCGCGCTTGGGCGAATCAATAGCTGCTTGATGAAAAGCGCGTGGTAGGGGCGTTCAACGATGAATCGAACCTTGATTCGGTGGGCGGGGTCCGCTCCTCCGAAGGTGTCGACAATGTAGAGGTCTTTTCCTGATGCGTAATCTTGGAACTTGGTAAAGAGGGAGTCAAACAGCTCCGGAGTCATCCGGTTGTTGTTTTCCCACCAAATGTGGTCTTCACACGCGGAGTCCGCAACGGTGTACTTATCTTTTGGCGTTCGACCTGTATATTCGCCGGAGAACGCGACGACAGCGCCGTTTGCGAGCCGTTTACAATTGTCTCTCTCAACGCAGTGCTGAATGAGGGTCTCAACGTCGAGATTCTTGTTGATCTGAGCGGCGTTGCTGAGATCGAGTTTGTATTTGCCCATATCGAAGCCTATCCATAAGTAGTACCCCAGAAGGCGCTTCCCGCGTAGACTTTCGCCCCGGCTGTGGCGTAGATTGAGGGCATGGGACGAGAATCACTTGGCATGCCGGAGAGGCGCAAACTGGACGACTCCGAGATCACATCACGGATTGCAGATGGCAACGGGTGGACTCTTAAGGATGGCAAACTGTTCAAGCGATTCGAGTTCGAGTCATACAAATCGGGGCTCGTCTTTGCGGTGGCGATCGGGCAACACGCGGATCGCGTCGACCATCACCCGGACCTCTTCATCGGATACCGGTATGTTGAGATTGGACTCAACACGCACGACGTAGGTGGAATCTCCACCTACGATTTCATGCTCGCCGAGATCATCGAAGGGCTTGTTTAGAGCAAGCGACTGATTAGAGCCCAGATAATTCCGACATTTGTCAGCGACTTGATCGCAGAGTCAAACGTGGATGAGGCGTCGGTGAGCTTAGCAACCATCACCTTGGTCGGGACGAAGATCGCGTCTCCGAGTTCCAGCTTCGTTGAACCTCGCGCCTTTGTGATCGTTCCCGTGGCTCGGATGATGAGGATTTGTGTGGTGTCCGCATCTATCGTTGCCCCACCGCACTTACTCAGGTAGTAGTCAAGGCTCTTGCCTTGCTCCCAGATAAGAGCGGACGGCAGAATCACTGCACCGCGTACCGCAATTGTCGTCGGCTTCTCAGGGATTGTTAGGATGTCCCCGTCTTTTAGAATCAGATTGCTTGGCGACTTTGGACTCTTCTCTACGTCCTGCAGACGAATCGGGATATTGCCTGATTCAAGTAACTCTTCGTTGCTCAAGGCTCGGGCAGCCGAGACAGTTTCTCGCTGGAGCAGCTTTTTCGCAGCCTCAGGATCGCTCGGGTTACCGGCTTGTGGGACTTGAACTCCGCCAAGCGCACCCAACATTGAGGAGACGCCGCTACCGCCTTGCGAATTAAGGATTCGAATCTTGTCGATGTCGGACTTTGCCAAGGCGCGGAGATAGGCCTGCTCTTGAATCTCCTCAAGCAGGGCCCGCACACGAGGCGAGAGTCGAATTTCGGCGTCGCTTGTCAGGTTCTTTGGAGACCGTGTGAACTGTGCCCCTTCGAGCCAAGCTCCATCCGCCTTGCCGCCGGCTTTCGCCATGAGATCGGCTACGGTCTCACCGCGCTTAGTAATGGCATACACACCGGGGAACTTGACGCGCCCGCGAACCTCGACGAGAATCGGCGCTTCTTGAAAATCTCCCCTTCCCGGAATCGTTAGGACGTCGCCATCCTGCAGCTGGGGATTCTGTCGACCTGCCAGAACATCCAAAACCTTATAAGTTTCGAAGGGTCGCTTTGCCCCGGCATTGGTTCCGGTAGTACTCGTCGCTTCGAACGTTCTTGAGTGGGAAATCTGCAGCTCGTCTGCGGCCTCAGGTCGAAGCCCACCTGCGAGTTGAATCAAATCACGCGCGGTGAGCGACTCGGATCGAGGGAAATCACCACCTTTTAGGACTGCGCCTTGAATCGTTACGATCTGCTTCGGCCGGAACTGAGCGTCATCGAGTCGATAGATCACAACGAGGTCACGATCTTTCAGTAAGATGTCTTGCTCAGGCTTTCGCAAAAGCGCACCCGTGAGGCTTGGCTTGAGCAGTGGTCCCTCAGACCCATCATCGTTTTTGCGATAGACGAATGCCGCTTCGTAACTTGCGTCAGGAAGGAGGCCACCGGATTGAAGGAGGAGGTCCGAAAGGTGCATCCCGTCGAGTCGGAGGTAGGTTCCCGGCGTCCTTACTGCGCCCTGAATCTTTACGAAGCGATCCTGGAGCCACATCACTTCGGTGGCGAAGTAGACCCGGAGTCGGTCGCTGCGCTGGAGAGTTAGGTCCGCTGCAGGATCCTTCTGAATTGCCTTGATCAGGTCAATTGGGACGAGAGCAATCGTCTTGTCTGGATTTTCTCGGTAAAGGTCAGCGCGAACATTGTAAGCGTCCTTCAGAAGGCCCCGGGCCTCGGTGATAGCGTCTGAAACGCGCATCCCGGCACGGAATTGGTACGCCCGAGGTTGATCGACGGCTCCTTCGACTTCGATCGCATTTTCGATCTCTTCTCGAAGGGCGTATAGCGTGACGATATCGCCTTCACGGAGGCTAGGATTGGCCTCTGTCGTCAGGTCAACGGTGTTGAGTTGTCGCTCGATGCCGGGGTTGACAGACTTGATTTCGGTTCGGCTCAGAATGGCGGTCGATTTTGCTCCTCCCGCATACTTCAGGAGATCCTTCACTCGCTCGCCTGCAAGAAGCTCATAGACGGCGGGCCGGCCCACTTCACCTTTGATGGCGACCCGGCTTGTTGCGGTCGGAACAAGAATGAGATCGCCTGGTTGCAAAGCGACATCCTGACTTGGATCACCTTTGAGGAGGTACGAGTAAAGATCGATATTCCGCGAAGTACCGTTGCTGCGGCGAAGCTGAATATTGCGGAATGAGCCGTTGATCGTCGGACCACCCGCCGCGTAGAGGGCGTTGAATAGAGTCATGACGCTGGGAACTTGGTAGCTTCCCTGCGAGACGACCTCGCCGACGATGGAGATCGAAATCGTTCGCAATTCTCCGAGCGAAACGGTGACCGACGCATCCCGAAGACCGCGCTGAATCTCTTTTGAAATTGCCTTCTCTGCCTGGGCAAGGTTCATCCCTCGCACAGTCAACCGAGTGCCCATGACGGGAACAACAAGAGTTCCGGTCGGATCTACGGTGATCGTCTTTTCCTTGGGAAGTTCGAGCGGACTAGAGTAACGGACGACTAGTTTGTCCCCGGGGCCGAGCTGATATCGATCCGGTGCTGGAAGCGCGATGTTGCCATTCGCCATCTGCGAGGGTCCGACAAAGTATTGGAGGGCGTTTACGGGTGCCTGGTCCGATTTACTTTGTGAATCCTCATCGCCAGCAGACGTCTCTTTAGATTTTTTGTCCTCGTCTTTGGCGGGCTTCTTTGTGCCTGTTTCTGACTGGTCAGACTTGGACTTTTTGTCGGCACTCTGCTCCGAATCCTTATCCTTGGCCGCGTCGTTTGGCTTGCTTGCGCCAGGCTTAGCAGTCCGCTTGGCCAAGACATTCTCTCTGGCGGCGGCAAAGTAGTCATAGCCAAAGACAGGCAGGTCTTTGAATGGTCCCGATTCGAAGATGAATGGCTCTGATCCTAGGGGATCAATCTTCTTGCGCGGTTGCTCTGTTGAGTCTTCTGATGAGGGTTGCTTCGGATCGGAAACTTTGGACTTGTCCGACGAAGACTTGGATTGCGACCGTTCTGGATTCTTAGACTTCGGTGCTTTCTCGTCAGCCGGTGACTTCTCTTCCGGAATGGGTCGTCCGGGCTGAGGCTTCGTCGGCGGCTCTTTCTTCGATTCTTGCTTGTCCTGAGCAAGAGTGATTGTGCCAACCAACAGGAGAGCAGCGGCAGATAACGCGAGAAGTCGGAATCGGTGCATACTTACGCCCTTTACCCCTTCAATTTACCAGGGCTTAGGTTGAAACTTTGCTGAAAGGCTCAATCTGCTCGTCGACTCTCCCTGGACTTTGGCGAGCAGATGAAGACTAGCCGCTTAAACCAGTGACCGAACGAGGCCGCTGTGACCGTACAGATCTTTCACATCGGGCATGATTGGGACCAGGTCGATCGGCTCCCCATAGGCGTGTTTTTGGCACATCGAATAGACCCAACGCAGGGCGGAGAAATCCTCAAGCGCAAATCCTACTGAGTCGTAGATGGTCACCTCAGAATCAGACATCCGACCCGCGGACGGTTGTTGAAGGACGCGCCACAGTTCTGTGACCGGAAAGTCGGCTGACATTTGCTGAATGTCGCCTTCGACCCGAGTTTGTGGCTCGTACTCCACGTACACATTCCCTTTCGTCAAAACATCCGCGGCGAGTTCGGTCTTACCAGGGCAGTCTCCACCGATCGCATTGATATGCATTCCTGGCTCAATCATGCTGCCGGTTAGGATGGTTGCTTTGGTCTTGTCGGCGGTACATGTCGTGACGATGTCAACTCCATTGACGGCTTCGATGATCGAGTTGCAAATCGTGACATTTAACTCTGAAAGGTTGCGTTTCAGCTTCGCTGCGGCATGTGGATCCGTGTCGAAGACGAAGAATTCTCGGATGCCAAGGATCTCGTTGAATGCAATGATTTGGAACTCAGATTGGGCTCCGCAGCCGATCATTGCCATTCGCGTCGAATCAGCCTTTGCAAGGTGCTTTGCGGCGAAGACTGACATCGCTGCCGTCCGAATGGCCGTCAGAAGGGTCATTTCAGAGAGCAAGTTGGGCCAGCCGGTTTTCAGATCGCTCAGGGCACCAAACGCCATCACCGTCGACATCCCGTGCAGGTAGTTTTTGGGGTGGCCGTTCACGTATTTGAAGGCGAACTCTTCATCCGTGGAAGACGGCATTAGCTCAACAACACCAAGCTCACAATGGTTTGCGGTCCGGGCACTCTTCTGGAACGTCTCCCATCGGCCGTAGTCTTCCTCGAGTTTTTCAACAACCCCTTCGATGCAGGTTTTGAGACCGAGATCTCTTACGAGACGCGCCATTTCGGCGACGGAGACGAACGTCGTTGTTGCCACCCCTTTATTGTGAGGTACCCGCTACTTGGAAAGTAACCCCTGATCGCTCATCCAGTCAAGTAATCGGTTAACCCAGGTCTTTACGACTACTTTGTCGCTTCGATCACCCATGTTGAACCCATGTCCGCCAGCGTGCAGGATGTGAGCCTCATACGGCGTCTTGCCTTGCTTATACACGTTGACCAGGTTGACGACAACGTTGGACGCCCCATCGTCCTGCGCGACGATCATGAATGCAGGAGGAAGTTGACCTTTGTATTCTTTAGGAACTCCGACCGGACCCGGGTAGACCCACGCGGCGAAATCTGGTTGCGCGTTCAGTTGATCAATCGGATCTTTGGCGCTTGGATCGGCCTTGCCTTGGAACGTGGCCAGCGAGACTACTTCTCCACCGGCTGAGAATCCAAGCATTCCAACCTTCTTGATTCCGTAAACATCCGAGATCGTGCGCACCAAGCGAACGGCCCGCATGGCGTCGACAGGGGCATCTTTTTCAATGGTGAGACCCGAGTTCTCTTCTCTGACGAGCCGGTATTTGAGAACAAAACAGGTGATCCCTTTTTCGGCGAGGAGCTTGGCGGGCTTAAATCCTTCTTCGCCGACCACGAGTTCTCGGAAGCCGCCACCTGGGGCGATGATTAGTCCGGTGCCGTTTGCTTTGCCGGCAGGTGGTTCATAAACGGTGAGCGAAGGGTTGTAGATATTGCCGATTGACCAGGCGTGCGGCTTCGTTTCGGGTTCGTTTCGACGAGATTCGGATCCGGGAGCACCGTTTGGCCAAAGCGGAATCGTGGGCTTATTATCTTGAGCGAGGAGAACTTTCGCGACGAGCAGACTGAGCATATCGCAACGCTACCCTAAACAAAAGCGGGTTTGAATCGGCGCACAGGCTAGACGTGGAAGAGCAAATCAGCATAAACTGAGTGAGCAGATGATAGGATCACCCATCAAGAATAAACATTCTTAAAGGGATATATCATCCACCAGGAGTTCTCGAAGATGAAGAATTGGATTCTGTCGGCCATGTTGGCCTCTCTCGTCATTGCCGGATGTGGTTCAGGATCGGGCGACGCAAGCTCGGCACCAGCTGGAGATACCAGTTCGGCTGCGACAACCCCTGCGCCAAGCGGAGACAAGGTTGCAGTTGCGTTTGTCACCAACAACACCTCGGACTTCTGGAAGATTGCTCAGGCAGGATGCGAGAAGGCAGAAAAGGAACTCGGCAACGTCAAGCTCGAATTCAAAATGCCAGCAGACGGTACCGCGGCAGCTCAGAAGCAGATTCTTGATGACCTCGTTGCAAACGGAATCAAGGCGATCGCAGTTAGCCCTGTCGACCCAAAGGGTCAGTCGGCTGACCTTGACGGACTTGCAGGCAAGACCTTCTTGATGACCCAAGATAGCGATGCACCAAACAGCAAGCGAGAAGTCTTCCTTGGTACCGATAACGTAGCTGCAGGTCGAATGGCCGGCGAAGAAGTGAAGAAGGCCCTCCCAGGTGGCGGAAAGATTGCCGTCTTCGTTGGTAAGGCAGACGCACAGAATGCGAAAGAGCGATTCCAAGGGCTCCAGGAAGCTCTGAAGGGTAGCAACATCACGATCATCGGCGACGCTCCTAAGACCGACGATACCGACCGAGCACGAGCCAAGCAAAACGTTGCTGACACCTTGGTTGCAAACGCAGATGTCGCTTGCCTTGTTGGACTCTGGTCTTACAACGGTCCTGCGATCCTCAACGCGGTTAAGGAAGCAAAGAAGGAAGGCAAGGTCAAGATCGTTGCTTTCGACGAAGAAACCGACACGCTCAAGGGTGTGGAAGAAGGCTTCATCGAAGCCACCATCGTTCAGCAACCATTCGAATTCGGCTACCAATCGGTCAAGCTGATGGCTGCCGCAGCGGCTGGCGACAAGAAGGGTATTCCTACCAACAAGCAGATCTTCGTTCCGACCACTTCAGTGAAGAAGGACTCCGTTGTTGAGTTCGCTAAGAAGCTGAAGGAAATGACGGGCAAGTAATTGCTACACATCCACGGAGTCAGTAAACGGTTCCCGGGCGTTATCGCGCTCGACTCCGTGGATATTAGTCTCGCCCCTGGCGAGGTCGTTGCTCTTCTCGGCGAAAACGGTGCTGGGAAGAGCACTCTGATGAAGATCATTGGAGGCGTTTATCAGGCGGACGCTGGTTCGCTTACGGTGGACGAAGTTTCATACTCGTTCCGTTCACCTTCCGAGGCCCTCGATAAGGGGATCCGGGTTGTTTTCCAAGAGCTGTCTGTATTGGAAAACCTGGACATTTCGGAGAACATTTTCTTAGGTCGTGAGCTGAAGAAGGGCGGTCTGGTAGATCGCAAAAGAATGCGCGACTTGACCGTGGATTACCTCGAAAAGGTGGGTCTGAAACGTTCACCTTCCACTCCAGTCGCCGCGCTATCGATTGCAGAGCGCCAGCTAGTTGAGATCGCAAAGGCGTTCTCGATGAAAGTTCGTTACCTGATCCTCGACGAACCGACAAGTAGCTTGACACTCGAAGAAAGCAATCGACTCTTCGAGATCATTGCCGATTTGAAGAGCGAAGGGGTTGGCATCTTCTACATTTCCCACCGCCTTGATGAGATTGGTGTTGTAGCTGACCGAGTTGTCGGACTGCGCGATGGCCGCAATGCCGGCGCACTCACAAAGGAGGAGATCACGCATGAAGCGATGGTTAAGCTCATGGTAGGTCGGGACATCGCTCCCTCAGTGAATTCAGGTCCGTCGTCCGCTTCTGAAGTCGTTTTGGACGTTCAAGAGCTTCGCACTTCGCGCTACCCTTCGATCCCTGTTTCGTTCTCCATTCGAGCCGGAGAAATTCTTGGTCTGGCAGGACTGGTTGGCGCTGGGCGCTCTGAGGTGACGCGTGCGCTCTTTGGCATTGACCCCTGCCAAGGCAGCATATCGATCCAAGGTGAGTCACTGAAAGTGAAATCGCCAAAGGACGCAATCAATGCGGGAATGTTCCTTGTTCCCGAGGATCGCCGCAATGCGGGTTTGACAACCACGATGAGCGTCGGCGAGAACATCGTTCTCCCCGCTTGGAAGAAGTTCTCTTCGCTAGGATTGAAAAAGCAAGGCTCAGCACGAAAGTATGCCGCCGAGGGGGTTGAACAGCTCAACGTCAAGACTCCTTCGATTGATCAAATTGCCGCAAACCTTTCGGGTGGAAACCAACAGAAAGTTGTCCTCGCACGCTGGCTTCAGATGAACCCGAAAGTGATGATCATCGACGAGCCAACTCGAGGAATCGATGTGGGATCGAAAGCAGAGATCTATACGGAGCTGCGGCGCCTTGCTGCGCAGGGTCTTGCGATCCTGATGGTCTCGAGCGACATGGAAGAAGTTTTGGCGGTCAGCGACCGCGTTGGAGTGATGCACGAAGGGCATCTGTCAGGAATTCTGGATCGCAAAGACGCGTCCGAGGAAGCGATTATGAATTTAGCAGTAGGTGGCGCGGTATGAAGTTTGGCAAAGAACTCAGCATTTTCTTGATCCTTGCAGCGGTGTGTATGTTCACCGGTGTGAAGAACCCTAACTTCTTCTCGCAAGCAAACATTCTCAACACGACGAAGATGATCGGCATCTACGGCATCTTCAGCATCGGGATGGGCTTTGTCATCATCACCGGCGGCATTGACCTCAGTGTCGGTTCGGTGTTCGCCTTGCTTGGTGTGGGTTTGTCGATGCTCCTCACTGAGCATCACATGAATCCTTGGCTCGCCGTCTTGCTTGCGGTAACCGCTGGGGGAGTGCTAGGACTGCTTCACGGCGTTCTTGTCACCAAAGCCAAGCTGCAATCGTTCATCGTCACCCTATGTGGACTTATGATCTACAGGTCTCTGGCTCGGACGATCACGGGAGACAACACGCGAAACTTCTCGGATGCCCCACAAGCGAAGGCTCTGATCGAGTTCGTCAACGGCGATTGGAAGGGACTTCCAACTCCCATGTGGCTCTTGATCGTTACGGCGGTCATCGCCTTTATCGTTCTCCACCGGAGTGTTTTCGGAATTCGGCTCCTTGCTACCGGGCAGAACGAGGAATCAGCACGATTTGCCGGAATCTCGACGCAGCGCATTACGCTGATCACATATGTTGTGTGCGGTCTCCTGGCGGGCGTCTCTGCGGTCTTGCTGGCCTTCTACACCAGCTCCATCTCTCCTAACGGACACGGCATTGGTTACGAGCTCTACGCGGTTGCAGCGTGTGTTTTGGGTGGTTTCTCGTTGCGAGGTGGCGACGGAAGCATTATCGGAGTCGTACTGGCAACTGCTCTGCTCCAGGTCCTCCGCAACATGATCAACATGTTGCAGTGGTCCCAGCAGCTCGAGTTTTCGCTCGTAGGTGGCGTCATTCTGGTCGGAGTGCTAATCGACGGCGCAATTCGGAACCGCAAGAAACGAATCACCGCCTGAAACGTCTTTATGAGCATGAAGCGACAACGCGCCATGCTCATTCTTGTGTCGGTGGCTCTCCTGGCCCCCTTCGTCCCGGCTCAAATTGGTCAGCTGATCAAGCTGGTCGGCATTTGGGAAGTCACGCGGAAGTACGGCGGAGAGATCGACAAGGAGTTCAACAAGCTCATTAAGCGCGATCCTAAGACGACCACTGCCACCAAGGTTGTGCCAATTATCACTACTGGCGTCGGAAGTCGCAATGCAATCGGAATGGTCCAGGTTTCTGGCCCTAAAGCCCAGGTTGATAAAGTAAAAGCGGTTGCCCAGTTGGAGCAAGATTTGTTCGGCAAGGAAGTTCGGATCCGAGCTATGGTGCCGATGGCATCCGAAAAGTACACCGATGGAGTGAAGCCAGTCGATCAGGTTGGCGTCACAGGCATTGTTGACTTCAAGCTCTAACCCTTACCAGCTTTACTTGCTATAATCTCCGCGTGAGCACAGAGGCGTCAGCGGAGACGACTGAAGAGTTTGGTAAGCAGAAGAAGCTTGCCTTTACTGCGGCATGGCTTGGGTGGGCCTTTGACGGCCTCGATGGGTTTATGTACACCCTGGTGGCAGTGCCTCTCGTGGCAAAGCTCATGGCGATGCCCGGAACGGATCAAGCGGTCAAAGATAAGGCCGCTCTGATCCAGGCCGTTTTTCTTGTCGGTTGGGCACTTGGCGGAGCGGTGTTTGGGCGCATCGGCGATGCTCTCGGGCGTACGAAGACTCTCAATCTCACGATCCTTTTTTACGCTGCCTTCACTGGGCTCTGCTTCTTTGCGACAGAGTGGTGGCACCTCCTCATTTTCCGGTTCCTAGCTGCGCTCGGGATTGGTGGCGAGTGGGCTGCTGGAGCTGCGCTGGTCGGCGAAACGGTGCCTCAACGATTGCGCCACTGGGCTAGTGCCCTGCTTCAGAGCGGCTACATGTTCGGCATGATCCTCGCGGCGCTCACGGTGCGAGGACTTGCGGGCGTTGAGCACAAGTACATCTTCTTGATCGGAGTCCTCCCGGCACTCTTCACGCTTTGGATTCGCCGCGCTGTACCGGAGCCCGAAGAATGGGTTCAGAACAAGTCGTCTCAGGTGATGCCAAAAGTGTCCGAACTGTTCGGCAAGAAAGTCTTGCCAACAACGTTCAAAGTGCTGATGATGTCCACCATCACCCTTTTGGGGGCTTGGACGATCCTTTACTTCGGGCCAGGGCTCATTCGATCCCACGTTGAAAACAAGGGTTTGGCGAAGAAGGATCTCGATCTTGTGGTCTCAAATGGCACCATCTTGTTCACCCTGGTGAACATCTGCGGAAACTTCTTTATGGCGTTCCTGACGCAAAGGATCGGCTACAAAAAGGGGTTCATCTTTGCGTTATCCGCAGCCCTATTTGTGTTCATCTTTGGATTCTCACAGGAGCGCAGTTTAGCGTCATCCCAGATGTGGATTTCGGCGGCTGCATTCTTCGGGCTCGGCGTCTTTGGAGCGTTTCCTCTGTACTTCCCCATGCTATTCCCGACACTCCTACGCACTACGGGCGCGGGATTCTGCTACAACGCAGGGCGACTGATTACGGCGGCGGGCACATTCTCGGCTGCTTCGCTGGTACCTCGCGAGACGTTCTACTACGCAGGCTTCCTCTATGTGCCTGCGATCCTTTTGGCGTTCTTCATGCCAGAGGTCAAGAACGCCAAAGAAGAGACCGTTGTCGCTTAAACGGCTTTGAGGGTTAAGATTGCTACCTGGGGAGGGCAGAGGAATCTGGAGGGGGGTCCCGTCGTCCCAACTCCGCGCGTCACAAAGATTGGTGTTGATGCATCAGGGTAGAAGCCGTCGCGATACTTGTCGCCGTTTCGTGACGTCATCGGCGTTAGCTTGTACGGGAACCTGAACTGTCCTCCGTGAGAGTGTCCGCTAATCTGAAGATGCGCCTCGCCTTCTGGAATCTGATCGACGAGGTCCGGCTCGTGCCAGAGGACGATCTTGGGTTCTTCGGAGGCATTCAAGAAGGCCTTCGCGACATTTGCGTGATCGGCGTTGTATGAGTCGATTCCGACCCAGCAGATGCCATCGTGGGTCCAATTCTCGTTTCGAAGAAGCTTGATGTTAAGCTCGTCGAAGATGATCCGAAGGATTTCTGGTGAACCCTTTCGATAATCGTGGTTCCCAGGGACAGCAACGACATTGCCGTTCATCATCAGCAGTGGCTCGAGGATTTCGCCCAGCTTAGCTGGGGACGAGGTGTCCCAGTACGAAACATAGTCACCGACTAGGGCGACCATGTCGGGTGACTCGTCGAGCGCGAGATCGATGGCCTGTTGTGCGAGATCAATTGACCAGCGGTGCCCGATGTGAAAGTCGGCAAGAACGGCAATTCGATAGCCATCTAGTCGCGAAGGCAGACCCTCTAAGGGAACGTCAATCCGGTCAACAACAAGACGCTTAGATTCGACAAGTGCTCCGTATATGAGTGCGGCACTCCCGAGAGCGGAGATCCCGGTCGCAGCAACGGCTAAAAGTTTCTTGTTGTTCATCGAACGGCCTCCATGACCCTAGCTGCAATATCGGCGTTTCCGAACGGAGGCATCAGGTAGATACCGTTCGCTCCCTTGATATCTCGACAAAGTTGGCGCGCATCCTCGATGCCAATCTCCAAAGCGATTTCGTCGGATGCCGCACTGGCAATCTTCGCACGAAGGGCTTCTGGGATCGAAATTCCCGGAACCTCGTTGTGCATAAACTCGGCGTGCCGCGCAGACCGCAACGGAAGAATGCCGACTAGGACGGCTACTCCGAGCTTCTTGCATGCTTCGACCGATCGTTGAGCATCGGCCAGGTCAAAAACGGGCTGAGTATAGATCAACGTTGCACCCGCAGCGACTTTGCGCGCAAGTCGATCATCTTCTAATGCCTGGTCAATGGCGCAGGGATTGTACGCCGCGCAAATCGTGAACGCCGTTTTCATACCGACTGAGTAACCGGCGAGGTCGACGCCTTCGTTGAACCGGGACATGATTCGGCAGAGGCCGATCGCATCGATATCAAAGACGCTCGTTGCCGAGGGGTAGTCGCCGATATTGGCGGGGTCACCAGTGACGGCGAGGATGTTTCGGATTCCTAGAGCGTGTGCGCCAAGCAGATCACTTTGGACAGCAAGAAGGTTTCGATCGCGACAGCTGAAGTGCATCGTCGCTTCGATGCCGGCCTCGTTTTGGATCAGGGTGCTGACAGCAGTGGGGTTCATCCGCAACCGAGCCCGGGCTCCGTCTGAGATGTTGATGACGTCGCATCCTGCCTCTTTGAGCTTCTTTGCACCGGCGATGAGCTTTTGGATGCGAAGCCCGCGTGGCACATCCATCTCGATGGCAACCACAAACTTCCCTTCGGAAATCTTTTCTGAGAGAGTACTTGGAGGGGTCTGGATCAGCTCTTCCTTCTCTTTTTCGGTGCGGGTCACAACCGTTCGCGGCTTGACTTTGATTCCTCGGTCGATCATCTCGCGCATCGCGCGGATGTGGGCGGGAGTCGTTCCGCAACAGCCGCCAATCACTCGTGCTCCCTCTTCGACGAGTCTTGCCGTAGCCTTGGCGAAGTACTCAGGAGAAGTATCGTAGGTGATCTCTCCTTTAACGAGCTGGGGAAGTCCGGGCGTTGGGAAGGCAATGATCGGCAGCTCCGACTCCTCCGCCATCATTCGGACAAGATCGAGCATTCGCTGTGGACCGACGATGCAGTTGGCTCCGACTGCAACCGCACCGCTCGCACTCATTTCTCTTGCGCACCGCGACGGAAGTCCCTCGGCGAGCATTTCGCCATCCTCAATGAACGCCTTGCTGACGAAGACGGGAAGATCGGATACGGCGCGGATTGCCGCCACCGCGATTTCGATTTCGCCAAGATCGACAAACGATTCCAGGAAGAATCCGTCCACGCCACCGGCAACCAAACCGTTGGCGATTTCAGTGAAGGCTGCTGTTGCAACGTCTTGCTCGATATGTCCGAACGGAGCGAGCGGCTTTCCGCAGGGACCGACCGCACCCATGACAAACTTTTCGCCGGCGGCTTCTCGTGCGATTTCTGCGCCGCGCTTATTCAGTTCGAAGATGCTCACTCCGCGGCCCTCCAGCTTGAATGGATTTGAGCAGAAGGTGTTGGTTTCAATAAAGTCTGCGCCGGCTTCGATGTATTCGCGATGAACCGCTAGCACTAAGTCTGCGGCTTCCAAGTTTGCTAGATCATAGGGCTGCTTCTTGAATCCTCGCTCGGCGAGGAGGGTGCCGTTTGCTCCGTCTCCGAGGAGGACGCGAGTGGCAAGAGCTTCAAGAAGGGTCACCCCTTAAGGGTACCAGGAAGGTTTTGGCACGACTTTTGCGACTGGTTCACTTGTTCTAATGAATCGACCAACAGTCTCAATTGTCATACCGGTTTACAACCGTTTCGAACTCCTAAAAGAGACCGTCGACTCAATCCTGAACCAGAGCTATTCAGATTTTGAGTTACTGCTTGTCGACGACTTTTCCACCGACGGAACCAGAGAGCGACTCGCTGAACTGTTAGACGACCGGATAGATATTCAGCTTAATGAACAGAATATGGGAGCCGGTGCTACCCGCAACCGTGGGATTGACCTTGCCAAAGGGGATTTGATTGCTTTGACAGATCAGGACGATCTCTGGCACCCAACCAAGCTTGAGAAACAAGTTGCTGCGATGGAAGCCGATGCCGAACTCGTCTTGCTCGGAACTCATGCACAAGCGTTTTCGATCGTGGAAGGAGAGAGGGAGGATGCGGCAACATTTGCTCACGCCAGCGATGACGCTAACATCCGAGAGTTTTTCTTCTACAGTTCTCCCTTCGTTTCCTCAACGGTGATGGCTCGCGGATCGGTTTTGAGGAATTACAATTTGCGATTTAGAACGGACATGGGTAAGTCGAGCTGCGAGGATTACGACCTTTGGCGTCGAATATCAGAGCATGGCAAGCTGGGCAACCTCCCAGAGGTCTTGCTTGACTACCGAGAGCATGCGACTCAGCAGAGTCGCTTGGCAAGCGACGACATGCGCCACTATGCCAACGTCGTCCGCAAGGATGCGCTTCAATCGGCGGGCATTCAACTAGATGATGCCAAGTTCGCGACACTTGAGAAAATGGGGCGGTACGAGCCGTTTTCACCCAAAGAACTCAGAACGGCGGCGAGTACGACGCAGACGCTTTTGAGGAGCCGGCGAACGGGTTTGACAACTCACCGTGAGATGTTTGTCGGTGCTCTCACCCGAACTCAGGTTCGACCGAAGCAACGGCTTAAGGCCTTCTTTGAGAGCAAGTCGTACTTATCGATCAGCCTTGGGATGCTGGCTCTCTATATTAAGCGACTGTTCGAATTCACTCCGATTGAGATTTAAACGAGCCGAGAACGTCGACGAAGTCGTCGGTCCAAGGCTTTACGCTTGGCGGGATTTCGATATCTACCCAGTCTATTCCGGGTCGCATTCGCCCCATTGGCAGTTCGGGGTGGCCGATGGAGTTTGCGTTCCTAAGCAGTTGTAACACTGACGTGTCCTTCGCTAAGAGTAACCAGTGGGACTGGGTTTTCCCGTCGAGCTTCTCTTCCGGTGTTCCGTCGTCCGTGTTGCTGAACGTCTGGAGCCCTGCCGAGCGGGCGGTCAAGGCGACTACCGGAGCAAGTTCTAGGTAGCGATTTGAAACGTGGAGGGCGATCACGCCGCCTGGAGCAAGCTTTTTGGCGTACATCTGAATCGCTTCGGCGGTCAAGAGGTGCGTGGGGATTGCGTCTGAACTGAAGGCGTCGAGGACGAGCAGTCCGTAGTGGCCGTCGGGCTGCTTCGCGAGAGTTAGTCGCGCATCGCCGATGATGTAGTCCATTCGGGCTCGGGACTGCTTCAAGAACGTAAAGAGTCCGCTGTCTCGCGCTAAGTAGAGCACCGTTGGATCGATTTCGAAGTAGGTGAACTCCTGGTCGGGTCTACCGTAGACGGCGAGCGAGCCGACTCCCAAGCCGACCAAGCCGACTCGGTGGACGTTTTGCATGAGGTCAGGTGAGTTGAAGATTGATCCGATGGGGCCGGTTGGATAGTAGTAGGTGAGCGGGAGACCTTTCTTGGCGGGATCTAGGGATTGGCGACCGTGGATTGTGTTACCGTGCATCAGTTGACGATAGCCTTGACCGTCGACAACGCGGTGGACTCCGAAGAACGAGCGGTGAGTCGTTAGGATCTTTCCGGTGGAGGCGATCCCGAGGGTGATGGAACCGAAGAACAAGGCGAGCATGCCGAGGGCGTAGACCTTGGTGCGTTCGACAAGTGCGAAGACGGCAACTAGAGGAACACCGAGGGCGATACCGGAGCGAAGGTTTGGCTGAAGGTCGGCACCAAGGTAGCGAACTGCGCCCATCCAGATGAAAGTGAGGACGACGAGGACCGCGGTGAGGGGGAGTTGCTTGTTGAACTCTTTGGTCGGAGGCCTGAAGAGGAGAATGAGACAGAGCACCAAGGGGTACTCGAAGAAGGTTGGGAAGATCACTGGGGCGATGATCGAGTTGAAGAATCCACCCAGCGCGCCGCCGATCGACATGCAGAGATAGAACTGTGTAAGGTGTCCAGCTTCGGGGCGGTCTTCGGAGAGAAGTGCGTGGCAGAACCAGGCGGCGACCAGGAAGACGATGATGTGGAGACTGGCAAGCGGCACCAGCGGTTCAGTCGCTTCGATGCAGATTGTGAACGCAAGCGGAGTGACGAGGAGCGGTAAGACTCGAGCGAGTTGGGTTCCGGTGACGAGCGGCTTCGACGCGAAGGCAAAGATAAAGCTGAGCAGGTAGGCGGCGAGCGGGACGACCCAGATTAAGGGGATTGGTGCGATGTTGCTGGAGATCGTGTTCGTCACGCCGAGAAGGAGCGATGACGGTGCCGCTGCGATGAGGATCCAGCGCAGTAGTCGCTTTCGGTCAAGTTTCTCGAGGGGCTGCGCTTCCTCCTTAGGCTGGCTCTTGATGAAGACGCTCGCGATAATCATGGCGACCATCATGACAATGAAGCCGAGGCGGAAAAGATTTGCCTGCTCGCCAAGTTTGAAGTGGCGCTCGATG
Source organism: uncultured Armatimonadota bacterium (assembly GCA_903927345.1). Taxonomy (GTDB): domain Bacteria; phylum Armatimonadota; class Fimbriimonadia; order Fimbriimonadales; family Fimbriimonadaceae; genus Fimbriimonas. Next base: position 1,848 of record CAIYMO010000031.1, on the reverse strand, counting down.
TAGAACGGGTAGGCGAAGAGACCGACCATTGAACCTACGTTGCTGATCGCGTAGAGGAAGTACGGGTCTTTGGCGGCGGGGTCGGCCGTGGTGGCGAACCAGCGTTGGAGCGTCGGCGAGCCGGCCGAGATGGCGAAGTAGCTGAGGCCGACCGTCGTCGCGAGCATCAGGAAGACGAGGAGCGGAGGATAGCCAGTTGTCGCGTTGTCTGGCACTTTGACGGCGAAGGGCAAGGTGACCACGGCTCCGACAAGCAGAAACAGGTGGACAAAGCGCTGACGAGCGGGGTCCAGAAGTCGGTTGCTGTAGTGTGCGTAAGCGTAACCGCCCAACAGTGCAACCTGGAAGAAGAGCATCGCGCTGGTCCATACCGCCGGGGATCCACCAAAGGTAGGAAGCAACAGCTTAGCCGCCATCGGCTGGATAAGGAATAGCAACGCGGAGCCGATAAAGATGGCGATGCTGTATACGATCCGCGCGAGGGTCACGGCATATTGTAGCTTTTGACGCTCGGTTGTCGTTTTGCGGATGATGGTTTGGGGCTGGTTTTGTCAAAGTTCGATGGTTGTGTGTTGGGCGATGGGGGCAGTCGTGGTTCAAAGTGCACTATTTTCGCTGAGATATTGGGGAGTGAATATCTGCGCGCCTCCAGAGTGCGATGGCACTTGAAAGCGATTGTTTCATCACCTTTTTTCCAACGAAGATGGGGAATTGTCCAGCTACGGTTTGGAGATTAACGAACTCGCATAAGCGCCTTAGGTAGCATCCCTGCATGATCACTTTGGCAGCTGCCGTGACCGTCTTTGCTTCGGGAGAAGATGGGTTCAATACTTACCGAATTCCGGCTTTGATCCGCACCGGCAAGGGGAAATTGGTGGCTTTTGCGGAGGCTCGGGCGAGTCAGGCGGACGCAGCGAACAATGCGATCGTCACCAAGATTTCGGAAGATGGAGGTGTGACTTGGGGCCGAATTGGCGTTTGCCAGTCTCCGACCAAGGTGCTCAATGGAGGCTCGCTTAATAATCCGTGCGTTGTTGAGAACCGCTCCGGGCGGTTGATTGTCCACTTCCAACAGTATCCGAAAGACACACATGAGTTTGATGTGGCGGCGGGATTAGAGGGTCCAAAGGTTGTCAAGGGCTACCAAACCGAGAGTCGGGATGGTGGACTGACTTGGTCAGTACCGCAAGACATTACTCGACAGATCAAGCCGCCGGAGGCGGTGACCATCGCGAGTGGACCAGGTATCGGTATTCGGCTGGAGCGCGGGAAGCATAAGAACCGTTTGGTGATGCCATACAACTACCGGGTTGGCAATCGGTGGTGGGTGTATTGCGCTTATTCGGATGATGAGGGGCGGCACTGGAAACGCGGTCTACGCGTTGACCAACCGGACGAAATGAACGCAAACGAAGTTCAGGTGGTTGAGCTTGCGAGCGGAGATGTTTTGCTGAACGCTCGGAACCAGGCGAAGCGCAAAGAACGGGTTTTGGCGATGAGCACAGACGGCGGGGCGACGTTCTCGCCGGCCGCGTTTGACTCGCGACTGATAGATCCTGTTTGCCAGGGGTCGATCATTCGGCTTGGCAACGGCTACTTAGCGTTTTCCAATCCCGTCCATGCGACAAAGCGAGAGAACGGGGTGGTGCGATTCAGTTGGGATGAAGGGCGAACTTGGCCGATCTCCAGTTCGATTGAGCTTGGCTCGTTCCAATACTCTTCGCTGGCGGCGTTGCCGGACAACCGGGTCGGCGTCCTGTACGAGACGGTTGTTAACGGCAACTACCAGATTCGATTCCAGTCGATGGTTATCCCGAAGCAATAGTTGAAAGAATATTTTATTTATTT
>CAIYMO010000030.1 GCA_903927345.1 uncultured Armatimonadota bacterium | reverse complement strand
GTCCATAGCCCACTGCTCTTTGGCCGACTCGACCTGTTTCATGTTGCCAAGACAGGTTGAACGTCGTGCTGACTCTCGTGCCTTGACGAAGTTAGGGACCGCGATCGCCGCAAGAATCCCGATAATCAGGACGACGATCATGATTTCAACGAGGGTAAAACCTCGGTTTCGTTGCATGTTTCGCTTCATGGTGTGTTTCAAGACTCACCGCCTGTTCAGAATCCGATTGTTGAGGATGCAAACTGGTAGTGGTCGTGTTCCGCTTTTTGGTCTACCGGCCCCGGAGAGAAGCCAGACATTGTTGACAAAAAACCCCAACCAGAGATCTGATTGGGGTCTTGTTTGTAAGTTCGCTTGGAGCTTACGGAAGGACGTGCAGGTCAGGCGCTGCTGACTTAGAGCACGAGATGTTGGTGCCGATGACGCCAATCGTGTAGGTTCCGCCTGCAGGACAGGTTGGGTAGGTCTTGATGTAGGAAGGAGCAATGTTTGCCGAGGTGACGGTGTCGCCGCTTGCCTTCTTGTTGTCCATAGCCCACTGCTCTTTCGCCGACTCGACCTGCGTCATGTTGCCAAGACAGGTTGCTCGTCGTGCTGACTCTCGTGCCTTCACGAAGTTAGGGACCGCGATCGCCGCAAGAATCCCGATAATCAGGACGACGATCATAATTTCAACGAGGGTAAAGCCTCGGTTTCGTTGCATGTTTCGCTTCATAATTGGTTGTACATCCTCCCAGTCTGATCCGGGATGCTCCCAAGCAAAGTGTTGATTCCTCACGCCTGTCGGGTTTATCTAGGTGGAATTACCAGCTTTGATTTTTCCCTTCAAAATGAAAATTTTCACTTTGCGATAAAGCAATAGTTGGCAGTTTGGAACCCAGTCTTTATGGGAAATCATAAATCACTGATGGCTGTCGATTGAAGAATGGGCTGATCGTCGTAAAATAGGAGTCAATGAAGAAGGCTGTTTTTGCATTGGTTGCGACAAGTTTGGTTTCCGGTGCTTACTCGCAGATGTTTAAGCCATCGAAAGACGAGCAGATCAAGGCGGGCCAAGATTATGCGGCGGAGATTCGAAAAAAAGAGAAGCTCCTGCCGGATAACGACCCGCGCGTTGTCTTGCTTCGGAAGGTCGGTCAGCAGATTCTGGACACCCGAACGGATAAGGAGAAACAGGCCGAGCCTTGGAAATTTTCGTTTGACGTCATCGAGTCCAAGGAAGTCAACGCTTTTGCAGTTCCGGGTGGACCGATCTTCTTCTTTACGGGCCTGCTTGACCGCTTCCAAACCGTCGACGAACTTGCGGGTGTAATGGGTCACGAGATCATCCACATTCGCCGTGAGCACTGGGCGAGCGCGGTTAACTCAGCGCAGGAGAAGGAAGCTGGGCTGCTGATTCTTGGTGAGCTGTTCGGCGTGAAACGCCAACATATGACGGTTCTTCAGGCGATCAAGCAGATTGGAATTGACGTTGCTAACGGGCGAGGTCAGGAAAGAGAGTCGGACGAGTATGGTTTCCGGCACGTCGTCCAGGCTGGCTACAACCCTGAGGGAATGGCTCGCGTCTTTGAGATGTTCCGCGCAATGAAAGGGAGTGGCTCGGGACCTGAGTGGCTTTCCACGCACCCTGACGATGTCAACCGCATTAAGAAAATTCGATCTCTGGCTGTCGAGAATCTCAAGAAGAATCCAGGCAAGAAGTATCCGGAGATGCGACCTCTGCCATTTGAGACGGAAGCTATGCGGCAGGCCAAGCTCCCTAAAGCCCCGGCAAGTGGAACCACCAAGCCCGGCGGCACGTCCTAACTGTTGTGAACCGTGGCGTTCGGCTTGCCCAGGCGGCCAGAAATCAGAATAACCCGAAGATTGTCCGCCTAGCGGCAGCCTTCGGGGTTTGCTACTTGCTGTTCCCTTTCGACTTTTTGCCGGATTTGATGCCGGTGGTCGGCTGGATTGACGATGTTTTGGTCGTGGTGAGTGTCGTCGGCTTCATTTTCAGTAGACGCCGAAAGAGCTTAGAAACCCGGTAACCCTCCCTAGCATTTTCTCAGGTAACTCTGGCAGAAGGTTAGCGGATGCCTGAACAGCACGAACAAGCCCTCGCCGACGCAAAGCTCGCACTTGAGCTGAGTAGTCGCGTTCCCCACCGAGCGATTGAGCTCGCCAAATCGGCGATTGAATTCTCGAACCCGGGTGACTATGAGACCTCCGCTTACGCTCTTGCCTCTTTTGGATCAGCGTACGCATGCCTCGGTCGCCGAGATGACGCACTGAAGTATCTGCACGAAGCAATGGGAGTCGCTTTTGGACTTCGATTGACTCAGGTCATGGGAAGAATTCATCAAACTCGCGGTTGGCTTTCACTTGTAGAAGGCAAGCCAGTTGAGGCGTTTGGGGACTGGCAGAGCGCACTGGAATACTTCCGGCAGGTACGGGATATTCGGGGTATCGCGTGGATTCTCATGCACTATGCGGAGAGCTATTCGACCTTGGGTCTGCTCGATCATGCGATTCGATGCAGAATCAGTGCTCTCGAGATTGTTGATCAGTTGGGTGATCGAGAAGCCGAGGATGACCTTCGGGTATCGCTTGCTCAGATCTATATCCGCCGAGCTTGGCAGCGTCACAATGCAAAGGAAACAGGCTACGCAATTGTCGACGCCCAAATCGCGACATCGCTCATCCTGAAGATTCTTGAACAGCGCTCATCTGACCTGTCTCCAGTGTCGTACGAAGCGGCGTTTCGCACATTGGGAGAGGCGTTCGTGATCCAGGGGCGTCCCGCACAGGCGCTCCCAAATCTACGGCAAGCGGCAGATGCTTCGACGCGGATCGGAGGGTTTAGAACGGAAGCTCGGGTACAGGGTCTCATCGGATACTCGAACTATCTCCTTGGAGGAGTTTCGGAGGCTAAGAATCAGATTGTGGCGGCGATTATTCACGCCCCAAGCTCTACTTCGTCGGATGACTTTGCCGAACTTCACCGGTGGTTGGCGGAAGCTTGTGAGCATTCGGGAGACCACCAGGGTGCAGTTCGAGCTCTTTGGAAGGCCCTTGAGTACGACCAGCAAATCCAGGTCCAGCGCTCTGACTATTGGGCACACATGCACGACTTTACGATCGGGCTCAACGAGACGCTGCTTGATGAGACGCAAACCATGTTGCATGAGGCAAGTTGGACGTTTACCGAAGACGATATCAATGCGCACTTTGGGCACCTTGCGATGATCTCATCGGTCGATCCACAAACTGGCGTTTTGAATCGCTCAGAGTTTATGCACCAGTTGAAGACCCTGGAGGTTCCGACGGTTGCCGTCTTTGAGGTGAAGAACCTTGATTTGATCAACGGTCGCTTTGGTCGAAAGGTTGGCGACGAAGTCTTGTCGCGGGTTGCGTCGGCGATCTCGGTCGGATTATCGGCGAACTCACTAGTTGGACGCTATTCTGGCAATGAGTTCATTGTTGCAGCGCCAAATACTTCGCCGGAACGTTTTGAGAATGCGATGGCGTCGATCCAGGGATTCCCTTGGGCAGCCGTCGACCCTGACCTTGCAGTTCGGGTGGATGTACGGTTTGTACGCCCCGATCAGCCCTACCTACTCGCTAGTTGAATCAACTCTCGTTGACGACGTTTTGGGCTCGCTCGATGCCTTGTTCAACGAGGGTTTCAATCCCGGTAATTGCTTTGCGGAGAAGTTGCTGGATGTCTGGCCGCTCTTCAGGGTGGAATTTCGAGAGGACGAAATCGATGGTTTCCTCTTTTCGGTCGGAATTGATTCCGAACCGGAGCCGTGGATAATCTTCTGTTCCGATGAGAGCCTTGATGGATTTGTGCCCATTATGTCCGGCGGTGCCGCCTTTGGGCTTGAGTTGGAGCCGACCGAGGGGAAGGTCAAGTTCGTCAGCGACTATCAGGAGCCGATCGGGCTTTAGACCGAATTCCTTGAGCAGAGGAGCGACGGCTTGCCCGCTGAGATTCATGAACGTCATTGGCTTGACGAGGCAAACTCCACTGCCTTCGATGACCCCTAGGCCATATCTCGATTTATGCTTAGCTTTGTCGAGTTTGATTCGGTATTTGTCGGCGACGGCATCGATGACTTCGAAGCCGATGTTGTGACGGGTTCCCGAATACTCGGGACCAGGGTTACCTAAGCCGATGATCAGCCATTCGACATTAACGGGCTCGGGGGACTTCTTTCGAAACATGTTTTCTGGTTGCGAGGTTAATTCCCGCTCGTAGTTGCGGCGACAGTGGACGGGGTTGCGGTCGACTCCATCTCCGGATTTGGATTCCATCGACCCGTTGCGCACATAACGAGGACGAAGATTCCTAGGGCGACACGGTAACCGACGAACGGGACAACGCCCTTCCGCTGGAGGAAGTTCATCAGCCATCGGATGCAGGCGTAGCCGACGACAAAGCTGGCGACGGTCGCAACCAGAGTTGGTGCAACGAGGTTCGCTTCTTTAAGGTGTTTGATTTCCTTGATGCCTTCATAGGCTCCGGCCAAAGCAATGGCAGGAACCGACATGAGGAATGAAAGCCGTGCTGCGGAGGCTCGGTCGAACCCGCTGAAGAGGGCGCCAGAAATCGTGGAGCCACTTCGGCTCATTCCTGGGATCAACGCGACGCACTGCCAGAGTCCAATGATGATTCCGTCACGTCGGCCGACTGACTCACTTGTTCGGCTGAGAGAAGCACGCTTCTCGGCGATGATCATGACAAGGCCCATGACGATTAGCGATGAGCCGATGACCCATAGCGAACGGAATGGACCCTCGATGTAGTTATGGAGTGCCAAACCTACCACCGAGATGATCATCGTAGCGATGACGACAGCCCAGCCAGTTTTCACTTCGATGGTGTCTTTGGGTCCTCCAAAGAACGATTTCACCCACGCAGTTGCGGCACTGGATAGGTCCTTCCAGAAGTACAGAACGACGGCAAGGATTGCACCGAGCTGAATGATCGCAGTGAACTCAGTTGGCGGCTTTTCCCACCCGAATACGTAGGGCACAAGGTAGAGGTGAGCCGTTGAGGACACCGGAATGAACTCGGTTGCCCCTTCAACAACACCGTAAACGATCGCTTGGATAATGTCCATTTACTTTGCGCCAAAGACTCTGATGACCAGGAGCCCAGCGGTACAGAGTACCGCCGCAGCGATATACAAAACCCAAACGGTCTGGCGTTGGGAGAGGCCGCGTGCGAGCAACTCATGGTGCATGTGTCGCTTGTCGGCTTGCGTGATCGGAACCTTGTTCTTGATTCTTCGGATGACGACGTTCATGGCATCGATCAGCGGGAGACCGAAGATGAGTAGCGGCATGAATATCGCGGCGGCGGCGGCAGTTTTTAGGGTTCCGACGACGCTGAGACAGGCAAGGGTGAATCCAAGGACGTAGGCGCCACCTGTCCCCATGAAGATCTTCGCGGGGTTGTAATTGTGGCGCAGGAAGCCGAGCGAGGCTCCTGCAACAGCGGCGGCGAGGATGGCAACACGGGGCTGAGCACCGAAGACGGCGATCAGGGTGAGAGTTGATCCGGCGATTGTGGCGATTCCCGCGGTGAGTCCATCAATTCCATCGATCGTGTCCATCGTTTTGGTAACGACAAAGATGTAAATTGCGGTCAATGGAATCGCAGCCCAAGCGAGCCAGATGTACTGACCCGTGAAGGGCATTTCGAAGCCGTAAATGTGAACTCGGGAGAGCTTCCAGTCTGCGGGATTTTGGTAGAAGAATTGGATGGCGACGCCCGCTAAGAAAAGGATTCCAGCTTGGATCTTCGCTTTGTACTGGTAGAGATCATCAAGAGCACCTGCGAGCATGAGAACACCGCTGATGAGGAGAATGCCGAGGACGTAGGGCTTCAGCGGCTGGCCGCTGATGAGGAAGGTTGCGACGACTGAAACCAGAATCCCGGCGTAGATCGCGAGACCTCCCCATCGTGGGATGGGCTCAGTGTGGACGCGACGATCATCTCGAGTTGGATCGTCGACGGCACCTTTGTGGATTGCCAACTTTCGGACGAACGGGGTGAGGAGATAGCTGACTGCAAGAGCGATGATGCCGGCTATGAAGGGTTGCTTCATGCCTTTGAGTGAGTCGCCGATTGCTGCAAGAGTTGTCAAAGTTCCACCGCCACAAGACCTTTATCGACGTAACGATAAAGCTCCATTCCTGATTCGCGGAACAGTTCGAGAGAGAACTCGTCCGGATAGTCGCCTTCGTAGATCACTCGCTCGATTCCCGCGTTGATCAACATCTTTGCGCACATGTTGCATGGCTGGCAGGTGACGTAGATTGTGCTTCCGGCGCAGGGAGTTCCGATCATGGCTGCCGATAGCAACGCATTTTGCTCGGCGTGGAGTGCCCGGATACAGTGACCTGCTTTAAGACATCCCTTGGGCCAATCCGTGGTTCCGCCTTCGTCTGGGCAGTGCGAGATTCCTCTTGGAGCGCCGTTGTAACCGGTGGCGAGGATACGTCTATCCTTGACAAGAACGGCGCCTACAGATCGGCGAGGGCAGGTTGCACGAGTTGCTACGAGATGGGCAATCTCCATGAAATAGGTGTCCCAACTTGGCCTCTCCTGCATCTTGCCATGATTATGAAGCATCAGGGGCTAGAATGATCTCATGCTTCTTGCCTCAATTTTCGCGATTACGATACAAACCGCAAACAAGGTGTCAATCGTTAAGGTGGGTTCGGGCTACCAGATCATGCGGGGAACGCAAAAGTTCTTTATCAAGGGAGCTGGCGGAACTGGTGGGATGAAGCAACTTAAGGAAGCAGGCGGGAATTCGATTCGCATTTGGGGGGCCGATCAGGCTCCAAAGGTGATTGAGGAAGCAACGCAGCGGGGGCTGACGGTGATGTTTGGTTTGTGGCTCGGCCACAAAGAGTATTTCGACTACAAGAATCCCAAGCAGGTCGCCGAGCAGTACGAAGCGGTGAAGCGAGACATTTTGAAGTTCAAAGACTCCCCGGCAGTACTGATGTGGAGTTTGGGGAATGAGATGGAAGTTGGAAACGACATCCCGGAAACTTGGATGGCGATTGAACAGCTCGCGAAAATGGCGAAGTCAGTTGATCCAAACCACCCGGTTTCGACCGTGGTTGCCGATATCTCACCGCAGAAGATTGCCAACATCAAGCGATACTGCCCGTCGATCGATGTCTTGGGGATCAATAGTTATGGCGGGTTGCCGACGCTTCCTAAGCGATTACGGGAGGCAGGATGGACGAAGCCTTATATTGTCACCGAGTTTGGTCCACTCGGACCTTGGGAGTCGGCGAAGACATCTTGGGGAGCAGCATATGAGCCAACCTCAACTCAGAAGGCGGCGAAGTACGCCTCGGACTATCGAATCGCGGTCGCCTCACAACCGGGTTGGTGCCTGGGATCTTATGCGTTTATGTGGGGGAGCAAGCAGGAGGAAACGCCGACATGGTTTGGAATGTACTTGCCGACCGGCGAGCGGACACAGGCCATTGATGTGATGATCCGGGCTTGGACGGGGCATCTACCCCACAATTGCAGTCCGGAGATTGATTCGTTTGACGTCGACATTAAGGGGAAGGAAGTTGCCGTTGGGTCGTCGCTTCGAGCAAGTGTCAAGTATCACGATCCTGAATCGAAGCCTCTCAAGGTTCGGTGGGAGGTTCGAGACGAGACACCTGAGCGGAAGCATGACGGTCAAGGTGAGAAGACCGGAGCAGTCGTCCCGGGCGGCTGGGATGTAGCCGAGGGTGGTGAACTCGAATGTCAGGTTCCTTCCCTTCCTGGTCGCTACCGCATTTTCGTTTACGTTCGAGATGAAATGGGGTCGGCGGCCTGTGCAAATTATCCGTTCAAAGTACAGTAAGATGAACGCACCAGGACACTAGCCATGAAATACCTAATTGCAATTCACCGACCGTTGGGATGGTCGGGAGCGGCTCAACACGATGGGGAGATGACGGTTTATATTGATGCCATTAACGACGAAATGGTGGCCGCAAACGTTCGAGTATTTGTTGGCGGGCTCAAAGACCCGAACTTGGCGACAATGATTCGGAGATCGGCAGATGGTCAGGTCTCGGCGATCAGCGGCCCTTTGTTGAATGCTCAGGAGTATGTAGACGGATTTTGGGTAATCGATGTCTTAGACGAGGCTGAAGCCCTCAAATGGGGTCACAAAGCCGCTGCAGCTTGCCGCGGAGACGTTGAGGTTCGCCCGTTTCATTAGAGAGTGCTTTTGGTTGCTACATAGTGCGGTAGCATCCGGACGGGGGATAGTGGTTTGAGTCACGAAGAACCGGACGTTAGGATTGCAAAGCTTGAGCAAAGCTTGCTGGAGCTTCAGGAGCGCTTCTCCGCGCTAGAGGCAAGCCTGAGCCCGCCTCCTCTCGCAGAGCAGGCTGCCAAGGAGAAGGTCGCCCCGTTGATTCAGGAACCGGTTCTTTCCGTTCCGCCTATTGTAGAACTGAATCTCGTCGTTGAGCAGCAAGAGAAGCCGACTTCGTCCCCTAAGGAACCTTGGAAGACAATCCCGAAAGCATCACCGGTAGATCCTGTTATTGACCCTCGGGTCAATACAGATGCAGGGGCAGCCCCGGTGTCATCGGTCAGTTCCGCGCCACTTGATCACGATGAGCTTGAATACAAACTTGGGATCAACGGGCTTCTCCGGGGCGGAGCGGTTGTTGTGCTGGCGGCGTTTTTGTTCCTCGCCGCGGTCATGATATCACGAGGATACGTGACGCCCCCGATCCAATTTACGGGAGAGGTCCTGCTCTGCCTGGCGTTCGTCGGCATTGGATTTTGGAAGCGAAACGAGCGGGAAGATTTTGGCCAATTGATGGTGGGAATTGGCTCGGCGGGACTGTATGCGAGTTTTGCGGGAGCCCACCTCTACAAGCATCTGTTTGCCGGCGAAGTTCTTGTCGGTTTGTATGTCCTGCTCAGCTTTTTGAACTTGGGTTACGCGCACTCTCGGGCATCAAAGTCGTTCCTTGGTTTAGGTTTACTGGGCGGATTTGCCGCGGCTATGATGCCGATGAAAGAGTCAAAGGCGGTTTTGGACCTCTGCCTCCACTTCCTGATTTTGGTGCCTGCCGGATGGATCATCCTAAAGAACCGTTGGTACGACATGGCGGTTGGAAGCTGGGTTCTTGCCACCCTTGCTCTCCTGCCCGTGATCAATTCGAACACAGGCTTTCTGCTTAAGATTTGCTCTCTTTACGCGAGTTCAGGAGCTGGCATTTTCCTGAGCGCACGGCTATTTAAAGAGAGCGATTTTGATCGGCACGGGATTCTTCCATCGGCCCTGATCTTCGCCACCGGATTAACCGGATTTCTGACAGAAGAGGGTCGACATCCGTCGTTCCATATCATGGGTCTGGGTCTGCTGTGTGGGGTCATCGGGACGAAGCTTATCACTGAGGAGCGACCCAAGCAGGCAACGCTTTTGGGAACGTTGGTAACCGTGGCCGTCTTCTTCCCCATGGGATTCAAATCGACTGTTGCGGCGTTTCTGTATTCAGGCGAGGCGGTGGCGTTACTCGTATTTGCGCTGAGGCGACCAAACCTTGTCGTGTACTGGTCGGGGCTTGTGACATTCGGACTTTCTGTCATTGCCTACGCGATCAAATTACAGATGCCGGGACTGCACAACACGAATTTGTTGCTGATCCCCGAAATGGGCTTATTGGCGAGTTACGCGGTGGTGTTTTTGCTCGCAATCCGTTACGCGCTCGCACATTTCGATCGAGATTCTAGCGATTTCACGCTGTTTTTTGGCTCCATGGGCCTCGTTGGACTCGTCGTCAGGGTGCTCATGATCACGCTTCCGAATACGGTGCTTCGCCTGTATTGGGACGACAGCGCGATTCTTGGGCTCGCAGTAGGGTGCCTTGGTTGCACGTTCTTTGCGGATCGCACAGGGCGAGTTGGTCTGATTCTTTCGGCGGCATTGTTGGGTCTTCTTTCAACTTCCCTTGCCCTCGTTAAAGAGCCGACGATGAATCCACAGTGGCTCACCGGTCTGTTGCTGATGCTGGCAACGTTGAACACAGTTTTGGCGGCAAAGGGGATCGGGCGGCGGATTTCGGAGGAAATGCTTCCGGTGGTGCGCGTGATTCTTGGTGGACTGCTCTCGATCTACTTTGTTCGCGGACTTCAGATTGTCGGCACTCACCGAGTCGGCTCGTTTAATGAAAGTTCGATCGTCTACTTTGGCCTCGGTCTTTTGAACGTTGTTTGGACACTGTTGGCGGTCAAACGGCGCAGCGTCGATAACGCGAGTTTGGCTTGGGTCTCCTGGCTTTTTTGCGCGGCGGCGGGGATTGCTGTTCGAAGCTACTTTGAAGTCAGCTGGCTGAGACCGGCCCTTCAAGTCACAGCGCTGAGTTCCCTGCTTGTGCTCTTCTGGATCACGCCCCGCAAGGAGTCGGACGAAGCACCGTTCACGATCCTTTGTTCGGTATTTGGAATGGTTCTGACCTCGATTTTGCTTGGTGAGGCACTGACGAAGGCTCCAGCGGGAATGAATCAAGTGTCGGCCCTGACCACAAGTTGGGTGGTCTACGCGGTTGTCTTGCTGGTGATGGGCTTCAGATTTGATCGCCGGTTCGTCCGTTATTCCGGATTAGGTGCGTTTGCGCTCACAGTTGGGAAGGTCGTTTTAATCGACCTGTCTGAGCTTGATTCGCTTATTCGCGTTGCGATTCTGCTCCTGCTCGGCCTGGTGATGATTGGAGCCGGCTACTGGTACATCCTGTGGCATCGAAAGCGGCAATCGAATTAATGCAGGAACATGGTGGGCGGTGCGGGACTTGAACCCACGACCCCTTCGGTGTGAACGAAGTGCTCTACCACTGAGCTAACCGCCCTTGAACAACAAAATTATACCAAGGGAACCCAGCAAGTCTACGGAGTAGAGGCTTGGGGCAGAAGGGAAAAACTAGTTTGATGAATTGTATCGCCGCCATTCTTGTTACCCAGCCGGCCCGGCTAGATGGGATTTTGTTTGGGAAACCGGTTGTGTTTGACCACGCGGTTGTTCAAAAGACTTCGGGTCGCGCCTCGGCAGAGGGCGACGGAAAGAAGGACGAGGCGGACGTTTATATTCTTACCTTCAAGAAGGGGGACGACATGTTTTACGATCAAGGGATCAAATTTCATGTCAACGTGAACCCGGGAGTGAAGTTGGCGAAGGTGAGCCTCACACAGCCTTCAGTCAAGTTTGGAACGCCGGAGTACTCCAAGGTCATGCACGGTCACTCGAAAGGAGTTTCCTGTGGACGAGGCGCGATGGTAGCATTTATTAAATCGGCGGGGAAAACGGAGGCAGCGAGCGATCAGGTGAGGTTCAAGTTCTTCTGCAAGCCTCTGGCGAACGGTGAATATAAAGCGTCCATCTTTGCTTACACTTCTGAGTTCAAGTCAGGCGTGCAGGGAAGCTTCACTTTCAAGCTCGGGAAACTCGGATATTGACGACTTAATCGAAGTCGAAGATGTCTCCCAACAAACGTCGGCGACGGCGACCCTTATGGTTATCGTCGAAGTCTCTTCTTACTTGAGCCCACGACCCCTTCGGTGTGAACGAAGTGCTCCACCACTGAGAAAAACGCCCTTGAACAACAAAATGATACTAAGGGAACCGGGTAAATCTACTGAGGAGAGGCTCGGAGCAGAAGGGAAAAGTCACTGTGATGAATTGTATCGCAGTGCTTCTTGTTACCCAACCGGCTCGGCTAGAAGGGATTCTGTTTGGAAAACCAGTGGTGTTTGATCATGCCCGGGTTCAGAAGAGGTTGCAACGCGACTCTGCAGAGAGCGACGGAAAGAAGGACGAGGCGGATGTTTATGTTCTTACGTTCCAGAAGGGGTCGGACGTACTTTATGATCAAGGGATCAAGATTCATGTCAGTGTGAACCCGGGAGTGCAGCTGGCGAAGTTTAGCCTCAGTCAGCCCTCCGTCAAGTTTGGAACTCCGGAGTACCGAAAGGTAGTTCACGGCCATTCAAAGGGAGTCTCTTGTGGAAGAGGAGCGTTGGCGGTGTTTATTGATTCGGCTGGGAGAACGGAATGTTCGAGCGATCAGCTGAGGTTCAAGTTCTTCTGCAAGTCGCTCTCGAACGGCGAGTACAAAGCGTCCATCTTTGCTTACACTCCTGAGTTCAAGTCAGGTGTGCAGGGAAGCTTCACTTTCAAGCTTGAGAAGACCCAGTATTGATCGCTTAATCGAAGTCGAAAATGTCTCCCAACAAACTCCGACGTCGGCGGCGACCCTTATAGTTGTAGTCGTAGTCGTCATCGTCTCTTCGCATCGGTTGGGGTGGCTGTTGATAAACCGGCTGCTGGTAGACCGGTTGTTGGTACTGGGGAGCAGGTTGCAACGAGAGCTGGATCAGCTTTTCAAGCTCGCCCCGATCGAGAAAGACTCCTTGGCACTTTGGGCAGTAGTCAATGTGAACCCCTTGGCGATCCACGATCATCATGACTTCAGCACACTTGGGACAGAGGACGTTCATTGAGGAGAGACTACGCCTGCCAGAAAGCGGGCGTTTCAAGGTTCACTTGAATCTGGGAATGAGGGCGATTCTGGGTAAAACTGGGCGATGACCGCTCTCGAACTTTGTTCCAAACTTAACGCTCTGTGGCCAGAGTTGGATATGACTCGCACGGTTGACCGAGTGATTGCAGGGGACCCTAATCAGGATGTGAACGGGGTTGCCGTCTGCTGGATGCCTTACTCGTCCACGCTACGGGAGGCGGCATCGCTCGGGGTGAATACGGTTGTTGCGCATGAGCCGACCTTCTTCGACCATTGGGAGCTCAAGAAGGAGGTCCAGCATCCTCGATTTGAGGTAGCGAAAGCCGAAAAGGAACAACTCATTGCCGAGTTGGGACTGACGATTATTCGCTGTCACGACGTTTGGGACGCGATCCCGGTTGTTGGAATGCCGTTCGCATGGGGAGAATTCCTCGGGTTAAACCGACTTCTGACGAGTGAGCGGTATCTGAACGTATATCGGGTTGAGCGTCAGACAGCTTTGGAGTTTGCGAAGTATTTCGCCTCGCGCACTCGAGTAGCGGGGCAATCCTGCGTTGAGTTCTATGGCGACCCTGATCGGATCATTGAATCGGTGGGGATTGGAACCGGTTGCTGCAGTGAGGCCACGCGGCTCTACGACTTAGGCGCCGACCTTGCGGTGAGTGTGGATGATATCGCCCGGGCGTGGATCATCGGAGAATATTGCCAAGATACTGGTAATCCTATGATTGTTGTTAACCACGGAGTGAGTGAAGATTGTGGAATGAACTCTTTAAGAGATCAGGTTCAACAGTTTTTGCCCAACGTCCCGGTGTATCGAATCGCGCAAGGAGCTAGCTATCGCGAGGTGATTGCGACGGGGGCCGAGTTCTGAGGAACGGATTCGTATATACCGATACTTTATTAATGGAGGATCTTCGACAGTGAAGCAAAAACAGCACCGCGGCTATACATTAGTCGAGCTTCTCATTGTGATTACGATAATCGCAGTCCTCGCGGGCATTGCGGTGCCCAAATTTGCCCGCAATGCGACCCGGTCCAAGGAAGCAACGCTTCGGGCAAACCTGATTCTTCTCCGAACAGCGGCAGATCGTGCCGAGGCGGACACCGGGGTCACAGTTAGGGTTGATGATCTCGACAATGCGACCGCACCTGCATCGGGTTGGGTCCGCGGAAGTATCGGAACCAACTGGACGGTCAAGTCAATTGCTGCTGACACTTGGAAAGGTCCTTACTTGACATCAATCCCGATTAACCCGTTCACCGGAAACAACACCTACGCTGGCGGAGTGACAAGTTCGGCAACTACAGCTTGGACTCACTTCTCAAACCAAACCTTCAACTCGAGCTACATCTACTACCCGTCTACGAACTTGGGCTGCGACGGCAAGCCCTTCCGCGAGTGGTAGAAACTGAGACCACTTTTTTTGGGCGGCCCACCCTATGTTGCATTCTTTGAGGCTGATTCCCCGGTTGCCTTGATCCGCTCACCAAGTTCCACTCGTTACAAGCCCATATACAAAGTCAGGTTTTCCTGATTCGACGATGTACACGTCGTGTAGTTTGATGAGCACGATTGAGTTGTGCCTGGGGATCGCACCAACCAGTCAATATGATGCAGGGGCCGCTCCGATGTTCCGTTGCTTCACCTGGAAGAAGAATCCTGGAGTATCTAATCCACTGGTTCCCAAGGTGGACCTCAACGCAAAGAACTCAGCGCGGTCGGCAAGGGTGGCGGAATTCGCACGACTTGACTTCTCGGATGTCGACCTGGCGGATTTCGGAACTTTGAACCGAATTTATTTGGCGCACCGTCGACCCGGAACTCCCAATCCTGGAACGGTGTCAGCCTTCAACGCGACAAAGTAAGTGGTGGGCGGTGAGGGATTCGAACCCCCAACCCTCTCGGTGTAAACGAGACGCTCTACCGTTGAGCTAACCGCCCAGTCTCCGAATTGAGTGAACCTTGGGATACCCTCCAAGCGTATTACTTTGGATGGCCTCCCCATTCGGGTGGAAGCAATGAAGATACCCGAAAGAAAGCCGAGAATAGGAATAGGAGGTTGTGGATTTTGCTCAAGACCCTGTACAATGGCGGTGTCAGGATGAAAAGACTGCTCATTGCCCTGGCGCTATGGATGGCGCTTTGTGCCGGAGCTTTCGCACAAGTGCGGAATGCAACGGTAACCTACACCTACCTGGGCGTGCAACTTCGCGGATATCGAGTCGGCGAAGAATTTATGATTCCACTTGATCGGGTGACCGAGCTGGGATGGTCCGCGACATCAAGTACCGTCGGGGCCAAAATCTCTGCTGAAGGCAAGACCATCCAGGTCCCGACGAGACAAATCGAAGGTTCCACCTGCATCGCTCTTCGCGACTTCGTTCAGAAAATGGACGGGATGAGCACCTGGATTCCAGGCGGCTTTGATGCCTTAGAGGTTGTTAGCGCCATAAAATCAGTTTCCGTTAAGTCGGGCGAACTCTCGATTTATGCCGGGCTAAAAATCAAGCCGACTGTTTCCTTGTTAGGCACGTCCGATCCCAAAGTCGTAATTGACCTCGAAGGTGCTCGACTTGCGCCAGGAGTTCAGTTTGAACTCGATTCAACCGCAAAGGTGAGCCAGTACCGGCCGAACAACGTTCGAATCGTCCTTAATCTATCGTATGCGCCGACCCTGCCTCAGGGCCCGTTGGCGAATGCACAAAACATCGTTATCGATTTCAATCCTTCGCAAGTAGCTCCGGTTGAGCCCGCTAAGAACGACCCACCCAAAACGACTACGACTCCCAAAATCGATCCAACTCCTCCGATTCAACCTGCCGATGACCTCACAATTCAGCGAGGCAACGAGGACGAGATGGCGACCGAACTGTTGGTCTCTGTACCGAAGCCAGGTTGGAAAGGGATCGCGACAATTCGACGACCTTCGAGAGATACGGTAGAGGTTGCGATGCCGACGTTCAGCGCCAAGCTCGCGGAGCTTGAAAAGGACCTCAGTAAGCATCTCAAGTCGGTCCAGCTTAGGCAGGACACTGGCCTCACCGTACTTAGCTTCAAGCTGGCGGGCAGGATGGGCGCCGTCCTTGACCCGAGTGCAAACGGTTTTAAAATAACTTTCGTTCACCCAGCCGGGAACGGCAGCCTCAAAGGAAAAGTGATTGTGATCGACGCCGGTCACGGTGGTAAATTCCCCGGCACTGGGAATGGCGTTTATACGGAGAAGCTGCTCAGTCTGGCTACTGCCCAAGCCGTCAAGCGAGCTTTGGAAGCCGAGGGCGCTCAGGTCATCATGACCCGCGACAAGGACACCCACTTCCGCGAAAACTTAGCTGATGATTTGGTCTATCGCGCGGACGTGGCGAACCGAAACAACGCCGACGTCTTCATGTCCTTCCACTACGATGATCCAGGCGGGAACAAGACCCCTCCGAGCGGCACGAAATCGATTTACCACGGTGGGCGGGACGCTGATAAGTACCTTGCCGAATGCATACAGGAGTACATCAAGTCCGAAGGACCGCTTCCAAACCTTGGGGCGATTGATGATCACAAATTTGCTCATGAGAGCGGATTCTCAGTGTTGCGCAACTCGAAGATGCCCGCGATTCTGATGGAGTGTGCGTTCGTGCGCAACCCCACCGACCGAAAGGCTATCCTCACCGAAAAATTCCGCGACGGAATCGCTAAATGCGTCGTCAAAGGACTAAAACAATTCTTTGGACAAAAATGAAAACCACTCGTCGTAACTTTCCTTGGACCATCGTCGCTACCGCTGCGGTAGCGGGGGCAAGTTTCGTTGGTATTGCTAGCTATGTTGGCGGCAACCGCACTATGTCTCTTTCGTCGGAAGAGACTCCCATCGCAGTTACGGATGTTACGCCAAAGGGCGACGGTCAGGCGAATGGAGCAAACAACGGCACCCACCAGGGTGGAACTGACCATCAAAGTGGAACTGAAGCGACTGCGATCACAGCCGGCAAGATCAACGACGCGATCAAGTTAGGTGGCTTTGAGAATGCTCGGGTCCTCGGAATTGATGTCGTTGATCACACGGCGATCGTCGATATGAATTCGGGAATCGTTGATACCCTTGGCTCGACAGGAGAAGCTGAGCTGATCGAAACTTTGAAATCAGCCCTAAGCAAGGACAAGCGTGTCAACAACTTCCAGATTCGAGTTGATGGCGAGATTCAGCGAACGCTAGGTCACAGCGATCTCAGCGCGCCGGTCCCTGTCCGCTAGTGGCGCGGTTGAGGCCGATCACGGCCATAACTACGCCATAGACGCCGAGAAGTGTCCACAGCACCGCCCAACCTGAGGCCGGGATCCCCGTTTCTTTTGCAAGCATTGCAGCATCGGTATTCTGCGCTTGGGCTCCGGTCAGCAGAAGAAGATCACGAAGCGACTTGAATCCGTTGATGCACTGTTGAACGCCTAGGAACTGGGCGACAAGGAGAATTTCGCTTGGCTGGAGCCGAACGGCAAGCACAAGCAAAAAGACGCCCCAGAACAAGCCAAGGGGCCATCCAACAATGTCACCGCGAACCCAAAGGACGTTGACGAGCAAGACGGCGATGCCGAGGATTTGAACCCATTTTCGAGCTGACTTCTCATTCACGGATGACCGGACCATGAATGCGCCGAAGAGCGAGGCCCCGATATAGCCTGCCGAATAGATCAGAGGCAGAAATCCGCCGAAGGTGGTTGTCACGCCTTCTGAGTTGCGGAAGACCAGAATCTTATCAACGCTTCCTCCGGTGAGCACCGCAGCGATTCCATGGAACATCTCGTGCAGATGGGTGTTGAGGAAGTCGAAAGGCAACAGGATCCCACTTACAATCGGGATAAATGGGAGGATGATTGATGCAACCAGTGCAATCAAGAAGGCGTTAGTTGCTTGGCTTCGCTTCAATGGCTTCCCTCTTCGCTGCTCGACGCTTTGCAATCTTGTCGTAGAGCATGCAAACCAATACGGCGGCGAACGCCCCACAAATCCAGCCTAGGACAACCTGATAGGGATAATGGACGCCGTTGTACACCCGGCTAAGCGCAACAAGGATGGCTAGGATGAGCCACGGAATTCCGCCCCAGCGGAGTGCGATGAGCATGCAGATCGCAACAGCAAGCATATTTGCACTGTGTGCGCTTGCTGTGCCGGGAGAATCGGTCTTTCCAATGCGGAGGATGAGGTCTCCGAGCGCCGGGTCGTTGCAGGGTCTTGGGAGGGGGATCGTCTTTTTAAGGATGTTGGTCAGTAAGTCGGCGATTGGCCATGACAATAGAGCACAGATAGCCCCTTTGCGAGTGTCCTTCCCTGCCGCGATCATTGAACCGAGACAAATGAGCAGGATGAGCTTGACCCACCACTCCTGAAGCCCCTCGCTGAAGAACCGCATGGAACCTTCGAGTCCGCCCGACCATCTATTGATCCAGTGAAACACCGCGCGATCAATTTGCTGCACGTGCGTATTGTACTTTGACGGCAGCGATGAACTGGCTTGCTAACTGGCTATCTCGGAAGACATGGTTCCTCACAATTCAATGGATGAGGAGGCCTTGGATGCGTCGCATCCACATGACACCCCTACGATGGATGCCCAGAGCTCGGCACGAAGGATTTCTCGAGAGCTACCGAAGCCAAAACCGACTTGCTCGTAAAATTGGCCTTCCGTTGCTGAAGGCGACCTACTTGTTTCTGATCGCAATGTTCAGTTTGCAGGTCACCTACCTGATCGCCGTGAAGATGTTCGAAAGTGGGTGGCTGACACCACCCCAGCTTGAGTCGCGTCGGCTCACGGATTGATGGGTGAGAAGTTTGACCAGTCTCCGATGTACATCACTTCTTCTTCGAGCTCCACGCCGAATCGATTTTGGACGCTTTGCTTGGCGAAGTGAGCGAGCGAGCGCAACTCGGAAGCCGTTGCTCCGCCAACGTTGAGCAAGAAGTTTGCGTGGCGCGCCCCGATCATGGCTCCACCGATCCGAAAGCCTTTCAGACCACACTTCTCGATGAGAAACCCAGCGGGAACGACGTTGTTTTTGCGCATGCCCTCGGTTAGCCCCTCTATCTCTTGGGCGAGCTTTGGGTCGACGACGTTTTTGAAAAAGCTCCCAGCGCTGGCACTCGGGGGCTGCTTCCCGATTCGTTGCCGCTGATACTCTCGGGCTTCGTCGTAGGATTGCTTTGCTTCGCCACGTGGAAGTTTGAACCTGGTTCGGGTGATCACCGCAGACCTGGGGTTTTCACAACGGAGAATCGAGTCTCGGTATTTGAAGTCCATCCAGGTCGGATCTACCCATCGTGCTTCTCCATCGGTAACGACTTCGAGAGCGACTAAGAACTCGCTGATATTGCTGCGGTAAGCACCGGCATTGCTCACGAGTGCGCCACCAACCGTGCCTGGGATCCCTACGGCGAACTCGAGTCCGCGGAAGCCCGCCTGAGTGCTCTTCAACCAGAGATCCTGGAATGCGACACCAGAATCGGCGGTGATCTGATCCCCGTCGATATTTATCTCACGAGTTTGGTTCAGAAGCACCAGCCCAGCCACTCCGGCGTCAGAGGCGAGAAAGTTTGAACCCCATCCAAGTGTGGTCACCTTGATATCCTCGGCCTGGCAAGCTGCTGAAATTTTGATCAGCTCATCGACGTTTTTGGCTTTGGCGAACAATTCTGCGACGCCGCCAGCCTTAAGCGTCGTTAACGAGCGCAACGAGGTTTTCCTCTGAACCAATTCCCAGTTCATACGATGCCCTCTACTCGGCTTAGCGGTTGTTTCGGTTGCGAGATGCTTGGATCGATCAGATAGAGGGGAGCGAGCTGTTCTGGCTGAATTTGCTCCAGGGAACCAAGGAGAGGGGCGAACATCTTTGCGTGAGGATAAACAGGGTTATCGATTCCGGGGCCAAAGCCAATGAACTCTAGCTCCGGTAGTGACGCCGACCTTGATACTTCGCTCCCCGGCGGACGGATGAACCATTCCCCCCGCTTGCTGGGGAATACGACGGTTTTCTGGGTCGAGATTAGGTCGAACGCCGACACGCCGGAGCATACAGCGTCAGCTGACCAGGCGAGAGTCTTTGCGAGCGTCACACCGACCCGAGTGCCGGTGAAGGAGCCTGGTCCCAGATCAGCAAGAAAGAGACTCCCTTCGAGAACCGAAAAACCTGATTTAGCGAGCAGTTGAAGACAAGCGTTCGAGGCCTCTTGCTTAGACTCCAACTCGCCTGAAAACAGGACGTCTCCACCTTCGTTGAAGACTGCAATCGAGACGATGGGACTACTCGTTGAAAACGCGAAAATCACTTCTTCTCGTCTAGCCGAATTGAGTTGATAAACGTGGTGAAGACCTTTTCTTCGCTCTTAAACAGTGCCTTGTTGCGCTGGACGTATGAAGCGAACATGTACTGAGGGTTGAGCTGTGCGATGAGGACATCGCAGGTCATCAGGTCTCCGCCAGCTGCTGCGAAGCCATAGCGCCAAACGTATTGACGCTGTTGCATATCCTTTCGAACAGGGACAAGTCGGTCAATCCGCGTCACTGCGCCTTTAAAGAGTTTTGCGGTCGCCGCCGGCTTTTCGGCGAAGGATTTGGTGAGCGGAGTGATTTTTTGGGTGTAACAATCGACGATCACGGCTTGACTGAGTCCAGGAACCGTGACGCTCGCCGATCCATCTCCTAGCTTGGTGGCGACGCATCCTTTCGGCAGACGCAAGATGTAGATTGAACCGCTGATCGTGACCGGATGGGAGACCGGAGTTGCGACGATGTTGCCCGGGAATTGCTCGGAAATTTCGATTTTTCGCTCGGTTGGAACGGTCGGCTTTGCTGCCTCTTTGACCGCCGTCTCCTTCATGGTGCTCAGTACTCGGGTCAGTTGGGGTTCGATTGATTCGAACACGTCGCTCGGCGACGACATCAGCAGGACGAGCTTGCTTTTTGTTTTCCGGAAGAACACGCCGCGAACGGTGGTCTCGTTGTCCTTCTTGCTCTTGGTAAAAACGAACGGTGCGCCCAAAGCATCGACGGTCCATTGTCGCTCGACAGTGGAACCAGACCGGGTCAAGATATCCTTCTGAGCGGCAAGGAACCCGGCGGCATCGGTAGTTTCGTCAATGACGTAACCGATGTCCAGCTTTCCGACGACCTTGCTGTCTTTGACCGGAACCCGGGCAGAGATCGCCAGGTTCGAGTCCTTCGGATTGAGCTTCCAAACTTTGGGGATTTCCAACGTCAACCCGGCGGGCTTGATGTCAACCTTGCGCATGGGCTCGGTTTGCGCACTCAAGGCGAAGGCAAGGATGGGAAGCAAGTTCATAGAATGTCTCTAAGGATTATGGACGCCTCAGAAGCCCGTTAGTTATCCCAGGGTTTCGATCTCGTCGCCAACCATCTTCAAAACCTTCCCTCTGTGACTGATTTGGTGCTTCTGGGACGCAGTGAGATCGGCCATTGTACAACCCATCTCCGGGAGATAGAAGATCGGGTCGTAGCCAAAGCCCCCACCGCCGCTTGGTTCTTCGGAGATCACACCCTCGCAGATCGCCTCGAACACTTTGCATGGGAAGTTTGGACCGATCAGGGCGACGTTGCAACGGAACCGAGCGGCACGGGATTCCGTTCCGCTGATCTGCTCGAGGATCATTGCCATCTTCTCAGGAAATGGCAAGTCTTCGCCGCCGAACCGTTTGCTGTAGAGTCCAGGGGCGCCGTCTAGAGCGTCGATTTCGAGCCCTGCATCGTCTGCAACACACCACTCATTCGTGAAGTTGAACGCCGATTCTGCTTTGATTTGCGCGTTAGAAGCGTAAGTCGTTCCGGTTTCCTCAGGTTCTGGGGCACCTTCGTAGTCGGCAAGGGTCACGATTTCTATGTTTGGGAAGCGAGCTCCCAAAATCGTGACCATTTCGCCGGCCTTCTTTCGGTTATGAGTGGCGATGACCAGCTTTGAGATCATAGTCCGAGAGCTTCACGCTGGGCTGCGAACAGCTCATCACAACCCGTTTTTGCAAGCTTGAGCATGCGACCCAGTTCGTCGGCAGCGAATGGTTCGCCTTCAGCAGTGCCCTGCACTTCCACAAACTTTCCAGATCCGGTCATGACGACGTTCATGTCGGTTTCGGCGACGGAGTCCTCGTCGTAGTTGAGGTCGAGAACTTCGGTGTTGCGGTAGATTCCAACCGAGATTGCCGCGATTTGATCCTTGAGAACATCCTTCTTGATGAGACGCTTGCCCTTTAGGTGCTCAAGCGCGTCGTAGAGAGCGACGTACGCAGCTGTGATGGACGCGCAACGGGTTCCCCCATCGGCTCGAATCGCGTCGCAATCGATGGTGATCGTTCGCTCCCCGAGTGCCTCGAGGTCAACGACGGCGCGGAGTGCACGGCCAATGAGTCGCTGAATTTCCATCGAACGACCGTTCGGCTTCATAAGGTCGCGGTTGTTTCGCTGTCGACCTGATCGAGGAAGCATTGAATACTCGGCGGTGACCCAACCCTGTCCCTTCCCTTTCAAGAACGGAGGAACGCGTTCTTCGACAGTCGCGGTGACCAACATGTGGGTATCGCCCAGTTTGAGAAGGCATGAGCCCTCGGCGAACTTGGCAAAGCCTCGCTCGAAGGTGTAAGGTCGTAGTTGGTCGGGCTGGCGTCCGTCTGGTCTCATTCAGCAAAGAGGCTACCCGCTATGAAGGACAATTCGGGTGCCAAGGGGTGCGGGTGGGCTGGCCAGGGGTGGGCGGGATTGGGAACTGGCGCATCAGCTGGACACCCGAATATGGGAGCCCACACGGATTGGAAAGCAGGACGCCTTTGGACAGCCACTTCGCGTGTCCGTCGAAGAACGTATTGTTGACACCGCCAAGCTGTCCGTCCAACCAAAGGACGGGGGGAGTTGTTGCGCTCTTGTTGTAAAGATTTTTGGGTGGCTCGTACCATGAGTCGTCGTAAACACCGTTTTTGAGCGTGACAACAACGATCGAAGAAACCTCGTCGATCATGGTGTAGTTAAGGCCCTCAGCGGCTCGGTTTGCGACGTAGGAGCGGGGCACAAAGGGTCGGCCCGCCTGACCGTCCTCGAGCGGGTGCGGCTTTCTTAGCTGATCGCTCGGCGACCACAGCACGTCGCGGTTCTTCAAGTAGGGTTGGATTTGGTTCCACCAGCGGTTTTCGATCGTTGCGCCGAAGGGGACGAGCGGGCGAGTTCGGGATGTATCGACAGCGTGACCGAAGAAGAAGAGCGTGTCATCTTCGTCCGCCATATACATCATCAGACCGATTCCCAGCTGCCGGGTGTTGGAGAGGCAAGCTGATTTCTTTGCCGACGCTTTGGCTTGGGCAAACACAGGGAACAGAATCGCGGCGAGAATCGCAATGATCGCGATGACAACTAGCAACTCGATGAGGGTGAATGCGCGTCTCACCCTAGAATCTTATCTCTAAAAGAGTTGGAGATATAGTTAAGAACTCATGAAATCTGTCCTTGCCTTCTCTACGATTCTGGTGGGCGGACTCACTGGGGTCTTCGTTGGGGCAGCGATTGCATTCACTTTCATCCCGAGCAAGCACGAGCTTTGGCAGCTACTCTTTCTGTTTTGGGGTTTGGGAGCGGGACTATGGCTTGGGCAGAAAATGGCTATACGGCTTACGAGCCAACAGTCTAACTAGCGAAGTATCTGGAACCAACCGAGTATTATATTGATCGCAAGACCAAGATTGGAGAGATGGCGGAGTGGTCGATCGCGCTTGTCTTGAAAACAAGAAGCCTGAAAGGGCTCAGGGGTTCGAATCCCCTTCTCTCCTCCAGTTTTATTTCAGTTTGAAATCGCACGGATCTAGCGCGAAAGCCTGGGTTCCTTTGATTCCGTCCAAAAATGAGCCGTATCCAGAGATCAATTCAGTCATTCCTGCCTTGGCGAGGACTCGATCTTTGTGCATCACAATCTCGAGTCCGTGGTCCTTATCCCAGGCAGTCTGGAACTCAAAGCCAATAAACGCTAGGTCATCCAGGCCCGAGGTTGCGAGGGTGATTCCGACAAGTTTGTAGAACCGATTCAGATCAGTCTCGGGCGAGGGGACTTTTGAGCGAATTATCTCCCACTGATCCGCGTACGGCCCACCTTCAGTAATCTCCTCAGCGAGTTGATCTAGGCACTGACGTTGGATCAGTGTGATCTTTTGCGCCAGTTTTTGTTCGACTAGGTCCGCATTATCAACAAGAAATTCCCATGCTCTGTGTTGCAAGGAGGCGGCTTCCAAACTCTTCTCAAAAATGAACACCGCAACCTCGGAGTCGGCCACGGAGCACCAGGTGCACGATGGTTCCAGTGGATAAGGTCTCTTTTTCGGAATTTTATAGTTTTGAAACTGGTCGTCAAAAGGTGCGAACTCGGAAACGTAATTGACAAGAACTGGCTTGGACGTCCACCAGACCCATCGGTCCTCGGGAAACTCGGGATCAGGTCGAAACTGAGCGAGGAACTCGGACATCGACTTAGTTCCGCTTGTAGTGGCACCGAACAGCCCACTCTTCTTTGCCATCCGGATGGATATTCGTCATCTCGAATTGGAGTGTTTCCGCGATGAGAGCCAGTTCAAAACGCCAACCCCACTGCGGACCCGAACCATCCGAATAGTGCCCTAGCACGGAGAGTGAATCATCCTTCTCCCACTTGCCGGTCATGGTCATCACATTTGGACTTTGATGCCAAGAATCGACCCAGCCTACTGTCACTTCACCAGCTTTTTTGCTGCCCGCGATGAGCAGAACGCCGTGCTGTACGGTGTCTTCGTAACTCCAACGGTATTCGATCTGCGCAAAGGTTCCCCGAGGACCGAGGTCAATGTGAAGCGCCGAGTTGGAGTCGTAGGGCTCCTTCCGCTGCCACGGAAGGCTCAGGGATGAAGTCCCCTCCCACCAACCGGTGGCTTCGCCAAGGAACTTTGGGGTCGGCATGGCGGCATTATATCAATGCCGCCATGGATAAGCTACTACTTTGCTAGCTGTTTTTGAATTGCAGCGAGACGATCCAGTTGGACTTGTAGTTCTAGCGAGAGCCGTTTGAAGACCTCGACAGCCTGATCGGTCGGACGAGTTGTTCCTCCCTGGGCGTTGCTGTAAACCCCGGCGAGTTTGTCGTTCAACCGAATCGGATAGTTCAGAGGATCCTGTCCGCTTTTGTTCTTGGTTTGATAGATTGCTTCTTCGATTTGAGTTAGCTCGGAAACGAGTGGTGAGCTAGGGTGCTTCTCACGAAGTTCTCGGCAAGTTTTCACCGCTCGATTCGCTTCGGTCAGGCGGGCGGATACCTTCTGAAGAAACTCGAACTGGGCCATAAGATCGTTGTCTGTCCCGACCGAGCGAGGATCCCGTAGCCACTTCACAGTGTGGCTCGTCACAACTCCGTCAATCGTCGTCTCGAGCTTATAGGCCCCAGGCGGTGCGGCGATCGGAGATGGGAACCCAGACCAGAGGATCATTCCGGGCAGCATTTCCCACGATGAGTACTCCAGCCACATCGAGGTGCGCTGGAAACCCTTTTCCGTAGAGCCACTCCGCTTGCTGACGATGGTTCCTTTGGCGTCTTTTACGACAAGCTCGACCGATTTGACCGGCTGAGCCAGGAAGTAAGAAACCACCAACCCTGAGAGCGGGTTGGCACCGACATCGCTGATAGGTGCAGATGAAGCGCCCTGCCGACGTCGGCCGCCGCCGCCGCTACCCCAACGTGCCGCAACCGAGTCTTTTGGAGCGAAGACGGTGGTCTTAGTCGACGATCCTGCCTGTTGCAGCGGAGTGACGTCGTCCAGGACCCAGAAGCCTCGTCCGTGCGTGGCTACGATGAGATCGTCGTCTTTCCAAGCCAAGTCATGGACAGGCGTGACAGGAAGATTTAGACTCAGAGATTGCCATTGGTTTCCGTTGTCGAAGCTGACAAGGACACCTCGCTCAGTTCCGCCGTAGAGGAGACCCTTGCGTTTTCGATCTTCACGGATGACTCTGAAGAACTCGTCCTTTTTGACTCCCCCGACAATTGGAGTCCAGGTTGCTCCGAAGTCTGTTGTTCGGTAGGCGTAAGGCGCATAGTCGTCATTTTCGTGGTTGTCCACTGCTACGAAGGCCGTGCCTTCAGCAAAAGGAGAGGCTTCGATCATGCTGACCAAGCCGTTCTTCGGCATCCGGGAAGGAGTGATCTCTTTCCAAGACTTGCCGCCATCTCGGGTGACATGAACTCGACCATCATCCGAGCCCGCCCAAAGAACGTTCTTGTTTTTGGACGATTCCGCCAGAGTGAAGACGGTGCCGTAATACTCGACGCTGGTGTTATCATTGGTGATCGGTCCGCCAGAGGGGCCCATGGTTGACCTATCGTTTCGGGTCAAGTCAGGGCTGATCTTGGTCCACGACTGGCCCATATTCGTGCTCTTGAGGACGAACTGGGAGCAGGTGTACAACACGTTCGGATTGTGTTGAGAGAACAAGATAGGATAGGTCCATTGGAAGCGGTACTCCGAGTCTTCGACACCGTGCCCCATTGGGTTATTTGGCCACGGATCGACGGCTCGGCTCTGATTGGTTCGGTGGTTGGTCCAGGATAAGTCGCCACCGTAGGAGCCGCCAAAAACTATGTCAGGATCGTTCGGCTTTACCGCGATGTATCCGCTCTCGCCGCCGGCGGTGCTTGTCCAGTCGTCCGTGCCGATGTTGCCGCCAGACTTTCGACTGACAATTCGGACGGTGCTGTTATCTTGCTGGGCACCAAGGATGCGATACGGGAATGCGTTATCAGTTGTGACATGGTAGAACTGCCCGGTTGAGAAAGTTTGTTCCGTCCATGTTTGACCGCCGTCAAGAGAAACATTGGCGCCGCCGTCGTTGGACTCGATCATGCGCTTGGGATCATCCGGAGCAATCCATAGGTCGTGATTATCTCCATGCGGAGGGTTCAGACTTGAAAAGGTCTTGCCACCATCGGTTGAGCGCCCGAAGCCGACGTTGAGTACGTAGACTTCGTCCTTGTTCTTGGGACCGGCGTAAACATGGGTGTAGTACCAAGCTCGTTGGCGCCAGTCGCGGTCATTGTTGACCAGTGTCCAGCTCTTACCGGAATCATCGCTTCGGAAAAGACCTCCTTCCAACGATTCCACGATTGCGTAGTAGCGCGCGGAATCTGCGGCAGAAATCGAAACACCGATTTTGCCAAGGACTCCCGAAGGAAGACCTTTGTTTCGGCTTAGGTCGGCCCAAGTCTCTCCCCCGTCCTCGGATTTCCAGAGCTTTGAGCCCGGACCGCCGGAGTTCATTGAATAGGGCGTTCGCCAGGCTTCCCAAGTACTTGCGAGCAAGATTTTAGGGTTGTTTGGGTCTTGAACGAGGTCGACAGCGCCAGCTTTCTCTGACTCAAAAAGCACCTTCCGCCAGCTCAGACCCCCGTCAATTGTTTTGTAGATTCCTCGCTCACGATTTGGTCCGTAGACATGGCCGAATGCCGCAACAACCATTTTGTTCGGGTCGGTTGGATCAATGACGATCCGGGAGATTGTCTGGCATTCTCGGAGTCCGATGTGGTTCCACGTCTTGCCGGAATCCATCGAACGATAAAGACCGTCGCCGTGGGAAATGTCTCCACGAATGTCTCGCTCTCCGGTTCCCGCGATGATGATGTTGGGGTCGCTGGGAGCGATTGCCAGTGCGCCAATTGAGGCGGTCCCAAAAGAGTTGTCGCTTACTGGGGTCCAGCTAGTTCCCGCATCGGTGGTCTTCCAAACTCCGCCGCCGGTTGCGCCAAAGTAGAACTCCTTCGGTCGCTGAACACTGCCTGCGACTGCAATGGATCGCCCCCCGCGTGCGGGGCCAATGTTTCGCCACGTCATTCCCGAATAAAGATCGGGATTGACTTGGGCGTATGACGTTGCGGCAATGACCGCGAGAATGAGTCCGGAGAATCGCCTCAAGGTGCGATCACCATGTCTGATCCCGCAGGAAGTGGAGCCCCCATGAGGTGCTGGACGAAGTACTCGTACAGTCGCTGCATGAAGTAGTTCTGCATCGGTCCGAAGCCGTGAGCCTGACCCGGCATCGACATGAAGTCGAACCGCTTGTTGGCCTTGATCAGGGCGTCCATGAGCCGAACGGTTCCGGCATAGTGAACGTTGTTATCCATGTCACCGTGAACAAGGAAGAGGTGCCCTTTGAGGTTTGCAGCAAGTTCCGCATTGGTTGGAACCTTGATGTCGAATCGGGTGCCGGTGGTTCCGTAACCGCTGTCGAACTGCGGGTCGTCCCAGCCGAGGAACGAGTCTTCGGGTTTGGCTTCGGTTGTCTTGGTGGTTCCGCTGACCGGAACCTCTTTGAGGCCGTGATGCTGCTCGCTCCAGTTCTGGTTGTACACGTTGTTATCGTGGTTGCCTGCACTGGACACGCCGACTTTGAAGAACTCGTTGTACGGAGGGAGCATGAGAGCGGCTGCCGTCATGAAACCACCACCTGAGTGCCCGTAGATACCGACCTTATCGATGTCAATCCAAGGATTTTGGGCGGCGAGTTGCTCGATTCCAGCTTTTTTGTCCGAGAGTCCGTAGTCTCGCAGATTGTAGTAGCCGTAGCTATGATACGCGTTTGAACGAGCGGGGTTTCCGCCGCGGTTTCCGATCTGGATTACCACGAATCCCAGTTGGGCGAGTCGCTGATTCGACGCAGTCGCAGAGAAGGCGGTTGTTACCGACTCAGTCTGCGGACCTGGGTAGACGTTGGCAATGATTGGGTACTTCTTGTTTTTGTCAAAGTCAAACGGAAGCCACATGTTGCCGTAGATGTCCGTGACGCCATCAGCAGCTTTGACGGTGAAGGTCTTTGGCATCTTCCAACCGGTTTGATAGAGCCGGCTCAAGTCGGTTTTCTCGAGTTCGAGGACAGTTCTGCCCTCATTGTCGCGAAGAACTGCGACAGGTGCCATGTCGGTGCGCGAAGCGACGTCGACGGCAAAGTCTTTCGAGGTCGAGAGAGTGGAGTTGTGATCCGCATCGCCCTTGTCGAGCAGAGTCAGATCCTTACCATCAAGATTCACTCGATAGAGGTGCTTGTAGTACGGGTTCTCATCGTCTTCGCGACCGTTTGAGTTGAACCATAGTCTTCCCCTTTCTGGCTCAACCTCTACGAGATTGTTCGCCCGGTAAGGACCGCTAGTGATCGCGTTTTTAAGCTTTCCGGCATTGTTATAGAGGTAGAAGTGCCCCCAACCGGTTCGCTCTGACCACCAAATGAAATCGCCACCTGGCTTAAGATATCGAATCTGTTGTGATTCGAGGAAGGCGTTCTCTACTCCTTCGGTGATCAGCACAGACGTCTTTTTGGTTTTGGCGTCGTAGTCGCAGACTTCCATGTTGCGCTGGAGACGGTCTCGGCGGACGAATCGAACCACGTCAGAGGACGCATCTTGGAAGTGCATATCCATAGCGCGTTGGTCCTTCCACTTTCCGATTTCCATCTTGCTGATGGTCTTGGTTTCTGGCTCAAAGAGCCAAGTTTCCTGCTGGGGGACGTCCGCTTCGCCGGGCATTGCGTACTTGTAGGTCATCAACGACGGTCTTGGGAGGTTGAGGCTGTTGACCAAGTAAAGATCTTTCACCTTGCGTTGATCAGTCCGGCTAACAAAGAACCGCTTGGAATCCTTGGACCACGTGCCACCTGCGCGAACTCGCTGCTCGTTAGCGTTGGCTCCTCCGCCTTGGGTGGTGGTGCCATCTTGCTGTTGCATCATCTGCTGGATTTCGGCTTGCTCAGACCGTGAACCAAAGCTGTAGTCTTTGACACCGTCTTTGCTGAGCTGAACCGGCGTCTGCTCTTTCTTATCCGCAACTGCGACATAGAACAAGTTGTGGTCTTGAGCGTAGATGAAGGCACTCTTGTCGGGCGACCAGTTTCGGAAATCGCGGGCGCCGCCGCCGCCACCTGGTCCACGCCCTCCGCCAAATCCTCCGAAGCCACCGCCGCCACCGGTTCTACCGATGTAGGCCGGGTCTTCCGGAGGGGTTGGGGCTGCCGGAGTCTCTTTTGGCTTTTCAAGCTTCTTGAAATCATCCTTCTCGGTGTCGTAACTAAACAGAATGTTGTCGACCGTGAACTTGATCACTCGGTCGTTCTTCTCGTCAAAGGTGAGCGTCGTGAGTGGAAGGTTTGTTGTGTCGTACGGCTTCTTTGTGTACTCACTCAGATAAGCAGCCATCTTTGCCGAGTCGAACAGGGGCTCTTTCTTCTTGGCTTTTGGGTTGACCCGCCAGAACTTGACACCCTTGCTATCCTTCCAGGAATACCAAAATTCGTCGGTTTTATTGATGAAGTTCGGCGTGAGCGACGTGCTGTAGACGTACTGTCGGATGTAGTTGCCGCCGAACTGATTCATCAGCTTCCAGTTAGCCTGGGGTTGATCTTGGGCAGAGAGAGAACCGGAGACTCCCAGTACAAGAACCAAAGCGAAAAAGCGCATGAGGGGCAGTTTAGTTTAAATGGCTTCATTTTTTGCAACTGGAACTGTGCCGCGTCTGAATTCCGTAAAATCTCAGCATGCCCCGAATCGTCAGCGTGATTAGTCTCGCCCTTCTTGCCACAGCGGCACTCTCCCAAGAACTTCCCCGACGAGGCGCGCTGGGGCTCCAGATGGCTCCGCTGTCGGCGGACGAAGCAAAGTCCCTGGGTTTGAAGGCCGGAGTTAAGGCATCCACGATCTTGCCTGGACTCACCGCGGAAGCGCTCAAACTTGCGCCGAATGACGTCTTGATCTCCCTTAATCGTAAGGCGATTAGTACCACAGCCGATGTGACCGGCGTGTTGCGGACGATGCGGGCAGGTGAGAATTTGATCGCTGTTGTTAATCGCGGTGGGAAGACCGTGACTCTGCAAGCGGCTCTGGTGGAAAAGCCGAAGCAGAAGGGCGAAGGAATCGACGTTGTTTACACCCACGTGGTGAGCAAGGGCAATCGCATCCGAGTGATTGCAACCCACCCGAAAGGTGCCGGACCGTTCCCAACGTTGTTTGTCATCGGGGGAATTGGTTCGTACAGCATGGACGGAGAGTTTCGTTCGGTTCCGTACGGCAACATCCTCGAACCGATTTCAAAAGCGGGTTACGCAATTGTCCGCACCGAAAAGCCGGGGCAAGGCGACAGCGACGGGCCGGCCTACACCGACCTTTTGTTTAACGACGAATTGGATGCCTACATCCAGTCTCTCCGAATGGTGAAGACTCTTCCGTTTGTTGACAAGTCAAAGATTGCGATTTTTGGTCACTCAATGGGCGGAGCGTTTGGACCGCTGGTTGGTGCGGCTGAGCAGGTCAAAGGGATTGCGTCGTGCGCGACAATGTACAAGAGTTGGATCGAATACAACCTTGAGAATGAGCGTCGACAGATGGCGCTTGCAGGAGCTACCGGTCCTGAGATTGATGCTCACCAGGTTCAGTTGAGCCAGATTTTGCACTACACCTACAACGACCAACTGCTGCCGGCTCAGATCATCAAGAAGAATCCAAAGCTTAAGGCTGCGGTGACTGACACCTTCCCGGACGGAAAGACATATTCAGGGGTTGGCCTGAGATTTTTCCAACAATTGTCGCTCAAGAACCTGCCGGAGGCATGGGCAAAGACGAACTGCAACGTGCTCTCGCTTTGGGGCGAATACGACTTCATCAGCACGGGCTGGGATCAAGAAGAAATCGCCAATTGTGTCAATGCGGTCAAGCCGGGATTCGGCGAATATCGGTTGCTTAAAAACGCCGATCACGGCTTCTTCAACACCACTTCATTTAAGGACAGCATGACGAAATGGGGCAAGCCAGGCAACGTCCACAACCCTGAGGTCACCTCTGTCTTGTTAGAGTGGCTCGGGCGAGTTTTGAAATAGCTTCCCTTTCGGGGTAGGGTGACGGATATGCGTTTTATCGCACTTCTCGTCGCCCTGCTCCAAGTGACTACCGCCTTCGGCCAGTCTGTTAAATCCCAACTTGGCACTCAGGACATTCGTTGGAGCTCAGCTTCGACCAGTGCAACCGATTCCATGCCGATCGGAAATGGCGAAGTTGTGCTTAATGCTTGGACGGATGCCGCGTCGGGCGAGATTTGTCTCTTGATTGCGCGGACCGATTCGTTTTCTGAGATCTCGCGCATCCTAAAAGTTGGCCGAGTCCGGGTCAAACTCACACCAAATCCGTTCGTTGCGGGTGCATTTGAACAGCACCTTGATCTTTACAACGGCCGCATTATCTTCCGTGGCAAGGGGACAGCCCTGAATTTGTATGTGGACTCGGCGCATCACGTAATCCACCTCGAAGGGTCCTCTGCTCTACCGGTCTCCGTCACCGTCGCGACCGATAATTGGCGAAACTCAGACAGAACCTTGCCGGACTCTGATGCGAATTCGGCTTGGAGTTCAAAAGGTGCTCCTGTTTCTTTGATTGAATCGGCGGATCAACCTCTTAACCGGACAAGTCAGAAGCAGATTGGCTGGTACCACACGAACCGTACTTCGATCGTGCCCATTCTTCTTGCCGAACAATCCTTGACTGGGCTGGCAGGGACAACAGACCCGCTACTTGGCAGAACGTTTGGAGCAATTATCAAAGGCAACGGGCTTTCGGCGGCGGGGCCGAACGGCCTGAGGTCCGACTCTCCTAGCAGCCGAATCGACATCAGCATCGCCGTCCATACCAACCGATCGCTTCCGACTTGGGAAACGGAAACCGCCAAACTACTTGAGCGCTCCCCTTCGGCGCAAGCGTGGCCACGGACTCAGGCTTTGTGGAACAACTTTTGGAATCGATCCTATGTCTTCGCTTCGGAAAAAGCGCCTTCTCAGAAGGTCCCAGATAATAATTTCCCGATCCGCCGAGGACATGACT
This sequence comes from uncultured Armatimonadota bacterium, assembly GCA_903927345.1. GTDB lineage: Bacteria > Armatimonadota > Fimbriimonadia > Fimbriimonadales > Fimbriimonadaceae > Fimbriimonas. The sequence continues at coordinate 51,888 of CAIYMO010000030.1, read as the reverse complement.
CGAACGGCCAGAACGTTTTCCCTGGGAGAATTGAGGACTGGAAATACTCCGCTTCTGCAGATGCCTCCGAGGTTGAAAAGGAGTTTGGTCGGTGGCTGGACAGTATGCCTCACGATGTTGCATTCCAGCCGAAAGACCTGACGCTGGAAGCTTTTATCACCCCTTCCGAACTGAAGGCTGGCCGAATCTTCGACAAGCTAACGGCGGGACGAAACGATGGATTCCTTCTCGACACACATCCAGGCAATGCTATTCGCTTCATCGTGGGCGACATGGAACTCTCGGCAAAGGATGTTCTCTCAGTCGGCAAACGAAGTCATGTTCAAGCGACTTATCACAGTAAAACAGGCAAAGCGATCATTCAAGTAGATGGGAGAGTAGTTGCCGAAACAAAGGTCGAATCGGGGTCGCAAATCACACGTGGCTACACCCTCCAGCGATACGTCCAGGCGTGCCAAGGTAGGGGCAACTACCCAATCAAGTTTAATGGTGGTTACTACACCGTGGAGCCCTCTGCGATGGGCCGCAACTCGAACCCTGACTTCCGCAATTGGGGTGACGCGTTCTGGTTCCAAAACACGCGCCACATGTATCATCCGATGCTCGCCAATGGCGATTTTGAAATGATGGAACCCTTTTGGAAGCTTTACGAAGCCGCGCTTCCCTTGGCGAAGAGTCGGGCAGCAAGTTACCACGGGGTGAAAGGGGCTTACTTCCCCGAAACGATGACACCGTTCGGGACTTATGCAGGAACAGACTATGGCTGGAACCGAGAGGGTCTGAAGCCAAATGAAGTGCAATGCCCATGGTGGGACGATGCGTGGAATCAGGGACCGGAACTTGTGAACCTGATGCTGGATCGATACGACTACACGCAGGATGCGGAGTTCTTGCGAAAACGCGTCTTACCAATGGCAGACCAGGTCCTTGCCTATTTCGATACGCGATTCAAACGAGATGCCAATGGAACGTTGATCATTGATCCCACGCAGGTGGTGGAAACGTATTGGGAGGGCGTCGTCAACGACATGCCCGTCGTCGCAGGACTCCATCGGATTCTGGAACGACTCAACGCGCTAGCACCTTCCGGCAAGTCGGCAACCCAGCGCGCGACGTATGCCCGGCTGTCGAAGCAACTACCGAAACTGCCCATTGAGTCTAGGAACGGGACGGCGCAGTTGGCCCCGGCGGAAAAGTATCTGCCGAAGATATCGAACGTTGAGAACGGCGAATTGTACGCGGTGTGGCCTTTTGGAAATGTTTCGCTCAATCAGCCTAAGTTCGTTACGGAAGCAAAGGCGGCATATGCCAACCGCAAAAACCGACTGGATAATGGCTGGGGTTACGACGGAAACGTCGCAGCCATGCTCGGGATGACGGATGAAGCGGCAAGAATTCTCCACGGCAAAGTGCGCAACTCTCATCCTGCCTATCGCTGGCCGGCGACCTGGGGTCCCAACTTTGACTGGCTTCCCGATCAGAATCACGGCGGAAACCTGCTTAATCAGACTCACCTGATGTTAATGCAGTGCGAACCGATGGAACTCGGCGGGAAGATTCGACTTCTTCCAGCTTGGCCAAAGGACTGGGATGTTAAATTCCGTCTCTTCGCTCCGGGCAACACAGTTGTGGAATGTGAATTCGCGAACGGAAAGGTTAAGCGCCTGAAGATTCAGCCAGAAGCACGGAAAAAGGATTTGATTTTGCCGTAACAGGTTCGGTCGCAAAAGTCAATGTTGCATTCGAAATCGTTGAGGGCTAAACTCGGCTTAAATGCTAGTTCCTTCTGCAATTCTTGCGTGCGCCATCCTGCCATACGAGCTCAGGTTGAACGCCCTGAGTCAGCCTCTGTCGATTCAGGGTCTTCAACCCGTTTTTAGCTGGAAGCTTAATAGCAATGAACCCAAGGCGACTAATTTGCGCCAGACCGGATATCGGCTTCTCGTTGCCACAAATCCAAACCTGTTGAACCAAGAGATCGGGGACCTCTGGGACACGGGGAAGGTTTCTTCCTCGGCGACCTACGGAATCAAATACGCCGGAAAGACTCTGAGGCCAAAGCTTGATTGTTTCTGGAAGCTCCAAGTCTGGGATCAGGACGGAGTTGCTTCGAGTTGGACGAAGGCCGAGCGATTTGGAACGGGAATTCAAACGGCGGCGGATTATTCGGCGAAGTGGATTCACGGCAACAAGCCTGTAGCAACCCCAGATGCGCTCTCGGGAGCAAAGTGGATTTGGAATTCGACCGAGAAGGGCGATCAGACGGCCGGTGGCGCAACGACGATTACCAAGACGTTCTCCGCGAAGGGGTCCGATGGCAAGGCGGCTAAAGCACGACTCCTGATCACGGGTGATGACCATGTACAAGTTTGGGTCAACGGAAAGGAGATTCTAAAGACGAGCGGAACTGATTCGTGGCGGACGCTTCACAATATTGAACTCAAGGACCTTCGCGCTGAAGGGAATGAAATCAAGATTCTTGCGATAAACGACCAGCGCGGCCATGCTGGCGTAATCGCGCGAATCGTTGGAGAGGGCGCTCAAACAACCGTCTTCGCAAGCACCGACGACTCGTGGCAAGCCGATGGCAAGGCTGCAGTTGTCGTGGGAGCCTACGGGATGAACCCTTGGGGCACGCTCGGCCAACGTGCCCTTGTCAAAGCTCCAGCTCAATACTTCGACAAGCCGTTCAAGGTCTCGAAAAAAGTCTTCCGGGCGACGCTTTATGCGACGGCTCTGGGAATCGCCGACTATGAACTGAATGGCGAGCGGGTGACCGAAGATCTGTTTACACCTGGCTGGACCGAGTACAGCAAACAAGTTCTCTACCGAACGTTTGACATCACGAAGTCGATCAAGCAGGGTGAAAACAAGCTCGGTGCCGTTCTTGGTCAAGGCTGGTACACGGGATATGTCGCTTGGGGAGCGCAGCGCGAGCATTACGGCGACACCCCTATGCTGCTTATGCAGGCGGAGATTGAATACACCGACGGAACGACCGAAACGATTGGCAGCGACTCATCCTGGACCGTTTCCGAAGGACCAGTTCGAGACGAGCACTTCCTTCACGGTGAAAAGTTTGATGCGACCTTGGCTCGAAGCCGAAGCGCGAGCCCGGCTAAAGTAGCTCAGCCAAAGATCGGCACGTTAGAAGCGTTTAACGGCGACCCGGTCCGTGAGTACGCACGGTTCAAAGCGAAGACAGTGACGAAGCAGGGCGACAAGTATCTGATTGACTTTGGTCAGAACTTGACGGGCTTCATTCACTTGAAAGTGAACTACCCTGCGGGAACTAAGCTTACGATTCGTCATGGTGAGCGCCTTGATGCGAAGGGCAACCTTTATACCGATAACTTGCGTCTTGCTCAGGCGATCGATACTTACACCTGCCGAGGTGGTGGTGAGGAATGGAATCCGAGATTCACGTTCCACGGCTTCCAGTACATCGAAGTGGCGGGGGCCCCAAGCGCGCCTTCGAAGGACACGTTCCAAGCGGTCGCGATCTCTTCAAGCACTCCAGAAAGTGGGACTCTGAAGACCAGCGACGCAATGCTGAACAAGCTGATCAGCAACGCCTGGTGGACCCAGAAGATGAACTTCGTGGACATTCCGACCGACTGTCCGCAGCGCGACGAGCGGCTCGGTTGGACCGGCGATGCTCAGGCTTACATACGAACGGCAACTTACTACAGCGATGTCCAGGCGTTCTTCCAAAAGTGGCTGGTTACCCTTGATGACTCTCAGAGCGCGGATGGCAACTTCCCTAAGGTTTCGCCAGTTCTGAAGGGGCTCGACGATGGTGGTCCAGCTTGGGGCGATGCAGGCGTCATCTGCCCGATGACGATTTACCAAGTCTACGGAGATCGAGATCTGCTGGAGCAGCACTATCCGCAGATGAAGAAATTTGTCGAGTTCTGCAAGGCCAGATCAACTAAGGACATGCTTCCTCCTAAAAACTATCACATCTTTGGTGACTGGCTCAGCATCAACGCTGATACACCGAGCGATGTGATCACCACCGCCTACTTCGCAGGTAGCACCAAGCTGGTTGCTGACGCTGCGCGGATTTTGGGTAACCGAGTCGATGCTGCCGAGTATGACGAACTTCATGACAAGATCAAAACGGCGTTCCAGAAGGCGTTTATCGACGCAGAAGGGCACGTTCGTGGCGAGACGCAGACAGGCTATGTTCTCGCGCTGTACTTCGACCTGATGCCAGCCGACCTGGTCCAGAAGGCTTCTGACCACCTGATCAAGAACATTGAGGCACGGAAGTGGCACCTTTCGACGGGATTCGTCGGAACCCGCGATTTGATGCACGTTCTCAGCAAGATCGGGCGGAACGACGTGGCGTTCAGGCTTCTGCACAATACGACGTTCCCAAGCTGGGGCTTCCCGATTGTCAACGGCGCAACCAGTATTTGGGAGAGATGGGACGGATGGACTCCTGAGAAGGGCTTCCAGGACGTAGGAATGAACTCCTTTGCGCACTATGCCTACGGAGCGGTTTCGGGCTGGATGTTTGAGAAGATCGGAGGAATCAAAGAGCTCAAGCCAGGCTTTGAAGAGATTCTGATTGCTCCAGAGATTGATCCTAACCTAACGTTCGCCGACTGCATCTACAAGTCGGTTCGGGGAGACATCAAGACCCACTGGGAAGTCGCGAAAGGAATGCTTAAAGTAAGCGTCGAAGTGCCTGTCAATACAGACGCGAAGATTGTCTTGCCGAACAAAGCTATCCACAGAGTTGGTTCTGGTCGCTACGAATTCAACATTTCTTGGCCAGCCAAATAACTTCCAAATCTCCTTCGTGTTCAATACTTGAGCACGAAGGAGATTTGTTATGAAAAGGAAGATCTTTATCACCCTGGGACTGGCAGCCGCTGCAATGGTTTTGGCGCAAACGGGACGGTACGTTGCGGCGAACCGGACGGTTGAGTACAAGTCTGAAGTCAGCATCAAAGTTGAGGGCGACAAGCGCGTCATCAGCTCAAACGGAATTCCGGATCACTCAGTGGGTCAGTTCCCTAACCAGGGGAATCCAAATCGGATCTCTCCGCAGAAATACTCTTGGTCGATCCCGGTGAAGCCGACCCCGGCAACTCGACCTGCCCGTGGGAATCTGTTTGGCGTCGCAATCAACGGTGTTCCCTTTGATCCTGGCACAGCCGAGCTTTGGAACAACAACTTTGCGTGGCACTACGAGGCACTCGTGGGCAAAATCGCAAACGGACGCGGACTCGGAGTTGATGAAAACTTAGCTCACGTCCAACCTAACGGCGCTTATCACTACCACGGTCTTCCCTACGGATTGCTCAACAAGCTCGACTACAAGAACAAGATGGCTTTGGTCGGCTGGGCTGCCGATGGCTACCCGATCTATGGGCTTTATGCTTACTCGGATGCGTCGAAGGTGAGCGCGATGAAGAAGCTCATGTCGGGTTACCGGCTGAAGCCTGGCACCAGACCTGATGGCCCTGGCGGAGTGTATGACGGCTCCTTTGCTTCGGACTATGAATGGGTTTCCGGTGCTGGCCACCTCGACCAACACAATGGTCGAACCGGCGTCACTCCAGAATTCCCGAACGGCACCTACTACTATGTCTTGACGGATACCTTCCCGTTCATTCCTCGCCAACTGAAGGGACAGGCTGACCCTAGCTTTAGCAAGCGCGATGGCGGCCCTCCTCCGGGCCAAGATGGACAGGGCGGACCCGGTCAGCGAAGAGGTCCGGGCGGAGGACAAGGTGGGCCCGGATTTGGTGGTCCTGGTCAGGGTGGACCAGGTCAAGGCGGGTTCGGCGGACCCGGGCAAGGAGGTCAAGATGGATTTGGCCAAGGCGGACCTGGACAAGGTGGACCAGGTCAAGGCGGGCCTGGACAAGGCGGACCGGGTGGCGGTGGTCCCGGCGGACCTCCCCGAGGAATGGCACCAGCAGACGTCCTCGCGAACTATCTTGAACTGACCACCGAGCAGAAAGCCAAGCTCAAAACCTTTAAGACGGCCCTCGACAAGCTCGCGGATGCCGGAGTGATGCCTCACCAGCTAACCTCATTAAAACTGACGAACGCACAGATCGAGCGAATCGCTAAGGGCGAAAGACTAGAGGCGGTGCTGACAAAGACACAGCAAAGCCAGATTCAGAACGATGGCCCACCCATGCAGGGCTAATTGGGTCGAATCGCGATTGAATCTGCACTGATTGGTCGCGAGGTGAGATTCCACTGGTTGCCGAGAGTTTTATCTCCGGCAACCAGTCGCCTTGTCCAAACAGAAAGTTTTCCCAACTTCATCGTCTCTTTGTGGTTTCCCAGAGCGACCCAAAAGCGTTTGTTTGGGTCAAATTCTGCATCAGCAATTGAATCGGCAATAACGCGCCATTTTGCAGTTTCGAGGTCCATCTCGAAGATCCAACCGTAGACGCCAGCAGAGCCGGAATGGAACCTATTCTCCGCGTAAAGCTTTCTTCCGTCTGAAGACTTCCAGGCTTGACGAAGGTCTGCTACGGGCCAAATGTAGTCTCTTCCGTTGAGAGTCAGAGCCCCGCTTTGCCCCGAGGACTCGTAGCCTCCGAAGGAATTTTGCAGTGTCTCGCCAGATTTGAAGCTGCACTTAAGCCCTAGTTGCAAAAATGGATTTGGGAAGGTCTCGCCATCGTTACTCAAAGGGTCAATCATCTCTTCAATCTTCGTCGAACTAATCAGCCGTCCGTTCTTCACTCCCCAAATCCGAACAGGGGGCCGGTCTGGATCAAAGGGTTTGGAATACTCCACAAATACTGGCTTGACACCAATATTCATTTCCCTCGGGAACACAAGATCATCAACCTTATCGAAGAAACCAGTCCGAACAGCTTTGCGTTTTCCGGTCATTAAGTTCAGAGTGACGACCTGAGTCTTTTCAGTTTCGGGAAGGTGGTAGCCGAGCCAAGTTTCGGCTTTTGTTACGCTTAAAGATTGACGCCAGCCAACGGTATTCGCATCAAGCCAGAAGACATCGAGCTTCTCTGAGCGATCAAAGGTCAATTGCTTGAAACTCTTCCCTTTCAGGTCGCACAAGTAGATCTGGTGGTAGCTGGTTCGTCGGTCGCCCGGCGGATAGTAGAAGCGAACGCTGCACGCGGCCGAAGGAATTATCGTCGAGGTTAAGGAGACGGTTGCGAACAGATTGGCGAGCACGTTTCAGGAACCAAAGATCGGCTGACCCCATTGATCCAACGGGTTGGTGTAGGGGTCGAGGGGTTCGGGGAGCTGGGTGAAGCGTTGGCGGTCAACTTGGACGGATGACCAATCGAATGCGTAGATCGGTGCTCCTTTACGCTTCAGAACGAGTTCAACGAGCTTGCTCCGGCCATAAGCGCGGGTGTCTTTGGGAGCGTCGGCTTGGGCGATCATGATGTCGAGATCTCTAATCAGGCGTTTGGCGCGACCCATTTCCTGCCAGCCGTAAAAGAGCGAAGCGGCAGGATCGATGTTGTGATATTCGAGGTCCACAGATTGGAGTGCGTCGTCTTCCCATCCGACTTGTTCGCTCGCCATGTATTCCTCGCAGATCAGCTTCTTGGCGACCCAATCAAGGCGATCTCCCATCTGCATGGGATCTGCTTTGAGGTCGTTGAGAGTGGTCTCCCACTCGGTGAGGATCCAATCGGTCTGGTCGCTCTCTCCACGGAAGGATTGGCAGGCTTCGAGGTAGCGGCTCTGAAGGTCTAGTGCGGAAACTATCGAGCCGTCGAGCAACTCGACAAGCCACTGGAAGGAGTCATCCCTCGATACATCTCGAAGCGCCATCAGAGGCTGGGCTAGCAGTAGATCCGTAGAGATCAGACCGCTCTCACAGGCTCGAATCGCAAGCATTGTAGTGCCGATTTTCAGGGCGTAGGCATATTCGTTCTGGTTAGCTTCGCCAAAGAGGAGATGGAGACGGGTCATGCCATTTTGGCTGTACATCGTCTCCCATTTGGGGTTAACAATCGCTCGGTTGAACCTGACCTTGCTCGCGATAGTGCGCAAGATATGGTCTGCACGTTGGGAGAGCTGGAACTTCACGGAGGGATCCGGGGCGACTCCGTAGACGTGAGAGACCCAAATATAGTCGATTGGGTTTTGACTCAGTTGCTCATAAGTCGGAGCATCGCCTTCGTACAGCACATGCCCGCCGACACGGCCAACTCCTGCGTAGACCTGGCGAGTGACCAAGAACGGGATCAGGAGATGGAGCGCACCGTTCATCAGCTCGCCCTCGGCGCGGACGAGATAGTTCTCGTGGCAGCCGAAGGTGTGGCCACCGAAATGATCAACAGAGTTGTTGTAGATTGCGCAGTCCTCGGAAAGTCCCAGGTCCTTGAGGGCCTGGACAATCAACCGCTGACCGGCGCGATCATTGGCGACAAGGTCCTTCAGTGACTGACACTCTGCGGTTGCGTATTCAAGGTGCGATCCAACAGCATCGACGTAGAGCCGTGCGCCGTTGAGGAGGAAGCCACCGCTTTCGGCGGGCTCGAAGACGTCGTCTCGGGCATGGTGGTCGATTGCGCCGATTTTGCGGTCATAAAACAGGTGATCCTTGATCTCTTCGACGACTTGTTCGGGCTTTCCGAGGTTCTCGTCGGCGACGAGGCACCCGAACTCTGTTTCGACCCCAAAGACCCTTTTGTCCATTCCTTTACTCTACGTCGTTAAGGTCAAGGATTTTGGGCTTTGCGGCTTTTTCTGCCTCGACGGCTTCCAAGTCTTCCTTGGTTCCGGTGATGATGTCGGGACCCTCGCCTGCGGCTTTTTCCCAGACCCCTTTTTCGGCACGTTTGTAGGTGGTGAATCCTTTCTTGGCGGCTTTATCCGCTGTTGGTTCGTTGCCGACCTTGAAGGTGGCTCGACTGACGACTTTTTTGACATCCAATCCGCAGTAGGGGCAGAACTTGTAGGGTTCTGCTCCGATGTCTTGGATGACTTCGATGCGGTTCGGGCACATGAAGCAGTCCCGATCGACGGGCTCGTATTCGTAGATGGGCATGGTTGGATTTTACGCTAGCGGCACCTAGTTTAAGCGATCAGATCCGTGAGAACTGCGACGCATATGGTTGGGTAGTCAGGTTCATTGAATAGGGCCGTAGGCGTTCTTTGTTGGGTAGGGATGGGTAGGCGTCGGGTTGTCTGTTTTCGGGTGGTAGTGGTTCTTCGTGTTAGTGGCTCGCTTTTGCTTGGGGGCCGTAGGGGCAAGGTGAGATCAGAACAGTTGTGTCAGAAATTTGTGCATCTACTTATCATCACGCTGGAGCACAAAAGTCAACCAAGGTTTTCAAGTTTGAGACAGGCTACGGCTTATCCGGAACCCATTTGGCGTGGCCATCGGCGTAGACGATGGCGCGACCGCCCTCTCCGAGAACAAATCCGAGTTCGGTGCCAGCTGGGTCTTTGATGTTGTCTAGCGGCCCCCCAGCAAACGTATAGTTGAAATTGGAGAGGAGCTTTGCATCCTTTGTGTAGGGCAGAAGCTTTCCGATGAAGTTCTCTCCGTTCGGAAGAATGTCATCCGCGTCCGAAGCGTAGATCAGCAAAGCAATCCCTACATTCTTGGCGGCACTCAAGGCTTCTTTGTGCCTTAATTCAACCGTGAGATCCAGGGCACGCTGATAGTCGACCTTCTTGATCTCTCGAAGCAGGAGAACTCCTGCTTCGCAGTAGGCCACCACATCATTCTCCCACTCGAAAAGGACATTGGTCGACTTATCTCCGCATACATATGCCCATTCGTCGAGCTTACTGGGAGTTTTCTTGGGTTTTCCGTCGTACCCAGGCTCAATGTGGACTTTCCAATATGGTTCTTTGAAACTCAGTTCAAACCTCGAGGAATCTGAAAAACTGAGTAGCTTTTCGGCCACGTCTTTAGTGGCATTGTCATAGGTCACGGATCCGGTGCTCTTAACGACGGTGCAAATACTAAACCGGACTGGTTGCCCCTGAGAAGCACACAGGATTTTAATGACCTGAGAATCAGAATAAAACGGCGCAGTGATGCTCCAACTCTTGCTCAGCTTGAAAAACCACGGAGTTCCAAACGGATAAACAACCCCGACGGTGTCGTTTTCGCCCTCCACAATCATGAAGGGAGCTTGGGGGTGCAAACCTGCCCAAATCACGCTTTCTGATTTTACAAAGAACGCTTGGAAACGTCCCGATTCAAGATTGTAAAAGCCGTTCAGCGTCGGAACCGACGCGTCGCGTATGAAGAGGTTTTTCCCGTCTCCTAAGATGCCTATATCTGAGGCGGCGGATATGCCTTTTAGCCGGATCGGATAAGTACGCGAGGTCGGGAGATCGTAGACGAACCAGTCGGCCGCAGCCTTTTCTGGCTCCATCGCCAGGCTGGGGTTGATCCGGCTGTAGATGAGCCTTTTTCCATCGTTACTAAAACTCGCGTACGTGACGAAGGAATCTGAAACGACCCGAGCCGGTGTCAGAACAAAAGCCGCGTTCTCATCTCCGAAGATTGTCTGACCGAAGGCAAACATTGCCGTCGAAAGCGTTAGGATAGCAACAACGAACTTCATAGTAAACGAGACGGACTCACGTCACTCATCCGTTCGGAGAGTTTCGGGGATTTTTACTTTATCGCCTACTTTGAGCCCCATCCGCTCGGCGAGGCCGAGCTTGAGTTCGATGACGTAGAGATACTCTCCTTTCGGATCAAGCATGGTGTCGTTGTGGGGCTGACCTTGAGCGATGCTGACGATCTTCTTGTCTTTGCCGACATACGCAATGTCGAGTCCGAGCGGCGTGTTGTGCATCCAGAAACCGTGCTTGCCGTCGTCCGGCTGGGTCTCGGGGAAGACGAAGATCATGCCTTCGTCGTCCTTGACCTCACGATCCACGAGAAACATCATCCCTTCCTGACGTGCGCTCGGCGTATCCATGATCCAGAGCTTCATGGTGCCTTTGGGGGCCTCAATGGAGACTGTCTTAAGGTCCTTGAGCTGGTTGATCCGGTCGGGGTTGAAACCGGCGTCAACTGGGGCTGAAGATGTATCTCCAGGAGCAGAGGACGCCGCAGGGGCAGAAGCTTCCTTTTGGCAGCCGATCACTAAGAGCGGAAGGGCGATGAGGAAAAGTTTTTTCATGCGACAGCGGATGGAACGAAAGCGAGTTTAGTGGCTTCGTAGTCGGCGATTAGTTCGTCGTATTGCAAGGTTGTCCCGATCAAATCAAGACCAGCGATTAGGGCGAGCTTTGTAGCTTCGGAGATTTCAAACTTCAACTCCTCAGTGCCGATGAGCACGGTCTGGTCAGGGAGGTTAACCGTGACGGACGAGCCTGAGCCAGCAGCAACGAGCTTGGCGTGGTCGGTTGGATTAAGCTCGATCAGCAACATTCCGCAGTTCGCGGCGTTGCCCCGAAAGATATCGCTGTATCCAGGTGAATCAGCATCACGTCGTGAGATCACGCAGGCAAACCCAGCCTGTTGAATGGCCCACACGGCATGCTCACGCGAGGAGCCGCAACCAAAGTTTGTGCCGACAACCAGGATGGATGCACCCGCTGCTTCAGGCTGGTCGAGTGGGAAATCTCCACCTCGCACGTCGCTAAAGACAAGCTCACCGTATCCGGCCTTGCTCACCCGAGAAAGAAAACGGGCGGGAATAATTCGGTCGGTGTCCACCTGATCTTGGTTCAAAACCGCGATCTTGCCGATATGAGTGGTAAATCCTGGCACGATCCTAGTTTGTCACATCCCTTCATCCGAGTAATATCCTAAGCCTAGATGCTCACCCCCGAACTTCCAGATTATCTGCGGCTAGCCAAGCGTGGAAAGGCGATTCCGGTCTACCAGGACATCCTTGCGGATGTCGAAACCCCGGTGAGCGCATACTGGAAACTGTCGCACGATCAAGTGAACTCATTCTTGCTTGAGTCAGTGACGGGCGGCGAACAGGTCGGGCGATACTCGATTCTCGGCGTTCGGCCGCGCAAGATCATTCGCTCGAAGAACGGCGATCTGAGGATCACCGATGCCAATGGGACCGTGACGTCAACCCTTGAAACCGGCGAAGATCCGCTCCATGTTCTGAAGCGAGAACTCGATCAGGTTGACCCACTGCCGCTTCCGGGAATGAAGCACTTCCTTGGTGGTGCGGTTGGGATGATGGGATACGACATCGTTCGGTACTTCGAGTGTCTGCCAGATACCTGCACGGATGACCTTGGCGCAGAAGACCTGGCGATGATGATCTGCCAGTTGGTCGTCGTCTTCGACCACGTGAAGCACATTATTCGGGTTCTTTACGTCACCGACGGTACCGAAGAAGGCTATGAAACCGCGCAAGAAGAGATTGACTGGGTCATCGCGCGACTTAGGGCTCCACTGCCGGCGCTTCCTGTAGATACGAAGCCAGATCCTGTGGTCACCCAGAACCAGACTCAGCAGCAGTTTGAAGACACTGTCACCAAGATGAAGGAGTACATTGCGGCGGGGGATGCCTTCCAAATGGTTCCTTCGGTGCGATTCAACGTCACGGGAGTTTCTCACCCGCTTTCGACTTACCGGGCGCTTAGGTCCATCAATCCATCGCCTTACATGTTCCTGCTTCGATTTGAGGACTTTGAGTTGATTGGTGCCTCCCCCGAGATTTTGGTTTCGCTCCATGACGAAAAAGCTCGCGTTCGACCAATCGCCGGAACTCGTTGGAGAGGTCAGACGGAAGAGGAAGACCTAACTCTTGCGCGCGACTTGCTCGCCGACGAGAAGGAGCGAGCCGAGCACATCATGCTGATTGATCTTGGTCGCAACGACCTCGGCCGGGTTTGCAAGTATGGCTCGGTAAATGTCAACGACTTGATGGTCATTGAAAAGTACAGCCACGTAATGCATATCGTCTCCGACGTGACAGGCGACCTTGCTAAAGATAAGGATGGATACGATCTTATTCGTGCCGCCTTCCCTGCTGGAACAGTTTCCGGTGCTCCAAAAGTTCGGGCGATGCAGGTCATCGATGAACTTGAACCCACTCGGCGCGGCGCTTATGCGGGCTCAGTCGGCGTGATTGGATTCGACGGAAACGTCGACCTGTGTATCGCCCTGCGGACGATTTACAAAAAAGGTGACGTGGGCTATGTTCAGGCCGGATGCGGAGTCGTGTTCGACAGCGACCCGTCTTATGAATACACCGAGGCTTGCAACAAGGCTCGGGCGTGTTTGAACGCCTTGAAGCAGGCGAACGCGGGTCTCTAAGATCGAGTCTTCAGTCAGGATTTGCCTGACTGAAGACTCACTGCTCGTTGCTTACAGGTTGTAGAGCTTGCGGTACTTCGCGCCAAGGCCGTCGAGGTAGTACTTAGCGTTCATCTCTTCGCCGGTGGCGTTCTTGATAAGGTCCTTTGGCGTGTACTTGCGCCCCTTTGAGTAGATGTTTTGTTGGAGCCAACCAAGAATCGGCTCGAACTCGCCGTTCGCGATAAGGTCGAACGGATTCTTGACATCCTTCTCGAGAGCGTTCCAGATCTGGTAGCTCAGGATGTTGCCCATCGAGTAGGTTGGAAAGTATCCGATGGATCCCATCGACCAGTGCACGTCTTGGAGACATCCTTGCGCGTCGTTTGGCGGTCGAATGCCGAGGTATTCCTCGTACTTAGCGTTCCACGCTTCAGGAAGGTCCTTGATTTCAAGCGAACCTTCGAGAACGGCGCACTCGATTTCGAATCGAACGAGAACGTGGAGGTTGTAAGTAAGTTCGTCTGCTTCAACACGGATGAGCGATGGCTCAACCTTGTTGATCATCTGCATGAATGAACCGAGGTTGATATCGGCGATCTGGGGGAAGGTTTCCTGCAAGCTTGGAAGGAAGTGCGACCAGAAGGCTTCGCTTCGTCCAACAATGTTCTCCCAGGTGCGACTCTGGCTCTCATGGACACCGAGCGAAACTCCGCCAGCGAGAGAGGTGAGGTCCCATTCTACGGGCGAACCTTGCTCGTACATTCCGTGACCTGCCTCGTGAAGAGAGCCGAAGATTGCCGAGCCGAGGTACGGCTTGTAGCGGGTGGTGAGTCGGATATCGCCTACTGACCAGCCGGTGCAGAAGGGGTGTGGAGCAGTGTCTTGTCGACCTCGGTTGAAGTCGAATCCGATCTTGGAGACAATTTTCTCGGTGAATTGACTCTGCTTGTTGCGGTCCCATTCTCCGTAGAGTCGTGAGTCATCGACGTGGCCAGCTTCTTGGATGGCTTTGACCAGCTCGACCTGAGGACCTTTAATAGCCTCGAACATTTTCTTCCAATCCGCGGCGGTTGCTCCCTCTTCGTACTGGTCGGTGACTGCGTCGTAGATGTGGTCCGTAAAGCCAAGGTGGTGGGCTTCTTCTTTAACGATGTCGAACATCTGCTCGAGAGTCGAGGAGAAACCGTCGAAGTCATCGTGAGTCCGAGCTCGAACCCACTCTTCGTGAGCGATTGCTGAGAGCTTCGTCTTTCGGGCTACTAGCTCCGATGGAAGCTTGGTGGCGAGATCGAGGTCACGAGCGATCACGCGGATCAGAGCGACTTCGTCTTCACTTGATGCTTCGGAACGAGCACCTTCAACGGCCGCTCTAGTTTCGTCAGCGGTGAACATCTCGTGGCGCAGCTTGGAAAGGCACTCCAAGTGGTTGGCACGAGCCTCGGCTCCGCCCCGTGGCATGTAGGTCTGTTGGTCCCAGTCCATCATCGCCATTGCTGCGCCCAAGGCGTTCACATCGCCCATTCGATTCTTCAAAATCTCAAGTGAAGATTTCATAATTCTTAGTCTACCAAGCGAACTAATCAATAAAATCATCATCAAACAATCAAGATGGATGCAACGCGTCCGACCATTAGAAAGTAAACAGGCACATATGGAGAGAAATCGAATGCACAGAATTCCGCACAAGGATCCAGTGAGCGGTGGCGAACTGTTCATCAGCGAGCTGACGAGCGAGGAGACCGGCATCACCATTCGGGGAAACTTTGAGATTCCACGGTATGCGAAGCTGGATACGGAGCAACTCGATTTCCTCGAAGTCTTTTTGAGATGTCGAGGCATGCTCAATGGAGTTGAGCGAGAGCTTGGAATCAGCTATCCAACTGCACGGGCGAGGCTCGACACGTTGTTGGGTGCCCTGAACTTAAGCCCTATTGAAACGCGAGAGCGGAGCGATAAGAACGCCGACAAGCGTAAGAAAATTTTGGAACAGCTTGAGAAGGGTGAGATCACCGCTGATGAAGCAAAGAAGAAACTGGGGGTATTGAGTTGAAAGAAGAGATCAAACGAATTAATAAACTGGTGGCCGAGGGGAAACTTTCTCCCGAGGATGCCGCTGACCTGATCGACGCGTTCTACAATTCGGCGTCCGAGGATGGAAACGTGCCACCACCACCTCCCAAGGAAGCCTACGAGAGTGCGGGCGCCCAGGAATACGCAACCGAGTCCCGGGCGCGAGATCCGTTCAAGAGCATCGTTGACTCAATCGAGAAACTCGGCAAGGAAGTCACCGAGAAGATTGACTGGAACGAAGTCTCCGAGGGGGCACGTTCTTCGGCAAAGAAGGGCCTCGATGCGCTGAAGGCAGGCCTAAAGGATGTAAGCAAAGGCCGATTCGATGTCGGCTGGCTATTCAGCACGGCGACGCGAGAGCTCCGGTTGCCATTCACGATTACGGAAGGTCAGAGCCTTTCGGTCGAGAACGGATGCGGTGATGTTCAAATCATTGCGGACTCTGTCGAGTCGTATGTGATCGCTAAAGCCAAGGTGCGCGGAGCAACGATAGAGGACGCAAAGGCGAAGGCCGATGTTTACACGCTCGTCGTTGAGGGGTCGGATCATGGTGTCGTCATCCGTCAACCCCAGGTCAGCGGACTTGAAGTTGATCTGGAGATTCATGTCGCAGCAACTCCGGCCGTGGACGTCAAGTCGGATACGGGTGACGTCTTCGTTCGCGACACGAAGAATTCGTGCCGGATCAAGAGCACTGACGGCATTGTTGATGTCAAGCGAGTCAGCGGAGTTGTCGAGATCGTTGTTGCGGCAGGTGATGTCACCGTTGAGGAAGCACAATCTCCGAATCTCTACATCGAGAACAAGTCGGGAGACATCAAGGTTCGTGAATGCGATGCGAATATGAATCTTCGATCCTCCAGCGGAAACATCGCAGTTCTGAGCAGCAAAGGCAAAACCATTGCCGCTGAGGCAGTCTCGGGCAATGTCACCGTCGACTTAGTCGAGCCGGTCAATGGCACGGTCAGTGTGCGGACGGTGAGCGGAAATGCTCACGTTCAAGTTGCTGATGGCTCCGATGCGCGAGTCGCGTTGACGACTCTCCGAGGGGTTACATCGACCGATATCGAACTCACTGACCGAGCTCAGAACGATCAGCGAGTCACCGGTCGACTCGGAGACGGAACTGGAACTATCGACGTCAGTGCCGTCACTGGCAACGTCGAGCTGCAGCTCAGAAGAATTTAGTTCAACGGCTTCTTACGAATCGTCGCCCAATCGCGTGGATACTTGCGCGGTGTGGCGGCGATTTTTTTGTAGATCGGGAAGACTCGCTCAATGTCGGTTCCGGGCAGGACCTGGCGCTCGATGCTGACCAATTCCAGACCGAGTCCCTTCAATGACTCCAACTCAAACACATCGTTCGGGGTACGCATGGGGATGACTAGCCCTCCGAGCCGAACGACAGGCGCAGAGAGTTCTAGCTGAATGCCAAGTGGAGCCACTGCGCGGCCAGTCGCCACATCAAACTTCTCTCTTCTTCCCCACGATTCAGCTCGGTCGTTGACGATCTCTAAATTGGGCAGAGGATGACGGGCAAGGAAGCCGAGCATCTTTCCGCTCGAGTCGATAGCCGTCACCGAGAGATCGGGACGGGCGCAGGCCAGGGGCCACGCAGGAAATCCCGGACCCGTGCCGATGTCAACAACGCGTTGTCCATCGCCGATGAGAGGCGAGAGGAGCAACGAATCGAGAAAGTGTCTCACTCCGCACTCCTCTTTGGGGACGCGCGTGAGGTTCATGACCTGGTTTCGATCATAAAGATCGGCTTCAAAAACCGAGAACATCGACAACTGCTCCGGCGAAAGGCTTAGTTCAAGTTCCGAAATCGCCGAAATCCAGTTCACTCATACAAGTTTAGCGTGGTTGGCGCCAACAATTGTCTTATGTTGCTTGCGTTCCTTGGACTCACCGCGGTTCGGGTCACCCAGTTGCCCAGTTATCCGGGAACACCTCAGCCGCACCCTTACGCTTTGAGCGCCGACGGAAAGGTGGTCATTGGTCAATTTGCACCCGGCAATGCGTTTGTCTGGCGAGGAAGTGAGATCGCGAAGTTTAAGCCAAGCCCCGATAAGTCAATTCTCGACTTCTATGCGCAAGGAGCCAGCCGAGACGGAAGCGTCATCGTTGGAAAGGCCGGACAGGCTTACCGCTACAGTCGATCTTCAGGGTTCCAACTGATTGGCAAGCTGAAAGGCGATATTGACTCGTTTGCCTACGACGTCAGTGGCGACGGGAGTACCGTCGTTGGATACAGCCAAGCTGCGACCCAAAACCGAGCTTTCGTTTGGCATAAAGAGAACGGCATTAAGGAAATTCCATCCCCGGTGCCTGATTCGAGCAGTATAGCTTTGGCAATTTCGCGAGACGGCACGGCCGCTTGCGGGATCAGCAGCGTCGACACGAGTGTTCGCGCCTACCGAACCGATTTCAAATCCTCCGAGCTTTTGCCGATTGGCAAAATTCATACAGACTCGACCGCAAACGATATCAGCGGAGACGGTTCAATAATTGTCGGCGCAGCTTCCGGGGTCGACTCAAGCAACGCGGTCTATTGGAAAGGTGGACAAATCTACTTCCTCACCAACTTGGGCCGAAAGACGGCCGTGGCAAAGTGCATTTCCGAGGATGGTCTGTTTATCGGGGGATATTGCGGAAACGACGCCGTCATCTGGAAAGGCAAGGAAGCATTTCGACTCGAGACAGCATTTCCCGGTTGGAACTTTGAGAGCATCAACGGAATCGCCCATGTTGGCAAGCGCATCTACGTCACGGGTTGGGGAAACCGACGTGGCAAGGACGTCGGCTACTACGCAATTCTCTCCGAATAGTACTTAGGGAGGAGCAAAGCGTGTATAACGATGGCATGCGACGTATTCTTGCCGCCTCTTCCCTTTTTGCCATAGCTCTCGTCGGTTGCGGCGGTCCTTCGCTGTCCGGTGACTACGATGTCTCGGGCGGCAAGATGCCAAACGGCGCAAAGTCAACAGCAAACTTCTCTGGCTCAAACGTTGTCATCAAGATGGAACTGCCTCTGCCAACCGGCGGAGCTCCGATCAAGATGGATATGTCGGGAACGTACACCCTTTCGGGCGAAAAACTGGAGATCAACATCACCACCGCCAAGTTGGATGAGTCCTCGATTCCAGCAGCACTGAAGCCGATGATCGATGCCAACAAGGGTCAAATGGAAGGCCTGAAATCCAAGCTCACCGGAACTGTCAAGTTCGAAGGCGACGTTGCGACCTACACCGCCAAAGACGAGAAGGGCGGCGATGCGAGCATGACGTTCACTAAAGCTAATAAGTAAGTTACTTACTCGCCCATCCGTGTTGCTGCAACCAGAAGATCAAGCTTGCAGCCCACGGGTGGGCATTTTTGTAGGGAGCTTTGTCGGTGAGACCGATGCCGTGTTTCCCTTTTGCAAACACGTGGTACTCGCACTCAACGCCTGCCTTTCTCATCGCGGCGGCGAACAGCTCGGAGTTCTGCGGTGGGACTGCGTCATCCTCCTGGGTGTGCCACAAGAAGCAGGGCGGGGTGTCCTTTGTGACCTGTTTCGGCAAGTTCATCAAGTCAACCAGCTTATGGTCAGGATTCTCTCCGAGTAACTGTTTGCCCGAAAACTCGTGTCCGTAAGGTTTATCCAGCGCAGTGACGGCGTAGCAGAGAATTCCGAAATCGGGTCGGCGAGAGAGTTTATCGATATCATCAGCGGCTGGGTACGCCTCCAACGCAGAGTGAACGCTTGCCGTGCCTGCGAGGTGTCCACCTGCGGAGGAGCCCATTATTCCGACCGTTTGGTAACCCATCGATCTCACTTTCCGGATTGCACGCTGTGCATCGGCGAGCATGGCAGGATGTCGATACTTAAACTGACCGAGGCGATAACGTAGGACATACGCGGCGACTCCGTGCTGAGCGAGATACTGCGCATAGTCCGTTCCTTCATGGTCAGCCAGCACCCAATAGGCTCCGCCTGGACAAACCACAATCGCCGTCTTCGAAGGTTTTTCTGGCAGGAAGGCGGTCAAGGTTGGAATGTCGTTTTCTCCCTTCCCGAGTGCATAGGGAGCATCCCCTTCCCAAAGCCGAATTGACATCGCTGCGATTACTGCCGTGATCATTCCTGGATATTACTTGGATAGATGCGTCTCGCAACGAATATTGCCTTACCAACGTCTTTCATAGCGTGGAACAGCCTCAGACAGACCTTCAGGATGCGATAGAAAGGCTCACCAAGCAGGTTGAGGCGCAGAACAAACTTCTGAGCGAGTTGGTCGAAGCCCAAACTCACTTTGGGAAGCGGTTGGTTGGCGGACTTTGGACGGGACTCGGAACAGTTTTGGGAGCCACGGTTGTTGTATCCCTGCTTGTAACAATGCTTCGCCCCCTAGCAAAAGTTGATTGGGTTGAACCAATCGTGAATCGCGTCATTGACTCCCTGGATCGGCGACGCCCTTCTTCCGAATACGTTCCACCTCGAACCTCGACAACTCAGGACCTAAAGCAGGTTCCGACGCAGAGTCAGTAGGTAGGGCTAAACTATTCATCTATGAACGATGAGAATCAGATTCCAGAAATTCCTTCCGAGGAAGAGATCCAGGCTCGGTTTGATTCGATCAAAGCAAAACTTGACCCCTTGACGGAAAATCCTGAATTAGATGCGCGCGTCGAAGCGTTTTTGGGACAAGAGCCGATTGCAGCGGTACCTACGGAACTCGAACTTGAGGCGGAGCGAGTCGCGAAAAAACTAAATGGCCTTGACGAGCGGTTAAACAAGGCAAAGACGACCTACCAAAACACCAAGCCCTCGCCAAATTCTGTTTCTGGAGGTCTGGATCAAAAGACTGCCCTTGGCATGGGGTTAGGACTGTCGATGGCTTACACCATTATTGGCGCCCCGTTGCTGGGCTACGGACTCGGGCTCCTTATAAATAAGGCTACTGGAAATCCGGGCTGGCATATTTGGACGACTCTCATCTTCAGCATCATAGCGGTTGCATGGGTTGCCATGATCGGTTCGAGAAACAATGACCGGCTTTAACTCAAATTCAATCGATTTCCGGTGGAGGCAGTCAGCGTGCTAACCGCGTTCGCCCTCGTGGCATTGACGACAACTTTGTTCGTTCTCGGATCTGTGTGCGTGGTTCGCTGCCTCGGCGAGGGCAGCAACGGAAACTCGCTAAGTGCCGCGGTTTTCGGCGTCATTGGACTAGCGCTGAAATTTCCTGCGGTAATCGTTACGTTAAAAATTGCAAAAACAGGAGCTGATGCCGAACGGGGTGGCGCAATGGCGGCAGTGACGTTGGTATACTTCCTTTCCGTTGTTGGGGCTTCCATCTATGGACTCCAACAGAACCGCAAAGACCAATGACGGACCTTAGCCAACTAAGTGGGATGCCAATCGCGAACGCACCAGTTTCGTTCCTCGGTTGGGCTTTTTATTTCACAATCGTTCTTCTCGTCATCGGGTTCTTTCTCCAGAAAGCACTGAAGGGCTACAACGGCCGAGTGTTTACATCTGGTCCCGCCCGACTCGCTGAGCAGCTTTATCTCTTCCTTGAGAACATGGCAGTGGGTGCGATCGGTTCCCATGGTCGAAAGTATCTTCCGATGCTTGCGACCTTCTGGATGGTCATCTTTGTCAGCAACGTTGTTGCTCTGTTCTTCCCAGCTTCGCCAACTACAATCTTTGGATTTAACTTTGGCCTTGCGCTCTGCTCGATTGGCTATGTGCAATACGAAGGGATCAAAGCAAACGGCCTGATTGGTCACGTTTCCCACTTTGCTGGACCGAAGCTCGGACTTGCGCTTCTTCCGATCACCATCATGATCTTCGTGATTGAAGTGTTCTCTGAAATCATGAAGAACATTTCGCTCTCAATCCGAATCTTCGCGAACATGAGCGGTGGTCACGCAGCTGTTGAGTCAATGAACAAGCTCGGCGAGCCAGCCTTCCTCCCAATTGGAGAGTTCCTTCTTCCCCTTAAGGTTCTGACCTGTCTTGTCCAAGCCCTGATCTTTACGCTTCTCACCTGCGTTTATCTCGGATTGGTCACCAGTCACGACCACGGCGACGAAGCGCACGCACACTAACGATTTGTAACTGCAAACAACAAACAAAACACTAGGAGAAACACGAAAAACAAATGAGTATGATCGGTCTCGGTCTCGCGATCCTGGGCGTCGGCCTGGGCCTCGGTATGATTGGTAATGGTGCGCTACAAGGTATGTCGCGACAACCAGAAGCAATCGGTAAGCTGCAGGTTCAGATGCTGATCGCTCTGGCATTCGTCGAGCTGATGGGCTTCTTGACGATCTTCGCCACAAGCGGATTCGTCGGTAAGTAAATCCCTCTACGCTTTTCGTGCCTGTGCTAACCGCACAGGCACCATGACCTTAACCAACTAATGGCTGAACAGCAATCATCATCGAAAGGAAGCGCCCTACCGGGAATCATCATTGGAGCAATCCTGATGTTCGGTGGTGTGTACCTCGATAAAGTTCTGCACGTCGCTCATGAGGCAGGTGCAACTCCACACGCCGGTGAACACACCGGTCAATGGACGGTTGCCTTCCTTAACAAGCTGGACGACATGGGTCTTCCCATTAATCCAGGCATCACATTGGCGACGATTGGAGTTCTTCTCATCGTCATGCCGGCGGTGAAGTACTTCTACATCACCCCGCTTAAGAACGCCATCGACGAGCGCAATAACAACCTTGAGTCAACCTTCAACGAAGTCGAAACTCTCCGAAACGAGATGACGACGATGAAGAGCGACTATGAGAAGCGAATTGCGTCCACCGAAGCGGAAGCTCGCGAGAAGATCAACGCGCAAATCAAAGAAGCACAGGCTCTTCGACAGAGTTTGATGGCGGAAGCAGCGGCTAAGTCCGACGCTCTCGTTAAGCAAGCTCAAGAAGAAATCGCTTCCGAGAAAGCAAAGGTTCTCGGGGAACTGCGAAACCATGTCACCGAACTCTCGCTCACTGCAGCCGAGAAAGTTGTTGGCGCCAATATGGACACCGCGGCAAACCGAAAGCTCATCGCTGATTTTATCGCCGACCTTGAGGTGAAGGCTTAACGTGGCTGGAGATCGCGTCGCAAAACGGTACGCCCAAGCAGCTTTTGAAGCCGCAAAAAGCGCTAACTCCGTCGAAATCGTCGGCGCAGATCTGGCTGGCCTTCAAGCAGCCCTCACCGGAAACGGCGATCTTCGATCCTTCCTCCTCAGCCCGAATCGTGGCCGAGAAGAAAAGATTGCGCTCTTCGAGAAAGCTCTCGGCGAGAAGGTAACTGCTCTTTCCAGCAACCTTGTCAAGCTCATGCTTGAGAAGCGACGCGAAGAAGAGTTGCTTACAATTAGCGACGAGTTCACGACTCTTCGCCGAGCGGATGAAGGCATTGTTCACATCACTGTGTCCAGTGCAATCGAGCTGACAGACAGCGAGAAGAAGCAGATCGTCGAGAAAGTAAGCGCAAAACTCGGGCGCAAGTCCGAAGCAGAATTTGCCGTTGATCCCACCCTTGTCGGTGGTGTGAAAGTGGCATACGACAATTTCGTCATTGACGGCAGTGTCAAGGGTTCGCTCAAGCGACTCCGGGAATCACTCCGACAAGACAACCTGAAACAGGCATAAAGAACATGGCCATCCGACCAGAAGAGATTACAGACATCCTCCGCAAGCAACTTGAGTCATTCGACAAGTCTGCGAAGACCGACCACGTTGGCACCGTTATCCAAGTTGGAGACGGTATCGCCCGCGTCCATGGACTTCCTGACTGCCAAATGGGTGAACTTCTTGAATTCCCCAACGGCGTCGTTGGTCTTGCGCTGAACCTTGAAGAGGATTCAGTCGGTGCCGTTCTTATCGGCGACGACACCTCGATCATGGAAGGAGACCCCGTCAAGGAAACCGGAAAGATCATCCAGGTTCCTACCGGAAAGGCTCTTCTTGGTCGCGTTGTTAACGCACTTGGCCAGCCAATCGATAACAAGGGACCGATCGTTACCGACACCTACCAGCGACTCGAAACCATGGCTCCTGGTGTTGTCGATCGACAGCCAGTTACCGAGCCTCTTCAGACCGGTATCAAAGCTATCGACGCGATGATCCCAGTCGGACGAGGACAACGAGAACTCGTTATCGGCGACCGACAGACCGGTAAGACCGCGATCTGTATCGATACGATCATCAACCAGAAGTCGACCCACGAGCCAGGCGGCTCACCCGTCTACTGCATCTATGTTGCATGTGGACAGAAGGCTTCGAACGTTGCTCGAGTTGTAAAGACCCTCGAAGAGAACGGCGCTCTGGAATACACCACCATCGTTCTTGCTTCCGCTTCCGACTCCAATGCTGAGCAGTATCTTGCTCCGTTCGCTGGTGCGGCAATCGGTGAGTTCTACCGAGACAACGGCATGCACGCTCTCGTCATCTACGATGACTTGACCAAGCAGGCTCAGGCTTACCGCGCAGTTTCGCTTCTTCTTCGACGACCACCAGGACGAGAAGCTTATCCTGGAGACGTTTTCTACCTTCACTCACGCCTTCTGGAGCGAGCAGCTAAGGTTTCCGACGCTCGAGGTGGCGGATCTCTGACGGCTCTCCCGATCATCGAGACCCAATCGGGTGACGTTTCGGCTTACATTCCGACCAACGTTATCTCGATCACCGACGGTCAGATCTACCTTGAGCCCGACCTCTTCTTTGCTGGCGTTCGCCCTGCAATTAACGTTGGTATCTCGGTTAGTCGTGTCGGTGGAAACGCTCAGATCAAGGCTATGAAGTCGGTTGCAGGTAAGTTGAAGCTTGAGATGGCTCAGTACCGTGACGTTGCTGCCTTCGCGCAGTTCGCTTCGGATCTTGACCGATCAACCCAGCTTCAGCTCATCCGAGGTCAACGCCTTACCGAGCTCCTCAAGCAGGACCTCGTTTCCCCAGTCAACGTTGTTGACCAGGTTATCGCGATCTTCGCTGGTTCGCAGGGTGTTCTCGACGAACTGACCAACGAACAGGTTAAGCCGTTCGAGGCAGGACTTCTCAAGTTCATGCATGAGAAGTACAGCCAGGTCGTCGAGTCGATCCGAACCTCCAAGGCTATCTCGAAGGAAGCCGAGGACCAGCTTAAGGCCGGCATCGCAGAATACGCAGCATCTTTCGGAAAATAAATGGCAACGCTAAAGCAGATTCGTCAGCGCATTCGCGCCGCAAAGAACATCCAGCAAATCACGAAAGCGATGAAGCTGGTTGCCGCCGCGCGCCTCAAGAAGGCGACGGATCGCGTGCTCGAAGCTAGACCCTACGCCGACAAGCTTAAGGACATCATGACCAGCATGTCGGCGTCGGGAACGCTTCCTGCGCACTCGTTGCTGACCAACCGAGAAGTTCAGAATATTCTTGTTATCGTGATGACCTCAGATCGAGGTCTCGCTGGTGGCTTCAACACTTCGATTCTTCGTAAAGGAACAGAGTTTGCAAAGCAGAACGAAGGCAAGGGCGTAAAGATCCTTGGCTACGGAAAGAAGGCAAACATCTTCTTTGCCAAGCGCGGATACGACATGGTCGATACCTTCTCTGCCCCTTCGGCAGGCGCACGACTCGAAGATGCAGTCGCGATCACAAAGAAGGCACGAGCAATGTTCGAGTCTGGTGAAGTTGACGCCGTTTATGTGATCTACTCCAAGTTTGTTTCTGCAGTTAAGCAGATTCCGACGACAGTGCAATTGCTACCAATCGAACCAGATGTGACTGAGCTCGCAGCTTCTGGTGGTGAGGTTGCTTTCGAGCCATCTGCTGACGTTGTCTTGGACACTCTTCTTCCCCGCTACTTCCAAACCTTGGTTTGGCAGTCAATGCTGGAGTCCACAGCTTCGGAATTCGGTGCTCGAATGAGCGCGATGACCGCGGCTACCGATTCGGCAGGCAAGATGATCCACACCCTCACCCTTAAGGCCAACCGTGAGCGCCAAGCCGCGATCACCAAGGAAATCCTTGAAGTTGTCGGTGGTGCGGAAGCTCTTAACGGCTAAGCTCACATCCGTAAAACAGATTTAGGGTCTCAATTCCTAGCGAATTGGGACTCTTTTCTTTTGTCTCTGAACAAGTAAACTACCGGTATGACTCGACTGAACCCAGAAGGAATTCCTCGGAATCAGTTGATGTATGCACTCGGAAATCGGGAGATGGTCGCATTTCGACGCAAGATGGATTCTTGCTTCCTTTGTTGCCGGCCCGATGTTAACGAGGCAGGGCTGTGTCGCTACTGCTATTCGGCGCTCGACACGCCCGAGATCCAAGCTGCTGTGCGATGGACAAGCGGAGTTGGACCTTGAGCCCAGCCGGTATGCTCATCATCATCACCTTCGTTGCGATCGGTGTTATCTTTGCTCGGTACTTCAACGGTCGTAAAGCGCGGTATCTAGCCCACGTCGAATATTGGGTTCTCAGCCCAACGACGAAACTTCCAGATTTGACTGAGACTATGGCGGCAGTAATGAAGGCTCCTGGCATCGGACCGGCAGAGGGACTTCTCTTTTCAGACATTCGCTTCAAAATTGGTCTGATTCTTTCCAGCAAAAACAAGAACTCGGAGATTATGAATAGGCTTGACTATCGCGATGCCTTTGCACGCTCAGGAAGCGCGATTCGAGTTCAGTACACCAGCGAAACCAAGCTTGACCAGCGCAAACACTTGCAGTTCTGCGTCCACGTCGCTAATGCATTGGCTGGACAGGTTGGTGCGCTCAGCATCCTCGATGTCGTCGCTGACCGTCTCTGGGCAGTTCCTGAGTTCCAAGCGTTTCTCTCACTGAAGCACCAGGCCGTCGGCTTCGAAGAGCATGTCGAGATCACCCAACGGGATGACTTCTCGTTCCTTGTCCGTGGACTCCAGAAGGTCGGCGTTCCGGATATTCATACCTACCCTGTCGAGCAAGACCAGCTTATGTTGGCACGGAGCATTCTCGAGGAGTACTCAAAATCATCCTGGGATGCGATGGAACCTCGCATGGATCCGATCGAGGAGTATGGCGACCAGTTCATGCTGCTTCGGGCTCCGATAAAACCTGGTATGGAATCCGCAAGGTTACTGCGTCGCCAAGCACGCTAGTTCGTGATAGAATAAAACCTCAAGTGAATTGAGAGGTTCTTTTATGTCTAGGCTTAGTCAATACTTCAGCATCGCGGCCCTTATGGTCGTTTCGTCGGCGGCTCATGCGCAATACACCGCATCGAGCGCAGGACCCATCAACTCTGCCGGCACATTTGGAGATTCTGGAAACGGCGGATTCTCAGGAACCTACACCGGACCATCTACGATTTTCAGCTCGTTCTCCTTCGCAGGAGATCTCACCAGCCAAATGGCAGGAACGTGGGAATCAGATTCGGCTTGGAATGTTACGATGCCGAATTCAGGCTTCGGATACAGCTTCACGCCATCTGGGAACGGTACCTATGCTGGGACGGTCAACGTTGCTGCTTCATTCAACGGACTCTTCTGGTTGAACAATAACGACGTCACCAATTTCGATGCGTTCCAAAATTTTGACAATGGCGCAGGAACGGACGCGGTCTGGAACAACGTCTCGATGTCCTACAGCGGCTCAGTAAGTCCTTACGCCAACCTCGGTACCTTCAACCAGGGAGCATCATTCACTTTCGATACGGTGGGTAGCACCGGGATTTCGGACACGGAAATTGCACTGTTCACCTCGACAGGAACTCTTGTTGGCACCAACGACGATATTGACGCAGGCGCTAACAACTTCCTGAGTTCGCTAAACTCAGGCGTCCTTGCGAACAACAAGTACATCTTGGTTGTTGGTGGCTATGACAGTTTCTTCGCAAATGGAGTTGCCGTTCCAGGAGTGGACGCTTCTAGCTTTGGCGCTTTTAACCTGAATCTCAACGGTTCAAGCGTTTCGACTGGTTCGATCGCTTCGGGAGAGTTCAAAGTGTACAACTTCGAAGTCGTTCCAGAGCCAGGCACCATGGCTGCGGTTGGTCTGGGCGTTGCTGCCCTCTTGCGACGACGTCGCAAGTAAGTTTTGGGTGAAAACAAAAGAAGGGCGAGCCGGTTGGCTCGCCCTTCTTTTGTTTTGTGTTAACCGAGTTACTTTCCGGCTTTGGCTGCTCGAATCCGAGCGGTAGCTCGTTCTATTTCGGTGACAGCGTCTTCAGATGCAATCGTTGAATCCTCACCACGGAGCGCCTTTCGGGCTTCTTCGAGGACCTTCTCGGCTTCAGTCACGTCAAGGTCAGAAGCGAGTCGGGCTTCGTCCGCAAGAACCGTCACCTTACTGGAATCAACTTGAACGAATCCGCCACCCACGTAAACGTGATGTCGGTTTCCGCTCTCGTCGATGTACTCAAGAATGCCTGGCTTCAGTGCGGACACGACAGGAACGTGACCAGCCCAGACGCCAAAGTAGCCATCCACACCGGGAGCGATCACGGAAGTGGACTGAGTCCCGACCACTTCGCGGTCGGGAGCTACGACGGACAATTCGAATGATGTTGCCATGAGGTTGCTTAGTTAGCGGCCATCAGCTTCTTAGCTTTCTCGTGGACGTCGTCAAGGCCACCACAGTACAGGAATGCCTGCTCTGGGTAGTGGTCAAGGTTTCCATCAACGATTTCCTTGAACGAAGCGACGGTCTCTTGAATCGAGACGTATCGACCTGCGTTACCGGTGAACTGCTCTGCAACGAAGAACGGCTGCGAAAGGAATCGCTCGAGCTTTCGTGCTCGGCCAACGAGCTGCTTGTCGTCGTCCGAAAGTTCGTCGATACCAAGGATCGCGATGATGTCCTGGAGTTCCTTGTATCGCTGAAGAGTTCGCTGAACTCGCTGAGCGACTTCGTAGTGCTCCTCACCAACAACACGTGGGTCAAGGTTCTTTGAGGTCGAAGCAAGCGGGTCAACCGCTGGGAACAGACCCTTCGAAGCGATCGATCGCTCGAGGTAGACGTAAGCGTCAAGGTGCGAGAAGGTGGTCGCTGGCGCAGGGTCAGATGGGTCGTCTGCAGGAACGTAGACCGCCTGAACCGAGGTAACCGATCCCTTGGTGGTCGAGGTAATTCGCTCTTGGAGCAAGCCCATTTCAGTAGCCAGCGTAGGCTGGTAACCAACAGCAGAAGGCATTCGACCGAGAAGCGCCGAAACTTCGGAACCAGCTTGGACGAATCGGAAAATGTTGTCAACGAAGATCAGAACGTCGCTTCCAACTTCATCGCGGAAGTATTCCGCCATGGTCAGAGCGGTCAGAGCAACTCGAAGTCGAGCTCCAGGTGGTTCGTTCATCTGACCGAAGACCATTGCAGTCTTGTCAAGAACGGACTTCTCGGTGCCGTCTTTATCCTTAAACTTGGCTTCCTTCATTTCGAGCCAAAGGTCGTTTCCTTCACGAGTTCGCTCACCAACGCCTGCGAACATCGAAACGCCCGACGCTTCAACAGCGATGTTTCGGATGAGTTCCTGAATGGTAACCGTCTTACCCAGACCCGCACCACCGAAGAGTCCAATCTTTCCACCCTTGTTGAACGGGATCAAAAGGTCGACAACTTTCAGACCGGTAGGAAGAAGCTCAATTTTGGTTGACTGCTCTTCAAAGGTCGGCGGCTTTCGGTGAATCGGAAGGCGTGGTGCATTGTCAACGGCAGGACCGTTGTCGATCGGCTTTCCGAGAAGGTTGAAAACGCGTCCGAGAGTGTCGTTTCCGACAGGCACCTGAATGGCAGCACCACTGTCGACAACTTCCATACCGCGGACGAGTCCGTCGGTGGATGCCAGTGCAACGGTTCGCACCAGGTCGTCGCCGAGGTGCTGGGCAACTTCGCAGGTGATATCGATGCCTCGTGCGGCGTCAGTGATCGTGACGGCGTTGTAAATCTTCGGGAGTTGTCCTGAAGAGAATCGGCAGTCCACAACCGGACCTAAAACTTGGATGACTTTTCCTGTGCCAGGCATTCGCTCTTGGTTCCTTGTCAAAAATGACAACTTGGCGTTATCCGCCGAGGTGAAAGTATACCTATCAGAGTGCCGGGGTGTCAGTTTTTGAAACGGCTATTTGGCGAAGTCCACAACTCTTAACCGTATAACCATTCGAAATTGACCTTGTCTCAAAGAAGGTATCCCATTCACTCAAGTCCGTTCTGGAAAAGAACTGCCGATCAGCAGATCTGGAAATGAAATGTGGGTCCCTCGATAATCGAGAGACCCACATAGTATTCGACTTGGAACCAGGTTTAGAACTTGCCCCAGAGGTACTGGTTGGTGACCTCGTGGTGGTAAATGATCTCGCCGGTCTTGACTCGAGTGCCAAGCTCCTTCGGGCTTCGCTCTGCAGCTGCAAGCTTTCGGTCGATGTACTTTTCCTTGTTGTCTTCGCCCAACAGCTCAGACATAAACACGGACTGCTTCATGTGCCGAATTGCATCGTAGATGTTGTCGGGCAGGAACCGAGTTCGGGTTCGTCGAGTCTCGCTGGTGATCTTCTCGGTCATCGGCCCTTCTAGACCAGTTCGGAGAAGCGTGTAGAACGCGAGATACGCGTTCGCGTCTGGAGCAACCGTTCGGCACTCGACACGAGCCGACTTGGCATTGCCAAGCGGAATTCGGATCATCGACGTTCGGTCTACTGCGCTCGACTTAATCTGGTTTGGAGCTTCGTAGTGAGGATCCAATCTTCGGTACGAGTTAACGCTCGAGTTGAGGATCAAGCAGATATCGTTGGCGCTGTTGAGGATCCGGTCAACGAAGTCGATTGCCATTGGACTCAGACCATCTTCACCATCGGCCTGGAAGAAGATGTTCTTGCCAGACTTGTCCGAGATGGACATGTTGGTGTGCATTCCGCTACCGTTGATACCGACCATTGGCTTCGGAAGGAAGCTGGCGGTGCAACCCATGCTGCTTGCGATCTGACGTGCGGTGAGTTTGTAGAGTTGAATTTGGTCTGCAGCAATAACTGCGTCGCTGTACTTGTAGTTCAGCTCGAACTGGCTTGGAGCAACTTCAGGGTGGTCCTTTTCGTTTTCGAATCCGAGTGCGCGTTGCGCTTCGGCGAGTCGGTCGATGAACGTTCGGAGTTTGTCGTTTGGAAGCGAGTGGTAGTAGCCGCCACTTGAGACGACCTTGAAGCCTTCGGCAGAGGCGAAGTTCTGCTCGGCATTCAGACCCTCAAACAGGAACCCTTCGACTTCAACAGCGAGGTTGAAGTGCCAACCGTTCTTTGCGACCTGTTCATCGGCATACTCCTTGAGGAGGCCTCGGAAGTCGGAACCGTAAGGCTTCCCTTCTCGGTCTTGGATCAAACCGAATACGATAACCTTTCCAGGCCCGAATACGTCGGAAGGCAACCAGCGGAAGGAGCCCCAGTCAATTGCAAGTCGGAGATCGGACTCACTGACGACACTGAAGCCCCGAATGGATGATCCGTCGAAAGTAAGGTTGTCGTGGCTGGAAAGCAGGAATTTCTTATCGTAGTCCAGCATGTGGAACCGACCTTCAAGGTCACTGAAGCACACAGTGACTGCCTTGATCGCCTTCTCCTTTTCGAGGTAAGCAAGATAATGCTTCTCCAAGTCAGCAACCGGGACTCGGTCAAGCTGCTTCTTCTTTGCCTCGAGGTTGAGGTCTTCGAGCTGATCGTAAGGAATTTCAAGGAATGTTCGGAGTTCCGCCATTGCAATTCCATTTTATCTTTAATCCCTCGGGATTAACAATAAAACCTTGGCAAATAAATGACAAACCCGTACAACTCTTTAGAGCTGTACGGGCTTGCGTATGTCCGTCGGGGCTTATCGAATCTTGTGAACTGCTGCAACAACGTCTTCTTCGGACGGGATGCAGAGGAGTTCGAGGTTTCGCGCGTAAGGCATTGGAACGTTAAGGCCACCAACTCGGACAACTGGAGCGTCCAGATCGTCGAAGCAATCTTCCTGGATTCGGGAGACAATTTCAGCTCCGAAGCCACCGCTTCGCCAGTCTTCGTACGTCACGACCGCTCGGTGCGTCTTGCGAACCGAGTTATAGATCGTTTCGGTATCCAACGGAAGAAGGGACCGAACGTCGACCACTTCGCAGTCGATGCCATCTTTAGCCAGCAACTCAGCAGCCGCGAGGTGAACCTGGGTCATGCGCGAATAGCCAACTAGGGAGATGTCCTTACCTTCTCGAAGAATCTGAGCCTTGCCAATGGGCACGGTGTAGTTGATATCGTCAGGAATTTCGCCCTTAACGGTGTACAGACCTGGGTTCTCGTAGAATATGACAGGATTATCATCAGCGATTGCCGACTTCATCATGCCGTAAGCATCCGCTACGGTTGCCGGGCAAAGCACCTTTAGACCAGGAACGTGGGCATACCATCCGTCCATGCTGTGCGAGTGCTGAGCCGAAAGCTGCTTAGCGGCGCCACCGGGACCTCGGAAGACGATTGGGCACTTAACTTCACCATTGGTCATGTAGTGCACCTTCGCCGCGTGGTTGATGATTTGGTCAAGAGCAAGAATCGAGAACGACATCGTCATGAACTCGACGATGGGTCGAAGTCCAGCCATTGCCGCACCGATTCCGATTCCGGTGAAACCGCACTCAGTGATTGGGGTGTCAAGAATTCGGTAGTTGTAGTTAGCGGATCGCGAACCAAACTTCTCTACGAAGCCTCGGGTGACCTTAAAGGTTCCTTGGTATCGTCCGATGTCTTCACCCATGATGAAGACCTCGGGGTTCTTCTGCATTTCCTCTTCGATGCTCTTAGCAAGAGCCTCTCGGTAGGTCATTTCAAGTGACATTAGTGTCCCATCTCCGGCTTCATATCGCTGTAAATATTGTCGTAAACCTCATCGGCCTCAGGGAACGGTGAAGCGTCGCAGATCTCGTAGATCCGCTCGACTTCGTTGGTCAGTTCCTCTTCGATCGCTTCGTATTTCTCGTCGGTCATGTACCCAAGGGTCGTCATTTGCTTTCGCAGACGTGCAATCGGATCCCGCGTCCAAGCAAGTTCTTCCTCTTCCTTGGTTCGATAAAGCTGTCGGTCGTTATCTGCCGCACCGTGACCGGAGTAACGGTAAGTCATGATTTCGATCCAGGCTGGGCGCTGTTCCTTTCGGCACCACTCAACGATCTCGGTGGCTTGGCGCTTCATTTGAATGACGTCCATTCCATCAAGTCGCTCAGAACGGATGTCGAACGGTAGACCTCGCTTCCATAGCTCCTTATCTGCCGCGTGGTACTCAAGTCGAGTTCCCATTGCGAACTCGTTATTCTCAATAACAAATACGCAAGGCAGGTCGTAGAGCGATGCCATATTCAAGGTTTCGAACACGACGCCTTGGTTGGCGGCACCGTCGCCCATGAAGTTGATACAAACCTTATCTTCGCCTCGGTAACGAGCGGCGAAAGCAAGACCTGCTCCGAGCGGGATGTGACCACCAACGATGCCCCATCCACCGTAAAATCCGTTCTTCGGATCGTAGATGTGCATCGAACCGCCTTTTCCGCCGGCAGTTCCGCATTTGCGACCCATGACCTCTCCGAGGACAGCCTCAGGAGGGGTGCCGAGAAGCAACGCATGTGCGTGGTCGCGATAGGCGGTGATGACGTAGTCCTCACCCTTTCGGATGGCTTTCATCCATCCTACAGCCAGCGCTTCCATGCCGATATAAACGTGCATGTAGCCACCAGCTTTACCTTCACGGTAGACGCGGTTGCACTTCTCTTCGAAGAGTCTGATGAAAAGCATATCGCGCAAGTGCTCTTCGAGCTCTGCTGCGCTTTCGGTGATCTTGTATTCGGCCTGTTTTGCCACTGTTGATCCTCTGGATTGTCCCGGTATTACTACGCAGGCACATGATCGGACATCGGCGTCCGCGACCGGGAAGAGGATACCAGAACCTCAAAACATAACGGCTCAAGCAATTGCAGATCTAACAAACTCGAAGAGCTGCGCCCGAGGCAAGTTAGGTTCAAGAAGTGACCGCTCATCAAGCGGATAATGGTTATCCGAACTGTTTTCCGAAAACGTAGCGGCAATTCCGCTTGATTCACTAAGAAGAATGATTCGGAGCTCGAGCCGATGCTCCTCCACGTGGTCGAGCATCGGCTTTATGAGTTCCTTGCCACATTTCGCGGTGAGATACTCGAGTTCCTCGAACTCCTCACGTTGTCGCATCGAATGCCACTGATCCAGATACAAAACGACCCCCGCATCATATTGATTGTCCTCGAAGCGGGTTTCAACGCCATTGCCAAACCTTTCCGGCGAGCCATGCCGAAATCCCGCAAGGCGAACCAACCCAGCAAGGCGAGTTGAGTTCGACTCGTAGCGATAGGGAAAGCCGTATCTGAGTGCAAGGTTCGGAACCGGCGTGCGGTAGCCATGCCCCCAGGGCCAAGCGAGATTGACCGGGTCCAACCCTTTGTCGATTCTCGCCCGGTTGAAGTCTTCATCCTGGAGCAGATTCACTGAGTCGTCGATAAATCTTCGCAGCTCCACCTCTCCGTCACCGACAGGAAGGTTTTCGGAAAGCGAGCGAATGTCGGAGGGATGGGTCGTGAACATTTCTCCCATGCGCTCCCACACAAGCCCATGATCGAACTGCTGCCCCAAAAGCGTCGTGAGCTTCTTGGTGTTTAGCCTGGCCAGGCAATCCTTGATTACGGCAAACTCAACCGCGGTCAGAGACTGCTTCGGCGCCTGAATGGCCGCGCCCAGCGAAAGCAAAGAAAGATGAAAGTGGAGTGATGAGTCTGGGGGATCCCAGCCCAGGGCGGAGACCGTGAGGGGACCTTGGCGGAGTTGTCCCTCATGCGGAGCCAAGCCCAAGAGCGAAGATTCGGGAGTTTCGCAACGCTGACGATCTACGCGGGTTAGTCGCGAGACCTCAGCCATCCGAACGAACTCGGACGACCGCCGGACGAGCGAGTCCGCTTCGGGTTCACCCAGGATTCCATCAAGAATAATCAGCATGAGGATTGTCCGGATTCCAGCGAGAAGCCAGGGCTTAGTCCTGGATCAAAACGCCTTGGCTCACCGAGACAGTTTCGAGTTCACCAACGGGGTCTCCGAATGCATTCTTTTGAAGACCCTCGGGGATTTCGATCGGATATTCACCAGTGAAGCATGCCGTGCAGAATCCTTCGGTCGAATTGTGAACTGCCATTCTCGCTCCGTCAACACTGAGGAATCCAAGAGAAGTTGCACCGATGTGCTTCGTCAGCTCTTCGAGCGTCATTACCGCAGCGGCGAGTTCCTTCTTGCTTGCCATGTCGATTCCGTAGAAGCAAGGGTGCTTGATCGGCGGAGCAGTGATTCGGACGTGAACCTCGGTGGCGCCGGAGTCGAACATCATTTTGACAATTTGCTTGGTGGTCGTTCCTCGAACAATCGAATCATCGACAAGAACGACTCGCTTCCCCTTCAGGTGGTCCTCAAGCGGAGTGAGTTTCATCCGAACGCCAATCTCGCGCATACGCTGGTCGGGTTGAATGAATGTCCGGTGGATGTACCGACTCTTCATCATGCCTTCGCGGAAAGGGATTCCTGACGCCTTACTGAATCCAAGTGCCGCCGGGATTCCGCTGTCGGGAACGGGAACCACGATATCGGCCTCCACCGGATGCTCTTCAGAAAGATGCTCACCCATTCGCACTCGGGCAGAATAGAGGCCCGTTCCGAACATGCGCGAATCAGGTCTTGCGAAGTAAATGAACTCGAAAAGGCACATCGCTTCTCGAGGGGACTCCACGCCATCAACGACGCGCATTCCCTCTCGGTCGATCACCACTATTTCGCCGGGCTTGAGCTCACGGTCAACTTTTCCGCCAACAGGGCCGAAGGCACAGCTTTCGGAAGCTACCATGTAGCCGTTCTCACCGAGTCGACCAACGGAAAGAGGTCTGATTCCAAAAGGATCACGGAAACCAAGGATCGTGGTCGGGGTCTGGACCACGACGGAGAAAGCGCCTTTACAGAGCCGCATCACTTCTCGAACCGCTTCTTCAACACCGTTTTTCAGGTTACGAACGATGATTCGCGCCATAACCTCGGTATCCGATGTGGATCCGAAGACTTCCCCCTCCGCCTCCATTTCGGAGCGAAGTTGGACTGCGTTTATCAGGTTGCCGTTGTGCGCGACAGCGACTTCGCCGATCTGGGTCTGACAGAAAATTGGTTGGGCGTTACGAAGAGCGCTAGCACCCGTTGTTGAATATCGCGTGTGGCCGACCGCCATTTCGCCGGGGAGGGTCCCAAGGGTCTCTGAGCTGAAGACTTGGTTAACAAGCCCCATGCCCTTGTGCATTCTCACACGGGTACCGTCGGAAACGGCCATGCCTGCCGACTCCTGACCGCGGTGCTGGAGCGCGAACAGACCAAAGAAGCAGGTGCTCGCAACATCAACACCTGGCAGGTGCACCCCGATTACTCCGCACTCTTCTTTTAGAGTTTCGCCATCGAGATCGGGATTACGCATTGTCTATGAGGATACCGATTTGAGACCCATAAACGACTACAATCGTAAGGAATGAGATTGCCCGAAGGAGAAGTCGTTTTCTTGATGACCGATATCGTCGGAAGCTCAGCACTCGCCGAAGCGGACCAAGAGTTGCATATCAAAACTCTTGGCACCCATGACCAAGTCGTGGAACTGGCTGTTCAGTTTTTCAACGGTCATTTATTGAAACATCGAGGAGAAGGAGATTCCACATTCAGCGTGTTTGTGAACCCCGATGATGCTCTGGATTGCGCCAAGAAAATCCACGAAGAATTATTCCGAAGGAACACGATCGTCCGTTCAGGCCTGAACAGAGGAGTGGCGCATGTAACCACAAACGATTATCTGGGCGATGTCGTCAACCGTTGCGCGAGAATTCGAGGATTGGCCAGTCCTGGTCAGATTCTTTTGAGTGATTCTGTCAAGAATGCCTCCGAGAGAGAACACCATTTTGTCTTCCATGGCATGCAGTCGCTGAAGGGCATGGTCAATGGGGCCCAAATCTACGAAGTCCGCACGTCCGCTTTAAGCTCCGACGCGACACCTCCCGAAAGCCAGACTCAGAAACTTCCGAAAGTCTTCAATCGGTTCGTTGGCCGAGATGCTGATGTTGCTCTTGCGATCCAGATGCTCGATCAATACCCGCTTGTGACTCTCCATGGTCCCGGCGGGATCGGGAAGACTCGCCTGTCGATCGAAGTTGCTTCCCAGGTTCAGGACAAGTTTCCGGCTGGCGTTCAATTCTTTGATCTTTCGCAGTCTGATTCAGCCAGTTTCCTGTCCGTCGTGCCGTCAATCGAATCGCTAAAGAAGTCGGATGGCGCGAAGCGGCTACTCGTGCTGGACAACTGTGAGCAAATCGCCGAACAGGTCGCAGCTTGGATCAACCAGCTGGTCCAAGAAAATCAGAACTGCGTTGTTCTTGCGACGAGCCAAATTGCTCTTGAAGTTTCCGGCGAGTATGTTCTGCGGCTGGAGCCCTTAGCAACTGCCGCCTCTGGATCGTCGGCAGTCGAGCTTCTTATATGCCGAGCGATGGAAAAGGGGACGCCTTCCACCGTGATCGAACCTCAGCGCCGGGAGCTCAACGAAATTGCGGCTCGCCTGGGAGGTATGCCATTGGCAATCGAGCTTGTGGCTGGAAAGTTGAAATCCACCCCGGCATCTCGGATTCTCTCATCACTCGATGGGCTTCTAGCAAGAGAGTTTGGTGACAATTCTGGCTCCCGATGGGCAAGCCTATCTCAGCTCTGTCAGTACAGTCTGAGCCTACTGAACCCGATCGACTACAAGCTTGCGGAGGCAGCAAGCGTTTTGGGAACTACGTTCTGCTACGACGCTGTGGCTTCCCTTCCGAGCGAATATGTCAAAGATGAATACGAGGCGAGTGAGAGCCTTGATCGACTCGTCAAACACTCGATCATCTCGGCAGTATGGGCACGAGCAGGCGTGGTGTATCGGATGTCTGATCTCTTCCGAAGAGAGCTCACCGCTGGAGTAACCGCCGCCCAGCAAACGGAAATTATCGAAGCTCACGCTCGGTGGGCAGTGTCAACGGCTGAGATGGCGCTCAACTCGGAAGATGCAAACCAAGAAATTCGGCCTTTCTTGGATGACATGGTCTTTGCGATCAACAAGGCGCTCGATTATCGCCAGCGGGAACGAGCACTAAGTCTCTTCCGTGCGGCCCGAAAGAGCTGGATTGCCGACGAGGTTTCCGCACCCGCTGCAGCAATCGTAGAACGACTCCTCCAACTGTATCCAGACCTCTCGGATGAGCGGGCAGAACTCCTCAACGTCAAAGGGATTTTCCTGACCCACCAAGACTCGAATAACCTTGGGAAACTGGCTTACCAAGAAGCTCTGGAGGCTTACCAGCAATTGGGGAATCGCCAGCGTGTTGCGGTGATTCGGCACAACTTGGGAGTGCTCCACTACTACGACTCAGATTTTGTTCTCGCCCAAGACGTGCTGGAGAACTGTCTTACCGAAGCTCGGGAACTGGGTGATCGGGACCTGATTGCATCGGCGACCGTCCACCTCATCTTTGTTCGGTATGGTGCAAACGACGAAGTCTCAGCGAAGCAATACGAGGCACAACTTGAGCCGCTAACTGCCGACATCACCCCCGTACTCAACGGAGTCTGGATGAACGCCAAAATACACTTTCTACTCAGTCAGGATCGGATTGACGAGGCGGTGCCTGTACTGCGAAGGATGATATCGGAGGGCGCAGGGCTAAACGATATCGCCATGCTAGCACGGGCCGTACTCTTCTTGAGCGCCGTGCACGCAGCAAAAGGGAGCACGCCAGAGGCGGTTGAACTCCTCTCCCTGTGCCGTGCGTTTATCCGGGATCGTTCTGTTCACCTATTTGTTCAGGATCACTCTCTTCTTCAGCGGCTGGTACAGACACTGGGGCAAAGTCAAACCGCTGGCGAAGTGGTTCCTGGTTTGCAAGAGGAAATGTATACAAAGCTTTCTGTTTGGGCAGTCGAAAACGCTGTGAAAGTCTGATAGTATGGCTCCACACATGCGACATCTCCGCTCTGCTCCCGCATCTCTGACGTTGATTGCCCTCGCGGGAGCTACGGCCCTTGGAAGTCTTGTCGGCCAAGGCGCACGCCCAATCGACGGAGTGCTGGGCATTGATACTAACGGAAAGATCACCGGCGTCCTCCATTCGGAGTCCGAAGCAATTACGGGTACTCGCATCAGCCTTGCGATCGCCATCGGGACTTTTTCAAGCGAAGCTGCAGAGGATGCTGCGATTGAAAATGGGCAGAACGGTAGTCAGAACTTTAAGGTCGTGTCCACTCCACGAAATGTGGCGACGATCGACCTTGGCGCCTCGTGGCTTCCGGGTGTCTCGTTGCCGCTTTGTGAGAACGCCACCTTGATCGTTCGAGCAGAAAATTTAAGCACCGGAAGCGTGGCAACCAGCAGAAACCGCCTCTATCGGGGTCAATTCCTCACGATCATATCCAAGGAGGTTCCACGCCCGATCGAAGGAATGATCACCATCATTCCCCCTGTTCGAGCGTCTTCCGGTCCAAAGCGAACCCGCCAATCCGGACTACCGATCCAAGGCAATGCCGGAATGGATGAAGCAGGCAGATTGATTGGCGATATCTCTGTCAAAGGTTCTGCCAAGGGCGTTTTTATTGCGTTCTCGCCGGGTCGAGGGCAATCATTACGCGAGGCACTAGATCGGATCGTGGCGCAAACTCCCGGATATATCCCATTCACAGCCGTGAATCCCAAGTTGGAGTTAGGAAGCCTCCCTCGAACTCTGGCAACGCCTGAACTTCCTACTCAGACTGCAGGGGGGCTCGTGGTTGTGAAACAAGTCGGCTCGGGCAAGAACACCGACAGCTATACGTTCCTTGAAGTGTCGGCGAACGGAAAACTCAAGTCCATCCCTGCCGCCTCACCGATCACGAATCCTTAAACCAGAAGCTTAGTGCTTCAAACTGGTCTAATGTTCGTGCCAGAACTGGGTCTGATCGTGACAATCTGACACCCTTACTAGGGGCAGAACGCGATCATCCGGGAATAGTAGAAGTGTGAAGGTAACGAGTAGTTTAAGCCTGACCACGACCGCTGGGGCAACCCAGCCCATCAGTGGTACGCAGCCTATCGGAAAAGCTCCGGCAGCGACTGCAACGGCAGAAGTCACCAGCGTCTCAACGCAGCCGATTGGTGGAACGGGCGTCAACCTAGACATTACGGCCTAACTACGAAATACCCCTTGGGAGTGGCAAGTAGAAAGGAATTGCGAATGACCGCTTCGCTCTCGTTGGAAACAGCGAGAGCAAGCACAAAAAAACGAGCAGAGGCAATGGCGCCCTGCTCGTTCTTTCTTATAAAGGTCTTTCTTAGACGTTGTAGGATGGCTTCTTGAGCCAAGCCTTTGGAACTGGTCGAAGACCGCAAGCGACTTCGGCAAACAGTGGCGACTTCAGAACGTCAGTAGCGACGACAAGCTTAACCATCGTTCCACCGTTCTTGACTCGAACCACTTGTAGATTCGGGTGCTGAGTTCGCTGCTTGTGCGGCGCCTTGTACTTCCAACCCTGCGAGTGTTGGTTGCGGATGTACTTCGCAGTTGTGTTTCCTTTCTTACCGCTAACCTGACAAATCTTGGCCATTGCTCAAATCCTTTGGCGTCCAAAGACGCGAATAGACACTATACCTCAGTCAGATTCGGTTCAGCAACGGTTTGTCGCGATCTTTGTAGTTGACTCATTCCGCCAACCGCAAGCCAGAGCAAAAACACTCCTGCAAAGGCGGATAGCATCCCCGGAATACTCGCATGCGTAGGGGCGATAAAACGTGATAAAGCCGCGAACAACGAGGCCGCAATCGCCGCTCTAATATCACCCTTTGACCAGAGCATGAGAATCAGATAGGCTAGCGCAGGAAGCACTGAGTTCACGAGTGCAAGGAGCAGTGAGGTCGTCGTCGCTTGAACGGTTGGGGAGTTCTCTAACGAAGGATTTCCGCGCAAGAAGATGCCGTAAACAAAACTCACAAGATCGGATGCCATGGATACGGTGGAAGCTAGAGCGAGAAACCACTTCCAATCAGCATTGTCTCCAAGCCACTTGACGATGGTCGGTGTTAGGCAAGCTGCGCTCAAAAGCCCCAATCCAAGCGCACAAACAACAAACGTGTCTACCCCCAAGGTTTTGATCTGGTTGTAGAACAAGGTGTAACCCTGGGGGTACTCGATCAAAGAAACGACTCCTGTGACGACGGCGGGGATCCCAGGAATCACCCAGAGCCTCCAGCCTTTGATTCTTCCCCGCTCCTTAAAGGAATCAAAAAACGAGAGTTCGCCTTTCCAGCTCAAGACAGCGATGAGCGGAAACGCCGAGACGACCATTGCCACCGTAGAGATACTGGCCGAAGGTGGCCCAGAATTCCGGTCCATCAGGCGCACGAATGAGTAATCGTAGAGGAGCCGAGCAACACAGGTGGCGATAAAAATGGACGCAATACGCATCCAGCCTTGCCTGCTGATTTCTGGAAACTCGACCACTTGAGCCCAAGTGTACAACTGCGCCTGCCGAACGGTGTCACAATTTTGGATAGATGAAGCGCGTGGTTGTGTTAGGTTCGACCGGGAGCATCGGCACCCAGACGCTCGACATCATCCGGCAGTTCCCTTCCGAACTCAAGCTCGTTGGGCTGGCAGCCGCAAGAAATGAAGCTCTGCTCTCCGAGCAATCTGCAAGTTTCGGAGTAACCGAAACCGTATTGTTCGAGCGCGACG
Organism: uncultured Armatimonadota bacterium; assembly: GCA_903927345.1. Taxonomy (GTDB): domain Bacteria; phylum Armatimonadota; class Fimbriimonadia; order Fimbriimonadales; family Fimbriimonadaceae; genus Fimbriimonas. The sequence goes on along the minus strand of CAIYMO010000030.1, from coordinate 10,826 downwards.
GAATGGATGCCCTCGTTAGGCTCGCCACTTTGCCAGAAGCTGACATCGTTGTTGTCAGTGTGGCTGGCGTTATTGGTCTCCTTCCTACTTTTGAGGCGATCAAGGCGGGAAAGCAGATCGCACTCGCCTCCAAGGAAGTTCTGGTTGCTGCCGGCGAGATTGTCATGCCTCTTTGCGAAAAACATGGCGTGACGATGACCCCGATCGACAGTGAGCACAGTGCAATCTTCCAATGCCTTCAAGGTTATCGTTCTGATCAGGTCAGCGAGCTGATTCTAACCGCAAGCGGAGGTCCCTTCCGAGGCAAGACACGAGACGATCTTCAAGCGATTACGGTTGAACAAGCCCTGAACCACCCCACGTGGAATATGGGTGGAAAGATCACCATCGACTCGGCGACTCTTATGAACAAGGGACTGGAAATGATTGAAGCGCGATGGCTCTTCGGCGCATCGATTGATCAAGTGAAGGTCTGTGTCCACCCTCAATCGATTATTCACTCCATGGTGAAGTTCACTGACGGGTCGGTGTTGGGACAACTTGGCTGGCCGAATATGAGGCTCCCCATCGCCTACGCATTGCTCTACCCGGAGCGACCGACGAATGACCTCAAGAACTGGGACCCAACCGACTCGGGGACGCTGACCTTTGAGAAGCCGGATGAGGAGACCTTCCGTTGTCTTTCTCTGGCTCGCGAGTCCGCAAGAATTGGCGGAACGATGCCCGCAGCGATGAATGCCGCCAATGAGGCCGTTGTTGCCGCATTCCTTGCTGGAAAGTGCGGATTCCTGCAAATCGCCGATCATGTCGAAGCCGCAATGCAGGAACATCAGAGCCGACCGGCAACGTTAGAAGATATATTGGATGCGGACACATCCGCCCGACAATTCATTAGCAAGCGACTGAACCCATGACCACCATCCTCACCGCAATCACGTTCCTTCTGATGTTCTGCACGCTTGTGGCAGTTCATGAATGGGGGCACTATCTGGCGGCCCGTCGGATGAAGATGGGTGTTGATGAGTTTGCCATCGGATTCGGAAAGGTCGTCAAGACTTGGAAGCGCAAAGATTTTCAAATCGGAGACGAGACACACGAGACCGTGTTTAATCTCCGCGCGATTCCCTTGGGTGGGTTTGTCCGCATCACAGGAATGGAACCAAAAGAAGACGGTTCGGAGGTCAACATTCCCAACGGTTTCTATTCAAAGAAGCCAATTGCGCGGATTGTTGCCCTCGTAGCCGGACCGCTCTTCAGCGTTATCTTCGGAGTTATCCTCCTCTTCGGATTGATTGCGGTTATTGGGGTCAAGACCCCGGTGCCAATCGTGAATGCGATCGTCAAAGAGTCGGCAGCGTTCAAGGCTGGAGTTCAGTTAGGCGACCGGATTGTCGCCGTCGAAGGCAAGCAAGTCACCGAGCCTATCCAAGTTGTGGAAGTTATCCGCGCCAAGCTCGGACAGCCAGTGGCGGTCAGCGTGCTTCGAGGAGCTGAGACGATCAACTTCAACATGACCCCTGCCCTTTCGAAAGAGAAGTACCCCGTTTTAGATAAGAACGGCCTCCCGACAGGAAAGCTGGAGCAGTTACCCAGGATCGGGATTGAATTTGCCACTGAATTCCGGCGAGTGCCACCTGGAGAAGCTTTCGCAGCTGCGGTAAGCGCGCCGATTATCAGCTTTGAGCGCCTTTTCTTCCGCCTGACCCAACCTGTTCAGATTCTTGAAGAGTCGACAGGCGTCGTGGGGATGGTTGCCAAGACTAACGAAGCGGTACAAGGCGGCTTTGACGAGGTGATTTACATTTGCGCAGTCATCTCGATCGGTCTTGGAATAGCCAACTTGCTTCCTCTGGGAATGCTGGATGGCGGACAGATTTTGCTGGCGTTCGTTGAGATGCTCAACCGGAATCGACGACTTTCCTTCCGGCTACAATCTGCCTACCTAACTGTGGGGTTGGCTTTCATGGCAATCGCCTTCATCCTCATCACTCGCCAAGACATCATCCGCTTCGTCCTGCCGAAGTGATCGCCGAACGGCATCGATCAAAGTAAACTGGGGTTGTGGAGAAAATTCTTCTCGCTGCCCCCCGAGGATTCTGTGCTGGAGTTGCGTTTGCAATCGAAGTCGTTGACCTCGCCCTGAAGGCCTACGGCGCGCCGCTTTATGTGCGACACGCAATTGTGCACAACGAGTGGGTCGTTAAGTCTTTCGAGGCACGAGGAGTGATCTTTGTTGAGGATGTCAGCGAGATTCCCGACGGGATGCCCGTCGTATTCTCGGCCCATGGAGTTTCTCCCGAGGTCCGACGCGTGGCGGCGGAGCGAAATTTGACAATAGTGGATGCGACATGCCCACTGGTCACCAAAGTCCACAACGAGGCAAAGCACTACGCAAAGAAGGATTACTTCATGATCTACATCGGGCATGAAGGCCACGTTGAGGCCGAGGGCACGATGGGCGAAGCTCCCGAGCGAATGGTGCTCGTCGAAACTCCGGCGGACGCGGAAAACCTTCAGATTCCTCACTACGACAACCTCGCCGTGCTGTCGCAAACTACGCTTAGCGTGGATGAAGTAATGGCGACGATGGCTGTCCTTGAGCGTCGCTTCCCACACCTGGTCAAGCCACCCAAGGGAGACATCTGCTACGCTACGACCAACCGACAAGCGGCCATCCGCGCGATGGCCGAGCAGTGCGATCTGTTCCTGGTGGTGGGATCAACCACATCATCGAACTCAAACAGGCTGCGTGAAGTAGCCGAGCAGTTCGGCGCTGAAGCGCACCTTCTTATGTCACCCGACCAGATCAAGCCAGAGTGGCGAACGGACTACAAGTGTGTCGGGATCTCGAGTGGGGCTTCGACTCCAGAAGTCCTTGTAGAGGACATCATCGGCTCCCTACTCAACGGAAGAACCATTCCGGTTGAGGTCGTCGAAACAGTTAAGGAAGACATCAACTTCCGACCAAACCGCGAGCTGATCGAGCTCGCTCAGTCTCGATAAACAAAAATTCCCCGGAGCTGTATTCTTGCTCCGGGGAATTTGATCTGTTGTTTGTTAGGCCTTAGTTGCCTTGAGTACGATTCCGGTGCTCTCGGATGAAGGCTGGTATGTCGAGATCAGATTCCTCGATGAGCTCAGGAGTCTCCTCGATCTTCTTTTCAAACATCTTTGCGCGCGCTTCGGCGATAACATCCGCGCTTGTGACGGATGGGATCACAGGATTGACAGTTTGTCGAACCTGAGTTGCCGGGATCGGAGCCGACTCGATTCGCGCCCGACTGGAGGTCGCGGCGATCGGGTCGAAACCGGTTGCCAGGACAGATATTCTGACCGTGCCTTCCATCGAAGGATCGATAACGGAGCCGAAGATGATGTTGACCTCGTCTTGATCGCAGAGTGACTGGATGTAGATCATCGCCTCACTGGTTTCGGCAAGGGTGAGATCATCACCGCTCGTGATGTTGACCAAAACGCCCTTTGCGCCATCGATCTTCTGCTCAAGGAGTGCGGAAGACGTCGCGGCCTGTGCCGCTTGAACTGCTCGGTTTTCACCAACTCCGTAGCCGATTCCCATGATCGCGGGACCAGCATCCTTCATGATGGTGCGGACGTCAGCGAAGTCGACGTTTATTTGTCCGGGGATCGTGATGATGTCGGAGATTCCTTGGACGCCTTGTCGCAGAACATCGTCGGCGACTCGGAACGCATCGTGGAATGTGGTCTTCTTCTCAACCACTCCGAGAAGCTTTTCGTTCGGGATAGTAATGATCGTGTCGACCTTACCGGTCAAACCGATAACGCCTTCGTCAGCAAGTCGCTCTCGCTTCGGACCTTCAAATCGGAAGGGTCGGGTAACTACGGCGACCGTCAGCGCGCCCATTTCTTGAGCGACATCGGCGACGACTTGAGCAGCTCCTGTTCCGGTGCCACCGCCCATACCTGCGGTGATGAAGACCATGTCTGCACCTTCGAGAACTTTGCGAATGTCGCCCTTGCTCTCTTCGGCGGCGTTGCGTCCAACCTCAGGGTCTCCACCGGCGCCAAGTCCTCGGGTGAGGTTAACACCGAGTTGGACCTTCTTTTGCGCTGGCGACAAATCCAGCACCTGGACGTCGGTATTCATCGCAATGAATTCGACACCCTTGATGCCACTCTCAATCATGCGCTGGACGGCGTTACTTCCGCCTCCACCAACGCCAACTACCTTAATGACTGCTGTATTCGCCACCTGAAAATCCCCTAAGCCACTCAGTTTAACACTTAGCTATTGTGGATAAGATGTGGATAACTGGGGATAACTCTTATTTGCGACTGATCATCGACCAGATGCCGCGAACTTTATCCGACCAGCTTTCCCCACCGCTAATGGTTGAGAGATCATCTTGCGACTGCAAAATGAACTGTGCAGCGCCTAAAGCGCCTGCCATTCCCACTGCGTCTTTCCCGCCTAGGAGCCTTGGCTCCCCGGCTCGAACCGGGAGTTCAGGGAAGATCTGCCCGAACAATTCTTCAATACCCTTGAGCTTTGCTCCGCCGCCGGTGAGAACAACTCCGCCTGGAACTGATTTCAGATATCCGGACTTTTCAACTTGGAGCTTAGCGATCCGGCCAATTTCACGCATTCGACTCTCGATAATCTCGCAGAGCACTCGGCGTTGCATTGGTCGTGGTCCAGGCTGACCTTGCTGTTGAACATCAATCGCATCACGCTCTGATATACCGTTCGAGAGGGCTTGGCCTTCTGCAACTTTCAGTCGCTCGGACTCTTCCAGCGAAGCATTCAATAGTTGGCTAAGATCGCTGGTGACGTTGTCACCGCCTGCGGGAATGCTACAAGCGAACGCGAGAGACCCGCCTGCAAAGACGGCAATGTCGGTTTTGGTCGCTCCGATGTCGATGCAGATCGCGCCTTTGGCGATCTCATCAGCGGTGAGAATTCCGAGACCGGAGGCGAGCGGTCCGAAGATGAACTGGTCGACTTTTCGATGATTCAAGGTCAGCGCTCGTTCGAAGAGCTGGACGTGCGCGCCTTGGCCGGTGATCAGATAGCTGTTCACCTCAAGCTTCGAGCCAGGTAGCCCGACTGGGTCCATCACCATCTTTCCGTCATCCACGCGGAAACCCCGGGGAACGGTCTGGACTTGCAACCGCTCGGAGGGCAAAAAGCCCGCCTTCGAGTGATTAACGACTTCCATCACGTCCTGAGAAGTGATCGTTCGGTTTTTGGGGATGATCGGCTTAAAGCCTTGTACCGTGACGCCCTCGACTTGCGCACCCGAAATGGTCACGACTGCAGCATCAATCGTCTCTTTTCCGAGATCGTTGGCAAGGTGCCTGAGAGCAGTATCGATGGTCCGAGCCACGCCGTCGAGATCAACGATCGTGCCTTTTTTCATCCCTCGGCTGTCGACGCGGATCATTCCGCTAATCTGCAGCTTGCCGTCACCAGCTGACTTTGCAGCCAGCGCCACTGTTTTTGACCCTCCCAGGTCAATGACTACACATTCTTTCATTCAGTTACACCCTCCATGGTCTGTTCAATAAGTTTCTCTCGCTCCTTCTTTCGTCTTGTCAGCCAATCCGTAGCTCGGACAAGAAGGTAGCGTCGCAGCAGGCTCAAATTGGTAAAGATGCGCATTCCCATGACCAGTGCAACCACCATATAAAGATTGATGCCGATCTTATCGCCGAGCCATGCGATGAAGAATGCGATGAGGACGTTTGCAAAGAAGCCGCTGAGAAAGACGTCTGTTTGAAACTTGCTCTCATATGCAGAACGAAGGCCACCGAGAACCGTATCCAGACCCGCCAAGCTGGCGACTGCCAGATACTGCGCAGTGCTATCACCAACGCGCACCTTGAGCACCAGCGCAAGAACTGCACCGAGCAACAGGGCGATGATGGGAACAAGAATCACTTCGTAGCCTTTGGCACCGACGCATGTTTGAGCGCGGTTGCACCCAAGTATGCCGGAATTCGTATGGACTTTTCACGCTGAATCTGGATCATAGTTGGGCTAGCCGTCGCGATCTCCGTCATGATTCCGCCCGAAATTGTGAAACCGTTGTAAAGCGTCTCAACATCTCCGATCGCCAAAATTGTATAGGGAGCCGCAAGGCGCACTCCATCAACCAGGACGGTTGGTCCGGCACAACGAATTGACGAGGCGCTCATTAACCGTTGACCGTTCACCGCGATAGCTTCCGCGCCGGATGCGAACAGTTCGTTGGTGACTCGGAGGATATCAATGTCGTGAATCAGGTCCTGCTCTCCCGGCATCCCCCCTGCTCCAGCGTTGTCTTTAAGGGTCACCTTGACGCCGCCGCCTTCGAGCTCAGTGATCGCGGCGAACGCTTTTGCAGACTGCAATTGTTCGTTAAGCGTCTCAGATCCTTTTCCGTTTTCAGAGAGCGCCTTTTCAAGAGACGTTGCGCGCTTTTGAAGTCGCTCGACTTCTTCCTTCATGCTCACATAGCTTGCGTAATCAACGGCGTTAATGCTCTCTCGCTGTTGCTGTTCACCCGTCAGGTATTTGTATCGACCCAGTCGGTTAGTGTCGTTAATCCACGACACAACCAGCATGAAGCCGAGCAAGGCACTAAGTCCACTGACGGGAATGACCCACTTTTCGTTATGGATTCGGCTGAACGGGTTTGTCATTTTTATTCGTAGAGACCGTTGCCCGATCGGGATTGGTCAAATTTAGGTATTCGATGCCTTTTAACAACGTAGGGCGATCTCGCAAGAGTCCAATAAGAGTATCGAATTTCTTGGATAAGTTTCCTGGGCTTCCGAGAATTACATGCCCACCCTCGACATCGAGCCTGATTACCCCGGTTTCAAGAACGCTTACTGATCCCTCTGGAAAGTTCCCCTGGGTGATGGCGCAAGCCTCGGCAATTTGGCGGAAATCGGTGACGCCCATCACGGTAGCCGATGTCACTTTAAGAATCGGAGCTAGCTTCAACTTGACCAAATTTTCACCCTGCTCGGGGTCTGAGAAGAACTCTCCATCCGCGTCAAGAAGTGCTCCGTTTCCAGCGTCGGCAACCGCTTTGCGATAGGTGATTTCAAGCCGTCCGCTCCCAAAGATGTTACGGCTAAAAGTGCAACTTTTGACCCGAGATTGACCGAGGAACACTTGCTCAACACTGCCGGGATCGAGTTGCATGGCCGGGACTCCTTGCACCAGTTGCTGGATGCGTTCCAGCCGGAGTCGTTCGCTCTGTCGAACGCCGCTAAGATTGATCCGGCGAATAGCGGTGAGAGGGCTCCGAAAACTCGCGAAGATCAGGTTGACAAGTGCAAAGACGGCGAAGATTGCACCCCAGTTGATGACTCGTTTACGTCGACGCATAGCGCTTGAGCGCATCCTCCAAAATGCGTGAGCAAAGTTCCTCAAAACTGATTCCTGCCGCCCTCGCCGAGTTCGGCAGGAGCGAAGTTGACGTCATCCCTGGAAGGGTGTTCACTTCAAGAACAAATACTTCATCACCTCGGACAATCATGTCTGTCCGAGTTGCTCCCTCGCAGCCCAATGTTTCGTGCGCCAGGACCGCGACCCGTTGAACTTCTTGGATCAAGTGTTCCGGGAGACGTGCGGGGACGATCTCTTCGGTTGCACCTGGGGTGTATTTGTTCGCAAAATCGTATCCACCCGTCGTAGGGCAAATTTCTACCGGCGGTAACGCAGATCCGCAAAGGACAGGAACCGAAATCTCCATTCCGACAACCCACTCTTCGACAAGGCAACCGCCTGGGTACTGGAGCGCCATCCGGACCCCTTCGGCAATCTGATCATCGGACTGGGCAAACGTGAGCCCGACCGTAGAACCTTCCCGATTCGGTTTAATGATGGCCGGGGCAGGAACCGAAACGGACTCAGAAGCCGTGTTGATCCACTGCCCTTTTGGACACCGGATTCCTACCGACGACAGAAGTTGCTTTGTCCGGTTCTTGTCGATTGCAACCGCGCTCGCGAGGATTCCGGAGCCAGTATATGGGACGTGCACAAGTTCGAGGAAGCCTTGGATAGCCCCGTCTTCCGCATGGGTGCCGTGAACGGCAAGAAAGGCGACATCGGGCCGGATCGAGCCAGTGAAGTCGATAACGTTTCCTTTTCGAAGCAGGCACTCGCTGACATCGATCAACTCAGCATCGTAGCCGGCAGAGTTGAGTGCGCGCGCAATCGCATTCCCAGAGAGAATGGACACCTCTCGCTCTGAGCTATCTCCACCGTAGATGACGGCGACCTTTTTCGTAGGGTTGGCGTCTCGTTCAATCTCCCGGATGAGATCGGGAGCAAACTCGCTGATCGTTCCCGCACCCATTCCGACAACGACGTCTCCGGGCTGGATCAGCTTCTTCACTTGCCTCGGAAGTAAATGGCGCGAAGGAACGTAGCGCATCGGCTTGGTGATTCCTTCGGCAATTCTTGCACTCGAAACGCCGGGAATTGGAGCCTCGCGAGCTGGGTAGATATCGGTCAGTACGACCATATCGGCCTCGTTGAGCACGAGGGGGAATTCCGTAATATGCTCGAGAGTTCGGGAGTACATGTGCGGCTGGTAGACCACGACCAACCGCCGATCAGGGTAGCGCTGCTTGACTGCCTGAATAGAAGCCGCAATCTCGCTCGGGTGGTGAGCGTAGTCATCAATGACAGTGATTGGCCCCTCGAGAAGAACCTGAAGACGTCGTTCTGCGCCACCAAATCGGGCAATCCCCATCTCGACGGCGTCGAGATCCACCACGGTGTTATCGTCATTCAGGAGAGATGCTGCAGCGAGCGCTCCGGTTGCGTTCATCCGGTTGTGATCGCCAGGAAGATTGAGCTTAAGGAGCTTTCCGGCATCGCTCTCGCTCGCATTGATTCCAAAACCAAACTTGTTGAACGTCTGCTGGAGCCACGCTTCCGAAAGCCCATAAGCGAGACACTTTACGTCCGTTAGTTCAGCAATTTCTGATGCGCCCCGATCGTCCGCACAATATACAAGCCCACCGTTCGGGGGTATTTTCGACACGAATCGAACCATGCTGTCGCGCAAGTTCTCGTAGGTGCCGTGATAGTCGAGGTGATCCGGTTCGAGGTTTGTCAGGAGGACAATGTGCGGGTTGATATCGGCATACGCTTCGTATGCCTCACACGCCTCAACGACGGCATACTGTCCCTTCCCTTCACGGATCGGGCCCTCCCAATCAAGAATTGCGGCACCGACCACAACGAGCGGATCCAGCCCTGCCGCGATCAGTCCTGCTCCGAGTAAGCCAGTTGTGGTGGTCTTACCGTGAGTTCCGGTGACCGCTATCACTTTGTACGGACGAAGCAACCAGCCAAGAGCCTGTGAGCGGCGAACGATTGCTAGCCCACGCTTCTTTGCCTCCGCAACCTCGGGGGACTTTGAGAGATCAATCGCATCTGTGACGACAAGCGCGCAACCAGGATTGTTGGCAACGAATTCTCGTAAAGCGGACGCCGAGTGACCGACGTGAACCTCGGTTCCCTCGTCCCGCAGACGCTCAACTTCAAGAGAAGCGACCGCATCGCTGCCGGCAGTGGAAAACTCCCGGTGCCGTAGCATCCGAGCAAGCGCCGACATCCCTGCTCCTCCAATTCCCACGAGAAAGAATGAGCGACAAGAATTGAGCGCATCTGTTGGTGCGAATTCTGCCTCGATTTCTGTTCTCTTTCTCATTTGCTAGCCGCGTTCTTGATTTGAGTCCAAATTCGAATCGTAGCGTCTGGAATATCCCATTCAGCAAGTCCCCTTTGCGCGTGCCCGGTTCCATCCTGGAACCATTCTCGTATTTCTCGGGCTAGGGATTCCTGCGTCGCTTCGATTTCGCCGTCTCGGGCGCCTTGGGTGAGCACCGATGCCCCACCAAAAGTTTCGAACTCCTTAGCATTATGGAACTGATGGTCGTCGGCAGACGACGGCAATGGGACTAATACTGAGGGAATTCTCCCCATTGCGTACTCACTGATCCCGCTGCCGCTCCGGGCGACGATTACCGTTGCTCGGCGATAGGCATCGGCAAGTACGTCAGCCTCAAGATACGGGCGCATGTCGTAGTTGGGAATCCCCTCGGCGAGGTGCTCGTACTGCTCGTATTGCCCCCTACCCGCGGAGTGAAGGACTCGACAGCCCGATTCGCAGAGTTCTCTCATTGCCAGTGGCATTGTCTCGTTGAGAAATTTAGCGCCACCTGAACCACCCAGAACAACGACAAACTGCTCTTCCGGTCTGCGCGTGGCAATTGCGTCGCGAAGTTCTTGCCGGATTGGGTGACCTGTGCGGACGACGTTGCACCCCGGAAGCGCCTTCGCGGTGGCTCGAAACGTACTCGTAACCACCCGAGCCTCCTTCGCAAACATGCGAAGCGACCTCCCAGGAATCGTGTCGCAGGCGTGAATGACCAAAGGAATCCCAAGCTCCTTTGCCGCTTTCATCACCGGCGCGCTAGAGTAGCCGCCAGTCGAGAAAACCACATCAGGCTTGTACTGGATCAGCTTCTTCTTCGCATCAAACGAGGCGATCCAGAGCTTGGTGAGTGCCTTGAGACCGGCTAGTGATACCGGGTTATAGACAGGCCCAGAATCCAAACCAAACACGTTGATCCCCCGGGCGTTGCAAGCGTCAATCTCCATGCCTCGCAGAGAGCCGATGTAAAGCAAATCGGCTTCTTCTTGGGCAATTCGACAGACCTCAAGCGCGGGATAAACGTGTCCGCCGGTTCCCCCGCCGGTTACGACGACGCGCATTGGCGACCTCCTTTTCGACTTCTTCGGCCGCTGGCGACCAGCTCATGCGGTCACTGATTGC
>CAIYMO010000029.1 GCA_903927345.1 uncultured Armatimonadota bacterium | reverse complement strand
CCCACCTCGGACGCTTTGATCCAGGGTTCAGCTTGGGCTTGATTGGGCAAGGCGCGGTAGATCGTGCCCTTGGCGGTGCTGCCGAAGTAGACAGTTCCGTCCTTGGTCGAGGTGATGCTTTCTGGCGAGGCACCGGGTTCGCTGATGGTTACTTCGGTTGGTGGCTCGGTTTGGGTTGGGGATACGAAGTTTGGAACGGGTGATGAGAGGACGAGGGAAGCTATTGTCAGGGTGATCATGGTGGTTCTCGAGCCAGCTAAACGTTAGGGGCAGAATACTCATTTTGGGGAGCCACGCGAGAGGTCTACACGCTTGGGGGAGACTGCGTTTGCGAGAAGTTGAAGCGGGTATGGCTGTATGGATTTAGCCTCGGGATACTTATCCCGAGGCATCCGCGTGGGATGTTCTGGTTCTACAGATAGTTCCTAACTCGCTTCAGAACTCGTAGATCCAAGCACGGTCAGTTCCAAAGACGAGTACCCCATAGATTCGGTCCACTATTCCCACGTGACCAACTAGCTTGAGCGGGGTGGGGGTTCTCCGGCTGATTTGCAACGCCTCGACAAAGGTGATAAACCGAACCGTTAAGTCTTCGGTGCTCCATCTGTGCTTTTTGGCAAACTCGTTAAGGTCTTCCTGAGCCAGGGACTCGCTTGTGTAGAGGTCCAGAAAGCCACAGTTTGGGTGTGATTGTAGCTTCGAGATCACGGGGCGATTGAGCGATTCGATCCACACGCAGAAGTGGGCTTTAGGTTGCCCCTCCTGCAAGATCCATTCGTTTATGTCGCAGCAAACGGAGTCGATATCGGCGATTAGCGATGGTTGTACAGCGTTGACGAGTTGGGACGAAGTAGGTTGAGTGATGTTTCTCTTGTGCATGGTTCTCCACACACCCGAGGCTGGCTGGTTCGTTGTTTCGGAGCACTGCTCCGCACATCGTTTTGGCACCGTGGGGATTCACCTCGGTTGCCGGGCCTGAGCCGCTCTGGATGTCCTCCTTAGGTTACTCAAGCCCGCCAAACAAATACAATGACGCCTTCAATGCACGGTGTCCGAACCATGATCGTTCGCTTATTCGGTTGGTTGCTCAGTTGGTTGTTCAGAGTGCGTTATCGAGCTTTCCAGCCACGGATAAGTTCGCGGACGTAGATACCGGATGGGGTGAGTTGGGTGAGGGGCCACTTTCCTTCAGGATTTGCCCCTGGCTTGAGGACGGCAGCACCTTCGACTTTGTCGGCGACGGACCAGTTGCACATGGAGAGCTCGTTTTTGCGGGCGAACGCTAGCCACTCTTGGGTGGAGACTTGGTCGACGGCTCCGTCGCCGTTGGCGTTGACGGTTCCCCACTCGGTGATCATGAGGGGGAGGCCGGCGTCGAGGGCTTTTTGGGCTTTATCGCGCAGGTACTGCTTGTGGGTTCCGGCGTAGAAGTGGAGGGTGTAGGCGACGTTTCGGTCCTTGATTGGATAGGGGATGACGGCGTCGACGTCCTGGGACCAAGTGGGAGTTCCGACGATGATGAGGTTGTCGGGGTCGTTTTTGCGGATGGCGGCGATCACGGTTTCGGCGTAGGGCTTGATCGTGTCCTTCCAACTGACCTTGAGCGGCTCGTTGTAGATCTCGTAGATCACGTTTTGGTGCTTGCCGTATTTCTTGGAAATCTTAGCGAAGAACTCGGCGGCTTGGGCGGTGTGCTTTTCTGCGGTGTGGGCGTGCCAGTCGACGATAACGTAGATGCCCTCTTTGACGGCGGCTTCGATGACGGCTTCGGCTTTGGCGAGTTCTTGCTGGGGCTTGGCGATGTATCCGTCGGGTTCGGCGGCGATTGCTGCGCGGACGATGCTGCATTTCCAGTCATCTTTGAGCCACTTGACGGTGCCGTGAGTGTAGTACTTGCCGATCCACTGGCTCCAGAAGAGGCTCATCCCTTGGAGAGAGACGGGTTTACCGTCTTTGGCGATGATCCGGTTACCTTGGGTGCGGAGGAGGCCGTAGGTATCGATCGGGCGGGCGTCCTTGAACATCATTGTTGCAATCAGGGTGGTCATCATGGCGTTATCGTTAAATCATAACACTAAATCCCGCTTTTACAGCGGGATGGTGATGACTCCGCAGCCGAGGCGGGGGATGGTTGTGCCATTTAGCTCAATGATGTCGACCGACCGGGCGCGTCCAGGGGCGTTTTTGTCGGTCTCAGCTTCTCCGGTGACGATGTAGGCCTTCGCCTGATCGAGATTTGCTCCGGGGTAGTTGAGTTCGAGGGTGACGGCCTTGTTGGTCGGGTTGACGACGCCGACGGTGAGGGTCTTTTTGTCTGCCGAGAGGGCGGCTTCGATGTCGAGTTCACCAAAGTTACCTTTGATTTCGACCGGGACTGAACCGTAGTGCTGGCGGTAGACCTGGAGGACGAGGCCAGTGCTTTCCATTTCGGCGGCGGTGCGATTGGTTTTGATCGCTCCGATCACGTTGACGGTTTGGGCATAGGTGGCGATGTGGATGATGTCGGTTTGGCGGAAGAACTCGTGAAGTCCTGCTGCGATGCCGAGGGCGTCTGCGAGGTCGTATTCGCAGCCGAGTTCACCGTAGGCGTAGTCGCGGTGCCAGTAGTTCCACTCATCCATGGCGATGGGGATGGATTTGCCGTTGAGGTGGGGCATTTCGCCTTGCATCTT
>CAIYMO010000028.1 GCA_903927345.1 uncultured Armatimonadota bacterium | reverse complement strand
GGATCAGGCCGGATTTCTTGGTGCTCCGAGAAACACCACACAACTCTCTAGCTCATTCAACATTCAGTCCTTTGGGCGTCAGAGCGATTTCCTGAAAACGTACAGCAAACCCATCGAAGCAGTCCAAGAAAGAAGCGGAACCAAGGATGGGCTCAGCTACATGACCCAACTCCGAGCAGGGATGTTCCAAGAAGGCTCCGGGACTTCGATTGGCCGTGGGCTGCTCACGGGATCTGTTTCAACCCCCGCGTGGCAAAACGGTCGAATGTTCTCGACCACCCGACTCGACGCAGGGATGCGTCTTGACTCAGGTCGGTATAGCTGGTTTGGCGGAGAAGCAGGAGTGTCCTATGAGCCACGCGAGAACACCAGGCTAAGCGTTGGAATCTATGGATATCGTTCCTTCGGTATGCCCCTCTACGATGCGGATCTTTTCAATTCGAACCAGGGAGTTTCCTTGAGGAGTGATGTTTTTGGAAAGGCAACAAAGGTGAGTTTAATTTGGCGATATGACCCGACACAAGGTTGGTTTGATCGCCAGTTTAGGATTTCGCAAGTGATGGGACCAATTGAACCGGTCATCATCTACCGCCAGAATCCCAACGAATATCAAATCGGCTTGAGATTCCGAATGGACCAAGTGCTGGGGCTCTTGCAAAATCGTTCGGGCGGTCGAGGTACAAAGCCTACAAAAATACGTCCATAAAAGCCACACTTATAGTTACTGATGATCTACTCGCTCGATAGCCAGCAGTGTCGAAACCTCGGTGTTTCCACAAAAAGCGAGTGGCTCTTGCCTAATGGGATCGGCGGGTTCGCAATGGGTACCGCCAGCGGGATCAATACCCGGCGCTACCATGGACTATTGATCGCCGCGATCAACCCGCCTACCGATCGTAGGCTCTTACTGGCCGCCGTCGACGGAGTGGCGACATACGGATCGACCAAGCTGTGTCTCAGTTCGAATCAATATCCAGGTGCAGTTCATCCAGATGGTTTCGAACAACTCGAATCATTCACCGTCTCAGACCGGGCAACTTGGGTCTACCGACGAGGTCATGTCCAGATTCAAAAAACGATCTATCTGGTACCCGGACAGAACCAGGTCTTGCTTGAGTACAAGAACACCGGCACCAAGTCCGTAGAGCTGTCATTGCGACCACTTGTATGCCACCGCGACTTCCACGCAAACTTTTCTGAGCGAGACAGCTATCCCCAGTCAATCCAGATCGGCTCCGATCAAACCGTAATCGAGGAAGACGGGATTGAGGTAGTTCTCTCCCATCTCGGAGCCACCCGATCCCCGGTCGCGGGTTGGTACTACCGATTCGAACATCAAAAGGAGCTTGAACGGGGCCTAGATCCTCGGGATGATCTATTCTGTCCGTGCGAACTTCTCTATTCGCTGGCGCCAGGTGCAAGCATCACTCTTTCTGCATCCGTCGGGGAGCCAACCGTCTCAGATATCCCTCCGTCTACCGACCAGAGCACCGTCTCGCTATCGAAGAAACTAGAACAGGCGGCGCAAAACTTCCTCGTCAAAACTCAGTCCCGAACGACAATCCTCGCTGGCTATCCCTGGTTCAGTGACTGGGGCCGAGACACGATGATCGCGCTCCCCGGTATCTGTTTGCAAACGGGTCACATTTCGGAAGCGCGCAACATCCTTCGAGATTACGCCTCTCAAATGCGACACGGACTGATTCCAAACCGATTTGTCGAAAAGGGCGAGATTCCTGACTACAACACCGTTGATGCGACCCTTTGGTTCGGAAACGCCATCTATAAAACACTCCTCGCTGAGTGGGATGAGAGTTTCGGAAAAGAAATGCTTGAGGTCCTCAATCAGATCATTTGGCACCACCGCCATGGAACTGACTTTGGCATCATTGTCGATCCTTCAGATGGGTTGCTCAAACAAGGTGAGCCTGGTCTGCAACTCACATGGATGGATGCAAAGATTGGCGATTGGGTCGTGACACCGCGTCACGGTAAGCCAGTGGAGATCAATGGCCTTTGGATCAACCTGTTACGCGTGACATGTTGGCTCAAAGCAAAACTTGGTTCTGACTGGTCAGCTGAAGAAACGCTCGCGAACCTCGCAGCCAAGAGCTTTGAGGAGAAATTCTGGCACGAAGCAAGAGGCCATTACTTCGACACAATCGAACCCGGTGATGCCTCCCTCCGGCCGAACCAAGTGATTGCAATGTCGCTTCCCTTCTCGCCTTGTTCTCAAGATCACGCTGTCCGAGCTTTAGAAGTCGTTGAACGCGACCTACTCACAACCGTTGGTCTCCGAACTCTCGGCCCGAATGAGCCAAGTTACGTTAGCAGATTCGAGGGACCAGTGCGGGATCTAGACGCCGCATACCACCAAGGAACGGTATGGCCCTGGTTGATGGGCTCGTATATCTCCGCAAAAGCTCGTTACGGCGGCGACGTATCCCAACTCAGAAAAGTGCTTAAACATGCAGGCGAGATGCTGGTTGAGGCAGGACTAGGCGGCATCAGCGAGTGCTACGACGGCGATGCGCCTCACCGACCCAACGGGTGCCCCTGGCAAGCTTGGAGCGTTGGTGAGTATCTCCGCGCGTGGAATGAAGACTGCGGCGGCGACTAGCGACAAACTTCGAACATATTTCGAGCCGTTTCATACAGCCTGATTCGTTCAAGTTGAGCAGGAAGGTGTGATTCAAGTCGCGAAAAGATCTCTATCGCGACGTTCTCGCTTGTCGTAGCCCTACCCGAAAACTCCGAAATGTCTTCATTCAAGTTCCGGTGATCATACCGATCAACGACGCGCTCATTAACGATCGAATCAATGTCATCGAGAGAACAGATCATGCCGGTTTGCTCGTTTGGCGTTCCGCTCACCGTCACTTCGAGAACATAGTTGTGACCGTGACCTGCCGGGTTATTGCACTTCCCGAAAAGCTTCAGGTTCTCATCCTGAGAAAGCGCCGGAGCATGCAAACGGTGACTCGCTGCAAACTCATAGATTCGGGTCAAAGATGTTTTCATACCGTCATATTCTCCGTAAAGGGTGGAAGTTTCTTCTAGTTTCAGGTGAGTCATCGTCACCTCTTTGGGCAGTCCTATTCGATTGATCTCGGACCATGTGTAGCTCAGGATGTTCTCAACGGTGGGAGCGCGGTCGGCAAAGAATTCCACTTCGTCGTTCAGACTCCGGTTGGAAAACTGTGGCAACAGTTCAGCCTTGACCACCGCGTCAACATCCTTGATGTTCACGATCATTCCATTCGCCACGTTGACCTGGCCTTCAACGGTGACTTGCAGACCATAGTTGTGCCCATGGCTGAACGGCGACGCCCACTGTCCGAAGATTTCCCGGTTCTCAGCTTCAGACAGATGCGCGAACCAATACCGGTGCCCCGCCGAAAAAGTCAGGCTGCGAGTCATGCTCAGTGTCATCGCATCCCCTTGTAGGGCTGACCAAGCGCGGCCGGGGCGTTAGACGACCGTCCAGAGAACACTAAGATCAGCAGAGTGGCTGCGTAAGGCAAAGCAATCAAGAGCGATTTTGGAATGTCCTGGTGTGTCATTTGCAGTTGGTATTGAAGGCTCTCAAAGTAGCCGACAAGGCACGCGGACAGCAAACCCCAAATGGGCTTCCATCGAGCGAATGTTACGATTGCAATTGCCATGAATCCACGACCTGAAATCATGTCTGGCGCAAACGAACCAGCGACTCCTATTGCATAATACGCTCCGCCTAACCCCGCCATCAGCCCAGAGATGAGCAGAGCTTGGAACTGAGTCCGAATCACCGAGTAGCCTGCCGCTTCTAGGGAGGCCGGATACTCTCCCGCGGTCCGTGCTCTTAAACCCCATTCTGTGCGGAACAAAGCAAAACTAATCGCTACCGCAGATACGACCAGCAACAACAAAACCACGTCCAAACCACCGGCAAACTTCGGAAGCGGAGGCAAAGACAGAAGCTGACCGGTTGCACCGTTCCAACGTTCAAACAACATCCCGCACAGTCCAAAGCACAACAGATTCACCGCCGTCCCAACAACCACCTGATCTTGTTGCATCCTGATGGTGAAAACGCCTGTAAGCAGGGCCAAGATCAGGCCAGCGACGGCACCAACAATGATTCCCACCCATGGACTTCCGGTAGCCAAACTCACTTTGGTCGCGACAAATGCGCTTGTAAGCATCGTGCCTTCAAGCCCGATATTGATCATTCCAGCTCGTTGACCCGCAGTCTCGCCCACTGCAGCAAAGGCGATCGGCGCCGCATATCGGAGAATCAAGACTGCATCAATCATTGATTCGTGACCTCATTCCGCTCCCGAAGGAACTGGTATCCCAAGAGTCCGAGTACGGCCAGTCCCTGCACAACATAAACGAAATAGCTTCCTCCCCCCCCAAATCGGGAAAGGTTGGATGTGCCCGCGAAAAGGGCACCGAAGAAGAAACTCGAAGCCGCAACACCAGCAGGATGAAGTCCGCCGACCAGCGCGACGGGAATCGCCAGGAACCCGTACTGCTGAGAGAACGAAGCTGTGAGTTGACCATTGATTCCCAAATACTGAACACCCCCTGCCAAGCCGCAAAGTGCTCCACTGATGAGCATCGCCTGAAACTGAATTGGCTCAGGGGGATACCGATTTGCGCGAACAAACTGCGGGTTGGCCCCAGTCGCCCTCATCAAATAGCCTTTTCGGGTTCTGAACAGAAAGTAGCCAACCGCAATACAAAGTAGCAACGCAATGACAACCCCGAAGTGCACGTCCGTCTGCCTCGATGGTCTCCAAAGCATCCATGCATCCGGCACTTGCTCCGTCATCGGGGCAGACTGCCCAGCTCGTCGCAACGGACCATCCACTCCGTACACAAGGAGTTGTAGCCCAATAAAATTGAGCAGGATGGTGGAGATCACTAGATTGACTCCTCGCTTGATGGAGAGCCACGCTGCCACCGCAGCCCATCCAGCACCCCCCACGACGCTCGCTAGCAGGATGGAGATCGTCGCCAAAGGTGCGATACCAAAACCATGCAGAGCCTTAGCAATGGTTGCCCCCGCTAGTGCGCCGATTACCAGCTGACCCTCACCACCGATGTTGAATACACCCGCCTTCCATGCGACAGCCACTCCTAGCCCCGCAAGAAGGAGCGGTGTGGCTCGGACGAGTGACTGTGAAATCGCGAAGCGATCACCAAACGCCCCTTGGAACAACAGCCTGAGCCCGTCAACGACTGGAACGCCTCCTAAGAGGAGGCCGACGACCAGGATGCCGAATAGACCAAGAATCGCAAGTCCTGCAACCTTCACGCCGACAATGCCTCCGTTGCACTATCCACCAGACGCCCAGCTGCCAAGAAAAGTGTTCTGTTAGCGATTGCTTCGAGCTCTTCCCGATCTGTCGAGATGAGGATAACAGCCGCCCCGTCTTTTGCCGCAATTCGTATCTTGTCCAAAACAAACGCCGCCGCACGAACATCAAGACCGCGCGTGGGATTTACCACGACAAGAAGCTCGGGCTTACGCCCTAACTCCCGCGCCAGAACGACCTTCTGTTGGTTTCCCCCCGAAAGCGTTCCGGTCTTGACACGCCCCGACTGAGCTTTGATCTCAAATTCTAGAATCGCGCCGTCCGCAACAACTTCGCAGTCGGCAATGTCTAGGTTCTCTTGAATCGACATCGATAGTGCGAGTCCATCGACATGCCGATCTTGCGGAACGTATCCAATCGAGCCAACTGGGGTCAGGCTGCCTTCTGAGGGCCGGACTCCC
Source organism: uncultured Armatimonadota bacterium (assembly GCA_903927345.1). Taxonomy (GTDB): domain Bacteria; phylum Armatimonadota; class Fimbriimonadia; order Fimbriimonadales; family Fimbriimonadaceae; genus Fimbriimonas. The sequence continues at coordinate 44,782 of CAIYMO010000028.1, read as the reverse complement.
GCCAAAGCTTCGGCGAGCTCCACCTGTCCGTTTCCATCAACTCCTCCCACACCCAAAACTTCGCCAAAGCCAACCTCAAAGCTGACGTCTTGGATCGGGCATCCGCCCGCCACGTGGAGATTCCTACACTCGAACGTCTTTGAAGTTTCCACTTCCGAGGCAGCAGCAAGCTTTAGAGAGCTACCGATCATCAGGTGTGCGACCTCATCCGGGCTGGTCTTTACCGCCTCAAAGGTCCCCTGAAGAACTCCTCCCTTCAGGACCGAGATTCGATCCGCCACGGCGAAGACTTCAGCGAGTTTGTGTGCGATGAGAATAACGGTGAGCCCTCTTGCAGCTAGCCCTTTGAGAGAATCCAGCAAGCCCTCGGCCTCGCTTTCAGAAAGAACCGCTGTCGGCTCATCAAAGATCACGATTTGAGGTGAGGAAGCGAGAGCTTTGAGTATCTCAATTCTTTGACGCTCGCCGACTCCAAGCTCGGAGCACTGCGTTCCGGGTGAAATATTCCAATCCAGTTTTGTGGCCAGGTCCAGTGCGGAAGCGACCGAGGCCTGCGAGCGCATCAATCCCAGGCGCAGATTTTCTTCAACCGTAAAAGCCGGCACGAGTCTGAAATGCTGATGAACCATTTCGATCCCTCTCGCCCGGTGAGCGGGAGCACCGCCAGTGATCGTGCTTCCGTCCAAAAGAATCTGCCCCGACGAAGGGTTAAGGAACCCAGCAAGGACGTTCATCAGAGTCGACTTCCCTGCTCCGTTCTCGCCAACAACCGCGTGGACTTCACCAGATCGAAACTCTAGTGACACGCGGTCAAGAGCCTTCAGTGAACCGAAGTTAACCGAAAGCTCCTGAGCGACGAGACTTCCGCCCGGCATCAGAACTTGTCTTTTGGTGCGACGATTTTGCCGCTGAGAATGTCCGCTTTTGCAGACTCGACAGCCTTGATCGCGGCTTCAGGAAGCTGACTCTTAAGTTTGTCGTTGAAAACGAAGTCAATCGCGCCCTTCTCCATTCCAAGTTGAACAACTGTTCCGTCAAACTTTTTCTCTTTGACCAACTTCGCAACTTCGAGGAATGCCGCTTTCGCTGAGATTGTTGCGCTTCCAATCACAACCCCGCTCTCATTGTCGTTTTGGTTGAGGTTCGCCCCGAGCGCCCAAGCCTTGCCATCTTTACATGCCGTAAAGACTCCTTGAGCCGCCGCATTCGCTTGATGAATCAAAACATCCGCCCCGCTCTTGATCATCGTATCAGCAACCTGTCGCGCCGCAGCAACGTCGTCGTTCTTGCCTGTGAAGACCTCAAGAACCTTCACCCCTGGCTTTGCCGCTTCTGCACCAGCTCGGAAGGCTTTAAAGGTAGATCGAATGCTTGGAACGTCTGGTCCACCCACCATTCCCACAGTGCCGCTCTTGCTTACGTTCGCAGCAAGCACTCCTGCAAGATAGAACGACTGCTCAAGGTAAAAACGAATCGCGCCCGCGTTCTTTGCGGTAGCGCTCCCGGATGACGAAACGAAGATTGTGTCGGGAAAGTCCTTTGCGACCTGAACGCCCGGCTCGTTGTACTCGAATCCGTGGCCGAACACGAGGTTGTAGCCCTTCTGAGCATAACTCCGCATCGATTCCTTAATATCGTTGCCTTGAGCAACCTGGTTACTTGTCTCCGCGCCTAGATCAGTCTTGATTGCCTCAAGTCCTTCGTAAGCCAATGCGGACCAACCGGAGTCATTGACGGGACCAGGGGTCAAAAGCGCAACTTTAAAACTTGTTGTGGCGGCTTCGGGCGATGCAACAGATGAATTTGCAGCAGTATTCGACTCACCACCTGAGCATCCAAACAGCGCAAGAGCACCGATCGACAGGGAAAGCAGGAAGGACTTCATATCGGAGATTCTACGCTCTGAACCTGCCGAAAGTGCTAGCTAATCGAGCATCATAAAGAATATGTCCCGTCTGGCTCCGATTCTTTTCGTGATCCTGTGTGCCCTCCTAATAGCCTGTGGGGGCGGCGGAGGCGGGGGTGGTGGGACAACTGCCTCAACTGCTACGACATCAACGACGAGCACGACCGCAACAACAAGCACCACCTCATCAACGGGTAGCACCACGACTCCCGTCAAGTTGTCGATCAATTGGGCAGCTCGGTCGCGTTCAGTAAATGCCCCATCTGCCGCTCAATCGGTGGTTGTCACGGTATTTGCCGGTATTGATGCGTCCACCGACTACACATTCACGTTAAACCGAGACACCGATCCCGCCGCCTACTCCCGCAGTTACACATCACCGGGGACCGTACGTAAAGGCACTCTGCTGGTAGACCTGGCTTTCTATTCCGAACCTGCTGGCGCCGGATCAATCGTCGCGTCTGGAGCCGCCGATGTCAACTTTTCGCTCAATGGGGGCGACATTGGGAACATCACCGTGCAGTCAGTCATTACCTCCGTGACGATCCCGCCCAATCAGAGCGTTGCGATTGGTCAGACAAAGGATCTGCTCGTCGAATGTCGAGACACCGATCTCAACTTGGTCGCAGTTTCTCCCGGCTCAGCCAGTCTGACCGTTTCATCGGGAAGTACCTTCCTAGGGGTCAATGGACCTGCAATCGTTGGTCTAGCTGGTGGGGTTGGTTCCTTAGTGGCTCAGATCAATGGAGTCTCCAGCCCTGCCACACCAGTCAATGTCACAGGCGGTGGAGCCACCGGAACTGGTCGCATCTTCTTTATCGCCGATGGTCCAATCATCAAATCAATGTCCGGCGACGGAAGTGACCTGCTCTCGGTCCTTGATGGCGCAGGTACCTACTCTTCGATCACTTCCCCCGTTCCTAACAACAATCGCACAAAGCTAGCCTTTGCAGGAACTCCGACCGGGCTTGATGCCTCGCTATTCACCTGCGCCACAGATGGCACTGGGGTGACCGACCTCTTTGCGAGTTCGACTTCTAAACCCGATGGGGCCTTTCTTCCGAGGTGGTCCTTGGCTCCGACTGTCGCAAACAATGCCTCGACCGGATTCTCTGTTCTCTGGTTTATTGCAGTTCTTCCCAACATCGGCCTGAGCGCGTTCACCGTGGACACCGGAACGGGCGTCATCCAACAGTCCGCAACAGTTGACCAGGTCGCTGTTGGCTCGTGGACAGCTGCTGAGCGACCTTTGCTGGGGCTGTCGATAGCCACAAGTAACGGATGGAACTCCACAATCGATGGAACAACGATTGATCAAGAGACCGTTGGACTGAGCCAGCTAGCAATCAGTTCGACGACGGGAAGTTCATTCTTCCTAGTTGGAGTTGATGCCAGCGCAAACCTGCGCCGCTACGATTGCAACATTCTCAATGACGGGTCAGGCGGAATCTCCGTTGAGGTCGCCACTACTCAGGTTCTGACGACCTCAGGTGGCTATTCAAACCCATCGATTTCTCCAGACGGCACAAAGATCGCCGCGCAGCGCGGGTCAGCAGAATCCTCGGAGATCGTGATTATGTCAACCACAGGAAACAACGTGACCGCAATTGCAACCGGAAGGCAGCCGTTCTGGCGGTAAGATTCGCTTGACATGACCTCCGCGCTTGCATTCGCACTCATCACGCAAGGTGGCTTCGCCGCTCAGTACGACGCCTACGAATTCAACATTTCAATGCGGGACGGCGTAAAGCTCTACACCGTTGCCTGGGTTCCAAAGGACCTTGATGGAAAATCTCCACTGCTGATGGAGCGGACTCCTTACGGGGCCGGATCTCCAACCACGGGGCCTCGTCGCCGGTCAACGTATCTCACGGCGGCCAAGTACATCTATGTTTACCAAGACGTTCGCGGTAAGGGCAAAAGCGAAGGAGAATTCGTCAACGTGCGGCCACTGCGGAAACCAGGTGAAAAGATCGACGAGACGACCGACACCTACGATACCGTCGAGTTCCTCATCAACAAAGTGCCAAAAAACAATGGCAACGTAGGTCTCTGGGGCATCTCATATCCTGGCTTCTACGCCGGGATCGGGGCAATCAACAATCACCCAGCTCTGAAGGCAGTGGAGCCTGGCGCTCCGGTCAGCGATTGGTTCCTCGGTGATGACTGCCATCATAACGGTGCCCTATTCCTCCAAGAAACCTTCGATTTCTGCGGCGGCTTTAACGTTCCTCGTGGAGGTCAACGACCCGTGATCGAACGAGGCGATAAGTCGGCATATCAGTTCTATCTCGACACCGGTGCTCTTCCCAACTTTGACGCGAAGCACTACAAGGGCCTGATTCCCTATTGGAACGATGAACTGATGGTTCACGACACCTACGATCAGTACTGGAAGGATCGTTCGCTTCCCCGAAATTTCAAAAACGTCAACTGTGCTGTCATGACAGTTGGTGGATTCTTCGACAAGGAAGATCTATGGGGCGCGCTGAACCTGTACCAAGCCGGCGAGTCCAAGAATCGGACAAACAACTACTTGGTGATGGGCCCATGGCTCCACGGAGGGTTTGCTCGAGGCACAGGAGCGAGCCTAGGACAAGTCAAGTTCTACCAAAACACATCGGAGTTCTTCATGGAGAAGATCGAATTCCCGTTCTTCGAGAAATTCCTCAACAACAAGGCTTCGGCAACGGCGGAGGCGAACATCTTCGAGACAGGTGCGAACAAGTGGCACACCTTTGCTCAGTGGCCCCCTAAAGGGCTAAAGGAAAAGGCTCTTTACTTCGATGAGAAGAATTCGCTCCAATGGGTCCCTGAGAAGCGAGCTGGACAGGACTCCTATGTCAATGATCCCGCGAACCCCACGCCTTATCTTGAGGATTGGCAAAGCAGCAAGCGGGCACCCGGTGACTGGTTGATTCACAACCAAGCATGGGCAGAAAAGCGCGGTGACGTCCTGACCTACAAGACGGATCCCCTCGATGCCGACATGCAGATCATCGGAAAGCCTAAGGCTGATCTATGGGTGAAAACCACCGGGACTGACTGCGATATCGTCGTCAAAGTTATCGACCAGTTCCCTGCCGATACCTCCGAAACAACGGCAGGAACGGAAGAGAAGTCTATGGCAGGATTCCAGATGATGGTTCGGTCCGACATCTTCCGAGCTAAGTTCCGGAATTCGTTCGAAAAGCCAATCCCAATGGTTCCTGGTCAGCCCACAAGAGTTAAGTTCGATCTCAACGAGACGATGCATACATTCCGAAAGGGACACCGTGTCGTGGTGCAGATTCAGAGCAACTGGTTCCCTATCGCAGATCGAAACCCAAACAAGTTCATGAACATCCACAAGGCGACCGATGCTGACTTCCAAAAGGCCAACATCTCCCTGCTTTGGGGTGGAAGCAAGAGCTCGAAGATTGTATTCCGTCAACTGACCAAATGAGGCTCTACCTCGTTCGCCACGGAAGGACCGACTACAACGTAAATCACCTCGCCCAGGGGCATCTCGATGTGCCCCTGGATGAGGTTGGACAAGACCAGGCGATTCGCCTCGCCCAGTTCTTCGTTAAGAACCCGGTCCAACGTATCTTGAGCTCAGACAGCCAACGATCAATGCACACTGCGAGTCTCGCCAGTGCAGCCCTCAGCGTCCACATTGAATCGACTTCTCTTTTGCGTGAGCGCTCGCTCGGAGAGCTCGAGGGAGTTCCCTTGCCCACCTTGGTAAAGGCGTGGGACGAGGCTTGCCGCAACGGAGAAAGTCGCTTTACCGTCAAACCAAAGGGGGCAGAGAGTGCTTACGAAGTGATGGACCGCATCTCCGGTCTCGTTGACGATCTTCACCTTGAGAAGCGATCTATTGCAATTTTCACGCATGGGATGACGAAAGAAGTGATCTTGTGCCGCCTCCTTGGCGCCCCCGTCGAAACAAGCCGCTCATTTCGATTCGATAACGCCTCAATCACAGAGCTGCGATGGGCCCAAGATGTGTGGGTTCTAGAGCGTTTCAATGACACAAGCCATCTAGCATGATCCTCGCCGCCATTCTCAATGCCCTTCCTACCCAGCTGACGCCAGTACTGACTTATCACGATGTCATTCCCGCTCGAGATGCCAAGAGTCTCTGGTTCGATTGCACCGTTGGTGAGTTTCAAGAGCAAATCGACTATTTTGAACGCAAAGGGGCGAAGTTCGTCACGATCGAACAACTCCGATTGTCGCTGAGTGGGAAATTGAAACTGCCAAAGAATGCGATCTGCATCACCTTTGCCGACAACTATCAGGGCTTCTACAAATACGCCTGGCCCATCCTAAAGAAGAAGCGCATCCCAGTGGCGCAATTTGTTCATACGGATTTCGTTGGTAACACCTCTGGCCGTCCAAAGATGACTTGGAGGCAACTCACTGAGCTTGACCGGTCAGGTTTGGTAACGATTGGTTCACAGACCTGCTCGCACCCCGAAGACCTGACCAAGCTCTCGGATGTACGCCTGCGCCATGAAATGGCCGACTCGAAGCGAGTCCTTGAGCAAAGATTAGGACATGCTGTCACCTCAATCGCTTATCCAAATGGCAAGTACGACACAAGAGTGAGCCGAGCTGCGAGGGAAGCCAATTATCTCATTGGGTTTACCGAAGTCACCCAATCTGCGGAGAAACGAGCGGATATCTACCGGGTTCCTCGCTACGTTCACACCAAATATAAAAGGGCGATACTAGAAAATTTCGGTAAATCCTAATTTTAAGCGTCCGAGATGCTGATAACTTCCTCAAGAACTACTCAGTTCTTGTTTTTGGTGGATCATGGTTTCCCGAGGTACGTGTTATTGGATTGGAGCGGAAAATCCGGTGGCAACCGCATTTCTAGAGCGGGAAGGCTTTACCATCAAGCCCAAGTCATTCGAGTCATTCCATGACTTTTCGCAAGAAGGATTCTATTTCTATTTAGTCGAAGACCAAGGCTCTCCGAAACAAAACGACGCGGTTAACTTATGCTCAGCCAATCGTCTTGGGCATTTTGTTTTAGTCTGGACAAGCGTAGAGAACGAGCTGGCATGGTACGAGGCTGGAGCTGACCACGTTGTTATTGGTCCGCCGGATGACCGTTGGTCAGCGAACATCCACTTTATTGCAAACCTTCTCGATGAACGTAAGAAGTGGCAAGACACTGAAGAAAAATTCACTCGTGCTCACGAGGATCTCCACGCTACAGTGGAAAGCCTTGAGTTCGCTTCTCGTCGCTTCGAAGCCTTGTTCAATGGACTTCCGGTTGCGTGCTTTACCTTTGATGCCCAAGGTCTGGTTCATGAGTGGAACAGCCTTGCAACCGAAACCTTCGGAATTGAAGCTTACGAAGCCTTCTTTAATACTGTTTGGACAGTCCTAGATCCTGAAGAGACTGGCGCCTGGAATCAGCAGAAGGTCGATGCACTGTTTGCTGCCAACCAGGGTATCGAGTTTGATTGGGTCTTTATCAAGGCTGATAACACCGAGGTTCATCTCGCCTGTAAAGTCGTGTGCTTGACTAATCGACGCGGTGAGGTAATCGCAGCCGTTGCCGGAAACCTCGACATCACAGAACGCGTCCAAGCTCAGCGCAAGGTCGACGAGCAGATGCGCGAAATTAAGAATTACATGAAGGTGATGGAGCGTCAGCGACTAAAGCTCCAAGAAGCAAATCGACAACTGCGACGCCTTGCCGTGACTGATGGCTTGACCGGATTGATGAACCGAAGAAGGTTCAACGAGCTACTCGATGAAACCTTAGATCGTGCCATTCGACAAGATCACCGTTTCTCACTGTTGCTGTTTGATATCGACCACTTTAAGCCGCTCAATGACAACTTCGGGCACCAAGCTGGTGACGAGATCTTGATCAAGTTTGCTTCCGTATTGACGGGCACTGCGCGACGTTATGAGCGCCCAGCTAGATATGGCGGCGAAGAGTTTGCCATTATTCTCGATAACTGCGACGCTGCGGCTGCATTGCTCGCCGCAGAACGCTTCCGCGCAGCAATCCTCGCCGAGATCTGGCCACACCGCAACATCACTGCCTCTGTCGGTTGCTCAACATTCTCTGGTGTTGATAGTGCGCGAGGGATGATTGAACAAGCTGACCAAGCTCTTTATCACTCCAAGCGAACAGGTCGTAACAGGGTAACGCATTATCGCGATCTTACGGAAGACCAGCTCAATGCTGCCTAAGGGCTAAACTGTGGGATATGCCCACAATCAAGCCCGGTTCCAAGTTCAAACTCAAAGAATTTGATCCTTCAGACTCATGCGGCATTTCCGAAGACGAAGCTCGTACGAAGACTGAGGAGTACGCTGAGCGTATTTCGGAGCTTCAGGAACTCATGTTCGCTGCAGGACAAACTCCCCTGTTGATTGTTCTTCAAGGACGGGATACAAGCGGAAAGGACGGCACCATCCGCCACCTATTGCGATTCATGAACGCCGCCGCTACCAGAATAGCTCCGTTCAAAGTCCCCACACCAATCGAAATCGGTCACGATTTCCTGTGGCGCCTTCACCAACAAACTCCAATGAAAGGCGAGACCGTGATCTTCAACCGCTCGCACTATGAAGATGTTCTTGTTGTACGAGTTCACGACATCGCCCCGAAGGAGGTCTGGAGTAAGCGCTACGAGCATATCAACAACTTCGAAAAACTCTTGACCGACTCAGGAACGACGATTCTCAAATTCTTCCTTCATATCAGTAAAGAAGAGCAAGAGCAACGTCTGTTGGAGCGTGAGCAGGACCCGGTTAAGGCATGGAAGCTTTCGGTAGGAGACTGGAAGGAACGCGAATTCTGGGACGACTATACGGAGGCATACGAGGACGCGGTTGAGAAGTGCGCAACGGACGTCGCGCCTTGGCATGTCATTCCCGCGAACCGAAAGTGGTACCGCAACTATCTCATCACAAAAACCATCTTAGAAACCCTTGAGCCTCTCGAGGAACAGTGGAAGGCAAAGCTAGAATCTCTGAGCGTTCAAATGAGAGCTGAAGTAGCGGAATACCGAAAGACTATTTAATCCGGATCGATTCTGCAACTTTCTTTTCGATGGACTGGATGACCGTCGCCTGCTCTTGGGTGATGAACCTGAGCGCATAAAGATCTTTCCCATTCGGAATCAAATAGCTAATGATTGTGTAGGTTCCACCGTCAACGAGAGTCTTTGTCTCCTCCATCCGGTGCGCCTTCCCCGTCGGCAGATCAAGCTCGCGTGCCACTGGCTTGTGAAGGTAATGGTCGCGCTCTTTCGCATGTGCGCTATCCCAATTCCAGTTTCCGCCTTGGGTGTACCGCTGGACGTAGTATCGAGTTCTTGCTTCTCCAATCGTCGGCCTTGCGCCTTTAGAGATGACATTGAGGATGATTCCCTTCTTCTTCAGTCGTTCCAAAGCCTCTCGTTCCGCCTCGTTCGACATCTCCGTCATGGCATTGGAGAGTTGTTCAATCGACTTGGAGGCATCCGAAGCATTGGGGTTTGATGAAGCTGGAGGTACCGGAATGTCTCCTAACCCGATACCAGCACCAAGCATTGGACTTTCCATCATGCGATCAACGCCCTGGCGCCAGCCGCTCGGGATACCGAGTTCAACGAGCTCATCGTCGCTTGCGCCTTTGGTCCAACCTGTTGGGAGCGCAAATGCTACTTTTTTGGTCTCAATTGCCGGACCGCCGCAGCCGCAAAGCAAAATCAAGATAAATAAGCCAAACGTACGCATCCCGACTATTGTATCTAAATAAGTCGGAATGCGCAATTAGCGTTAAACAGAAACTTCTTCGCCGGCCGAAATCTGTTCGACAAGACTTGGAGAAATTGATTGTTCCCAAGTTGGAGCAGCATAACCTTGCATCGTTGGTTCGCGTCGTCGCCAAGATCGCCAGGCGGCCTTGAGTTGTGAGCGGCTAGGAAGGTTGAGTTCCCGAGCTAGCCCAAAGAAAGCGAGCGTCTTGATCAACATGGCTGACGGATCGAATTGCCATGCAAACACACCGTGCTGCGCCCAAAGCTCGGATTTGTGGTGAGTGTTGTGTCCACCCTCTCCAAGTGCCAATATCTCGACGACGGCGTTGTTTCGAGAGTTGTCAGCAACCTGGAAAGGTTGCTCGCCCCAAATGTGGCTCACCGAGTTAACACAGAACGTTGCCCAGTTCACATAACAGATGCGAGCCAAGACTTCCCAGATCGAAATGCCACCAAGGACCATGGGAGCACCAACGCTAACAACAAGAATTCCGATGTAGACCAGCGGATTACCGAGCATGGTAATCGTCTTATCTTGTTCAATTCCAACGATGACATCGACAAATCGTGCCCAGCGCTTCTTGATCAAGGTTTCTGTTGAGGCTACGATCTTGCCGGACTTGTCCTTGACTTCCCAATAGTTTCGGTCTTCCTCTCGGAACTTGAACGTTGCGGGATCAGGGGAGTTGTTGAGCAGATCTGCCTTCCAATCCTCAATCGACATTCCCTTTGGCCGTCGCAAGGACGGCTCTCGGAAGGCCCACATCATGAAGCTATGCATGAAAGCATAAAACTGCTCGATAAAGATCCCACGCTTAGACTCCTCAAAAACATAGGGAGAGTGGACGTCAGCAGAGGTCTCTCCAAACGCGTGGTGCTTGGAGTGCTTCTTCGTCCATTCGCTAACCGGCCCTTGAACCGCCATGGAACCCATGATGAGCAAAATCGCCCGGACCCACTCAGGAGCCTTAAACGAAGGGTGCGTTCCGATTCGGTGGTAGCCGACGGTAATTCCAAACCCTGCAACTACCCAGCCCATTGTAAACCACACGAAATGGTGACCGTGGAGCATGTACTCGCCGACGAAAAATGGAAGGGTGAGCAACGTGAACCCAATCCGATAAGCGGATCGAAGGATTCGGGTACGCCAAACCGCACCAGAAAGCTTGGTGTGGCGCCCGTTAAAGCTTTTGATCTTTTCGGCAATCTCTCGATAGCCACGAACGATGGGATATCGCCGGAAGACAGGCCGAACAAATTTGATATGAGCGCCGATGAGCAAACACAACCACGCGAGCAGCCCGACAGTTTGGGCGAACTTTGTGGGGTTCTGCATGGCCTGGTAGAGGACGACAAGCCCTCCGACAGGTGGAGAGAAAATGAAAAAGCCGATGATTGCAAGTTCAAATCGGCGGTTCGCGGTCATGTGCGTTTCAGACATAGCTGCAGGCGGGGACGAGTCGGAAAACCCGGAACAAAACAACCCCGACCAGTTGAGTCTAGCACTTCTTTCTGGTCGGGGTTGGTTGGTTGTCCCCGTATATAACTACGGAACGGTCAGCCTAATCGGTTCAGAGTTTGGTCGGAACCTTGATCTTTCCAGCGACGATATCAGCCTTGATTTCATCAAGTTTCTTCAGATTATCTTCGCCGATCTTGTCCTTGGTGTTCTTGAAATCGCTAAGACCAACACCGTTTGATTTCAGGTCGTAAACCTTCGAACCAGCGGCGAAAGTGCCTTCCTTGATGTCCTTAATCGTCTGGTAAACCGACTCATCAACTCGCTTGATCATCGAGGTCAAAACGAATCCAGGTGCCTGATCGTCCTGGTTGCTGTCCACACCGATTGCAAGCTTTCCAGCTTCCTTTGCAGCCGCGATTACACCGACTCCGCATCGTCCGGCAGCGTGGTAGACGATGTCTGCGCCAGCGTTGAAGAGCGACTTAGCTGATTCCTTGCCCAGCTGAGTGTCATCCCAGCTTTCGGTGTACTTGCTAGGAAGCATCTCAACCTTCGGGTTCGCAGCGGTAGCGCCAGCTTTGAATCCAGCCTCAAACTTCTCGATAAGAGGAATCTTCTTTCCCCCGACAAATCCGATCTTGTTTGCCTTGGTAGCAAGCCCAGCGGCATAACCCGCCAGATAGCTGCCCTCTTCTTCGCTAAACAGAAGCGATCGAACGTTAGGAGCCTCGACCGTCGCGTCTACGATTGCAAACTTCACGTCTGGGAACTTTGGAGCAACTGCAGTCAGTGCCTCACCTTGGGTGATTCCAATCGCAAAAATGACATCGAACTTCTGCTCAGCGAGGGTGGTCAGGTTGATGGTGTAGTCCTTCTCAGCCTTGCTATCAACCGTCTGAATCTCAACGCCCAGTTCCTTCTCAGCCCGCTCCAAGCCGGCATAAGCTGAGTCGTTGAATGACTTGTCTCCGCGCCCACCGCTATCGAAGACCATTCCAATCCGGAGCTTCTTTCCTCCAGCGTCAGGTGTAGTAGTAGCTGAATTTGCTGAGCTCGAACTCGTCGAATCAGTCGAGCCACCGGTGCATCCCGCCAAGGCGTAGACCATCGAAGCTCCTAGTAGGGCAAACAGAATCCTTTTCATACTCATCTCAGGTACGACACCGACATTCATCGGCGAGGTAAACTGGCACATTATGGCGCAATTTTGTGTTGCGTCGAAAGGAGCCACCCAGTTTGATCATTTGTAACCTCACGAAGCTTGAATCCGCCGTCGATCAGATCCGAAAGACGCACCCTAAGCTTCTTGCCGCAGACGCAGCCTTGGTTGCCTCAGCGCTTAGCCTCACTGGGCGACACGCCAAGGCAGTGTACGAAGGCGAATATTTCTTGTGGCCAAACGACAACGAGAAGCTGATGCAATCGATGTCGGCTCACCTGCACTCAATCAACGAGGCAATCGTCGAAGCAACGCCCAAAAAGGTTGCCAAGAACGCTGTCGTCGACGAAGAGCCGGTTCTCGTCAACATCGGACTTGCGCCAAACCTCGCCGCTGGCGAAGAACTGCTCAACACCCGAGAAGACCTCAAGACGTTGCTCTCAGACATTCTCCAGGCTGGCGTAGAGTTCAGCTACTCCAGCGCTGACATCGGATGGCAGTGGGCGCTCGATCGAGCAAACTGGAACACCATCAGCGACGGTGACCTCAGCCGACGAATCAAGATCAAGGCAAACTTCACCGAAGGTGCTGTTGGATCAGAGCAAGGCACCGCAACCAAAAAGCGAACGACCAAGAAGGCCGAAGAAGCAGTTGTCGCCGAAGTCGTAGAAGCCGTCGAAGCCGAATAATCTCTGGCCGGAAACATCAAGAAAAAGGGTTGTCAACTCAGTTGGCAACCCTTTTTTACTTGTAGCTGACCTTAGCGAGGTCAAGCAGCTTGTGAAGGTGACTTTTAACCTCCGCAACGCTGACATCTACCGTCCAGTCGGTTTTATCGATTGGAGGGACACCTTTCATCGAAAGGTACATGTCTCTGAAAAGCGCATCATTTGCATCGCCACCCGTGACCGACGAGTTTCCAAGCAGAATTGGAATCCCTGGTTGACCATATGCGATGTATCCCCGAAGCAATCCATTTGCATGAGCAAGGTCAACTTGACTGAGCTTTTCAATTCCTTCGTGTAGCCGTGCTCTAAGGCTCTCCACCTTTTCGGGATCAAGAATTGATTTGTCGGTCGCAATCGCCAGCCGATATTCCCACCCAGTTAGCGTGGGAAGCAGATACGCGCCCTGCTGGTAGCTCATTCTCAGCTGTTCCCGACACACTGACCAAAGAACAGAATCTTTTCCGCCGCCCATCAATGTCGCCACGACGAGATCAAGGGTGGTCAGAACCGGAACCTCGCTACTCATAAGCAAGATCGGAGGTTCACCAATATCAAGTCGAGGGCTGGGCGATCTCCCGCTCACTGTTTTGTTTGGCTGGTAATCACTCCAGAATCGCTCTCGGTCCTTCCACAGCGCTTTAGCCGAACCTGGATTGAAGGGGCCACGAACCCCAATCGTGACCAAGTTTGGCTGAACGACATACTTCCAAACATCGCGAAGTGACTCCTGGCTAATGTCCATTTGCGCACTGTCATAAGAGCGCAAAGCCCGTCTCCATGGAAAGCTCTCGGGAAGCTTGTCAACCTTGATCGCATCCGGAAGAAAGGTCGGTTCGGTCAGAACGCTCGAGAGAACGCTCAACCCCGCCCCAAGGTCCTTGGGATCAACAGTCAAACCAATCCGCAAAGCGTCTGCAAGCTGATCGATTCTGAATCGGTAGCCAGGTGACAGGATGCGTGAAATATCCCGGCGGCCGTATTGCGGAGTCATCTTCACCGCATTCAAAGCCGCTTGGTCCAACCGGTAACGGTGCCCCACCTCAAGCTTGGGCAACCGAATCACCGCCTCAATCGCCACCAGTTCATCGGTCGCGACGGGAAACTCCAATAGTTTCGGCACGACCACCGCCTGAGCCAACATCAGACCGGCAAGAATCACTTCGCCACCGCCTGAATCTGCCGCCAGTAGTTCAGAAACTGTTGATAATCCGCATACTCAACTTGGTCCCACAGCTTTGACGGGCGCTGACTGAGTCCCGCGCTAAGAAGCGTCCCATGAAATGTTGCTGCGCGGGAAGGTGTCGCTAGCTGGTTGCGAATCCATGCATACAGATAAGCCTGACCATATCGGAACGCAACTGCCGGGTCTTCATCCTTAAGTGACTTCCCGATCTCCTCGGCAGGGTCTTGCGAGCCCAACAGCACAACCGACGGCCGTGCCGAAGGTGTATAAGTCACGAACGGCCGCGAGAGCTTCCCGCTCGCACCAAAAGCCGCGATCAAGGCCGAAACCGAACCAGAGGACCCAATCGGAGGCACGACGATCGCCGCAGTCTGCTTGGTCCCGTAAGATCCATTAATTGATCTGGACAACCACTGCTTGGGACCACCTTTAGGCAGACCCTCGATTTCATTACGGATGAGTTTCGTCGTTCCCGAAAGATCAACTGGTCCGATAACAGAAACCACAATTTGACTGCCGACCGTCAGCTTTTTCCACAACGTCACGAGTTGAGAGGGTGTTGCCTTCAGGCACGACTCTGCATCTCCCAACATCGAGATTGCTTGATCTTCAAAAACTGCGTCCCAGGCTTCTTTGGCAGATCGAGCATTTCCGTCCTGAAGCGCGACTTCGTGTCGAATGATCTCCGCTTCTCGCTGAATTTCGGTCGGGGTGGTGTTCTTCCACTCAAGAAACTTACGCATCGTTGAAGCAACCGTCGGTACAAGCGAAGGAGGAACATTCCACTCAAACCGGATCGTATCGCGCGTCGTCGTCGCATCTAGAGAACCCCCGGCTGTCTCAACCAAGATGTCGTGCCCCGGGATCGACCTCGCGATAATGTGCTCTAAAAGGTGCCGATACCCGTACGTCGCCGCCGTGTCAGGTGCATTTGCATTGGCGACAAAGATCTGGATGCTGACCAACGGCGAAGAAGCCTTCTGCACATAAACGACCGCATCATTCGGGAGCACCGTCCGAAGTGCCGACTCCTCCCGGAATCGAGACTGTGTAAGCAGCAAGGTAGCAGCGATCGAAGTCAACGGCAAAACGTAGGAAGTATACGACGGCGGTACAATCCAGCTATCGCCGTAGAGGCGAAAACCGCCCGTAAAACTGCCATGAAATACCTTGCGACTCTCACCATTGCGATCAGTGCGATTTCTGCCGGACAGGTATCCCCTACTTCCGGAGGGAGATACACCTTCGCGACAAAGTATGTGAAAGGGCAAGTGTTCAAGTACAACATGGGCGTTCAATTCACCGGACCGCAACCCGGTAATCAGAAGCTCGGCGTAGTCGTAAAGGTTCTCGACGTTAAACCGAACGGGAATAAGACCATCCAGACCACAACCAATATTGCTGGTCAAAAGCCACAGGTCAGTACCATCACACTGGACAAATACAGCAAGCCCGTCGACAACAACTTTGGGTCATTTACGGGCTCGCTCGGTCTTCCCCTTAGCCCCATCAAAATTGGCGAAAAGTGGTCAGGTGACGTCCAAATGGCCGGTGGCGTTGCTGGCGGTGTTCCGATCAAGGGCAAATACACCTTCAAGGGCTTTTCGACCATCAACGGGACCAAAGTGGCCACCATCGTTTTCGATATGGACATGAAAGCCCTGTTCAATGCAACCGGATCGGGAACTCAGGTTGTGCGCGTCTCAGACGGTCAACTCTATTCGATGAACATGGTGATGAACATGGACATTCCAAACCCCAACACCAAGAAAATCGCCAAAGCGAAGATCAATATGTCGGTGGCCCTCACAAAGTGATTTCAGCAGGCTCGTCCAATCCGATCATTTCTGAGTTGCTCCTCTGTCACCCTAAGGTCGAGGTGACCCAGTCAGAAGCAAAGGGGATTACCTTTGCCTCTCGAAGCGTCGCGCAATCTTCAGGCGAAGTTGGCGGGCTGATTGAGCTCATCGATAACAACCCCCTCGTCTGCTCCGATCATGGATGGGTTCCCTCCCCAGCCGGAACCCTTGCGCTTATCGCTCTCGGTCCCATTGCCGAAGCCGGGCTTCTCGTCGAGCCCCCAGCCGTCCTCACTTCGTTCCCCGACGTGGAGCAAGAGGTCGTTGAACAGGAGCTGGTCTCGGCGAACTGGCGCGACGGAATCATGCTGCAAACCGAGAACCATGATCTCGGCTCCGTTCGTGGCGCGTATGTCGTCGCAAAAATTAGAAATCCAGATAACTTTGATGACCTCGACGAGATCTACCGGGAACGTTATGCGCGCTCCTTTTTTATCCGAGAGCGCGGCGACGCTGAGTGGACAAAAGAGCTCGTAGCAGATTCTCCGTACGCCTACTACTATCTCGAACTCTCGCCGGGAGAGCAGGAAAGCCTCTTGAGCATCCACGTCATGGCAGACATCAACGGCAAGCTTGGCGCTGCGCAGTACGTTCACATGATGAATGTGATGTGCGGACTCGAAGAGTCACTTGGCATCCTCTAAGCGGGTCACACTCAAGTAGAATGCCCAGTATGGCGGCGTACAAGCGCATACCTCTGTTCCTCAAGATCATTCTTTCGCTCTTCATTGGGGCGATCTTGGGTCACGCGTGGCACTCGGGCTTTGGTCCTTTGGTTAGCCTATCCGAGTCTACGGGAATTAGCGGAGAGTCCTTCAAGTGGATCTCCGACCTGGTGTTGCGGGTCCTTCGCCTTCTAGCAACCCCGCTGATCTTCACCGCGGTCATCGGCTCCATCATCGGAGCCAACATTACCGGACGTAAAGCCGGCAAGCTGATGTGGTTGCTGATGAGCAACACAATCGTTGCCATTCTTGTTGGACTTGTCGTTGCCAATGTCTTCCAACCCGGAAGCCACCTGCGTAATGTCTTCACCGAGAAGGGCGCCGCGCCAGAGAAGGAACCTTACAACATCTGGAATCACCTTCTTGACTCCGTACCCACCGACTTCATTTCGCCGTTCCAAAAGAACGACATCATTGGCATTATCCTCATCGCGATCGCGTTTGGCGTTGCCATGCGGATGCTCCTCCTCTCCGAGAATCCAGCCCTCAAATCGAGTATTGAGCACTTCCAAAAGACTCTCAACGCTTTCTTCCAACTCACCTCGAAGGTGCTTCACTGGGTCTTCGAACTGGTTCCACTTGCCGTGTTTGCGGTCGTTACTCGAGTTGTGGCAACCAAGGGTCTAGAAAGCCTGACCGGAATGGGCGTTTGGGTCCTGAGCGTTGTCTTCGCCCTTCTCATCATGGGTGCCTTCTACCTAATCAGGATGTCAATATCCAGCCGCATCTCCCCAATTGCATTCCTCAAAGGTGGCAAGGACGCGTTCTTTATGGCATTCTCAACGGCCTCGTCAGCCGCGACTCTTCCCGTTACCTACCGTTGCGCCACCGAGAACCTGAAAATCAAGGATGAGAACGCGAGCATGGGAATCATGGTCGGCGGAACGTTTAACCACGACGGAACCGCGCTCTACGAGGCGATGGCGGCACTGTTTATTGCCCAAGGTATTGGAATGCACCTCCCCGTAGGTCAGCAAGTAATCGTCGTGATCATGTCGGTGATTGCCAGCGTTGGCGCAGCAGGCATTCCAGAAGCTGGTCTAGTCACGATGCTCGCCGTCTTTAAGGCGGTGAACTTGCCGGTCGAATACATTCCGCTTCTTCTCACCGTCGATTGGTTCCTTGACCGATGTCGCACCACCATCAACGTGATGGGCGACATGGCGTCAACCGCGATCCTGGAAGGCCGAGGAGATTCTACGGAACGTTTACCAGCGGAGCCAGCTTAACGGAAGTCCGATAGATTTCCCCTTTTCGTGAGAGCGTCATCTTGAGTTCGGTTCCTTCGGGACCCTCAAAGCGCTTTCGCATGCGTGCGTAACCTATATTCCCAACGTCCTCGGTTCCAAATCCGAGGAAGACATCGCCACGCTTGATTCCCACCTTTTCAGCAGGGCCGCCTTTGACAATGTAAACCACGACCCAGTTCTTACCCTTTGGTTCCCAAACACAGACCATGCCTGCCTCCGAATCGGGTTCGTCATGAGTCTTTCCCGTAAAGTTTTCGAACCAGACGCGGCGGCGCTGATAATCAACCGTAACGTTAAAATTCTTCAGGAATCCGAATCCCACTGTACCGTCACCTTCTGCAGATGAGGAAGGGAGGTCAATGATGTCCCATACGCTGGATTCAACCGGAATCCCAAAGATTGACATCTTGGGCATTCGAACGCTGTAAGAATCAACCGCACCAGAAGCAACGAACGACTGCGACACAAAGGTGGGCTTCTTGGACAGCGGCATCACCCCAACTCGGTCCAGTACATCCTTGTGCGTTGTCGCGTAAAAGCTATTGCCAGTGTCCAGAGCAAGGATCAACGACTTCCCTGCTTCGGTTTTAACCAGCATCTCAAGTGAGTCGTGTCCGGTCGGCAAGAGTTTGGTGAGGAACGTCTTCACACCATCTGGCTTCTTTGTGGTGATGTCGTAATTCTTCGGATAGAAGATGAACTTCTTCTTTTCAAAATTGATCTCCGTTATGTTCTGCGAGATCACGGCATATCCCATGATGCCGTCACAGTGTTGGCCATAGCTCGAAGAGTTATCTTCGCCAGGTCGCAAAACGGCTGCGGCATCGGTTCCCGCAACCGGGATGCTCATGTTCCCCAACTTGAGGCTCTTAATCTTAACCGTGTCGACTTCAAAGGAACCAACGAAGTCACGCAACGACATCTTGCCATCAGGCTTCCCTAAGTTGATTCCGGCGTCGCAGGTGACGTACCCACTAAAACCCGTGTCGAACATCAAGGAGACAAGCTTGCCGTTGACTTCCGCATCGACGATAATCGCCGTCTCGGAAGTTCTAAACGGAACCTCAACTGGCGCGGTGATGTCCTTCACCGGGACAGTCTGAGCCTTCGCGGCTGACTGCCCCAGAACAAACGCGCCAAGAATTGTTAACATCAAACTATTGTGACGTACAAATTCCTGTTGGTGTGTCTATGATTTGCGACCGAACAGAATGTAGATTGGCAACGTGAGCCACCCCAAACCACAGCAGGAGCAAGGAAGGTGTGGAATCAGCCAAACCATGTTCCCACGGCGATGGATGAGGTCGAGCAAACCCCAGAGAACCGTCAAGATTCGGACTCCCAATCCCAATACCGACAAAACCATATTCTGCTTGGCCTGAAGGTCCGCCTGCATCTGCTTGATCTTCTCTGGGTCACCCTGGGCAGCCATGGCGGTTCTAAAACCTTCCAGCGCCGGTCCCAAATCAAGAATAAAGAACGCGAGAGCAGCAACCGCAAGGATCCAACCAAGAATCACCCAAGTCGAACCGAGCTTCGTGATGAACGGCAGTCCAGCGTGCTGCACATCGTCCGCCATCATCTGGTCCCGAGGATATGAAGCCGCTTGACCTGCCGGAGCTGGAATTCGTTGGAGCAAGTTCTTCGCCCCTTCATGTCGGCTGTCTAGCTCCAGAGCCTGCTGAGCGAGTGAGCGAGCGACGTCGACATTTCCCAAATTGAATTCGTGAACCGCAGCGTTAAACCGGGTCTTCGCATCCCCCGGTCCGACCTTGATGGCGTGATCGAACGCAGCTGAGGCTTCGCTCGAGTTTCCTAGCTGAGAAAGGCAGACCGCCTTTGCAAGGGCCGCTCCTGGCGAATTGGGATCAATTGCAAGCGCAGCGTCGGCTTTCACAAGAGCCTCAGCGAATTGACCAGCGTTAACAAGATCAGTGCATTCGCTGACCAAAACTTCAAGTTGAGAACTCATTTCTTAAAGTTTGTACGAACGCCGAAGATGTTTCGGTGCAATTTTCTGTATACTTGCCGAACTCCAAACACGCCGGGACCGCTCGGCAACCACAGGTGAAACCAAGTGAAAATCGGGGGAAGCAATCTTAACATACTCGCGCTGGCTGCAATCATTAGCGGCGCTCTCGTCGGATGCGATGGTGGCTCAGCAAGCTCGAGCTCAACCACCCCAGACAGCAATGCAACCGCAGGTGGTGGCGCAGCCGCTCCAACCACCGGCTCACGCAAAGCTCCAGCTGGCGAAGGCTTTAAAGTTGAAGGCGACACGATCAAGATCGCGGTTGTCACCAGCATTTCAGGCGACAACAAGCCATGGGGAACGGACCAGCTTGACGGCTGTAAGCTAGCTGTTGACGAGTTCAACAAAGCTGGCGGCCTCAACGGAAAGAAGGTTGAGATCGTCGAAGGTGACACCGCCTCTAAGCCAGACCAAGCTAAGCTCGCTGCTGAAAAAGTGCTCGGACAAGGCGTCATCGGAATCGTTGGCGAAGTGTCCAGCGGTAACACCATCCAGATCGCTAAGTCGGCATTCGACAAGGGAGTTCCTGTTGTGGCCGTTGGCGCAACCAAAACTGACTTGACCGACGAAGGCGCTCACGTCTTCCGAGTCTGCTACACCGACGCATTCCAGGGTCCTGCAATGGCTCACTTCGCGTTCGAGAAGCTGAACAAGAAGAAGGTCGCAATCCTGACCGACAACGCACTTCCCTACTCGCAAGGTCTGAGCGACAGCTTCCGTGCTGAGTTCAAGAAGCTCGCTGGCGAAGATTCAATCGTAGCTGACGAGAAATATGAGTCCGGATCCAAGCAAGGAACCGACTACCAAGGCGTTCTCACCAACATCGCAAAGGCTAACCCAGAGGCACTGTTCCTCAGCGGTTACTTCACCGAAGTCGGTCCAATCGCTAAGCAAGCTCGCGCAGCAGGTATCAAGGCAGTCTTCCTCGGTGGAGACGGCTGGGACAGCGACACGATCCTTGCCGGAGCTGGCGACGCCATCCTCGGCGGATACTTCGCAAACCACTACAACAACCTCGATCCAAGTGCAGAAGTTCAAGGATTCTTGGCTAAGTGGAAGGCTGCTCACGGCGGAGCTGAACCATCAACCACGATGGGTGCCCTCGGCTACGACGCGATGGCTGTCACACTTGACGCTCTCAAGCGAGCAAAGAGCCTCGACTCCAAAGGTCTCATGGCAGCGATCGAAGACACCAGCGCTTTCAAGGGAGTTTCTGGAACCATCACCCTCAAGGGTATGAACGGTAACCCACCGAAGAAGCTCATCGTCGTTGAAGTTGTACCGAAGACCGGCAACAACTGGCAGAAGTACGCCACAAGCTACACCCCGGATCAAATCAAGTAGTGCTAGACCTCGTATCGCTCAACGTGGCAGGGTTGGATTTTACAACCCTGCCTCAGCAACTCGTAAATGGCTTCCTATTGGGAGCCATCTACGCGCTTGTCGCCCTCGGTTACACGATGGTGTATGGCGTTCTTAAGCTGATTAACTTTGCCCATGGCGAAGTCTTCATGCTCGGCTCCTACGGTGCAATGTTCGCATCGTGGATGATGGGCTTTGGCCCCGGTGGTTCTGCAGTAGCCGGATCTTGGGTCACCCTCCTCTTGATGTTGCTGATGGCGATGCTCGTAAGTGGCTCCGCCGGATTCGTAATCGAGCGATTTGCGTACCGACCGATCCGAAACCACCCCCGGATTGCCTCGCTGATCACGGCAATCGGACTCTCCTTGCTCCTCCAGTACGGCGGCCAAGCCTTCCTGCTCGAAGGAAAGAAGCAAGCAATCACTTCCAAGGTCAATCCATTCTCGGATGACTTCGTTTTCACTCCAAAGAAAGCAGACGCTGCTCTCGTCGCACAAGCCGCCGCCCTTCAGCCCGAAGTCGACGCGGCGCAAAAAGCCTTCGACGCACGCCTGCCATTCGAGAAGAGCAAGTTTGAGCTCTCTCCAGAAGGCGACCGTCTCAATAAGGCACTGGCAGAGATCACTGCAAAACGAGACAGCCTGCAAAACCAAGCGACAACCAGCGCGGTCACAATTCGCCTCCCCAAGGGCAAACTGATCATGCTCACCACGACCATTCTGCTCATGATCGGCCTGTGGTACTTGGTTATGAAAACCCGGATGGGGCGTGCAATGCGCGCAGTCTCAGTCGACTTCAACGCGTCTTCCCTCATGGGAATCAACCTGAATACCGTGATCTCCTTCACGTTCATTCTCGGGTCCGTTCTTGCCGGAGCCGGTGCGATGATGTACTCAACGTTCCAAAGCGCACCAATTGACCCATTCAGCGGTACCGCTCCTGGCGTCAAGGCGTTCGTCGCCGCCGTTCTCGGTGGAATCGGAAACATCCCTGGTGCGGTCGTAGGCGCAATCCTCATGGGCGTTGCCGAGAACCTAGTCACATGGGCTGGTTACTCGTCCTACCGCGACGCAATCGCATTCGTCATCCTTATCGCTGTTCTGCTCTTCAAACCAGGCGGACTGCTCGGTTCTAACAAGGTGGAGAAGGTCTAATGCAGTTCAACTTTGGAAAATGGTTTGGCACTCGAGCGATCTCGGTAATCGTAGCCGTTCTCTTCTGTCTCTTGCTCGACAAGGTCATGCAAGGTCCAGATAAATCCTACTATCGATTCTTGATGTCACTCGCGGGGATCTACGTCACCCTTGCTGTTAGTCTGAACTTGATCAACGGTATTACTGGCCAGTTCTCGATTGGTCACGCCGCCTTCTATCAGATTGGAGCCTACACAGGTGCAGTTCTTGCCGCAAACAAGTTCTCCCACCTTGCGGCGACCAAGCCGCTGCTCTGGCTCTTCCTTGCTGCGCTCTTCGGAGCAATCGCCGCAGGACTTGCTGGTCTCATCGTCGGTTTGCCATCGCTCCGCCTAAAAGGTGACTACCTCGCGGTTGTCACGCTGGGAATCGGTGAGATCGTCACCATCATCGCCAAAAACCAAAAGTCTCTCGGAGAAGCCTACGGACTTTCGACCGCCAAGATTGAATCAGTCTTCCTGATCTCGCTTCTGGCAATCGTCTGCATTGCAGTCTGCCGAAACTTGCTCAAGAGTGCACACGGTCTAGCGTTCCTTGCTGTTCGTGAAGATGAAGTCGCTTCGGCCGCGATGGGCGTCAACTTGACTCGAGTCAAGGTCACCGCGTTCGTCCTTGGTTCAGCCTTCGCCGGAGCCGCCGGAGCACTCTATGCCCACACGAAGGCGTTCGTCAGCCCTCCAGACTTCTCAATGGATGTCTCGTTCTTGATTCTAACCATGGTCGTCCTCGGAGGAACCGGTTCGATCACAGGAACGACCATCGCCGCGGTCGTCCTCTTCCTCATCCCCGAGAAGATGCGGGACCTTCCCTACGTCCAAATGGGAACCCCACTCGGCGTTGCCATCGGAATCATCGTCGCTGTCGTCCTCCTTCGCAAGATTCAAGAATCATTCCATGGTTCAGCTTCCGAGCGCCTCGGACGCAATCTTGGCTCCGTTGGAATCGGCATCGTCGTGGCATTTGTCATGGCGAAGGTCTTGGTCATGGTTCCTGCGTTCCAATCGATGATCAACGGCGCGCTCTTCCGAATGCCTGTTCTCGCGGTCACGCTCGTCGTCCTTATGCTACTCAGGCCTCAAGGAATCTTCGGGCACCACGAGTTCTCCTGGAGCTGGGTGCAGAAGCTGCTTGGTAAGAAGTCACCCGAAACGGAGGTGGCAGCATGAGCCTTCTAAAACTGGAACAAGCAACGATCAAGTTTGGCGGCCTAGTCGCAGTGAACTCCGTGTCGTTCGAACTTGAAAAAGGCGATCTCTTCGGCTTGATCGGCCCCAACGGCGCCGGAAAGACGACTTGCTTCAACATCATCACCGGCGTATACGCCCCAACCAGCGGCAAGATCAACTTCGATGGCCGCGACATCACTGGCACCCCATCCAACAAAATCGCTCAGCAAGGCATCTGTCGAACGTTCCAAAACATTCGGCTGTTCCACTCGCTGTCGTCGCTAGAGAACGTCGTCGTCGGAGGCTTCCTTCGACACAAGACAGTCCTCGGCTCGGCTCTTTGCTACCTTCCTTCAGCCATCAAGGAAACCGACGAACTCAAAGCAAAAGCCATGGAGCTCCTTGAGCTAGTTGATCTCGCCGACGTGGCAAACACTCGCTCGCGAGATCTTCCCTACGGCAAGCAACGAAGGCTCGAAATCGCAAGAGCGCTTGCGACTCAGCCAAAGCTGCTCCTCCTCGACGAGCCTGCCGCAGGAATGAACCCTCAGGAGAAGATGGAACTCCTCCAGATGGTGAAGAAGATTCGCGATGTCCTCGGCGTAACCGTGCTCCTCATCGAGCACGACATGAAGTTCGTCATGAACCTCTGTGAAAGAATCCTCGTCCTCGATCACGGTGAGGAAATCGCGCAAGGACCTCCCGCCGAGATCCGCAGCAACCCTAAGGTCATCGCTGCCTATCTTGGCGAAGCCGTCTAGACCAAAAGGTGGTCAAAAAAAGAAGAGGCTCCTCTAAGGAGCCTCTTCTTTTTGTCTCCGAACGGAGATCAGAACTTAACGAGCCGAACTGCCTCGTTGACGATCTTATCCACCGATGGAAGGACATGCAGCTCAAGCGGCTTCACCCAAGGCACCGGAGTATCCATTCGTGTGACGCGGCTCGGAGGAGCATCCAGCAAGTGGAACGCCTTCGTCGTGATTCGAGCAACAACCTCACCTGCAAAGCCACAGGTCATCGGCGCTTCGTTGACAACGATCACCCGCGAAGTCTTAGCAATCGAGTTGAAGATCGTCTCTTCGTCCAAAGGAACCAAGGAGCGAAGGTCGATGACTTCAGCAGAGATGCCTTGCTTCTCAAGTTCAGTGGCAGCGTCGAGGCAGTGATAAACGTTCTGGCCATAAGAGACTAGAGTAACGTCGGTTCCTTCGCGTCGAACAGCAGCCTTGCCCAAGGGAACAATGTAGTCCTCGGTTGGAAGTTCTTCCTCAATCTCACGCTTTCGATAAAGCTCCTTGATCTCGTAGAAGATGACTGGGTTCCCGTCGCGCAAAGCCGCCTTAAGCATTCCCTTCGCATCGTATGGTGTTGAAGGGCAAACGACCTTCAGACCAGGCGAGTTGCAGAACCAAGCTTCATTCATCTGGCTGTGATAAAGAGCACCACCGCCATAAGCTCCAGCAGGACCGCGAACGACGACCGGAATGTTGACCTCTCCCGCAGTGCGGTAGTGGTAGGTCGCCATCATGTTGACAATCTGGTCAAAACCACAAGAGATGAAGTCGATGAACTGCATCTCCGCCATAACGGTCATGCCGTTCAAAGCCATTCCAACCGCGGAGCCAACAATTGCGGCTTCCGAAATCGGCATATCCACAACTCGATCCTCGCCGTACTTAGCCTGCAAACCGTCAGTAACACCGAACGCTCCGCCCAATCGACCAATATCCTCGCCCTGACAAAGCATGAGCGAGTTACGTTGCATCTCCTCATCCAGAGCTTCTTTCAGAGCCGTGAGGTAATTCTTCTTCAACGCAACCGGTGCGTCAGTTGTAGCAGCCATGATTAGTTGTTCTCCTTGAAGACCCACATAGCGCCTTCTTCTGCCGCTGGGAGCGGGGAGGCGATTGCAGCCTCAATGCCTTTGTTCAGATATGCAACGACTTCTGGCGGGAAGTCCTCGTTGGTCGCCTCAGTCGCGCTCTTTCCTTCAGCCATGAAGCTCGTAGCCTCTTCGCCGGTCAGGTAGCCGAGCTCGATGAGTCGCTGACGACAAACCGCAATCGGATCTCGTGATCGGCCCTTCTCGACTTCTTCCGCCGGTCGGTACTTCATCGCTCGGTCGTCGTCGTGGTCGCCGTGTCCGTAGGCTCGGAAGGTCTTGCACTCAACAATCGCTGGACCCTTGCCCGATCGTGCGTGCTCAACAGCTTCCATAACCTTGTCGTAAACATCAAAGACGTCCTGACCATCAGCGATCAGTCCAGGAATTCCGTAACCCTTGGCTCGGTCCGCAAAGTCCTCAACTGGAGACTCCAGTTCGGTTGGCGTTCCGTAAGCCCAGTGATTGTTCTCAATAATCGTGATGACAGGCAGCTTATGAACCGCAGCGTAGTTGATCGCTTCGTGGAAGATGCCTTGAGCAGTCGAACCCTCACCGTTGTAGGTGAGAACGACGCAGTTACCACCCTGCATCCGGTCGGCATAAGCAACTCCGGCAGCCGCAGGAATCGTTCCGGCAAGCATTGAGGTGGAGTGAATGATCTTGTTCGCCTTAGATCCGATGTGCGACCAGTTATCTCGAGCGCGACCAGGTGACCCTTCTTTGCCCCAAACTTGGCAGCAAACTTCCTCAATGGTCATTCCCAATCGAGAATCGTTGTCCCACCCTTGTCGTATGTCCTTCAAGAAGAAGGCGGGCATATCGCGGTGAATTGGGCTGATCCAGTCGGTGCTCAGCAATCCGAAAAGCGAGCCTACGAGAATCGCTTCTTGGTTGTGAGAGGAATAGAGGGTCCCGCGAAGTCGTCCGCGTTTCTTTTCCTTGATCAGGCGAATATCAAAATATCGTGCGAGATAGAGCTGCTTAAAAAGCTCCAAACACTCGTCGCGAGTCAATGACTCGCTTGGTCGACGGCTACCTTGCCCTTGCTCCGCTCTCTCGGCGGTCGCACTTCCAGATTTTGCGCTCACACTTTCTCCAGTCGCAGTACAACTATTACTTCGGAGAATACCCAAGGAAAAGTAGCAATCCAGGTTCAAAAAGGTCTAAAAAGCGAAACAACCCCGAAGCGTGTGCTTCGGGGTTGCCAGTTATGACACAAACCTCAGAGTGAGTTGATAATCCCAGTGATCTCGGTCATGAAGCCGCCGAGGTCACCATAACCAAGAATATCGCCAACCTTAGAGCCGTCTGCCTTGAGTACAAACACGTGTGGAATCGCGTCAATTCCGTACTGCTCAGCCAGCGTTGGGTTCAAGTCAATATCGATTTGGCAGAAGACAACCTTCTTACCAAACGCCTTGAACTCTGGAGTTTCGAACGCATCTGCGGCCATGCGCTTGCAAGGACCACACCAGCTAGCCATGAAGTCAACAAAGATTCCCTTGTTGGTCTTCGCCGCGATCATCTTAGCTTCTTCAAAGTCGTAAACCCATCGTGAGCCAAAGAAGTCCTCGTAGGACATCTCGGTCGCGCCGGTTGGTGCCTTGAAGGCGAACAGCGTATCAACTGCGACGCCATCGATAACAACGTTTTTAGCTGAGAAGACGAGCTGCTTAGGCTTGGTTTGGCCCTTAGCCGTTGCCGTCAACTGAGCCTTTCGAGCAACTCCATCTGGCGAAACGAAGAACGAGGTTGTCTTCTTTCCGGATTTGTCGAAGAATGCCTTGATCTCGCTGACTTGCTCGCCACCGAGGGATTTCGCTCCTGCATCAACCGTCTTCACTGGCTTGAGCGAAGAACCGAAAAAGCCGCTGAACATCGAGTACTGATCTTCATTCAAAGTCACCTTCAGCTCGTCGAGAGTCTGGGGCTTCTTGTAGAAGATATTGTCCTTCTTTGAAAAAACAGTGATATTCGTTCCGTCCGCAACGATCGTTTCGTCAGAGGTCTCCAATCGAAGCGACGCTGGCTTCTTCATGTCGATCTTGTAGCTGCTCGAACCGCCGCCAACTTCGTTAACGGTAACGGTCGCCGAGACCGACTTCTTTCCGGCGAGTGCAGTCTGCCAGTCGATGAAGCCCTTGCTGGGAGTGTCAAAGAATCCCGCGATTGCGGAGAGCGCGATGAGTGTTGTCATGACTTTTTCCCTCGCTTGAACAGTGAGTTAAAGCTATCATACACAGAGATTGCTCATGTCAGCGAAATTTGCTCGAATTTCTTTGATCGTTTTGATGGTCACCCACTTCTGCCTCGCCGCGTGGTTCGCAATGATCACGCCGTACCGGACAGGCGGGATTCTGCTGAACCAACGTGGCCCAGACGCACAACCTGCATTCTCGAAAGACATCGGTGCGCCCGACGAGCGACAACACGCAAACTACATCGGCTACCTCCTTAAACAAGGCAAACTTCCCGTCTTCAATCCGAAGTCGCCCACGCTTTATGAAGACTATCAGAGCCACCAACCACCTCTGTTCTATGGGTTAGCAGCTGGTGTTGCCAAGGTAACCGGGCAGACGGATATGGAGTCTCAATCATTTGGAAGGACAATTCGCGTGTTCAACTGTCTCATCGGCACGGTGGGGGTCGCGGGAGTCTTCTTTGCCGCCCTATGGTCGACCAAACGTGAGGACGTCGCGGTCGTTGCGGCCGCGTTTGCAGCTCTTCTTCCGTTGAACGTAGCTCTCAGCGGGGCGATATCAAATGATCCGTTATTGATAGCGTTGGTTTCGTGGGTTATCGCTTTTAGTGCACGATTCTTGATGGAAGAAGCTCCGTCTCAGCGCTTTTTCAGGGCTGCTGCTGTTGCTGCTGTGCTAGTGGGGCTTGCTCATGTCACGAAATCTTCGGCTCTGACTTCTCTAGTATTGTTCACGTTTTCATTTGCCTGGGCAGGCGGAGAATTCAGGAAATTGCCTAAGGAAGACCTTGTTCCTCTGCGCACTGCGGGCGCAAAGATTATCGGAATCATGGCTTTGCCGTTTGTTATTGGTCTCCCCATATGGTTGCGAAACCAATCCCTGTACGGCGACATGCTTGCGCAATCAGCCTTCAAAGAAGCCTTCGTTGGCTCCGCCCAAAAATCCGCCATCCTCGGCGCGATCGAAGCTGGCCCCAGCGCAGGCTCTCCCGAAGTTCAATACTGGATCAACTGGAT
Organism: uncultured Armatimonadota bacterium; assembly: GCA_903927345.1. Taxonomy (GTDB): domain Bacteria; phylum Armatimonadota; class Fimbriimonadia; order Fimbriimonadales; family Fimbriimonadaceae; genus Fimbriimonas. Next base: position 15,892 of record CAIYMO010000028.1, on the reverse strand, counting down.
CGGCTACTGGACCGCCCGATCCTTCATTGGCGTATTTGGCTACATGGACATCTGGTTCAACGCCAGCGGTAAAGCCAACAGCAGCAGCGACCCAAATATCCTCTACAAAGCCATCATCCTCTTCAACTTCCTCGGCCTTGGCGGAGGCGTCTTCTGGCTACGAAACAACTGGAAGGAGAACAAGCGACTCGGAGCGATCACCCTCGGCCTCATCGGACTCACCCTCGCCTTATTTGTGATGTTCAACAACACCTACTTCCAGGCCCAAGCCCGCTACCTCTTCCCTGCCCTCAGCGCCTTCGCAACACTGATGGCGATCGGCTGGGTTCACATCTTTAAGAAGTGGCAAATCGCCCTCGCGCTCGTGGTGGTCATCTTCGGGGGCTTCACGGTCTACGCCGGAACCCAGTTGCCCAGCGAATTTGCCAAACGAACCCAAACTGCGTCACCTTTACCGTAATGACTGCGTCCAAATTAAGTGATCGTGGTGTCGATGGTCTATGAAGGGACAGGAAGTTTCGACGAGGATACAATCCTCGTCGAGCGCTTTGTCGCTGGTGACTCGTCCGCCTTCGAAACCTTATACGCACGCTACTACACCCGCGTCTACAACCTAGCCCGAGGCGTCCTCATAGACCCCGAAGAAGCCGCTGACGCAACGCAAGAGATCTTCGCACTGGTCTACCGCAACCTACCGAAGTTCCACCGCCAAAGCAAGTTCAGTACCTGGCTATTCCGCATCTCCGTCAACCGAGCGATCCAGGAGTCACGCAAACGTAGATTCCGAAACAAGACCCTCGAGCTCGACCAAGCTGCCGAACAACCCGCTCCGTCCCAAGGCGGCGACGAGCCAGATCCAAGAGTCCAACTCGCCATGGAAAAGCTTGCTCCCCAGGACCGAGCTATCATCACCCTCTTCTACTGGCAAGAGCTAAGTCTTCAAGAGATCGCCGACTCGATGGATATCAACCTCAACGCCGCCAAAACTCGGCTCTACCGAGCGCGTGAACGATTCCGACAATACTTTGAACAGGAGCCCGAAATCTGATGCCAATTCCCCCAGATATCGACGAGCTCATGTGGGCGATCGCTGAGAACGACACTCCCGATGCAGTCTACGAATTCGAGCACCGATTCCCCAAGTATCAACAAGAGTTGATGCGCCGAATCAAAACAGTTCAAGCCCTACGCGCGCAGGGCCGAACCGTACCAGCCAGAGACATCCCCGCGTTCCAAGCCCGCCCTGTCACCGTCGATTCCAAACCAGTCCAATGGCTTGGCTACGCCGCAATTTCAATCGCCGTCATCTCGACCGCAGTGCTAGCCGCAACCAGGAACAAGCCCACCCCAACTCAGGGTCCAGCTCCAATATCGGTGAAGGCTCCCGAGCCCACAAAAGTTCGCCTCGTTCCCCGCAACTCCCCGGCTCCTGCGGTAGCAACCGCACCAATAGACCCGGCAAAGAATCCGCCGATCCAACAAGCCGACACGCTAAAGAAATTTGATGCCGTCATAGAAGTCGCGAAACTCCACGACGCAATCCAAATGATCGCAATGAGTGGCAAGGTCACGGTGACAATCGCCCCCGGACTGGAAAATCCAGAGGTTCAAGTGAATTTCACTCACATGACAGCAATGGAAATGCTGGTCGCTCTAGGCAAGGACTACGCCTTTACACCTGTCATCAATGGCGAGAATGACATCCTAATTCTTCCTGTTAAGGATGACTCCGAACCGAACGAAGGCAAAGAAGAACTGAATTAACCCCTTGTGGGAATTCTGTGAATCAGCTATATTCACTTGGTATCTCTATGCGAATCAAACGCACTTCCGACGTAATCGAGCTCATTAGCGAGCGAGCCTTCTACTTCTTCGGTGGAGGCGTGCTCTGTGCAGCACTATCCTTCCTCTTCCTGAAATACAAAGGCGATGGAATGTTCGTCGGTCTGGGTTCGGTTCTCGCTCTCGCCGCCATTGGGTGCATTGGCTACGGAATCAAGGTCGCACTAGGAACTCGGAGCGTCAAGTCCTATCCGATTGACTGCCCCATCTGCACCGAACGAAACGAACTGGTCGCTAAGCCCGAGAACGAAGACGTCACCTGCGTTGCCTGCAACCACCTCATCCCGATCAAAGACGGCAAGGTTCTCCCGGTCGAGCAAGTGCGTTGCGGCTTCTGCAACTCCCTGAACTACTACTCAGAGAAAACAGAACTCCTCATCTGCGAAACCTGCAACCATGAAATCCCCATCACCCAAGAAGAAGGAAAGCCCACAAAGCAACTTCCCAAGGGATATGCAGTCGTGGATGATAACCAAAGCTATGAGCTTGTTCTGATCGATGGTGGCAAAAAGGACGAAGAAATCATCAAGGTCCTCCAGCACATGCTGGCGCTTAACCGAAATCAGGTCAAGGATATGCTCGAAGAGGTTCCAGTGACCCTTCTGCAGGGAATTCCACGCATGAAGGCCGAGATGCTCGCTGCACAAATTGGCAGCCACGGAGCAAAAGCCGAAATGCGCGTCCTGAGCCAGTAAGAGTGGCGGGTACACTTCTCCCACCTTGGCGAGCGGTAGACGACCATTCAAACGTGCACTCATCAAACTCAGCGGCGAGGCTCTCGCTGGTGATCTGAAATTTGGTCTCGACCCCCACATTCTCAACTACATTGCGAACGAAGTAGCGGCAGTTCACCGCGCTGGCATCGAGGCTGCAATCGTCGTTGGTGGAGGGAACTTCATCCGAGGCGAAACCTTTTCAGCTGAAGGCGGCATCGACCGATCCGTCGCAGACCAAATGGGAATGCTGGGCACCCTAATGAATTCCCTCGGATTGCTCTCCGCAATCGAGAAGAAGGGTGTCGAAGTCCGAGTCCAAAGCGCAATCACAATCGCCGCGGTCGCCGAACCATTCATCAAGCGACGCGCTATGCGACACCTTCAAAAAGGTCGTATGGTGATCTTCGCCGCCGGAACTGGTAACCCATACTTCTCCACCGATACCGCCGCAGTCCTACGAGCCCTCGAAATCGACGCCGACGTCATCGTCAAGGCGACAAAGGTCGACGGCGTTTACGACAGCGATCCCAAGAAGAACCCAGACGCCAAGCGATACGATCGGCTGAGCTACAACACAGCCATCACAGATCGCCTCAAGGTCATGGACCAAACCGCGTTCACCATGGCGGAAGAACACAAGCTTCCGCTAATTGTTCTAGACTTTCACAAGCCCGGTGCCCTGCTCGATGCCCTTAGTGGCGGACCGACAGGAACCCTCGTTGGAGACGAATCACTATGAGCGTAAACGAAGCCCTGCAGGATGCAGAACACAAAATGAAGCAGGCCCTAGAGGCCATGATCCACGACTTTGCTAGTTACCGAACTGGTCGCGCTTCCCCTGCGATCCTGGATCGCGTGCACGTCGAATACTACGGAGTAGAAACCCCGATCACCCAGATCGCAAACGTTTCTGTCCCCGAGCCTCGACAGCTGATGATTCAACCTTACGAGAAGAACATGGTCGGCCCGATCGAGCGAGCGATCATGAAGAGCGACCTCGGAATCAACCCGAACAATGACGGAACCGGTATCCGCCTCGTCTTCCCAGCCATGACCGAAGATCGACGAAAGGACATGGTCAAGCAAGTCCACGCTCGAACCGAGCAAGGCCGAGTCGCCATCCGAAACGTCCGACGCGACGCCAACGACGCCATCAAGGGTCTCGAAAAGAAGAAAGAGATCACTGAAGACGAAGTTAAAGGCGGCGAAGCCAAGGTTCAAAAGCTAACCGATACCTACATCGGCAAAGCAGATGAGCTCGGAAAGAAGAAAGAAGAAGAACTGATGCAGGTCTAAAGCAAGGTTCCTACGAGGGTATGGACACCAAGCTAAAAAAGATTCAAATTCAAGCGGAAGAACAAGGCATTGATTTGTCTGCTCTTCCGCAACATGTTGCCATCATCATGGACGGCAACGGCCGCTGGGCAAACAAGAAGGGATGGCAGCGCCTCCTAGGGCACCGCGAAGGCTACAAAGCCCTCCGTGGCGCCCTCCTCAACTCAAGCGACCTAGGAATCAAGTATCTAACGGTCTACGCCTTCTCTGCCGAGAACTGGCGACGTCCCTCAGAAGAAGTCGAGGGCTTGATGAAGCTCATCGAAACCGCCACTCGCGAAGAGCTGCGGATCATGCACACCAACAACGTTCGCCTTAACTTCTCTGGGCGAATCGAAGAACTTCCTGCCGGTCTCCGAAACGCTCTAGAAACCGGGATGGAGATGACCGCGAACAACACCGGTATCGTTTTCACGCTGGCGGTGAATTATGGTGGACGAGCCGAAATCGTCGACGCAGTCAAAGACCTAATCGCCGCCGAGTTTGATCCGGAAGACATCACCGAAGAGCTCATTTCGGCCCATCTGTATAATCCGCATCAGCCGGACCCCGACCTGATGATCCGCACAGCCGGAGAGATGCGTTGGAGTAATTTCCTCCTGTTCCAAGGCGCCTACTGCGAACTCTGGGTGACCCAGGACCCATGGCCAGATTTTTCCAAACAGCACCTTCTCGATGCAGTCAAAGAGTATCAACGACGGACTCGAAAGTTTGGCGCTGTCGTTCAGTAAGAACACTCAACGACTCGTCGCAAAGCATCACTGATGCGTAGAACTTTGTGAGATGGTCACAACGCTGTTGCTCACTCTAGTTCTTCCAAAGGCTGACATTCAAACCCAATCCGCCCTGGCGTATCCCAAGGATCCACGGCAGAACATCGCCCGCGTCTCCAAGTCGTCAGCCGACGCTCCGGTGATCGGAAAGAATGGTGCCTATCCGAAGGACATCGTTGCAAACTTGGCAAAGCCTGCCACAGGAACCCCGGTCGCAAGCCAGAAGTTCACACCCAAAGGCTCTTATCCTAAGGATCCTCGAAACAACCTAGCTTGGCGCTGATTCGTTCGGCCGAGCGAACAAAAGGCTGATCCAACCCAAGATCAGCGATAACCCACCTAGCGGAGTGATGATCGCGAAGAACTTCACTCCGCTGAGCACATAGATGTAAAGCGATCCCGCAAAGATGATGATCCCAGTTGAGATCAAACGCTTGGTCCACTTAGCTTCCAACGGCGCAAGCGCGCAAACGAACAGCAACACCGAATGAATCAGGTGATAGTGAGCCGCAGTCTTCCACGTTTCTAGCCCCTCGACAGTAACGTGAGCCTTGAGACCGTGCGCACCAAAGGCTCCCAACGCTACTGCGAGAGCGCCTGAAATAGCCGCGACGCGAGCCCAAGTATTCATCTGATAAAGAATACTTGAGCCGCGCCGATTTCCTCAGCGAGAACAACTCGCCCAAACGTGAATCTAGTTCTTCAAGGTCAAGGATTTGCCATCAATGGTGCAGCTCAAGGTCATCTTCCCTTCCACCTTGCCGTTCGGAACAACCATCTTCAACTGCTCCTGAGTTAGGTCGGAAAACTTGAGGTAACCCTGTTTTTTGTGGAGATCCCATTGCTTGTCTGTCAAAGACTTCAAGAGCTTGCCCATGTTGTCAGGACCCAGCTGTCCCCCAACTCGAACTTCTTTCGTTCGGGTTTCCTCCATCGCCTTCTTCATCTCCTCATGAGCCTTTCCGATTTCAATTTGAATCTTCGCGACCTCTTCTTTGGAAAGCCCACCTGGAAGTTCCTTAAAACCTGGAGCCCGTGCAACGCCATTTCCGTCTAGCTTGAGCTCAAAGCCCTCAATCATTGGGGGAATAGCAAGATCATAGGGTCGCTTGGGATCAACCCGTCCGCGCAACGGTGCGGCCATCCCAAAAGGAGCGGAGGACATGGCAAACGATCGACCCGGTCGGTAAACCAGAGTCTTTCCTCGCACCGACCAAACTCCACCGAAGACCTCAGCAATCGCATCGAGCGCCTCATGAAGCGGAACATTCTTAAGATTGAGCGACAACTTGCTCTTCGGCATCGCGTCACTCGAGCCCGCAAAGTTGACACCCTGCTTGGTTAACCACTTCAAAACTTCGGTCGCACTTGCATCAATGAACGAGCAAGAAACTACGCGTGCAAACTCGGGAATCAACTCCAACTGGCTTCCCATAACGGCAATCACGGGTGCTCCCATTGCCGGAACTTCGATAACGGATCGTCCCTGTGGAAAATCAACCCCTCGCACGTCGACGGTAACCGGCGGAACCGCTGGGTTGCCTTGTACCGGCGCTGTTGCTCCTTTTGTCGTCGTCGGAGCTGATTGCTCTCCGTTCTTCACGACAACGTAGTGCTTATCATTGATCAAATCGTCTTGAGTCGAATTCATCAAACTCGCCGCAAAAACTAGTCCGGTTAGGATTGGCATTTCAGGTCTCCAATTTCCAATTCAAGATTGGCTGTTAGAAAATACGGACGCCCGAACGCACCGGGTTCCGAGACAAAGCAGAATGAACAAAAAAAGTGGATACCGAGTTGGTATCCACTTTTCTAATCTGCAATGGCTAACTTTAGTTGCCGCCAGTAGTAGTGGGTGGAGGTGTGGTTGGTGGTGGAGTAGTTCCACCTGGTCGGCGCGCTGGGCGAGGAATCTTCGCCTCAATCCACTCAACGAGCTTCGCACGGTCTTTGTCACCCATCGTTCCATTGTTCTTAGGGGGCATCGAACCCTTCTTCACTTCGCGAGCCGAGTTTCGCCACATTCGCGCGTTCTTCAGAGCATCTTCCTCAGTCATCTTGTCTGGGAACATAACGTTGTGCTCAGCCTTATCCTTGTTGTGGCAGCTGATGCAGTTCGCCTTGATAATAGGGATGATGTCCTTCTTGAAGTCCAACTTAGTAGTCTTGGCGGGTTCTTTAGGAGGGTCTTGTGCGAAGACCATACCGGCAAGAGCAACCACTGCCAACGCGGGAACGAGAGCGATAGCTTTCATCACGAGCATTGTACGCTGAAAACATCAGTTGGTTCAGCATAAATTGCTGATAGGTTCAAATCGGATATAATCGAACTCCGAGCGAACGATGAAGTTTGGGCGGCAGACCCGTTATGCGCCTCACAGACGACTTAAGAATCACCGACGCCCGCCCCATGATTCCTCCGGCGATTCTCCATGAGGAAATGCCGCTAACGAATGACATCGCGCGTCGGGTTGCCGATGCCCGGAACTCCGTCGCCGACACCATCCACGGCCGAGACAACCGTCTCGTTGTTGTCGTCGGACCATGCAGCGTTCACGATCCCAAAGCGGTCCTCGAATACGCCGAAAAGCTTCTTCCCCACGCGTGCCGCCTCGAGGACAAAATCATCGTCCTTATGCGCGCCTACTTTGAGAAGCCCCGAACCAGTGTTGGTTGGAAAGGGTTCATCAACGATCCAGACCTGGACGAGAGCTACCACGTCAATAAAGGGCTACGCGCTGCTCGAAAGCTTCTCCTCGATATCAACGAACTCGGGTTGCCAACGGCTAGCGAGTATCTCGATCTTCAACTCCCACAGCACATCGCAGATGTAACCAGCTGGGTTGCCATCGGTGCAAGAACGACCGAGAGCCAAGTTCACCGAGAACTCAGCAGCGGCTTGTCAATGCCCGTCGGGTTCAAAAACACGACAGAAGGCAACGTTCTCAGAGCCGTCGAAGCCGTCATTGCCGCCAAGCAGTCACACTGGTTCCCATCCATCACCAAGCAGGGTGTTTCCTCTCTGTTTAAAACAAGCGGCAACGATGATTGCCACATCATCCTCCGTGGCGGAAGTCAGACCGGAACGAATTTCGATTCAGAGTCAGTCAAAGCCGCAAGGGAGCTTCTCCTCAAGAACGAACTGCCTGCGCGTCTTATGATCGACTGCAGTCACGGCAATTCCAACAAGAACCACCGTAATCAAGCACTTGTCGTCGACTCGATCGTCGAGCAGTTGAAGACAGAAAATCACGGCATTATGGGTGTGATGATTGAGAGCTTCCTCGTAGAAGGGACTCAAAAAGTTGGTCCTCACATGGTGTACGGACAAAGCGTCACCGATGCCTGCATTGGTTTCGATGAGACGGTGACCCTGCTAGAAACACTTGCTTCGGCAGAATCTGCGAAATCTTAATACAGATTCTCTGAAAAGTCAGTTTCAGACTGCCGATATGGTGAATAGGAGATCATCTATCACTATGTCATCAGTCGATTTGATATCGCATTCCGTCTTCAGAAGGGCAACCAAAGAGGTTTTGACCTATTTGGCCCACCGTCACCCAATGTCTCTTTGGATGGTGACCAGAGCGAATGGTGAAGACTGGATCGTTCTCGACTCGATGGATAGGTCATATGGGGTCAAGGGTGGGGAAGTCTTCCGATGGTCTGACAGTTTCTGTAGCCGGATGATTAAGGGTGAAGGACCACGTATCGCTCCGGACTCCAGTAAAGTTGAGGCATACGCAGAAGCTCCGATCGGTAACCAAATTGACATCGCCGCTTACGTCGGTATTCCCCTTTACGATCATCATCACGACTTCTTTGGCACCCTCTGCGCCATCGATCCATGTGTTCAACCAGAGACTCTTGCAGAGAGCCTCCCAGAAATTGAACTGATCGCTTCTCTTCTGATGCACATCTATGAAGGAGAAATCGAGAAGAATCGTATTGAACGAAGATCGCTCGGATTGGCGAACGACTCTTGGACGGATACCCAAACCGGTGCCCACACTCTGCGAGCCTGGGAGCACGATCTGCGAACCGCCGAGCTGGAAGTTGAGGTCACGGCCCAACCTGGCGGGGTTATTGTTATACACCACGATTTTGCCTCCGCCGACGCAGCAGCATTTGTTGCGAACCTTCAGTCCAAACTTGGCAAGTTCAGCAAGATCTACAAGATCGGAACTCACGAGCTTGCGATTCTCATGTGCAACATCAGCGAGAACAAGCAACAGGAGATTCTGACGCTCCTTCAAGGCTTCACGAATCGAATCAGCGTCGGATACCACTCTCGACGAGCGACGCAAAGCTTCCTCGACTGCTACCAGTTAGCAAAGTCGATCTCGCAATATTCGTCGCAAATTGCAGCTTAATCGGTTCCTGAATCGTCATAACCCGAAAGGCTTTGCGCCTCAAGGGTGGAGATTTGGAGAAGTTTGACGTTATTTTGCCGGCCGGCGGTCGTATTGACGAGCATTTTGCACGCGTTGCATTGACGCCCTACAAAGCGCTCATCAACGTACAGGATTCTGCGATCGGCTACAAAGTCATCGACGCCGTACTCAGCTCCCAGCGAGTTGGTCGAACGGTTCTGATTGCATCCCAGGAAGTGAAAGAGAAGCTCGGCGGCCGCTGCACGTCAGTTCTAAACGACACCGGCGACCTCACCAAGAACATCAGCATGGGGCTCCAAGAGCTCAAGTCTCTCGGAAATGTCTCAAGCCGAGTTCTGATCGTGACCACCGACCTTCCCTATCTCGAAACCAAGGTCATCGATCAGTTCCTCGACCTCTGCCCAGATGTAGACCTCGCAGTCCCCTTGATCAGCAAAGCTGAGTATTTAGAGCGATTCCCTTCCGCTACCGGAACCTTCGCCAAGCTCAGAGACGGTGAGTGGACCATCGGTTGCGCGTATCTGTTCAAGCCGGATGTATTCATGAAGGCACTCCCAAAGATCGAGCAAGTCGTTGCCAACCGTAAGAGCGTTCCCAAACTCGCCAGCATCCTCGGTCTTGGCTTCCTCTGGAAGGTAATGACCCGAGCAATCTCAGTTCCCGAAGTAGTCACCAAGATCGAGGGAGTCATCGGGTGCAAGATTGCCGCCGTCAAAAACGGACCCGCCGAACTGGCATTCGACGTGGACGATATTCCAGATTACGAGTACGCTCTGCGGAACAAGTAAATGGAAACCCACTTCCAGGTTCCGATAGAAGATGACAAAGGGCACCTCTCGCCATACGGCGACCGTGCCCTCACGCTCGCCGAGCACCTAACCATCGCCGCCTACTGGTTCGCCACGAACTTCCACTGGGGAGCTCTGCTCCTGATTCTGCTGCCCAGCGATATCCGAATCCTCGCGCCCGACAACAAAGCCACCGTTCTCGGACTAGTAACCGGTCTCGGAGCCATCCCTGCCCTTATTGTCCCCCTCATCGCCGGTGCCCTAAGCGACCGTTGCACGAACCCCAAGGGCCGGCGTAAGCCTTACCTAGCTAAAGGCATCGCGCTCAATGTCATCGGGCTAATGATGATGGCGGCTACCGTCCAACTCCACGCCCAACTTCCCGCGCCACTCGCGTTTTATCTGCTCGGCTACACCGTCGTCCAAATCGGCAACAACATCGCCTCTGGCGCCTTCATGGGCGTGATACCCGACGTTGTTCCGGACAAAGAGCGTGGCAAAGCTTCCGGTTACATGGCACTCATGACCCAATTCGGCACCCTCCTCGGGGCTGTCGGAGCAGGAATGATCCTCAAAGGCACTCTCGAGAGATACCTCGCGGTTGCCATAGTGCTAGTCCTCGTCGGCTTCTCAACTCGCAAAATCAAGGAGCACCACCAGACCACATCAGAACCGATTGATTGGAGCACCTACTGGAAAAGTATCTGGATTGACCCTAAGCAATACCCAGATTTCGCCTGGGTCTGGATCACTCGCTTCCTAGTCATGATGGGCTTCTACGCCATCATGCCCTTCATCAACTACTACCTGGTCGATGTCGTCGGAGTAGCGCAGGACAAAGTCGACGGCACTGCACCCATGCTCCTGGGAATAGTCCTCATCGTCTCTTCCCTCTCCGGTTACTTCGGCGGCACAATCAGCGACGCCATAGGCCGCAAAAAGGTCGTCTATATCGCCAACACGGTCATCGCGGTAGTTGCTCCGCTTTTCGTACTAGCGCATTCAATGCCGATTGCCCTCATCGTCGGAGCGCTGTTCGGTTTTGGTTACGGAGCCTACATCTCGGTCGACTACGCACTCGGCACCGACGTCCTCCCAAGCAACACAGACGCTGGTAAAGACATGGCTGTCTGGCACATCGCCATGACACTGCCCCAATCAATCACCGCACCCTTAGCCGGAGTCCTGATCAGCCTCCCCGGCAAGACAATCTCACCTGCCCTCGAAGTCGGCGGACCAGCCGTGACCCATTACAAATTAGCTGGCTACGCGATGGTATTTGGTCTTTGCAGCATCTGCTTCGCACTCGGTGCCTATCTTCTCCGAAATGTAAAAGGCGTTAAATGAAAGGCTTTGCCGTCTTTTTTGCCACCACCTCCGCAATCATCGGTTTCCTCTGCTGGTACAGCCAGTACAACTACGACTTCGACAACTTCTACCACCTGGGTCACGCAAACCTCTATTGGCGGAAGGGTCCCGCTTACCGACCGTTCCCCTGGGTCACCTACAGCGTCATCAGCCAGCATAACAGCGATATGTGGTGGGGCTTCCACCTCCTCCTCACCCCGCTCTGGGTGCTCCGCGACCCTGTCTGGGTCCTCGGAGTCGCACCGGCGTTCCTCCTCCTCCTCCATGTCCTCATCGCCCGCCTCGCCTTAGTACGACTAAAGATCTCTCAATGGTACGCCCTAGCGGTCGCGTTCGGGAGCATGTCCTTCTTCACCCGAATGGACACCGTTCGCCCTCAAGCCCTGTCCTCAGTCTTGTTGCTCCTAGTCTTCTCGGCTTTGGTGACCGGCGCACCATGGCTCTCAATCGGTGCAAGTGCCCTCCTTGGATTCCTCCACCCAACTCTGAGCTACATGGTCATCCTCGTTGCCCTCGCGACAATACTCACCAGGCGAATGATGAAGGGAGAGTGGTCGCCCTGGGTCGAACTCTCCTGTGTTGCCGTCGCCCTTACCGTAGCCGTCCTCCGACCTGGCATCCCCGACGGTCTAGCCCTTCTCAAGGTCCAGCTCATCGATCTCATGATCGCCAAAAAGGCCGGGGCCATTCCGAACTTCGGCTCGGAGCTATCCCCCGTTGAGCCTTCCTACTTCATCCGCTCGATGCTCGGTCCTACCGTAGTCTTCGTCATCTCCCTCTTCTTCGCCCTCCGCTCAAAACGCGAAAAAGACGGTCACGCCCTCGCCTCGGGCCTCCTCATCTCCCTCGGAGCCATCGGAGTCTCGATGCTCATCACCCGCAGAGGCGTCGACCAATTCGTCCCCTTCGCCATCACGTCCTCGCTCCTTCTGATCCGCCAAACCGGCGGCCTCAACTTCTTCGCCGGGCTTATCTTCGCCACAAACTCGCTGATCTCCGCCGGCGGTTTCGTCTGGCAACACCACCAGCGCAAGCACAAACTCAACGCAATCGACTTCCGAGGCGCCAGCCAGTGGCTCATCGCCAACACCCAAAAGGGAGAAATCGTCGGTCAAGCCGTCTGGTCCGAGTTTGGTCCCCTCTTCTTCTGGAACCAGCACAACCGATTCTTCGGCGGCATGGACCCCATCTTCCAATACACGTACTCCAAGAAAACCTATTGGGCGATGAGCCTCACCGCCCCGATGAGAATCCCCGGCCAAACCGGCACCGATGACCCCAAGAAACTCGGAGAAGAAGAACCGATCTCCGTCGTCTATCCCAAGCTCTTCAAGACCCGCTGGCTCATCACCCACAAGTTCACTAGTCCCGCCATGCAGGACGCCCTCAAAGAAGACCCCAAAGTCAAAATTCGGTTTGAAGATGAATACGCTCGCGTTTACGAATTCCTGCCGTAACGTCGTAAGATATACGGCAATGATCCTCACTGCCTGTCTCATCGCGTCGTGTTCGCTCCAACAGCCTCCGATCCCCGCGAGAAAGGCTCCCCTCGGCGCAAACGTCGAAGGACTCGCCGACTGGATGCGATCAATGCCATTCGCCGATGTAATGAAATCCTCCCGATCATTCGGCAAACCCGACCGCCCCTGGGAAGCCATCACCAATCTCGACGTCAACGGATGGCCCAAAGAGGATTTCGGGGTCATCCTCTTCGCCGCCCTAAACGGGGTCAAAGGCATGGGCGGAACCTACAAGGTGTCCTTCCGCTGCGCCGGTTCACCGCAGATCAAACCCGTCGCCAGCGCGGCAACAATCACCAATATTCGCAGGACGGGCGACACCTGGACCGCCGACCTCACCCCTCCTCAAGAATTCGAACAGCTCATGCTGAGCTTCACCAACACAAGCGGCGGTGTGCGAGATCTCAAAATCATGCGCCCCGGAACCCAACCCACGGATCAGTTCTACAAACCCTTCCTCGACCATGTTCGTCGATTCACCACAATCCGCTACATGGACTGGGGCAGCACCAACAGCAATCGTCTCGAGCGATGGGAGGACCGCCCCACGCTCGCCACTCCAAGCTACGCAACGTCCAAAGGCGTTTCCTACGAGGCCATGATCGACCTCTCCAACACGATCAAAGCCGATGCCTGGATCTGTGTCCCCGCCCGAGCCAACGACCAATACGTCCGCAACCTCGCCGAACTCTGCAAAAAGCGCCTCAATCCCGGTCTCAAGCTCTACGTCGAGTACAGCAATGAAGTCTGGAACTGGGGCTTCGAACAAGCCACCTACAACAAAGACCGCGCCAACGCCGAAGCCCCCAAAGATCCCAAAATAAGCTGGGACGGCCAAGGCGCCAACTGGACCTGGCCTGCCCGCCGCATCGGCAAACGCACCGCCGAAATCTCCGACACCTTCAAAGCCGTCTACGGAGCCGAATTCAAGGACAAGGTCCGACCCGTCCTCTGCACCCAAGTCGTCTGGCCCGAAAACTGGCTCTACGAGGGCATAAACTACATCGCCCACAACTACGCCAAACCAAACGAAGTGATCTACGCCATCGCCGGCGCTCCGTACTTCAATGCCGAAGAAGCAAAGAAGCTCCCCAACGCCACCAAAGATGACATTCTCAACGCGCTCGAAAAGGTCGTCGATGAAATGCCCAAGTGGGCAAAATTCAAAGAGCACCAGCAGATCATGCAGAAATACGGCGTCAAGTGGCTCTGCTACGAAGCCGGCCCCGACACCTTCGGACCGGAGCATATCCAAGCCAAAAAGGCATCACAGTTCGACCCACGCATGGAACGAATCCTTGCCAAATACTGGAAGACCTGGCGTTCAGGAGGCGGCGATCTCATGAACTACTTCATCGCCGGAGCCACAAACTACGACAGCCAATACGGAACCTGGGGACTCACCGACGACATCACCAAAACCGACACCGCAAAGATTCGTGCCCTCGACGCCATCCTTAACGGAAAACTGTGATTTACCGTTAAGGGCGGGCGTAGAATAGCGAAGATGAAATACACCTCGCTGGGTCGCTCGGGCCTGCAAGTTTCACGTCTGTGCCTCGGCACAATGAACTTCGGACCACACGCAACCCCCGAAGAAAGCTTTGCAATCATGGACCGTGCCCACGAGCACGGAATCAATTTCTTCGACACCGCCGACGTCTACGGCTGGCAAAAGGGCGAAGGCATCACCGAAAAGATCATCGGTGACTGGTTCGCAAAAGGCGAAAATCGCCGAGAAAAGACCGTCATCGCCACAAAGCTCTACGGCGACATGGGCAACGGAAACATGGACGGCTGGCCAAACACCAACCGAGTCACCGCGCTCCACATCCGCCGAGCATGCGAAGCCTCCCTCCAACGTCTCAAGACCGACTACATCGATCTCTATCAGATGCACCACATCTACCGCAACACCCCGTGGGAAGAGATCTGGGAAGCCTTCAGCATCCTCAAGCAGCAAGGCAAGGTCCTCTACATTGGCTCATCCAACTTCGCCGGATGGCACATCGCCCGCGCAAACGAGGAAGCCAAGCAACGAGGAATCATGGGCCTTGTCTCCGAGCAATCGAAGTATTCCCTGCTTCAACGCGAAATCGAAATGGAAGTCGGACCCGCAGCCGAAGCCTACGGCGTCGGCGTCATCCCCTGGTCCCCGCTCGCTGGCGGAATCCTTGGCGGAGTCATCAAGACCCAAGAAGGCCAACGACGGCTCAATGATCAATCCAAGCTGACCATCGAGAAGCACCGCGACGCTCTCACCAAGTGGGAAGACCTCTGCGAAGCCATCGGCGAAAAGCCCGCCGACGTCGCCCTCGCCTGGACCCTCTCCAAGTCCTTCGTCACCGGCCCCATCATCGGCCCACGAACCATCGAACAATTCGACGGCTCCCTCCGAGCCCTCGAAATCGAGATCACTACCGAACTCAACGAGAAGATCGACGCCATCTTCCCCGCATTCAAAACCTCCCCCGAGCATTACGCCTGGTAAGCCTCTCCGATGCCCTTCTCCCTTTTACGAAGTCAAAGGGGGAAGGGCTGGGAAGCGGAACTACGGAAAGAAGCCACTCGATTGTAAGATACCGCCAGACTTAAAAACTTGGTGCGAAAAAGTTCTCGCTACAGAAACAAAGAAATGAAAACAAATCAAAGCTCAAAGAAGTGGACATTGCTCGGGCTGGCGATACTCCTTGCTTGGTGTTCCTCTAAAACAGTTGCAGGTTTCCAGCAAAAGCCAGGGCAACAACCCATCCTCGCCCGTTTGACTCCTCAACAGCTGAAGGCACTGATCAGCGAGGTGTACCCTGATGGTTTGTCGAAAAAGCCAGTGAAGTGGCTAGTAACGGTGTACTCATTCAAAAATGGGAACATTGTTTACAGACTGGAACCCCAAACGGGTCAGATGAGGTACGAGAGCATGCCCCGGACCATTCTTCCCTCAGGAACAGCTCAGGTTGCGGATCCTGAAGACTTCTAGTGCGTTACTTGACCCTAGTTCTACACGCAAGGACTTAAACTTATGATGGCGATGGCCAGAAGCGAAGTGAGAACAAGAACGGTGTTGTGACAACAATCGTTTGGGATGGAACGGATTATCTGGGTGAGATCTAATGGCAATGAAGAAGCGTTTCTATACTGTGAATGGTCAGATGATGG
>CAIYMO010000027.1 GCA_903927345.1 uncultured Armatimonadota bacterium | reverse complement strand
GGACGGGCTGCGGTCATCGTTCCTGATGGAGTGCTTTTCGGTTCATCGAAAGCGCACAAGCAACTTCGACGCATGTTGGTTGAAGAACAGAAACTTGATGGCATCGTGTCGTTGCCATCAGGCGTTTTTAAGCCTTACGCAGGGGTATCCACCGCGATATTGTTTTTCACCAAAACGAACTCAGGCGGCACTGATCACGTCTGGTTCTACGACCTTCAGTCCGATGGACGCAGCCTCGATGACAAGCGAACACAACTCCTTCCCGACGATAAAGCAGGCGTAATCGCGACACTGGCGCCCGAAGAACACGCCAAGAACAACCTGCCTGATGTTCTCTTGCGCTGGCGCGACCGTGACGGCGCAGAACACGAACGAGCCCGCACCGACCAATCTTTTTGCGTTCCAAAAGCCGACATCGCAGCAAATGATTATGACCTCAGCATCAACCGCTACAAAGAGATCATCCATCAAGAAGTCGAATACGAATCACCACAAGTGATGCTCGAAGAACTCGCTGCTCTCGAGGACGAGATCCAACAAGGACTCCAAGACCTCAAGGCGATGCTCACGTGAAGATGGTTGCGCTTTCCGACGTATGCCAGATCATCATGGGGCAGGCGCCAGCTGGTGATACCTACAACTCCACCGGTGTTGGATTCCCACTCATCGCAGGAGCTGGCGACTTTGGCGAGATTTATCCCCGACCAAAGAAGTTCACTTCAGCTAAGGACGTGCGCACCTCGGTTCCAGGTGACGTCATCGTTGGTATACGAGCGTCAATCGGTGACAAGGTCCTCGCGGATGACGTCTACTGCCTCGGGCGTGGAGTCGCGGGCCTTAGGGCGGGCCCTCGACTTGACCAGCGGTACCTCTGGAACTGGGTTACGCACGCCGCGCCGACCCTCCTAGCAAAGGGGCGAGGAGCAACATTTCTTCAGGTCAATAAGAATGATATTGCGGAACTTGAGATCCCGCTTCCTCCGATCGAGGAGCAGCGGCGGATCGCTTCGATCCTTGACGCCGCTGACGCGCTCCGCACAAAACGCCGTTTGGCATTAGCGAAACTCGGCACCCTCACCCAAGCCATCTTCATTGACATGTTCGGCGATCCCTTGTCAAAGAACGGTCGGTATGAGTATCGATCGGTCGGTGACCTCGCTCTGAACGAGGATGCCAAGCGGGTTCCAGTGAAGATGTCGGACCGCGCACTTGTAAAGGGGATATATCCCTACTACGGAGCTTCTGGAATTATTGACTATGTCGATGACTATCTCTATGAAGGACAACGGCTTTTGGTCGCGGAGGACGGTGCGAATTTATTGGCTCGATCGTCGCCTGTTGCCTTCCTCGCAAATGGGAAATACTGGGTAAACAACCACGCGCACGTGCTTGCTGACAACGGCGAAGCGAATCTCACTTTTCTTCGTCAGGCGATTGAGTCACTTGATCTGATGCCATTCGTGACGGGTTCGGCGCAACCTAAGCTGACGCGGAAGATGCTTGACTCGATTGCAGTTCCAGCGCCGCCTCGATCTACCCAAGATGAGTTCGAAGCGAGAGTCCTTGGTTTGAAGTTAGTTGAGACGGATTCGACGCAAGGACTTGAGTACTTAGAGGCTCTCTTCGTATCTCTTCAACATCGAGCATTTCGAGGTGAGTTGTGAGTAGCTCACAGTTCGCATTTCTCTCAGCGGAGTTTCCTGACGAGTTCGCGGCGGCCGAGTGGGCGGAGCGGCATGCATTGTCGGATCCGGGGCCGTCAGTCATCTATGCGCGTAAGGCGTTGGAGTCTGGTGTCAAGTGGATGTTCC
>CAIYMO010000026.1 GCA_903927345.1 uncultured Armatimonadota bacterium | reverse complement strand
GTTGTCGATGCTCCAGTCCCACGTATTGCTCGCTCGTTGATAGGCAAACGTGTTGTGAAGTCCGCTCCCGTCGGCCAATTTCCAGACGAACGGAATCCGATCTCCTGCCGGCTTTCCGTGCCCCACGCCGTCCGCCGAGAAATTGGTGACCCCTGTGTTATCCAGCCACATCACTACAAACTCCTCGTTTCCTTTGTCCCAGGCAATGTGAATCCACGCCTCGTAAGCCGGCTTTCCGGCGGCGTCCCTTTCGCGTGAGACTTCGTGGATGCGGACATACTGCCGATTCAGAATCCGATCGACGTCCACATCGTGGGTCACCTTCTCCCCGTCAATCGTCCCCCGCATAACCCACTTGCCCGTCATCTTCTCCATAAGGAACTCCGGACTAGGCTTCTTGGGAGCCTGTGCAAGCGCCAAACAAGGAACCCCCGAACCGCCAACAAGCCCCAAAGCAGCGGAAGCGAAAACAAGATAACGGTACACGTGGTTAGCCATAAGAACCCCTCCCGATCATCCTGACACATCAGCGGTCTTCGACACGCACCCGCGACCGGCCGACGAACCCTTGGGACCAGATTCAAGGTTGACAAACCCCCGACTTCTTGTCCTAGTAGTTGATGATGCAAAGCAATAAACGAACCCGCTTAGCCCCCACGCTCGCAAACTGCGCCAGCTTTGCGCGAACAGGTCGCTCACTAGGTTCAAACTTTGCGCCAACAGTCCGCGACTTTGACCACAAAATCCGCACCGCTGAACCTATCTGCGCCCACTGCGCCATCCCCCGGTAGCAACTGCCCCTAGTTGCCAAAACCTTCAAACCTATTGAATCTAACCTAATCCGCCAATTCTTCGACACACCCGACCCGCACCGACCAAGTTCAAATTGAGGCCCTAACTTCTCGTCCTTGCTACGTGATCCAAATCACTGAACAGAACCACGTCAATACACCCGCTACACGAGCGTCCTCGAACCCTGACCCGCAATAAGGCGAAACTAGGAGCTGAAGACTCCAGCGACCCAACCATCTTCCTCAACGTGCTCGATGTAGCTCAGCCCCTGCTTCTCGGCGGCCTTCTTCACGTCTTCCCAGTTCTGGGTGATGATTCCGCTGACAATCCACTTGCCACCGGGCCGCAACGCATAAGCCGCATCCGGCGCCAAGTTAATCAGCGTCGCAGAGATAATGTTGGAAACAACGATGTCCCACTCAGCCTCAAACTGCAGAGACAACACATCACCGACCGCCGTCAAAACCTCAACCTGGTTTCGCTCAAAATTCTCTTTGGCAACTTCGATCGAAATTGGATCGATATCGATCGCGCAAACCTCGCCTGCCGCCAGCATCTTTGCACCTACGGCAAGGATGCCCGAACCGCAGCCAAGGTCTAGAACATCAAGACCAGGGGTTACATACTTCTCAAGAAAAGCAAGGCAGTTCCGCGTGGTCGGGTGATCGCCGGTCCCAAACGCTTGACCCGGATCAAGAATGATTACCTTGTCGTCAGGCTGAGCCTCGAACGTCTCCCAAGTTGGTCGGACGACAAAGTTCTGTCCCACTCGTCGTGGCTTGAAGAACTTCTTCCACTCATTCTCCCAGTCAACTTCAACCAGTGGCTCGGCGGTGACTTCATCGACGCCAAGGCTCTTTAACGCCAGCTTCAGACCATCAATCTGATCCTGGACTCCGTCAACATCGACATAGCAACCGGTAATCGCTTCCCTTTCTTCGAGGGTGTTCTCGATTCCAAAGTCTCGGAAAGCTTCGATGACTGGTGACCAGTCGGCCGGCGCGGGCGACTGATGCGCCTTAATCAAAATCCAGTTCATTTCTTCTTTCCAAATAGCCCGCCAAACAGGCTGGACTTGCCATCCGGCACTTTCTCTCCGCGCAGCTCAGCAAACTCGCGGATCAGCTTCGCCTCTGCTTCCGATACCTTCTTAGGAATGGTCACATTGAGCTCAACAACCAAATCACCACGTCGACCACCGTGAATCGGAGGCAAACCTTCACCCTTCAAAATCACCTGTTGACCAGGCTGGGCGCCACTCGGAACCTCAAGAGTTAGTTCCTTATCGATGCCGTCGATCGACATTTCGTCGCCAAGAATCGCCTGGCTGACGGTGATATCAACACCCGTCAGAACGTGCTGACCACGACGGATAAACGGACCATCTTCAGAAACGTGAAGAACGACGTAAAGATCGCCTGGGCGGCCACCTCGGACTCCATCCGAACCGTGCCCCGGCATGTGGATCGTGGATCCGGTTTCAACTCCTTGTGGGATGTTGATCAGAACTTTATCGGTCGAGGGACGAACTCCTTGACCGGAACACTTTCGGCAAGGGTTCGTGATCACGAAGCCGTAGCCGTTACACTTCGGACACGCGGTCTGAGTTCTAACCTGACCGAGGAAGGTGTTTCGTACCGCCGAAACAACACCGGATCCATTACATCCAGCGCACTGCGCAGGTTGACCACCGCCTTCTACACCAGATCCGCTACAGTCCGAGCATTCGGATGCACGATTAACATCGACTTCTTTGGAAAGTCCATTAATGACGTCGAGCAACGAGATTGTTAGGTCGAGACGAAGGTCATCCCCGTCCTGAGCTAGAGTTCGCCGACGCTGTTGACCGCCGCCAGAAGCGCCGAAAAACATGTCGAATAGATCGCCGATGCCACCACTACCTCCTCCAAAGAACGGATCTTGGGGCATTCCTTCGGTAGTACCAAACTGATCGAACCGAGCGCGCTTGTCAGCGTCTGACAAAACCTCGTAGGCGCCAGAAACCTCTTTGAACTTTTCTTCAGAAGTTGGATCACCCTGATTTACGTCAGGGTGATACTTTCTGGCTAAGCGGCGATAGGCCGACTTAATCTCATCTGCGCTGGCGGAACGCGATACCCCCAGCACCTCATAAGGGTCCCGTTGGGCCATGTTTTGTTACTCCGGGTCGCCGTCGTCTTCGAGGGAGGCTTCCTCTTCAGCGATGTCGCTAAGGGAGAGAGTGTCTTCCTCAGCAGCCGGTGCAGCTTCTTCTTCTTCGCCTTCAACAGCGAGGTCCGAAAGGCTAATCTCATCATCATCCGCCAGGGAAATTGGATCAGCGTCCTCAAGCCCTACGGTTTCGATCAGAACAGCTTCGTTTTCGTCCAAAGCTGGCAACAGCATTCCAAATTCTCCAGCAACGAAGTCTTCGGCGAGAACAATGCTCTCGACGTGTTCGCCAACTGGTTCGGCCACCTGGGCAAAAGTTCTTGGCTCGATTTTGCCTGCTGCAATTTCAGCAAGGGCAATGGTGAGCGGATGTCGCGACTCAATCTGCACGAGCGGTAATGCGCCCTCTCTCAATTGCTTGGCTCGCTTAGCGGCCAAATTGGAGAGCACAAATTTGCCCAAGGGATATTCGTTGAGGATGTCTGGTGATGGCAGCATGGGACAAGGTACGCGAACTTCTAATATACCCGTTACGCGCGCTGTGAAACAACCATCGCTGTAACGAGAATTTTACGGCACGAATTGCGTAGAATTGGAACAGAGCAATGAGTGCAACCGCTGTAGCATCGGCAACCAAGATTCGGCTGAAAGTTCTTCGCCAGGATGGCGCGGGCAAGGAGCAACGCTGGGACACCTTCGAAGTTCCCTACGTCGACAAGATCAACGTTATTTCAGCGTTGATGCTTGTTCAGCGCAAACCAACGACAACCGAGGGCAAGAACGTCGCTCCTCCGGCATTCGAAGCAGCATGTCTCGAAGAGGTCTGCGGTAGTTGCACCATGAATATCAATGGTGGAATCCGACAGGCTTGCACGGCTCTCATCGAGGAAGTCGGAGTGCTTGTTGGAGACACCTACGAGGTCACCCTGGAGCCGATGAAGAAGTTTCCTCTGATTCGAGACCTGGTCGTTGATCGCTCGAAGATGTTCGAAAACCTTAAGAAAGTTCGGGCTTGGGTTCCAATTGATGGCTCGTTTGACCTCGGAATGGCTCAACCCCAAGACGATCACGTTCGCCAGCTCCGGTACGCACTTTCTCGATGCATGACTTGTGGTTGCTGTATGGAAGCCTGCCCTCAGATTAATGAGAAGTCAGCATTTGTCGGTCCTGCCGCACTCGGCCAGGCATTGCTGTTCAGTACCCACCCGGTCGGTAAGACCCTTGACTCCGAGCGATACGAGTTCTTGACATCGGACGACGGATTGAGTGGATGTGGCAACGCGCAGAACTGCGTCAAAGTTTGTCCAAAGCAAGTTCCGTTGACTCGAGCGATTGCTCAGCTAAACCGAGACACGACGGTTTACAAAGTCAAGAAATGGCTTGGTATGTGATTTTAGGCGACGAAATCGTCGCCTATTCTTAATATCCAAGAGCGACGTCTAGTTCATCATCGCTTAACGCTTCGATGCGAGCGTATTCCGTCGCCCGTTGGTCTGCCAGTTGTTTACGCGTGTCCCGTCGGAGCTTGCCCTCTAGGAAAAGAATCTTCTCTTCCCGAGATTCGCATATAAGACGAGGCACTTCAATTGGTTTCCCGTTCAAAAGCGCGACCATGGTCACGCGGGCGGTGTTGGCGTGGCGCTTTACCCCGTGCTTGAGGTTCTCGGTCCAAACCTCAACCATGATCTCCATTGACGTTCGACCGACAAAAGTTACTTGGCCGTTGAGGGTAACGAGTTCTCCCACTTCGATGGGTTCGTGAAAATCGACTTGGTCGAAGCTGGCGGTAACACAAGTGGTTCCAGAGTGCTTTGCCGATGCCGCATAGGCGCAGAGGTCAATCTTAGCGAGCAGTGCTCCCCCAAAGAGCTTTCCTAAAAAGTTCGCCTCGTCGGGCCGAATCACTTCGGCAATGGTAACGACCGTGTCTGCTGCTCTCTTTCCTTGCATCGCCCCAAGAGCTTACTTCCTGACCGAAGAGCGGAAAGATTCACCTGACGAATCTTAGGAAGTTCCATTAACAGGACACAGTAATTGAACCAGATCGCTCAACGCTCAGAGGGTTTGGCACCGGGTCTGCAACGTAAACCAATCACAAGGCTGTTTGAATCGCTTCAACTCCTAAGTGGCTCCGGATTCTGATCCCCGGAGCCACTTTTTTTGTTAGTTCGAATGAGACCGACGTTAACTGACAGACCAACGAGCAGGACGAGCACCCCAATAGCCTGCACCCAAGCTAGACTCTCCCGGAGTAATAAAGCGGCGAATAAGGTGGTCAGAACCGGGACAAGGAACTGGTGCAACGATGCGACACTGGCAGGAAGATCTGCAACGCCCTTATAGTAGAAGACCATCGCAATCACGCCGGAACCAAATGCAATTTGCGCAAGGTTGATCCAGTGCCACGCAGTGAAGGAGGACCACTGAGTGCTCGTTGCTGCGCTCCAGCCGTAGATCAGGACAACGGGAAGCCCTCCCAACATAGACATCGTAAACAGGGGCAAAGGCTTGATGTGAGTAGAGACTGGCTTTGCAAGAATGACCGAAGCCGCCCACGATATTGCACTGAGGAATAGCAGGAGGTCACCGATGAGTCGGTCCTGGGTCTCTTTTGAAACCACCAACGCGCCGGGTCTCCCTAAGACGACCAATGCAACCCCTGTGAGAGCTACGACCGAACCTAGGACACGCGCCAAAGACTTAGGTTCTCGGCCAAGAACCATGCTCATCACGCCAACCATGATTGGATTGGTTGCCAGGATGATTGCCGACTCACCAGCCGGGGCACGCTTCACCCCTTCGAAGAATAGAACCATGTAGATTCCCATCGAGCAAAAGCCAGTCATCAGAATCGCATTTCGATGTTCGCCTGGAATCCGCAGTGATTGCCGAGTTAACAAACAAAGCCCGATCAAAACGCCTCCCATTAGGAAATAGCGCCAAAAGACGACTGCCGCAGGAGCCATCACTGGGAATACGATCTTCATCGACACAAAATTGAATCCCCAAAACAGCATCGTAATCAGCAAAAAGGGGTTGGGTCGAGGCATCCGTTCATAGTATGATGCTCCCAACTGCAATGAATACCGACTACGCTCAAACAAACTTCGGTGCCGCAAAGCGATTTCGATTGATTATTCGTGAGGGCGGTCAGACTCGCGAAATGGGCGGTGACGATGTTTCCATCGCAGTGGGAATCGTCGACAACATCTTCATGAATGCATTGGAGACCAATACGAGCGACATTCACCTCCAGCCCGAACGAGACCAACTCCGTATTCGATATCGCCAAGACGGAATCCTACACTCGGCCGGTGAGCTGCCACTCGAACAAGCTCAAAACGTCTTGGCTCGCTTGAAGCTTGCTGCAGGCATGAGAATTGACGAGCAAAGAGAGCCTCAGGACGGTCGAATCGACATGGAATACATGGGGCGTCGACTGTCCTGCCGTGCCTCTTGTTTGCCGTCAATGAACGGTGAGAAGATGGTCATGCGTATTCTCGACCCGGCGGCGATGAAAGTCGATCTCGGGAAACTCGGAATGCCGGAAGACATTCTCGTCAAATGGGAGCGTGCTATTTCGGCACCTTACGGACTCATTCTGGTTACCGGACCGACCGGATCAGGAAAGTCTTCAACCCTTTACGCATCGCTGAACACCCTTGATGCGCGGGTGAGGAACATCGTTACAGTCGAAGATCCGATTGAGTACGAATACGAGAAAAACATCGCACAGGTGCAGGTTTCAGAGCGAATGCCATTCCCTCGAGTCATGCGTTCCTTCCTTCGACAAGACCCAGACGTCATGCTCGTTGGTGAAATGCGCGACCCTGAGTCGCTTAAGATCGGAATTCAAGCCGGTCTTACCGGTCACCTCGTCATGTCGACGCTTCACACGAACAACGCTGTCGAAACCATCGGGCGTATGTTCGACATGGGGGCTGAGCCTTACCTTGTTGGTGGTGTTCTGCTCGGGTCGCTAGCTCAGCGACTGGTTCGCCTCAACTGCGCAAAGTGCCGACAGCCTTACAAACCGACCGCCGAAGAAATTGAACTTCTTAAGTTCACTCCCGGTGAACTCGAGACGGGCAAGTTTATGAAGGGTGCCGGTTGCCCCGAGTGCAAGCAAACCGGTTACCGCGGTCGAATCGGCATTTTTGAACTTATTCTGGGAACCCCAGAGTTCAGAGCAGCTGTTGCGCGAAACGTCACTTTTGCCGAACTCAACGAAGCCGCTCAGCAGCAGGGCTATCGAACAATGCTTGAGGATGGAAAAGCCAAGGCCGCCGCGGGATGGACAACACCAGCAGAAGTCATGCGAGCCGTCATGACCGCCGCACTCTGAGAACTAACGCCTCTGCGAACGATCGTGTCGGAATCTCGAATTCCGACCGATCGATACATCTTCCAACCGTGAATCGTCTTTACCCACGTATCGTCTGTGACTGACACGGCGGAATGTCGATCGCTACTGAATCCTTTTCGTCGGTAAAGCTGACTTGACTTGACACGGCAAATCACGTAGATCCCACTTTCTCGGTAGCTAACGATCTCGTTCTTTGCGGCAAAAACTTTAGAAATCTGACCAGCAAGCTTAGTTTGAATGCCGATGTAGAACTCGCGGTTGTATTCACTACCAGCTGTTTCAACCCACTGGAAATCACTTGTTAGAAACCGGGCAGCTTCGTTGATCATTTGCTGAGGATCGGCCACGGCTACTTTGGCGATCGTGTCGTACCGGCGCTGAATCTCTTGACGAAGTTCTTGCCTCGCCTGAGCACCTGCAACGACGACCAACATCGTTGCGGTCAAGACTATTTTGTTCATGGTGGAAAGAATTGCACAGACCGTGCCTATCGCTATACCTCCGAAGAAATGTATCCTTAATGCTTCGCTTTCATGCGTCTCACTCGCGTTAAGATTTTTGGTTTTAAGACGTTCGCCGACCGCACCGAGTTCTCACTCGAAGGCGGAGTCGTGGCCGTTGTGGGACCAAACGGATGCGGTAAGTCGAACTTAGTGGACGCCATTCTGTGGGGGCTCGGCGAAGGCTCGATCAAGCACCTGCGAGCCTCCTCTTCCCAGGACGTAATCTTCTCTGGTGCCCAGGCACGAAAGCAGGTTGGGTATGCCGAGGTCTCGCTCTGCTTTGACAACGAGGACGGCACCCTTCCGATTGACGCTTCCGAGGTTTGGGTGACGCGCCGACTCACCCGGGCTGGCGATAGCGAATACTCGATCAACCGACAGTCCTGCCGTTTGAGAGATGTGGTCGAGCTCATGGCCGATTCTGGGTTAGGTCGAGCAGGATACGCGATTGTTGGACAGAAGGAAATTGATCAGGCGCTCGCGGCATCGGCAGAAGACCGCCGAGGCTGGATCGATGAAGCGGCAGGGGTTCAAAGGTATCGAACTCGGAAACTCGAATCACTGCGCCGGCTTAATACGGCACGCGACTCGCTATCGCGGGTGGATGATATTCTGCGGGAGTTGGAGGCTCAGCGGGAGCCACTTGAAGATGAGGCCGAGCAAGCAAAGCGCTTCAAGTCCCTCTCAGCGTCCCTGCAAGAAGTCGAAATCGGTCTCCTGATTCGAGACCTATGCTCGGCCCTGAACGAGCTTAAAGCCCTTGAAGAAAAGCTGAAAAGTTCTGGGGGGATCGTGGACGAAGAAAATCGCCGCGTGGAAGAACTTGAAAAGCGGCATCGCGTTCTCCAAACCCAAATCCAGGAGCTTGAAACCTCAATGGAACATGCACGAGTCGCTCAGCAGACTGCTGCTAGTGGCCTTGAGCGCGCCGTCGCCAACATCAAAGTTTTGGAAGAGCGTCTCACGTCGCTGGCCAATCAGGAGAAGTCTCTCGAAGAGGACTCTGAGACCATTGAAAAGCGCTTGCAGGAGGCTGAAACGGATCTCACTGAAGCTCGAATCGAAGCCGATGCGAGCCGAATCGCTCTCGAAACAATTCAGTCTGATTCCGCAGGCGCAAGCTCGGAGGCCAAAGCACTATCAGCGCAACTTACGGCTGTTGAGAAGCAACTCAACGAAGCACGTGAACAAAAGGTTCGACGCTTGAAGTGGGAAGCTGAACAAGAAGCGAGTGCCGAACGCGCGAAACTACTTCAGCGGGAGATCAGCGGGATTGAGAAGTCGCTTCCGGACATCAACGAAGGAATCGAAGGTGCCCAAAAGGAGTTCGATGAGGCAGATCAGACTCTGAAAACGGTCACGGACGGAATTGCTGCATTCAAAGCTGAGATCGCTGAAATCAACAGAGTTGAAGAGGAAGAAGCGTCGCGGCTTCGCAACTCTCTTGCCGAGCAAGCGAGTCTCGAGGGTCGGAAGCGCGGTATCGAGGCTACGCTCGATGCGCATGAAGGCTTGTCGCAGGGGTCTCGGGCGGTTATTGAGGCGTCGGAACGAGGGATTCTTCAGGGTCGGTATGAGAGCGTTGCCGATGCCGTTGAAGTAGATCGAGAGTATTCCCTTGCGATTGAAACTGCGTTAGGTGCTTCGGCGAATGACTTGATTGTTGATCATGAAAGTGACGCGAAGCGGGCCGTGGCTTGGCTTAAGGAAAACAGAGCAGGGCGCTGTACGTTCCAGCCGATTCCTTTGATGCGACCTCAGGATCCGTCGAACGAGTTTCGGCGAGTTCTGAATGAGCGGGGGGTTGTTGGTAGGGCCAGCGATTTGGTGGATTGCGAAAACCGCGTTCGGCCTGTGATCGATTCCCTTCTGGGTCGAGTGATTATCGTTGATACCCTGGATGATGCGCTTCGGTTGGCGAAGACTTCCGGATGGAACCGACTGGTTACCGTTGACGGAGAGGTTGTTCATAACAGTGGTGCAGTTACGGGTGGACAGAACCAGCGGCAGGGGTATGGGATTGTTCAACGGAAGTCGGATTTGGCGGAGATTGAGCGGGAGCTGGAGGAGTTGCAGAAATTGGTTGCTGGGGCCGACAAGCGGAAGGCGAAGCGAGCTCAGCAGATTGAGATGATTCGAACGCAGATTGCGGAGAGCGAATTGGCTCGACGGGCGGCGGAGGAGCCAGTTAAGGAGGCTTTGAGTTTCCTGCGAACTTTGCAGGATGAGCTGAAGGATGCAGAGCGACAGTTGGCTAAGGCTCGGGGTGAGTTGGAGCAGATTCAGCGGGCGGCGGGGACCAGCATTGAGGATGTTGATATTCCGGCGATTGAGAGTGAGCGGGATGCGATTATTCACCAACTTGCTTCTAAGTCGGCGGATGCGGAGCAGGCTGAGACTCGATTGCGGGAGGCTCAGGAGCGGGCGCGAAGCGCTCAGACTCGCCAGTATGCCGCTGAGAAGCGGTTGGAGTCGGCTAAGGATGCTGATAAGCATCGCGGGCGACGACTTGAGAATCTTGGACCGGAGCGGGAGAAGGCTTCGGCGCAGATTGAGATTCATCGGCAGGAGGCCGAGAAGTTTGAGGCGGATCGCGGTCATGCGATGGTGCGGTTGACTCATTTGAGCAAGGAGCGCCGGGAGAAGCAGGAGGAGGCTCAGGCGGCGGCGGACCAGGCTCGGCAGGGTCGGGATAATGTTTTGGCGCTGGGTCAGGCGAACCATCAGGCGGAGTTGAGTCGAGCGCGGGCGGAGACGCGGCGGGCTACGACGGCGGAGCGGCTGATGGATGCTTACGGTCTTACTGAAGAAGATGCGGTTGCTCAGGAAGGGGTTCATGAGATTCCGGATGATGCTCAGCAACTGGCGGGCCGGCTGCGGCGCGAGATTAAGGCGATGGGCGATGTTAACGTTGGGGCGATTGAGGCCTTTGAACGGTTAACGGAGCGGCTTGAATCGCTTGGCGCGCAGCGCGAGGATACGATGAACGGCATTGTTCAGGTCGAGGCTTCGATTAAGGAACTGGACAAGTTGACTCGCGATAAGTTTGTGAACACGTTTAACGCGGTTCGCGATAACTTTGCGGTGATGTTCACTCGGTTGTTTGGCGGCGGGTCGGCGGAGCTCTCGCTTACCGATCCCGACAACGTTTTGGAGACGGGCGTTGATATTGTTGTCCAGCTTCCGGGTAAGAAGCGACAGCCGTTGCAGCTTTTGAGCGGCGGCGAGCGAAGCCTCTGCGCTTCGGCGTTTTTGTTTGCTTTGTTGAAGCATAAGCCGGCGCCTTTGGTTGTCTTGGATGAAGTCGACGCTCCGTTGGACGGGCGCAACGTTGAGCGGTTCGCAGAGGCTCTTTTGGAGTTCAGCGAGTTTATTCAGTTCATCACGATTACGCACAATCACACGACGATTGCGGCGGCCCCTACCCTTCTTGGGGTGACGATGCAGGAGCCGGGGGTTTCGACTTTGGTTCCGATGCGGTTGCCTGATTCAGTTAGCGGTTAGCGGTAAGCAGTGAGCGGTTGGGATAGAACTGCGACGCTTTTGGTTGGGTAGTCAGGTTCAAGAGTCGGCGGATTTGGTGAGAAAGTTGGGTAGGGTTGGGTAGACCGTTTTAAGTCTTGAGTCTTGAGCGGGGAGAGAACTGCGACGCGTTTTGGTGGGGACATCGGGTTCAAATGGGCGCTCAGTTTTTGATTTTGGTGGGGACAAGTGGGGACAGGCTTCTGAGTTGAGAGTTGGGAGGCTTGTTCATCGCTTTGCTCGGGGTTCGGCGGAGGCAGGCGAGACGCCCCGACACCATGGGGATGGACCATGTGCGAGTGTAAAGAGTTTTTGATCATCACTTACTAGGCGAAGAAGTTGGGGGTTTGTCAACCTTGCGGTTAGAAGTTGCATGAGCACCAAATTCCACCGACGGAATCTCCGTGATCACTGCATTCGCCGTGATCACGGAGATTCCGTTAAAGGGGCAGTCGGCCATTTTCTAATTCAGTAAACTTAACCAACAACTCACTCACATCTCTTCCAGGTTGGGGCAGTCGGCCATTTTCTAATTCAGTAAACTTCATCTGCTCCGAAATGGTTCGCAGTTGAAGTTGGGGCAGTCGGCCATTTTCTAATTCAGTAAACTACTCGCCAAGATTGAGACTCACCAAGAACAGTTGGGGCAGTCGGCCATTTTCTAATTCAGTAAACTCTGACGCTTGCTGACGGTTACACGACCCTGGTTGGGGCAGTCGGCCATTTTCTAATTCAGTAAACTCAACTGCCTCACTGGTTTGTGATCCTGAGAGTTGGGGCAGTCGGCCATTTTCTAATTCAGTAAACTAAGTTCGGCACTAATCGCGCTTAGGCTTCGTTGGGGCAGTCGGCCATTTTCTAATTCAGTAAACTTCCGGGGCTGACGGGGTGTAGGGGGGGGTGGTTGGGGCAGTCGGCCATTTTCTAATTCAGTAAACTTGTGAAGGGTGCGCGGTGCTGACTCTTTCCGTTGGGGCAGTCGGCCATTTTCTAATTCAGTAAACTTTCTACACCTACGCAGAAGCCCGTGACGGTGTTGGGGCAGTCGGCCATTTTCTAATTCAGTAAACTAAGGCATTCTTGAACACCTACGCCTAACCCGTTGGGGCAGTCGGCCATTTTCTAATTCAGTAAACTGTCGAACGCGACGGTTCAATCATTGTTGGTGTTGGGGCAGTCGGCCATTTTCTAATTCAGTAAACTTAAGGTCGATCAGCGTAGACTTGCCGTTCGTTGGGGCAGTCGGCCATTTTCTAATTCAGTAAACTGAAGCCGAGCCATGTAGAACTGTTGACGCGGTTGGGGCAGTCGGCCATTTTCTAATTCAGTAAACTTCTCGGCAATCGCCATATAAGACGCTCCGTGTTGGGGCAGTCGGCCATTTTCTAATTCAGTAAACTATGTACGCCAGCCGAGAAACTACGGTACGAGTTGGGGCAGTCGGCCATTTTCTAATTCAGTAAACTACGCCCCTCGGTCCAGTGAACCTGGGCTGATGGTTCCGCGTAGCGGCGATTTTTACCAAAAGCTCAGTTGATCGGGGGCATCTTCTGGGGGTTTTCGAGAATTTCCAGAAAATATTTTCATTTTTTGAAATTGCAGCTCGGTTAGCGTAAAGACTCGCACTTGACCGTCTTCAGGGACTTTCTCTTCGATCCGGTTGGAGTGAGTCTCGGCGTTCTCTCGGTTTGGGCAGAATCGGGCATAGACGCTGTACTGCATCATCATGAACCCGTCGTTGAGCAAGAACGCGCGAAACTTGCGGTAGCAACTCCGCATTTCGCTTGTTTCGACGGGAAGGTCGAACATGGCAACGACCCACATGTTACGAACGCCTCCGTAGATCATTCGAAATTTTTTGGGCTGGTTCTGAAATGTCATAGGGTGGGACATTGGACATCAGTTCCTCCATCAACCAGGGCATCCCGGACTTGGGCGCAGTAGCGTTGCAACGCAGTATCCAGGGGAAAGCGAGCTCCATCCCAGCCTACTTCGGCGGCAAGAATTTTGAGCAAGTGGCGCTTGATCGGCGGCGTCAGATCTGATTCCCTCGCCGAAAACTCACTCAGACTTTCCACGACACTCTGGTCGATGATCGGTCGAAGCGGCTCAATCAAGTCATCGGCGAGAGCGAAGGGATTAAACCGATTGTGGTGCCAGATTCCTACACTGGGGTTTAGTCCACTGAGAACTACGGCACGAACCACGGCCGCCCGCATCACAGCGTAGCCGTAGTTGAGCCGGGAGTTGACACCTTCAAGGTCAGGGTCGCGGATAAAGCAATCGCCAAAGAGGGCGGGAAAGTAGCGGGCGGCGGCGACGCCCTCAACGTTTGTGGTGTCGCCGCTTTTGATTTTCGGGAGGAGCCTTTTGAGGTGGGAGTCATCTCTCTGGTTTTTACGGAGAACGTTTGCCTGCGCCTGAACCTTGGCGGTGATGATCGTCTGCCAGATGCGCTTTTTGGTTGGTAGTTTGGCCTCAAGTTGCCTGCGTTGGGTGTACGCCATCAGGTGGTTACCGACGCTGGGAATGAGGATTCCCGAAGGTAGGTGTTTTGCGCCGCAAAACACAATGGCAATTCCGTGTTCTGCGCATTCGGAAAGAAGGGCAGAGGTCCAGCAAACTTCAGGCGTATCAACCACGATAATCGCGAGGTCTTCGAGGGGTGCGGTGTTGACAGGCTTATTATCCCGCTCATGAACGAGTTGGCGGTTTTTCACGCAGAGAAATCCGCCAGAGCTGATGGCAATCGACCGCTTTACCACGCACCCATAGTAAAGCGGTAAATCACCAATTGTGGCTAGTGGAATTGCGGGTTTTCGTGCGGATTGACTTCGTGGATCACCTCGCCGAACGCGTTGAGTTGTACTTTTCTCGCGATGGCACCGAGTTTAGAAACGCTCTGTAGCCTAACCAGCGGCTGCTGATCCTTGTAAGACTTACCTCGCAGCGCTTTGTTCATTGTTGCCGAAGTAATGAGTTGAAACTCGGCATCAAATGCCGCACCAAGTGACAGACCCCGTACTCTATAAAAGGCGCCGGGTAGATCCAAAAACTCTACAATGTCTCCGCCCTCGAGAGTCATCCACTTCGCAAAACCCCGGCTAGCGAGTTCGCCGGAGTGCTGGTAGATCGGCTCCTTCTTCTTTGCTCTCTGAGCAACTTCGATGAGAGACGTGACCTCTGCTTTGAACTCGAAAGCACCTTTCTTATTTGGCTCAAGACCCCTGTAGACAGTAAGATGATGGTTGTTTTTGAGAGGATAAACCTGGGCGGCCTTGCCGTCGCGGTCATAGCGGATGAGCTTGCCTGTTGCGACCTTAGTTGAGCGGGGTTCGCCCGTTCGGAGCGCCTCGTCGAGTTTTTTGAGATCTTCTCGCTGAGGTGTCTGCTTGTGCAGTTCGCCAGTGACCTTTTTGATTGTGTATCTTGTGACGACGATATCGTCGAGGTGTTGGATCATGTACTTTCTCAAGTTTGGAATTGGGCAAGTTTCGCCCCATTTGAGACTTTCATTTGGTTTTAGATTTTTATGGGCTTGGCTGATGAGCTGGTAGGTCCGGACGTCGGTGAGGGCGACGACAAGGGCGTCGATCGCATGGTGGCGACAGTCGGAGCGATCTTTTTTCTTCGGCGAAGGAGAGAAATCAACTTCGGCCCCACCGGATTTTAGATGCTCGGCGTAGCTGTCCCATGCCGGGAAAAGGTTTTCTAGTCCCCAGTGGTACCTAAGCAGGGCGGTGGCTTTCCCTGGAGTGACTTCGACTTTGACGCCAAGTTGGACTAGGATTTTGGAGAGTTCTCGGGCGATGTATCCGGTAGCTGCGAGTTGGCTGGCTAGCCACTGTTCGTCGGGCACTTTTGTTTCGCAAAGCCAGCGTTTTTTTCCCGAACGCATGTTCTTACACTGCTTCACCCTAGTTTCAAACTTGGCAAAGTCTTCTCCAAGAAAATTCCAGAGCAGTTGGTCTCCCTTAGCCGCATTTGTGGACTTTTCACATAGAACAAGGTTGCGGTTCTCATTGATGTATAGACGTGAGCGTGGGTAGGCATGGTCGATTTCCAATTCTTCCAGAGCAGAAAAGGGGGCATTTTTACCTTCGTACAACAGCATTCCTCCACTTTCCTCCCACAACCGAGCCTTTCTGATGTTCTTATCGGTGACTGGAATCCCATTGCCTTTTAGCCTTACAATGGCGGCTTCCCGACCCTTTCTGTTTTTCTCAATCTCAACTTCAAGGTCGTATTTGTTCTTAGCCGACATCGTGAGATCTCGCGGGAGTTCGACGCGAATCTTCTCGGGCAGCCCGTAGCGGTAGATGATTTGGTTGAGGACCCAGACGGCTCGGCGAATCCCTCGCTCGACGATTGGGTTTCGGAGGCCAAGGTCTTTGGGGAGTTTGATGAGGGAAGTCCGAGATTCTTCGTCAGGTAGCACGTTGACGTCTGCTGCTCGGATTCTTTTGAGGCGTTCTTCAATGATTGGTTTGAACAACTCTTCTTTAGCGATTGCCTCGTATTCCCCGGTTTCGATCATGCGCTCGCTGATTTTGTTGAGAAACTTGGTGCTGTACCCTCCGTAGCCAGCGGGAAAGGGACCGAGAGCGATTTTGGCGCAGACGCTCGGCTCGGCGATGTCAAGTTTGATGAGGGCCGTGTAGGCGTCGCTTGGCCAGGCTGCGCTGTTGATGATGTCTTGGACTTTGGATTTGGTTTCATCATTCCAGTTCGCGTATGCGCCTTCGGTGAGTTCTCTGAGAAGACGCCTTGTCTGATGTCCGTAAACTTTCTCAAACTTCTTTGGGCCGGATCGTTTGTTGAGGGTGATTTCACCTTGATCTGCTCCGGCGCGTGAGATGATTTCTTCTACGGTGAGGTCGATTCCATCCATCAAGTCGGGGAGGAGCCGGGACAGTTGATCGGCGCTAAAGGTGTGGCGAAGCAGGGTGGTTTTGACCGCCAACTTGGAATTTTTGGGCTTGTCTCCGACGGTGAAGTTGTTGAACAGTTCCAGAACGATCCGACTGCGCTGGAAGGCATCGGAGGTTTTGGGGGCGCAAAGCGAGGCTTCGTAGGCCGGGCAGGGCTTTCGCTTATCTTCGGATCCGGTGAGTTCCTTTTGGTTGAAGATGATGTGCTCCAACTGCTTGCGGAGTTCTTGGGTTAGTTGTGCGGGGTGATAGTTGGATTGCTTGTCGAAGATGCGGTGGAATTCTGCTCGGATGAGGGCGCGGTCGGAACGGTAGACGAGCTTCTTCGTTTCGGGTTCTGGCGTCTTGTCCTTTTGAGATTTGTCGAATCGCTTGGTGTAGTGCCGCGTGTATTTTCCGTCACTAGCAATCTTCATCATGAGTTCGCCATACGTTCTGGCCTGACCTGAGGCGATGGCGGAGTATGAGGCTTTGATTCCGCCGAGCACAACGCCAAGCTTTTCTCCGTCTTCTTCTGCCTCTTCGTCGACTTCTTCGGCGTACTGCGACTTTTGACGAAACTCAGCCGGAATCTTGTCGGCCATGAGGTCCCTTGTGCTGAGATAGCCTCGGTGACGGTTTAGGTGGCAGATGGCTTTGGCGAACTCCTCAAGCGAGAGTGCTTCATCGAGAGCGCGAGCGCGCAATACCCAGGGTTGCACGTTTCTGCCTTCGTGGGTGTGACGGGTGAGAACGGCGTCTCGTTGGCTCTCGTCCGAGGGGAGAGCGCCTAGCTGGCTGAAGATTTTGTATAGCTCTTCGCGGCGATATACGCGACGGCGATACGTTCTTCTTCCGAGTCGGTACCGGCGTCGATCTTGGTTTTTGAGGGTGCGCTTTCCCTTGTCGTCTTCACCGGCCTCTTCGAAGATGTGACTTCCGGTGAGAAACACGCCGAATTTTGACGGATCTTCTAGAGTGTCCCAGCCTTGTGTTTGGATTGCGGCATATCCGACAGAGTTACTCCCTAAATCGAGAGAAAGGATATATTCGGAATAGGACTTGACTTCCGGACTCATAACAACATAATATCTTCATTGAATTAGAAAATGGTCGACTGCTCCAACAAAAGCAGTTGAACAGCGGGTCTCCCCGCTTACTGTTTAAGTGGTCGGTAAAACGGTTGCACTGAAGTCGGTTCGCTCCTTGTGAGCGGGCCATTTTAGTTTTAGACCCTGGCTTATTCTCCCTACACTTGGTCTTGTTTGCGGTTGGGCAGTTACCGATGCATCGCGAGCAAGGGAACGCTGTTTTATGTGGTTGTGTTGGAGGTGCTTCGATACGGGGCATCGGGGTAATGTTCGGTCACGATGAGTTTTAACGGGTTGGGGATGGGTTTGGGGAATTTGTCTCGGGTTTCGGGGGCTTTGACGCGGTCGATTTCGCCGGAGAATTTTACGGGGGAGAAGGGCAAGGGCGGGATGGCTACTTCGGGGACCGGTGAGAAGTGTGCGCGGGACCTTGGGCAGGGGTGGAAGGTTTCGCCTTCGGTGAAGATTGGGCCGGGCGAGACGTTTGAGATCGCGAACATTGAGGGATCGGGGGCGGTTCAGCAGATGTGGATGACGCCGATTGGGCATTGGCGGTTTAGCATTCTTCGGATCTATTGGGACGACCAGGAGCAGCCTTCGGTGGAGTGTCCGATGGGGGATTTCTTTGCTTGCGGGTGGCAGAAGTACGCACAGGTTTCGTCGCTTGCGGTTTGTGTGAACCCAGGGAGTGCGTTTAACTGCTACTGGGAGATGCCTTTTCGGAAGCGGTGCCGGATGACGGTGACAAATATCGATGCGACGGACTTGATTCTCTACTATCAGGTGAATTACACGTTGACCGAGGTGCCGGAGGATTGTGCGTATTTTCACGCTCAGTTCCGGCGGACGAACCCGCTGCCTTACAAGGAGGATTACACGATTCTGGACGGGGTTGTGGGTCAGGGGCAGTACGTTGGGACGTACATGGCGTGGGGTGTGAACAACAACGGCTGGTGGGGCGAGGGCGAGATCAAGTTCTTTATGGACGGGGATCGCGAGTTTCCGACGATTTGTGGGACGGGAACGGAAGATTACTTCTGCGGATCGTACAACTTTGACGTTGGCGGGCAGTATCAGGAGTTTACGACGCCCTATGCGGGGCTTCCGCAGGTTCTGCGTCCGGATGGGACGTATCAGGCGAATACGCGGTTTGGGATGTACCGGTGGCATATTGTTGACCCGGTACGGTTCGCATCGGATTTGCGGGTGACGATTCAGGCGTTGGGATGGCGATCGGGCGGGCGGTATTTGCCTTTGCAGGATGATATTGCTTCGGTGGCGTTTTGGTATCAGACGTTGCCAACGGCTCCCTTCCCTGCTCTGCCGGACAAGGATTACTTGGAAGTTTGTTAGGGGTTTGTTAGGGGTCGGCTGACGTGGGGTTCGTCTTCGGCGGACCAGAAGCGCCATGGGAGGAGATCGCCTTTGCCTTGGGCGAGGCCGATTCTTGTGCCAGTTCTAATCTTCCGGGGCCGCTCGCCGGTTTCTAGCCAGAGGGTGCCGTTGGACTGGGTGAGGTCGAGGGCGTAGTGGGATTGGTTGATTTGGAGCGCGGCGCAGAGCTTCCCGGGACCGTTCAGCAGGTCTTGGTCTTTTTTTGCTTTGGGGCGTCTTTTGCGCATTTCTTCGTGCCCTTCGATGGGGACGGCGGCGCGGATGAGGATTGCTCCGGCGGTGCCGGGTTTGAGGCAGGTGACACAGAACATCCAGTGGTTGCCGTAGGTGAAGTAGGTGTAGGCAAGTCCCGGCTTGTCGAACATTACTTGAGTTCTGGGGGTTACACCTCGGTAGGCGTGGCAGCCGGGGTCGGCAGGGCCGTAGGCTTCGGTTTCGACGATTCGGGCGCGGAAGCCGGGCATGACAATGTGTTGACCGAGGAGGTCTTTCGCGGCTTGGAGGAGTTCGGCGTCGGTGGAGTGGGTCATTTCCTTGTTTGGTACGAGATTACAACAGCCCCACCGGTTCGCTATCGCTTACCGACTCCCCAATTCTGGGGAGTTTCGAGTATGGGCTACCTTGCCTGTCCGAGCCATTCGATGTCTTCGCCGTTTGCGATTAGGATTTCGTGGAGCTGACCGAGGTGGCCGTGGATGTGGCGCAGGGAGAGGATGAGGAGCTCGATGCGGGTGACATTGGGGTACCAGGTGAAGCCGCAGCTTGGACTGGTGAGGTCTAGGGCGTCGAGTCGTGGGTCGATCTCGGTATCG
>CAIYMO010000025.1 GCA_903927345.1 uncultured Armatimonadota bacterium | reverse complement strand
GGCCCAGGTCATGGCGAAGAAGTGCTCGCCTCCGGCGGACGGCTTCATTGTCGAGGGTTGGAAAGCCGGTGGACACAACGCACCACCTCGCGGAGCCATGCAACTCAGCGCTGCTGGCGAGCCAATCTATGGAGAGCGCGATGAGGTTGACTTTGCCAAGTTCCGTGAATTGGGCTTGCCGTTCTGGCTCGCTGGGTCGTGCGGAACTGCAGAAGGACTTCAAGCGGCACAAGAACTAGGGGCTCAGGGAATCCAAGTCGGAACTGCGTTTGCGTTCTGCGAAGAGTCAGGAATTTCTCCACGCATCAAGTCTCAAGTCATTCGAGCAAGCATCGAAGGATCGGCAGACGTGTTTACCGATCCAAAGGCATCTCCAACGGGCTTCCCGTTTAAGGTCCTCAGAATGATGGGGACGGCGTCGGAACCAGCAATCATCGAGAATCGAAACCGTATCTGCGATTTGGGATACCTTCGCGAGGCGTATCAGCTTCCCAGTGGTGGCGTGGGATTCCGCTGCGCGGCGGAGCCAGTTGAGGACTACATCCGAAAGGGCGGAGATGCCGCAAATTGCGAGGGTCGAAAGTGCGTTTGCAATGGACTTCTCGGAACGATTGGTCTGGCACAATCGCGAAAAGGGATTGTGGAGCCTTCGTTGGTCACGGCAGGCGACGACGTAAAAGGAATCAGCCGCTTCCTAAGACCTGGTCAGCTGAGCTACTCTGTGGCAGACGTCCTACGGGTGCTTCTGGGTGCCGAAGTTGCCGTCGTAGGATAGACGGCTATAATCCACACATGATCTCGGCCTTATTGCTCGCTGGCTTTCAAACCAGCCTCACCGATCGTGTCCTCGTCATTCAGAACGAGGCAAGCCCGGCCTCGGTCGAGATCAGTGAGGATTACCAACGTCGCCGAGGAGTCAAAAATGTTCTCAAGGTTTCGTGCCAAGATTCGGCGCTGAACGCTGGCAACGAAACGATGCCTTACGCGAAGTTCGTCGAGCAGGTCCAAAAGCCTTTGTTGGCATACTTGCAAAAGCATCCTAAGATCGACTTTATTGTGCTTACCAAGGGGATGCCGATCCGGCTCACCGGCGCACCGACGGGAGTTTCAAATACGCAACCGTCATTGGATTCAACAATCGCCGCAACCGGCTACGATTCCCGCAAAGACGTCACTCCGGTGATTCTCAATGACTCAGGCTTCACGGGTAAGTGTTGGGTCAACCGGTTTTGGGATTCCAAAGAGCGATTTAGCCACGCGAAACACGGCGGTTACTTAGTGACACGCCTCGATGGGTACACCGTAGAGGAGGCCCGGCTTTTGATCACGTTCTCACTTCAAGCGGAGAAGAACGGTCCAAGCGGGAAGTTCCTCATTGATGTCGCCGAAGGTCACGGTATCGGGAATACGGCGAAGGTGCCCCTGAGTCCGGCACCCGAAGGCAAGCTGGACAACAAGGTGATCAACGAAATGGCAGACAACGATTGGGATGCCGACTTGGTCGTCGCCGGGCAGAAGCTCACCGCAAAGAAGGTGATCACCCAAGTTGACCGAACTGACACCTTCGTAGGCCGGGCGAGCGGTCTCGCCGGTTATGCGTCCTGGGGAAGCAATGATCCGAAATTCGATGCAAAGGGATATCTGATGCTCCGATTCGAGCCGGGAGCAATTGCAGAAACCGCGGTTTCGACGTCCGCCCGAACGTTCTTACCAACAACTGGTGGGCAGTCCCTGATCGCCGATCTGATTCGTGGACGCGTTACAGGCGTAAAGGGCTACTGTGACGAACCTCTCCTCCAGGCAGTCGGTTCGCCAACGATCATTTTTGATCGGTATGCCGACGGCTGGACTCTTGCCGAGAGCTTCTATGCGGGCTCGCGATTTGTCGGCTGGGAAGACATCGTTATTGGCGACCCCCTGTGCTCCCCTTACCGAAAACGCTAATCTGTGCCCAATTCGCGCTCCTGTCGAGCAGCATAGTCTCTACGCTCTTGCTCTTCGAGGAGTGCTTCCAACCGTTTGTCCGGGACGATCCAGATGAGTGCGACCAGAAAGTGGCAGGCTACGGAAACAAACGGTGCGATCCATGCCATCGGCAGGGCTATGAAGTAGACCAACAGGGAGATTTTCTCCTTCTTTCCGTCGCCAATGGCGTCCGCCAATACGCCGCATTCGCGTTCGTACCGGATGATCGTCTTTTCCAGCAATGTAAACGCTACTGCCGACAGAAACAGCACCAGTCCAAACGCAAAGGTTGGTAGGTTCGCAAATGAGGATGCACCCATCCAAGCATTGCAGAACGGCACCAGCGAGAGCCAAAACAGGAGGTGTAGATTAGCCCAAAGAACCGCACCGTTCACAAAGCGAGTCGCTTGCATCATGTGATGGTGGTTGTTCCCGTAGATGCCCACCATCGCGAAGCAGAGCAGGTAGCTCAAGAGTTTCGGAGCGTAAGGTGCAAGTTCGGCGATCGTGTTGCCGCTTGGAACTTTAAACTCCAGCACCATGATCGTGATGATAATGGCAAGGACTCCATCGCTAAACGCTTCAAGCCGGTTCGTCGTCATCTGAATCTATCTTACGTCCTCGGCGGCTGGTTTGAACTATCGGTCTCGGAAGATCGGAGTTCCTGCGCGGAGTCCTGTGAGTTTGCCCTGGCTCATTGTATGGACGCCGTTCACAAACACATCGCGCACCCCGGTGCTTAGAGCTTTCGAGTCTGAAGGAGTTGCATGATCCGCAATCTTGGACAGGCTGAAAATGACGATGTCCGCAATGTAACCCTTCTTCAGCAACCCTCGATTCTTGAGTTTGAAGGTCTGGGCTGGGAACGAGGTCATCTTACGAATCGCTTCTTGCACAGTCAAGACCTTTTGCTCTCGCACATACTTCGAAAGAATCCGAGGAAACGTTCCCGCGCCGCGTGGGTGGCTGCCGCCAATGCTTCCGTCCGAGCAAAACATGATCTTGGGATGGCGAACGAACTTGACGAGATCACTTTCTTGCATCGCGGTGACCACGACACTTTGGCGACCTTCCTCGTTGGTTGTGAGCAAAATCTCCTGAATAATCTTGATCGGAGTTCGGCCCGTGGTTTGGGCAATTTCTGCGATCGTTTTGCCAACCCAAGCGGGGTTAGGAGTGTAGGTGCTCAGCCGCACATTTTGGGCTCCTCCCACATCGTCTAGCGCCTTCACCCAGATCTCATCATTTTCCCAGTCCCGGCTTGGCGAAAGGGCGGCGATGGTTGATTGCCAGTAGGTGTAAGGATAGACGTCAGCGGTCAGGTGCTCCTTTTCGATGAGCTTGATCACGTCGCTTGTCTTGTTCCAAACCGCCTTGCTTCCCAGCTTGATATGGCTAATCTGAGCGGGAAGGGAACCCTCTTTGCCAATCTTGCTGAGTTCTTGGAAGGCGTCCATCGCCTTATCCGCCTCATCACGAACGTGGCTGATATACATCCCTTGGCGCGCGACTTTGGCTAACTGAACGATCTCGTCGGTATTGCTGTAGTAGCCCGGGTCGTACTCGAGTCCGCTGCTAAGTCCCAGCGCACCCGCCTTCATGTCGGCGGCGAGAAGGGTCTTCATTCTCTCGATTTCAGCAGTGGTGGCAACTCGTTTATAGTCTTTGCCCATCACCTCAGCTCGCAGTCCGCCATGACCGCTGAACATCGCGAAGTTGATCGTGGGTTTGATCCGAAGGATATCTGCGAACTCTTTGGCGACCGGCTGTGACCACCCACCATCCTGACCGGCAACGGCAGTAGTAATGCCCTGAGACAGCTGGCTGATCGCCGTGGGCTCTTTCTCGATTCCACCTAGAGCGTGGCTGTGGGCATCGATAAAGCCTGGGCACACGACGAACCCTTTGGCGGCGATGACGGTTTCGCCCGGAAGCCGTCGGAGCGCGCCGATTTCGACAATTCGGCTTCCCTGAATACGGACATTCGCCTCTCTGGGTGCCGAGCCACTGCCATCCACCAAGAGCCCGCCGTAAATGAGGATGCTCGGGGATGCAAGGAGAATGGATGCCGCAATCATGCGGCAAGCATACTTTAGCTTCGGTCGACGATGGCTTCGAGGTCGGAGCTTCCGCCGCCCTGTTTGCGCAAAGCCTCGCGAAGGGTGCCGCGAAGCTCCTCAGAAAGGGGAGTTGGGTTGAAGTTCGGCACACCAACGATTCGCTGGGAGTACTCGACCATCATCGCGCGGATCTTATTTTGATCAGCGAGATAAACCTCGAGCTTTGCCCGAACTCGCCAGAGAATTCCGACCGAGAAGACGCAGACGCCAACCGATGCATACTCCCAGATTTGGAGAGCGGCTTTGATCTTTTGCGGAACCATCGGGGTCGCCGCGACGAAGGTGAAAATGAGCGCGAGACAGCCGGTGACGAAAACAAGATTCCGGAAAATCCCGAGCCGACCACGACGCTCAATCTGTTCCGCTCCGATTCGGAGAACGGCGGAGAGCGCGCGCATATTTGGATCGTGGCTCAACTTTGAGTAAGCCGATTCGATCTCTGGGATTGTCATGATTCTGGACGCCATATTGCCTCGTTGGTGATGATACCGATTAGTTCATAGCAAATCCTGAACCAATTGTCAAGCTGACCACTCAGTTCGGAGCCGCAAAGCGTCTTTTAACATACGCATATATGCCAGATTTGATACTGTATATGCGCCGAGCGAGGCGAGGTGCGGATTCAGGATTTGCGCATCAAACAGTACGAACCCTTTGGCGCGACAAGTTTCGACCATGTGAAAGAGTGCGACTTTCGACGCATCGGTGACTCTGTGGAACATCGATTCGGCGAAGAAGGCACCGCCAAGCGCAATGCCGTATGTGCCGCCGACGAGTTCGCCACCTTGCCAAACTTCGCAGGAGTGCCTCCAACCCATTCGGTGGGCGTCACCGTAAATCCGTACAAAGTCGGCAGTGATCCAGTTGTCATCAGGTCGTCGGCATGCCCACATGACCTCGTCAAAAGCCTGATCGAAGGTCACTTCAAACTGTTCGGACTTCAGAGTCTTTCGAAGGGACTTGCTCACCCGGATGCCTTCGATAGGAAACAGGCATCGCTCGTAGGGTTGAAACCAGTCGACTTCGTTGTCGTCTTCATCAACGGTCATCGGGAACCAACCCTGGGCGTAGGCTTCCCGAAGCATCTCTACTCTGAGCTCGGCGCCGTTCATGCTTTCTTAGGATGGCAGGCGCAGATCGCCGGAAGCGCAAACGCAACGGTAACACAGACTAGGGCGGCAAAGATGTAAGGAGCCGCATGCGAGACGTCAAACAAAGCACCACCTACAATCGGGCCGATGATAAACCCGAACGTTCTGGCTGCCTGGAGGTTCCCGAACAACTCCCCCTGAGCTTCATCAGGAACCGAGTTCGATGTCAACGCACTGAGCGTTGGACCAACGATTCCGGCACCAAGCGCATAGAATGTCGACGCCAGAAGGAGCCAAACCATTCCGGGAGCGATGCTGATTAGGGGGGCAACAAACGGATTGATGACCAGCCCGATGCCTTGGAGGATATAGCCGAGGCGGAGTAGGGAAGTATCACAAAGCTTCTTCCCAAGCCACTGCAACACAAACGCAGAAACGAGGACGCCGAGTAGGCCCTCGTAGCTAAAGATGATGCCGAACTCGCGTTCGCCATAGCCAAGCGTCGCCTTGATCAGCCGCCCAAACGTTCCCTCGAGAGTGGCAAGAGCAAAGCTGGCCGCGACCGCGATCCAGAAGAACGGTTTGATCGAAGGATACTTCTGGAAAAAGCTGAGGTCGATCCATTTCAATTTCTGGTGCTCCTTCGGGGCCGGCTTAATCTCGGGAACGAATAACAGAACGAGCAGACCACCAGCGGCAGAAATGACCGCCCCGACCACGCCGATCCAGTGGTTTCCGAAGTAGTGGGCGCTAAAACCGCCGATCGCTGGTCCAAGAATGCTGCCCGCAGAGATCGCTGCGCTCAGGCGACCAAGGACGACTTTTCTGTGCGTCTCGTCAGTGCTGGCGACGATCATCGACTGACCAACGGCAATGTTTGCCGATCCAAAACCCGCCATGACTCGGCTCAAGAAGAGCAACGGAATCGACTCGGCGAGGCCGTACAGAAGCATCGCCAGTGCGCTGAGCCACTGACACGCGACAAAGATTTTCTTCCCTCCGACCCGATCCGCAAAACGACCCCATTGCGGCGATGCCACGAGCTGGATGATAAATGTGCTCTGAAGAAGGAGTCCAATAATCGGCCCCTTGAGAGGCGTGCTTCCGAGAAGCGAGTCAGCGCGGAGCTGGATGTTGGGAATCAACATGGTGAATCCCACCATGTCGAAGAAGATCGCAAGGAGCAAAGCCGCCTCTTGCAATCTAGGTTTCATGGATTCAGTGTATCAGCACTGGGCTTACATCGTCCCATACAGCCGGTCGCCAAAATCGCCTAGCCCGGGCACGATGTACTTCTTATCATTGAGCCGCTCGTCGACCGACGCAGTGTAAATCTCGACATCAGGGTGCTCGCCTTGTAGGTAGGCAATCCCTTCTGGAGCAGAGATGACGCAGACCATCGTGACCTTCTTAGCCCCATTTGCCTTCAATTCTGTGATCGCCTTTGCCGCCGAGCCTCCGGTGGCGAGCATGGGATCAAGCGCGAGGCAGAAGCGGCCCTCCAGACGCGGAAGCTTCATGTAGTAACGTCGTGCTTCCGCCGTGTCCTCGTTGCGCTCAAGCCCGACATAGCCCACTGCAACATCCGGGAAGAGCTCAAGCACTGGCTCGAGCATCGAGAGGCCTGCGCGAAGGATGGGCACAGCAGCAAGTCCTTCGCCTAAATAACTCACGCTGGTGTCCTGAATCGGAGTCGTAACCGTCTCCTCTCGCTGAGTGATCGAGCGCGTTGCTTCAATCACGAGCAGGGTGGTCAGATGCCGAGAGATTCGCCGAAATCGCTCCGGCTGGGTCGTAACGTCACGAAGCTGCGCCAGGTAGTGCTGCGCTAGAGGGTGATCAA
Source organism: uncultured Armatimonadota bacterium (assembly GCA_903927345.1). Classification (GTDB taxonomy): domain Bacteria; phylum Armatimonadota; class Fimbriimonadia; order Fimbriimonadales; family Fimbriimonadaceae; genus Fimbriimonas. Next base: position 12,379 of record CAIYMO010000025.1, on the reverse strand, counting down.
TGACGTGTACGGACATGAAGCCTAGTGTATCCAGGTTCGCAATCTGATAGGTTTCTGACCTTTTATCCAAACCTGAAGTTGTTTGTGAGACTTATGCAGGTTTTCAGCGTTTTGCCTGTAGTCTTAACCTGTCCATAAAAACTTTTTGGATGTGTTTTTTACTGACTTAGGTCAGTGAGTGACTTATTGGATTGAAAATGACTATGAAAAGGGTACTGCTTGCTTTTGCAATTCTCGGAGCCGCTGTCGCGGCAAACGCTCAGCCGTTGATCGTTTACGATAACATGGCTGCTCCTTCGGCACTCTCAGCCGGCACATCGAATGCTCTGACCTCGGCGACTTGGGGAGACCAAGTTTCGTTGTCACAAGGCGGCGTTCTTGACTCGTTCGGCTTCGGGATTTTTAACTCAACTTCCGGGAGCAACACGGGAAATCTGCTCACCGCAAACGTTGAGATTCGTTTTTACGATCTCACCGGTGGCGCCTACACCTCGGGGGCAAATACCAAACCTCTAATTGGTGGGTTTAACGGAACAGTTAACTTTGGAACGGGTCTGAACGCGGGGTTCTTCTCCACGATCAACTTCACCAATCTTGCAGGTCTAGGTATTACCTTGCCGCAGAACGTATTGATCACCCAGCGAGTGGCTTCGTTTACGGGCACCACGAACCGACTGGGAGTTGTGACTTACACGACCGATAACATCGGTTCGAGCATCGGAAACAACTTCTACCGAAAAGATGCGACGACCGAAGGATTGTTCGCATTCGCTGCTCCAACCTCGAACAAGATCGCGTACTCGGTTGGCTTGGTTCCTGAACCAGCTTCGATGGCTGCCCTCGGACTTGGTATCTTCGGCTTGGCACGACGTCGAGCAAAGAAGTCTGCATAAGCTGATTTCGAACGGTACAAATCTGGGGAACAAATGCAAGTTTGTTCCCCAGATTTTCTTTTGCTCCTAAGAAAAACTCATCGCCTCTGATTCAGCCTCTTACAGCCTTGTAAACGGGGTGTTAAAAGAGGCAAAATGAAACGCCCTCCTTATGTCCAAAGCCACAACAACCGGTTTGATTCTCGCCGCGGGAAAGGGCACCCGGATGAAGTCAGACCTACCTAAGTGTCTGCACCAGGTTTGCGGCGTTCCGATGGTCAAGCTTGTCGCGGACAACATGATCTCCGCTGGCGTCGATCGAGTGATCATCGTCGTTGGACACGGCGGAGAAGCGATTGTTGAAGCACTGGGGCCAAGCTACCTGTACGCCTGGCAGAGGGAACAGCTCGGAACCGGGCATGCCGTCCAGTGCGCTCTCGCTGAACTTGGCGAGGTTGAAGGAACGGTCGTCATCGCCTGTGGCGATACTCCACTGATTTCTGTTGACTATTTCAAAGAGTTTTTAGCTGAGCACAACGGCACCTGCACCCTTTCGGTCGCCCATCTGTCCGATGCAACCGGATATGGCCGGGTCGTTGTTGAAAACGGCGTTGCGACCCGAATCGTCGAGCAGAAAGATGCATCTGACGAAGAAAAGCAAATTCGATACGCCAACGCAGGAATGTACTGTGTTGACGGAGCCTCGCTCCGAGAGGCGCTCAAGACGCTTAAGTCGGACAACGCTCAAGGCGAATACTATCTGACCGACATCGTCAGCTACCTTTCGGAATCAAGCCGCGCGGTGAAGGCGTTTATCAGTGCGGATCCATCGATTCTTCTTGGTGTCAACGATCGAGTTCAGCTTGCCGAAGCCAACACGATCCTCCGTCGCCAAATCAACGAGCGGCACATGCGGGCCGGAGTCACAATTGTCGACCCCGCAACCACCTACATCGGTCCCGCAGTATCCATCGGTCAAGACTCGATCATCGAGCCAAACACATATCTCGAAGGTTCCACCGTTGTTGGAGCAGGAAGCCGGATCGGACCAAACTGCAAGTTTTCGGACATGAGGATCGGCAACGATTGCTACCTGTTCATGTCCCATGGCTATGAGGCCACCGTTGGCAACGGATGCCGCATCGGCCCGTTTGCAAATATTCGACCGAAGACCGTCCTCGAAGACGGAGTCAGGCTCGGCAACTTTGTCGAGGTTAATCGGTCCCATCTCCACGCCGGGGTGAAGGTCAATCATCTCACCTACATTGGCGATAGCGAAATTGGTGAGGAAACCAATATTGGCGCAGGCACGATCACCTGCAACTACGACGGCTATAAAAAGAGCCGCACAACGATCGGCAAGAACGTTTTTGTGGGTTCAAACTCAACACTAGTCGCACCGGTAACGATTGGCGACGGTGCGCTAACAGCAGCGGGATCGGTCATCACTGACGAGATTCCAGCTGGTGGAGCCGGGTTTGGACGAGCTCGACAGGTAACCAAGGATGGGTGGGCTGAACGGCGTCGGCAACAACACGAAAACACACCAGAATGAACGATCTCAACAACGGTATCAAGCTCTTTGCGGGCAACGCAAACCCATCTTTGGCATCCAAGGTTGCTGCTGAGCTTGGCGCTCCGCTCGGCAAGCTGAAAGCCTCGAAATTTGCCGACGGCGAAATTCGGATTATGATCGAAGAGTCCGCCCGAGGCTCCGACGTCTTCATTCTTCAGCCAACCTGTGCTCCGGCGAACGACAACCTGATGGAGCTCTTCATCTTGCTCGACGCGTTCCGACGAGCATCAGCAAAGCGGATCACCGTCGTGATGCCCTATTACGGTTACGCCCGACAAGACAAGAAGGTCAAGCCTCGTGAGCCGATCACCGCGCGTTTGGTCGCCGACTTTATTCAGATGGCGGGTGCATCGCGAGTTGTAACCCTCGATCTCCACGCTGACCAAATCCAAGGCTTCTTCAACATCCCTGTTGACCACCTTTACGGCGGACCAATTCTGGGGCAGTACTTCATCGATAAGGGTCTCGCTAACCAAGACGACGTCTGCGTCGTCGCACCGGATGTCGGTGGTGTTGGCCGAGCCAAGAAGCTCGCGGACATGCTCAAGTGCCCGTTCATCGTTATCGCGAAGCGCCGACCCGCCCCGAACCAGGTGGAGGTCGTGGAGATCGTTGGAGACTTCAGCGGGAAGCGCTGCGTCATGATCGACGACATGATTGATACCGGCGGTTCCATCGCTTCCGGTGCCCAAGCCTTGATGGACCGAGGCGCTAAGGAAGTGATTGCATGCTGTACGCACGCAATCCTCTCCTCGCCGGCAACCCAGCGACTGCAAGAGAGCTGCATCTCCGAGGTGGTTGTTCTCGATACCGTCAACCTTCCCGAAGACAAGCTGTTCCCCAAACTGACCGTTCTCTCGGCAGCCCCGCTCATCGCGGCCGCCATCAAGCGAATCAACCAGAACACGTCTATCAGCGAACTGTTCGGACAGTGGGGATAGGCAGATGAGGCTACGCATGTGGCTGTACGACATCGCGCGGGAGCAATGCCCGACGCCGACCTACATGCGTCACCTCTGCAAGCTCTCGCTTGATTCAGGTTACAACGCTCTCGGACTCTATCTAGAGCACCGCTTTGCGTACCCATCGGTGCCTTGGGTTGCCGGGCTCGGGTCTTTAACCCCCGAACTCGTGACATCGCTTCAGAAGGAGTTCAAAGAGCTCCAAATCGTGCCGTTCATCAACTTGCTAGGGCACTTCGAAGGGTTCCTTTACGCTTCGGGCGGAGAGCAATATGCTTGCGAACGATTCGCTGGAATGTCCGGTGATCCCATCAATCCCAAATTCGTCTCGCTATGCGAGTCAATTGTTGACGACGCGATCTCGATCTTTAACTCCGAATTGATTCACATTGGTGGCGATGAGACCGCTCAACTCGGAAAAGGCGCCTCTCAAGCATTTGTCGAGACTCAGCCAGGGGACGGCAAGGCTGTTCTCTACGGACAACACTTCGCTCCACTCGCGCAAAGAGTGGTCGATGCCGGCCGGACTCCCGGAGTCTGGGGGGACATGTACTTTGAGCACCCCGACGCCCTAGACATGATGCCGAAGGAGACCGTCATCTTCGACTGGCAATACTTCAAGTCGCCAGAGCACACATCTGAACTGTTCCGTGAGAAAGGATTCCGCACGGTGTTCTGCCCAGCGGTCCATACCTACAACGCATCTTGGTGCCACCTGCCACAGACCGAACGAAATGTGACTGAGCATGCCGAAGCCGCCGAAAGGCTCGGGGTCGAGGGAGTCTGCGTCACAACCTGGGAACTCGGGCTGATGGGGAACTACAACACAATTCTTCCCGTCATCGAGGGCTGCGGAACGATTCTAACTTCTGCCGAATCAGGCGTTGGCCAAGGCGCTCCCCTCGTCAACGCATCGCGCGACGAAGACATCGAGATTTATCAATCACTTCCCACGCAGGAATCTGCCCCAAATCTGCTGCGGGCGTACCTCAAGCACTCAGAAACTCAGGAGGAGTGGGCTCGGCTCATGGGAGTTGAGCTTCAAGAATGTGGTGGCTGGTTTGGCTTCGGTGGAATCCGTAGCGGCATCAAGTGCCGACTACTGCTTTACTCGAATCCCTTTCTCCTTTGGCTCAGAGACAGGGGGAGCCTTGTGGGTGAAGGGGGAGACCGGGCACTTGAACTTGCCGAAAGGGCGACAGCCTTTGCGCTCGACTCTGACCAACGAGGAGTCAGCCAGTTCGTCAAGAAGTCCGTCGAGTTTGTCCGACAAGTCGATAAGGCCGCCCAAGCTTACGCTGACAAGAAGCCCGGAGAAGCAATGAATCACCTGGCTCCTTGCCGCCAAATTTTTGAGGACCTTGAGAAGATAGCCGTTGCGTCGAACATAAATTCTTGCGGTTCGCTCGCGGATATTCACCGCTGCCAAAAGGCGCGACGCTACATTGAAGAGGTCATCATGAAGATAAAACAGTATGGTGGGGGCTCCCTGGGATATTTACCGTCCTTCGAGACGTTGCTCCATCCCAAGTTCGTGCCGCATGATCAAGCGAATTGGTGGCTGATTAACAAGTGGGCAAACGAGTAGAATCCCGCAATGGGTTTTGACGCTGGGATTTCCAGAAAGCACTTTCTGACGGGTTCGTTACTCGCGCTGAGCGCGCCGCTATCCGCAATTGCCCAACAGAACGGAAAGCTGACGGTTGATGACGTCAAAGCCGCCGAAAAGCTCGCGGGCATCTCCCTCACTGACGATCAACGCCGCTCTGTGCTCGGAGCTTTTGGTCCGGGGCACGAAGCTTTGCAGAAGCTCCGCGAAAAGGGGCTCGGCAACGAAGTCTCGCCAGCCTTTAACTTCGTCCCGGTCGGAAAGAAGCCCAAAGCTGGACGACGAAACGACATCCGCACAACGCCGCCGGTCACGATCAGCAAGCCCGCCAAAGAGGAGGACATCGCCTTCTTAACCCTCGCCGAACTCGGCGCTTTGATCAAGGCAAAGCAGCTTTCGCCGATCGAGCTCACCGAAATCTATCTGCAGCGACTCAAAGAGTTCGGACCCAAGCTGTTCTGCGTCATTACGCTCACCGAAGAGCTCGCCCGAGCCCAGGCGAAGCAAGCCCACGAGGAGATTCAGAAAGGGAAGTATCGTGGCCCGCTTCACGGCATCCCCTATGGCATCAAGGATCTTTTTGCCGTCAAGGACTATGTTACAACTTGGGGTGCTGAGCCCTATCGCGAGCAGAAGCTAGGCTACAACTCGACTGTCTTTGACAAACTTACGGAAGCTGGTGCGATCTGTGTGGCAAAGACCTCGGTCGGTGCCCTGGCCTACGGTGACCGATGGTTTGGCGGACTCACCCTCAACCCATGGAGCCCAAAGCAGGGATCAAGCGGGTCGTCGGCAGGTTCCGCTAGCGGTGTTGCCGCCGGACTCTTCGCGTTTGGGATAGGAACCGAGACTCTCGGTTCAATCATCTCGCCCTCGCAGCGCTGCCGAGTAACTGGCTTGCGCCCAACATTTGGACGCACTAGCCGCTTTGGTGCAATGGCTCTGTCATGGACCATGGATAAAGTTGGACCACTCTGCCGCTGCGCCGAAGACTGCGCGATTGTCCTCTCCGCGATCCACGGGTCAGACGGAAAAGACCTGATGGCGGTGGACTATCCGCTCACGTACCGACCAATTGCTGATCTCAAGAAACTAAAGATCGGAGTCATGGCAAGTCAAGGATTCGACGAAGATGATGTCGCCAAGGAGATTGGACCAGTAGGACCGATGCTTCAGTCCATGGGCGCCAAGTTGCAGGGCGTGAAGTTCACCCCGCCAACTGATGGCGTTGACGAAGTGCTCTCCATCGAAGCCGCCGCGGCGTTCGACACGATCACTCGTGACGGAAGAGTGGACACTATGAAAGGTTCGCTTTGGCCGCCCATCTTCCGAGCCGCCGAATTGCATTCCGGTGTGGATTACATCCAGGCAATGCGTGCCCGGTCGCAGGTGATGACTCGATTCGAAGAAGAGCTAGCTGATTTCGATCTGGTCGTGATTCCTGAGAGAGCAGGTGACGTGTTGGTCACCACTAACCTCACTGGGCACCCACAGGTCTTCATTCCAATGGGACTCAATGAGCAAGGACGCCCCATCGGCGTGTCCTTGGTTGGACGCCTGTACGATGAAGGCACCATCCTCGCTGTCGCCAACATGATTCAGCGATCCACCGGAGTATATCGCCAGCGCCCCGATCTGTCGAAACTGGGCTAAACCCCAGACTAAACCCCAGACTAAGCCAAAGAGAGACGGGCAAGTTCGGACTCGAAGCCAGGGAAGCTGGTTGCGATCGAATCTGCCCCGTCTATCTCGGTGACCCCTTCGGCAATCAGACCGGCAATCGCAAACGCCATAGCAATGCGATGGTCGCCATGTGCATCGATGTGGGTGGCAGTTAGGCGGGTCGGACCTGTGATTGCCATTCCATCTTCAAAAGTCTCAACCGTCGCTCCCATGCGCCGAAGACCATCGGCGACAAGTTCAATCCGATCGCTCTCTTTCACTCGCAGTTCTTTCGCGTCTCGAATGATCGAGGTGCCCTCGCACTGAGTCGCCAAAACGGCAAGCACCGGAATCTCGTCAATCAGTCGGGGAACGAGGTCTCCCTTGATCTCAAACGGCTGTAACTGCGCGGCGGTCTGGACCACCAAGTCGCCCACTGGCTCGCCAAGCTCCTCCCGAATGTCAAAGATTCCGTGCGGAATTTGACACTGAGTCAGGACGTCAAGGATGCCTGTTCGAGTTGGGTTCACACTCAACTCGTTGACCTCAAGCCGACTTCCCGGAAGAATGGCGGCCGCAACCATGAAGAATGCCGCTGAGCTGATATCGCCGGGCACGTTAAACTCAAATCCTTGCCCCGATTGTCCACCCTCAACGCTCACCTTCAGACCGTCGGTGATCACCGAGAAGCCCATCGCCCGAAGCATCCGCTCGGTATGATCTCGTGATAGGGAAGGTTCGGTTACCGAAGTTGTTCCGCTTGCTCGAAGACCGGCTAGGAGAGTGCAACTCTTCACCTGGGCGCTTGCAACTGGGCTTACGTAATCAATCCCCTGGAGCTGTGTTCCTTTGATGCGAATCGGAGGACGGTCACCCTCGATTTCCGCACCCATCAGCTTAAGTGGAGCGGCGATGCGCCCCATCGGTCGCTTCGACAAGCTTGCGTCGCCGAACAGCTCGACCGTCAGCGGACGGCATGAAATCAGCCCCGCCAGCAATCGCATGGTCGTGCCACTGTTTCCGCAATCGATCGGGAGATTCGGCTGCATCCACTCGGAAGTCGGAATCAAGCGAAGCTCGTTGGGACCGAGCATTTCGTGTCTGAGCCCCAGGTGAATCATCGCCCGAAGAGTGTCTTCGCAGTCTTCACCACGCAATGGGTTCCGGACGATAGATTCGCTGCTCGCGAACCCGGCGAACATGTAGGCGCGGTGAGTCAGCGACTTATCGCTTGGCGGACGAAATGCCCCCTGAATCGCGGAGATCGGTGTGACGGTGAGCCTCACTTCTGCTTCCCCTTAAGCTTAGCCATCGCCTTTAGCCAGGCCTCGATGCCCTTTTTGTCTCCGCTCGCGATCATCTGGTTCAGTTCAGTCAGCCGGGCTGCGTAGCCTTCCAACACAGATGTTATTTCCGTTCGGTTTCCGAGCAAAATTTGTGTCCAGAGGTCGGGGTCGACTCCGCCGACTCGGGTGAGGTCTTTCCACGAGCCGCCGCTGGCCTCGGTGGACTCTAGTTGCGCTCCGGTTTCAAGGAGCAGCCCGGCTAAAACGTGAGGGAGGTGGGAGAGAATCGCCGCTGTTCGGTCGTGCTCCGAAGCACTTAGCCGAACTGGTAGAGCATCTAACTCTTTCACCACCGACTCCAACTTGGCCATCAGCGAAGCGGGTGCTGCTCCGGGGCAGATGATCCATTTGGCGCCTCGGAATAGCCAGTTAGAGGCGAACTTTGGCCCTCCTTTTTCATGTCCTGCCATCGGGTGGCTGGCGACGAACCACTCTTTGTCGGCTCCCCACGCGACGACATCGGCCTTGATGCTCGCGGTGTCGGTAACCAGGGTTTCCGGCGCGCGAAACGCATACACTTGATCCAAAACGGCTACTGTTGCGGCGGGCGGCACGGCGACAAAGACCACGTCAGCTCCGCTCGCTTCCGAGAGAGAGACGGCTTCGTCTATTGCATAGCGCCTCAACGCGATGTCCGTGTTTTCGGTGGAAAGGTCATAGCCAATGACTCGGTGACCTTTCGCCTTTAACCCCATTCCGACGGAGGCTCCGATGAGCCCCGTTCCGACGATGCCGATGGTCATATTCCAGCTCCGTTGAATTGCGTAATTCCAGCCGCGCTTTCACTTAAGGCAGACAAATCTCGAAAGGTTGAAACGCGACAAAACCAGGGTCGGAACAGCTTCATTCGGAGTCATTAGGTTAGCATATCTACCATTCGAAGAACTTGCCAAACACCCTCATATCGTCGCGGAGAAGCTTGCCTTCCATCCGCAATTCACCCACCGGTTCAAACCAATCGCCTTGCTTGAGAACCGATGTTGCTAAGAGCCAGCGGCACTGATTGGAGTCGTGCGCTTTGATGCTCTCGATGAGCTGATCGATTAGCTTGACCAACTCCTCGTCCCAAACCACCGCCGATGCTCCTCGCTCGTGTCTCGTCAGTTTGTTGCCTGCTTCCTGCAGAAAAGTCTGTACGGATTCTTCGGAGGTCGACCACGTGCGGTAGATTCTTCGATCGAAGTCATTTCCCATCCATGCGATTTCGATGTACTGCCATGCTTTCACTGGTGTCTTGATCAAAGCAGATAGGATTCCGTCGTGCCACCCGAAGCCGATACAGTAGTCGAGATCAAAGGCCCGCGACAGCTCTACCATAGCTCCAGACTACTAGACTCGGGACTTCCGCCCCGGCTGAATCCTTTTCGAGATATCGCCGTATTGAATGATATGTCTGATTCAAACAAGAATCTGCTCAAGATCGTCGGAATGATCATCGCCGCTATCCTGATCTGGAAGATCGTGGTTGCACCGATTCTCATCATCGCCAAAATCCTCTTGCCGTTCGCCATCGTTGGCGGAGTGGTCTACCTAATCTACCGAGGCACAGGGGGAAAAGCCCTCGGCGGCGGTAGGCGCACTCTGCCGTGAGCCTAAGCTGACGAGGTTCTAGATCGTCGGCGATTTCGTCGTGGCGGGAGCTGGCTGGCCAATAGGCCGACCCCTGCCACGAAGCCGAAATACTGCCCCGCGAGTACCCAACTCGCACTGCGGGAGAGCAAATACCAAATTGTATAGCTCCTTAGCCCCGTTGTGAACTCGATTACGGAAGGGCGGGTTTGGCTGACCAACGAGTCTATATCTCTGGCTCTCCTCTTCCAAGCCGCTAGCGCGGTTTTTGAGTTGTCGGTAAACGCGAATCTTACTGCCATGAAGTTGACCGTAGCACCGTTGATCTTGGCTGGGACAGACTCAGTCATAGGAATCAGGAAAGTGCCTGAGCCTGTGCGATCAAAGCGAAGGTACCGCTGCTGGTCAACGACAGCCTGTTGTGTCGAACTGAGCAATTTCGCAAACTGAGTCGAGTCGGCGGCGTTCGCAGCTGCCTTGGCGAGTTGCTCAAGGGGGGTGGAGACAGCTGACAAACTCATCGCCTCTTCAGTCGTTTTGGGGAGCAATGCAAAATTGACATTCGCGGCCCCGTTGCTAGCGTTTGCCATTGGTAAGTTGGTCATGGCGAACCCCAAGAGCAAAACGAAGAAAGTGATCAGCATTGGGATCACGCGTTGGCTCCGACACCGGTAAGTGAACCACCAGTATCCCATTGGGCCAATCACAAAGTAGGAAAGATTCCAGAGCCAAACGGGTGGAATGGAGCCGTTCAGCACCTTCGCCGGGTTGCCAAAGGCATACCAGTTCATGCCGACAGCCAGAATTGCCATAAACGCTAGAGTCGCGAACTGCCACTTCCGAAACCACTCGTAGACTCCGTAGGTCGTGTAGAACTGGTGCGCTACCTTTGCGGGCTTACCGAACTTCCGTAGGACCTCGTGCTCGGGCGTTCCGGCGGTGATTTCCGCTGTTATGTGCGCCCGATACTCGGCAATGATCTCAACTCGCTGGGGCTCGGTGAGGAGGGGTAGCCGGGCTTCGAGGTCTTCGAGGTAGGAGCTGAGAGTGTGTTTCATCTTGCCTCCGTTGGTCCGAACAGCCTCGCAACACCGGCGGAGAATTCGGCCCAGGTGGCGCGGTGCTCTTCAAGCTTTCCCTGGCCGGTGGGGGTGAGGTGGTAGACCTTACGGTCTGGTTTGCCTTCCTGCTCGATCCATTCGGCGGCGATGAAGCCGTCGAGCTCTAGCCCGTGGAGGGCGGGGTAGAGCTTGCTCTCGCCGAACTTGAATACCTGCCCGCTGCGCTGCCGAATCTGCTTAAGAATCTCGTAGCCGTGCAAGTCGCCGTCGGCTAGAACCGCCAGGATGAGTGCCTTGAGGTCACCTTTGAATGTCATGGTTTACCTCCCGTAAGGGATGTATCCACTATACATCATATTTGGGAGGTATGAACAAATTTTCTGCAGCCGATCAACTCTCCCGGTTCGCCGGACCTGACCGACCTCTCTAATCATAGAGAGGTACTGGGCTGCTTACAACGCCTCGACCAAGACCGCGGTCGCCTCGCCGCCGCCGATGCACGGGGTCGAGATGGCGTACTTACCGCCACGGCGTCGCAGCTCAAGCAGGGAAGTCATCACGAGGCGAGCGCCGGTCATTCCGATAGGGTGACCAAGTGCAACGGCTCCGCCGTTGACGTTCAACTTTTCGAGAGGAATTCCGACCTTTTCGGCGCATCCAAGTGCAACCACAGCGAACGCCTCGTTGATTTCGAACAGATCGACATCTGCGAGCGCGATGCCCGCTTTTGCAACCAGTTTGTTGATGGCTTCGGCAGGAGCGGTGGTGAACTTCGTGGGCTCTTGGGCGTGCGTCGCGTAGCCTGCGATGCGTCCCAGTGGCTTCAGCCCGCGTTTCGCCGCTTCTTCAGCCGACATCAGGACAAGTGCGCCCGCACCATCGTTGATCGAACTTGCGTTGCCAGCGGTCGTTACGCCGTCTTTACTGAATGCGGGTCGCAGGGTTGCGAGCTTGGCAAGGTCGCCACCTTTTGCGGGTTGCTCGTCGCTCTCGAACGAGAGCGGATCGCCTTTGCGCTGAGGAATCGAAACCGAGACAATTTCTTCCGCAAATCGTCCCGCAGCCTGGGCCGATTTTGCCCGGGCAAACGACTCTGCGGAAAATTCATCCAGCCGCTCTCGAGAGTAACCCAACTCGGTAGCCGTCGAATCGCCACAGTTTCCCATGTGGCAGTTGTTGTACGGGTCCCACAGGCCGTCGTTGATCATGGTGTCAACAAGGACGCCATTGCCCATTCGGTAGCCCGCACGGGCTTTGTCGAGGACGTACGGAGCATTGGTCATCGACTCCATTCCACCAGCAACGACAATTGTCGAGTCGCCAAGAGCGATGGACTGAGCAGCGAGCATGATCGCCTTCATTCCCGATCCACAAACCTTGTTGATGGTCAGACAAGGTACAGAGTCTGGAAGTCCACCATAAATCGCTGCTTGGCGAGCCGGTGCCTGGCCGAGTCCACCAGAGAGCACGTTGCCCATAATGACTTCGTCTACATCGGAACCTGCGATTCCGGCGCGGCTGAGCGCACCCGCAATCGCGATCGCACCGAGGCGCGGAGCCGAAAAGTCAGACAGCGCTCCTTGGAAGGAAGCGATAGGGGTTCGGGCGGCGGAGACAATCACTACGTCGTGCATGGTCACCTATAAGGGTACCAGCCAGCCGTTGTTAAGCCGGGGTCTGGAGAGACTCCAACGCATTGCGGATGCTCCACTCGTTGGCTTC
>CAIYMO010000024.1 GCA_903927345.1 uncultured Armatimonadota bacterium | reverse complement strand
TGGAGCTGACCGAGGTGGCCGTGGATGTGGCGCAGGGAGAGGATGAGGAGCTCGATGCGGGTGACATTGGGGTACCAGGTGAAGCCGCAGCTTGGACTGGTGAGGTCTAGGGCGTCGAGTCGTGGGTCGATCTCGGTATCGATTCGGCTGACGAGTTCGAGTAGTTGTTGCTTGGTGTAGGGTTCGTTGGTGGGGACGTCGTCGCCGTCTAGGTACGTGTTCTCTTGGATGTGTTGGGGCCACTTGTTCCAGCTGGCCAGGTCTTCGTAGAGGTAGAGGTGGGCGTAGGCGAGGGCGTGGTAAGCGATTCGCCAGTAGTTTCGGGGGTGTTCACCGGAGGTCCAGACGTCGTCGGGGCAGTTTTCGATGGCTTGGCGGAACATTGCCATTGCGGCGTGGTGTTGGCGCTTGAGAGCTTCGCGGACTTCTTGCATTTTGGAGTGGATACGGGTTGGTGGGGGGTTCGGGTTCCCTTCCGGTTGGACAATAGCCGCGACAGTATTGCTGTTGGCTAGTGGGGGCTGGTTCGAGATTAAAACAGCCCCACCGGTTCGCTTACCATCCCCTTAAAGCTTGCCTATGGGGCAAGCTTTAAGCAGAACCTTCCCCGACGAGCGGGGAGATTTTAGTTTCTACTTTCCGCCGGTTGTGGAGATGCCTTGAATAAAGGTTCTTTGAGCGAAGAAGAAGAGGATGATGATGGGGAGGGTGAACAGGGTGCTGGCGGCCATCAGCTGCATCCAGTTAACGTAGGGGTTGTTGACGAACTGTTGGAGGCCGTAGGCGAGGGTGTATTTGCTCGAATCGCTTAGGTACAGCAAGGGGCCCAGGAAGTCGTTCCAGGTTCCGAGGAACGCGAAGAGGGCGCAGGTAGCGAGGGCTGGCTTGCTGAGGGGGATGATCAGCCTGAGGAAGATGATCCACTCATTGGCGCCGTCGACTTTGGCGGATTCGGCCATTTCTTCGGGAAGAGTTTTAAAGAACTGGCTGAGGAGGAAGACGTAGAAGGGCGTTGCGCAGAAGGCGGGGACGATAAGGGGGAGATAGGTTCCGTACCAGCCCAGGGAGCGGAATAGGGCGAAGTTGGGGATCATGGTGACCTGGCCGGGGAGAGCCATGGTGGCGAGCATTATTCCGAACCACATTTTGGAGCCTTTGAAGTTGATTCGGGCGAAGCCGTAGGCGACGATTGCGGAGCTGACTACCGACGCAATGACGATGCAGAGACACAGGAAGACTGTGTTTTTGAGATAGACCATGAATGGGATGGTCTCGAGGGAGTCGGGGTAGTTGTTCCAGGCGACGGGGTGCGGGATGAGGCTCACAAAGGAGAAGCCTTGGGTTGCGGCGCCTTCGCCTTTGGTGTAGATCTGCTCGTTGGTTTTGAGGGAGGTTGAGATCATCCAGACGAGTGGGAGCATCGGCGGAATGCTGAGGCAGACCAGCGCAATGTAGGCGAGAATTTTGTTAAAGCGAGTCATCGAATCCCATCTCCTTGCGCTTTTTGAGCTCTTTCTTGATGTTAGCGTCTAGTTCGTCGAGGGCCTGTTTTGGGGTTTTGGAACCTCGCAGGGCGGTGTCTTCTGCCCTTTGGAGTTCGTCCAGAAGGTAGGCGAGGTAGCCGACGGGCGGATAGGCGTGGCAGTTGGGGCCATCGAGGATATCGATGAACGTTTGGAAGCGCGGGTTTTGTTTGACGTAGCCTTCGTAGGTTGGAGAGTGGGCGACGTCGGGGCTGAGGGGGAGCCATCCGCCCCAGTTTTCGAACTTGGCGGCGCGGTTGGGTTGGGTGAGTCCGCTCCAGAATTTGAGCCACTCGAAGGCACCTTTCTTGTTTTTGGCGGCGACGGGGATGATCATGTAGTTTCCGCCGATGCTTCCGGGGAGGGGGCGACCGCCTTCGGGTGGGGGGATGGGCCAGACCCGGTAGTCCATGTTTGGCTTGTACTTGCGGATCTCTTCGACCCGCCATTGACCGTCGTAGGTGATACTGACGGCGCCGTCGATGAAGGGCCACGCGCCGGTACTCGAGCCGGTGTTCTGGCTTGCCCAGAAGCGCTGGGCGTTTTGGAATCCGACCGATTTACGTTGCTCGACCATGGCGGTGAGGGCTTCGACCATGTCGGGGGTGTTGAGGCGAAGTTCCTTCTTTTTGTCATCCCAGAAACCGGGGCCGTAGGCATAGCAGTGGGTTTGTAGGGAAGCGACGTTGAGGCCCATTCGGAGAAGGTTGCCTTTGGGGTCTCGCTTTTCGAGCTTTTTGCCCATGGCGACGAGTTCGGAGAAGGTTTTGGGAGGCTGATCGGGGTCAAGGCCGGCTTCGCGGAGGTGGTCAGCGTTGACGTAATAGCCGAAGAGGTCGGCGCCGATGGTGATGCCGTAGGTCTTCCCTTTGAATTGACCGCTTTCGCGGACACTCGGATAGGGGACGGTTTGGAAATACTTGAGCTCCTCGGGGGTCATGAGTGACTCGAGAGGCGTGAGGAGGTCCGCGGCGGCAAGGGGGGCAAGTCCGCCGTTCCAGATGGACATGACGTCGCATGGGTCGCCTCCGGTGGCGCTCAGGATGAACTTGGTTTCGGAGCCGGTGCCGGTGACGAACATCGGGACGACCTCATATTCGGTTTGGGACTCGTTGAACTCTTTGGCGATGTCGAAAACTACCTTCTCCCATTCTCCGCCCCAGCGATGCCAGAACTTAATTTTTTGGCGACCTTCGTAGGGGGTTGCCTTCATTTTAGCGGTCAGGATTGGATAGGCGAAGCCGGCGAGAAGCACGACTACGAGAAGTGTTTTGACTTTGCCAAGCCAAATCTTGGCGTTTTGGGCGCCCCAGTTATCAACGGCCATAGTGCACCCAGCGCTTTTGCGTTTGGAAGATTAGGCCTGTGGAGACCATGACGATGAGGAACAGCACCCACGCCATTGCGCTTCCGTAGCCCATGTCCATGTACTTCCAGCAGCGCTTGAACATGTAGAGCGCATAGAAGAGGGTGGAGTCTTCGGGGCCGCCGGAGCCATTCGAGATGACAAAGGCTTGGGTGAAGTATTGGAACGTTCCGATCACGCTCATCACCAAGTTGAAGAAGATGACCGGGGAGAGCATTGGGAGGGTGATGACTCGCATCTTGCGCCAAGCGCTGGCTCCGTCGAGGGTTGCAGCTTCGTAGAGGTACTGCGGGATGTCTTTGAGACCGGCTAGGTAGATGACCATTGAGCCCCCGGCGGCCCAAACGGCCATGAAGATGAGGGTCCACGGGGTCCAGACGGGGTCACTGAGCCATGCAGGGCCGGTGATGCCGAAGATCGTGAGGATGCGGTTGACCATACCGACTTGGGGATTGAGAATCCACATGAAGATGGAGGTCATCGCGACGGTGGGGACGATCGACGGGAGGTAGAAGATGGTTCGGAAGACGGCGATGCCTTTGACGTTGAGGTTGAGGAGTAGCGCCAGGGCTACTCCCACGACCAAGGTGAGCGGTACTGCTAGGATTGCGTATCGAAGGGTGACCCAGAGCGACTTGTAGAAGAGGTCGTCGTTGAATAGCATCATCTGGTAATTCGCCAGGCCGATGAACTTGGGCGGCTGGACGATGTTGTAGTTACAGAAGCTGAGATAGAACGAGCGCAGGAAGGGCCAAAGGGTGAAGACAAAGAATCCGATGAGCCACGGAGAGATGAACAAATACCCGGTTAAGTTTTCTCGCGCCTTTGGACTCATGGGGGGTTAGCTTAACAGTTAAGGGCACGTCTCCGCAAGGGTGCGGGGTTTAATACCGGGTTTGAGGTTTTCAAGCTCCAAAACCTCACAGGTTCCGTAAGATATGACCATGCATTCTGCTGTTTTGAGTTCAACCGGGCTCCCACAAAGTCAGGAAAATCGGCTGGTCAATCTTCTGGAGAAGACTCCTCGATTCTCTCCGTGGGGCGTTAAGAACTGGACCGCGCCGAAAGGGTTCAAGTTTCAAACGATTGACCACGTGCCGGTGCCGGAAACTGTGCTTTCTCGAGACAGCGACCACTCGGCAGTCTTGATCATTGAGCGGTACTCAAACTTGGTTTTTGCCGGCCAGGATCATATCGTTTTGACGAACGTAAAGGATGTTGTTCCGACTCTCCGAATCATTTCTGTGAAGGATGTTGAATCGCTTGCGGCTCCCATTGCTTGCCGCGCGATTGAGAATGGAACTTTCTTCCCCTTCGTGAACCGAGAGGAGATTCGGGCGTTGGTTCCAACGCTCCCTCGGCACGTCTGTGCTCACTACATGCTTGGTGATCAGTACTTCGTATGGAACTGGGACAGCGTTACTGGACTGCGCAGCCATAGCGAGCTGACTTGGTTCAACCGAACGAATCCGGACATCTTGACCGAATCGATTACGAAGTTGACCCGCGATCCGATTTCTGGGATGCTGGTGGGCGAAGGAAACAACGTTCCGCCGTTCGTGCTTTCCGCTGACGGTTCTCGCCTGATGTCGTTTATTCGCACCTACGACGCCTCGACCGGGCGGGTTAACAATGGTCACTTGTTGGACAAGTGGCGCGAGCGGCTCGGAACCGATGCCGCCCGCGCGATGTTGCTCTAGTTTCGCTTTTTGGATTCAAATTTCCGGCGGAGCATCATTTGGCGCTCCGTAGGATATTTGACCGAAGTGATCTTCTGGACCTTACGGGTTCCCTCGGCTACCTTCACGTTGATTTCGCGGGTACCGGTAGCTTCCTTGAGGGTGACTTTGATGATGTCACCGGGCTTTGCGGTTCGCTGGAGGGAGCGGTAGAGTGAGGTCTGGGCTCGAGCGTCGGCGCCAGTGACATCCGTGCCGTTGATCTTGGTCACGATCGCACCCTGGGCGATTCCTGACACTTCGGATAGGGTTACTCGCGGTGCATTGTCTTCGATGCTTACGCGGAGCGAGAACGGAATTGAACCGAACTTCTCATCGACGGTAGCCAGTTCCAGGCCGAGTTTTGAGAGCTGCTTCTCGACAGGGATTTCGCCTGGCTTCATCACGACATCGTCGTAGAAGGTGCCCATCGCGTAGCCACCGAAGCGAACGAGGTGCCGTCGAATGTCTCCTTCTTCAAAACCTGGCTTGTCATCTTTGCACTGATCCCATAGCGCAAGTTCAACGTCGTCCAGGCTATGTTTGCCGTTGGTGAGGTCGAGCATCTCAATATCGAGAGCCAGGCCGCACAGCCAACCGGTGTCGTAGTAACTGACCAAATAACCTTGGCTGTTGCCTCGACCATTGGAGGCTTCGCGGACTCGGTAGCTTGCCATGTAGGGTGAAACGTCAAAGCGAGCTTGGCGCGATCTGACAGCAGAAAGGTTCTGGACTGCATCTGCGTACAGCTTTGAAATTGGGTCGGCTTGTCGCTCGTTCTTTCCGTACCAGCCATAGCGGCCAAGCAGAGTGTGGGCGTAGTAGTCGGTGACGCCCTCAAGCCACCAGAGAGCTCCCGTTTGTGGCTGGGTGGTGTAGTCGAACGGGCCAAGGATTTTGGAGCGAATACGCTTCACGTTCCAGAGGTGGAAGAACTCGTGGGACAGCACACTGACCGCACCAGGACCGACTCCGCTTGCGAGGGAGATTTGGGTGCTGGAGAGGTGCTCTAGTCCACCGGCTCCGTCGGGAGCATCATTTACTGAGAAGTGCCAGACGTAACGATCGTAAGGAACTCCGCCACCGAAGAAGTCGGCTTCCATGTCCGAAATGAACTTACAGGCTTTGATGACGTAGGCTCGATCGACATCCTTCTTAGGAATGCCCCGGTAGGCGATGTAGTGAGTTTTTCCGTAAGACTTATAAGTGTCGAGGGTGAAATCGCCCCAGGTCACAGGGTTATCCGCGAGAACGTCGTAGGTTGGAACCTTGTAGAGAGCCTGGTTGCCACCGACGGGGTTCATTCCCGTGATGATTGGAGTCCCAGGAGCGAACTTGAACTCTACGCTGCACGGTTCTTGGGTTCGTCCGACGGGATACATGTAGAACGATGGGCCGGAGAAGTGACCTGTCTTGTTCGCGAACTGGACGGGAATTTCATAGCTGATTCTTGCTACTTTGCCTTTTGAAGAAGGCACGGACCAGGTCGTGATGATTGGATTGGTTCCGACACTCGTTACCCCTACTCCGCCTTCGGCTTTGACGTCGGTAACGCGCTTCCAAACGTCGTCATAGCGGTAGGAACCTGGGGCCCAGTTCGGGATTTGGAACTCGACTTTATCGCTTTGGGCGACAAGTTCGAGTTCAACTCGAAGCTTGTTTTCTGCTGATCCCGGATAAACCGTGTATTTGAGATCTGCCAAGCTGGAGGCGGCAACACAGGTGAGTGCCGCAAAAATGAATGCTCGCATTGCGCGAGTTTAACCCGAACTCTGCCGGCAATTCTACGCGCCAGTTGCAGAGAACTCTTCGTGGAGGTCCTCTGTGCGGTCGGCGTGGGGTGCAAGGGTGTTGTAAACACCTTGTAATTGACGTCGCTGACGGCGTCTCACAAGCGCGTCTCGAGCTACGAGGAGCGAGGCCAGTGCTTCTTCATTTTCTTTGCAGGCGAGAGTTCCCTGCTGATAAAGCTCAAGCTTTGCGATGAGAACGTCAATTACATCCTCCGCGCGAACGCCGTTGATACCAACTGCGGGAGGGAGTCCGTTTTGAAATCGAATCGAGACGAACTCGTTTTTGAACTCGTAAGGGTTGGTCAGCTTCATTCCCATGGCTCCATTGTGCGTCACTTCTGTTAAGGGCGTAAGAAGAAGTTATCCACACTCCGAAACGATCCTCTGACGGTGCCAGGTTAGTTGGGGGCGACGAACTCGGGCTTGTAGCCTTCGTAGCTGCATCCGCTGGTGTTTGCTTCGGGGGCGTACAGCGAGTCGAACGGGCGGACCGGCTGCTTGAGGAGCTTCGCCATTTCGGCGTTCATTTCTGCGAGATAGGATCGACTGTAGCCCGCCCAGCGCTTAACGATGACTCCGCGCGTGTCGACTAAGTGGCAATAGACCGACGCGGGGAATTGATACTCCTGCATCACTTCTACTTTCGGATTGCTGACCACGGAATAGGGGACGCGGAGATCACTCTCCCATTTGAGGGCATCTTTTTGATCTGCGTCGGTGACTGCAACGAACTCGACTTTGCCATCGAAGTGCTTATAGAGAGCGTGCATCAGTGGTTCGGCATCGAACGAGCAGGGGCAACCCTTTTTGACAGAGTAGATGAATTGGGGTTTGGGACCTGCGCCTCCAATGTTGGTCACCTTTCCTCTGGCGTCGGGAAGTTTGAAGAGCTTTGCCGTTTTCAGGTTGAGTTTCTTCACCTCTTCGGCCATTTCGGCTGTGACTGGATGGCGGGGCTTAGAGAAATCTAGCGAGGGATCGACTTTGCCTCGCGTGTTGGCGAGGGTGACGACGTTATAGGTGAGATAGGCGAAAACACACCCAATCAAGACTCCGATAACCCTCAAGGATTTCACAGTTATAGTGTATTCGTTGGGGACTGCGTTGTGCGTCCCTAATAGAATGTACAGAATATGCGCTCGGAGGGGCGTTGTTCCTGGACGGACAATCCATAATCTAACGTTGGATGCGCAAATCGGTTTAGCCTTTTCAAACGTATGTAGAAAGGCGGCTAAAAGCGCGGAGGATATTTGAGTTCAAACGTTCTCGTCATCGACGACGAATCTGCAATCCTAAAAATGATGGAGCTGGTTTTATCCAGTTCCGGATACAACGTTACAACCGCTACAAACGGAAGTGACGGCCTCGCTGCTTATGGCAATGGCGCCCAATATGATGTTGTCGTCTCCGACTACCGGATGCCTGACATGACGGGGATCGAGGTGGAGCAGGAGATTATCCGGCGCGATCCATCGGCAAAGATCATCATCGTCTCTGGCGTTGGTGGTTGTGATACTGCTTTGGAAGCGATGAATCGCGGGGCGACTGATTTTCTTCGCAAGCCCTTCGCTCCTGAAGCCCTGCGCGACGCGGTCAGAGCGGCTATTGAGCGCGACGACAAACACACCCCGATCACGACGGTTTCTCGAGAGTTCTCTCGTCGGAACGTCGGTGGTTACAATTTTGAGCTGAATGAGGAAGCCGTTGATGACTTTTACGGCGATCTCACGTGCACCTTTGAGGTGATGAAGGAGAACGATTCTCCTCGGTATGTGAAGGTTGTTCTTCCTGCGGTTGTGCAGGAGCTGATCAAGGCTTACATTGACGCTGATGAAGTTCCGTGTGGAAAGAGGTTCTTCCAGGCCATGTGTGAGTATGAGTTGGAGCATCACCTGCAGACCGAACGGGCTATTCCTTCGTCGGCGATCTTGATGATCGACCCACTTCTCAAGCGTCATACTGAATGGATTGACCGCATGATGACGGTCTGTCTCGCGGACTAACTTATGCCAGCTAACACTCCCGGAAAACTCAAGATCTTTTTAGGCTATGCGCCTGGCGTGGGGAAAGCCAAGGTAATGATCGAGGAAGCTCGGCGACGGGCTAGTCGTGGCGAAGACTGCGTCATCGCGATTATCAACGCAGGAGACCGCCTCCTGTCGGAGGATTTCAGCGAAGGTCTGCCCACCATTCCGCCTCTCGTATTCCAGTACGGCGGCGTTGAGGGTCGAGAGATCGACATTCCTTCGATTTTGAAGCGAAATCCGCACACCGTCCTTGTCGACAACTTGGCGCACGTCAACGTACCAGGTTCGGCTCATGCTAAGCGATGGGAAGACGTTGAGGAATTGTTGCAGAAAGGCATTCACGTTTTGGCGACGATGAATGTAGAGTCGCTGGAATCGCTCAACGACGACATTTTTGAAATCACTCAGCGCAAGGTGACAGAAACTGTTCCTGATCGCCTGTTCCACCATGCCGATGAAGTCGAGCTTGTGGACGTTACACCTCAAGCTTTGCGAAACCGCGTGAAGCGAGGTGAGATTGTTCCGGAAGCTCAGGTTGAACACGAGCTAAAGGGACGCTACGACGAAGTAAAGCTGAATGCTCTTCGAGAGATGGCGATGCGAGAGATCGCAGGCCGCGTTGACGAGGACCTGATTGCTTGGAGAAAGCGAGAGCGGATTGCCCGACCTTGGCAAACGAGCGACAGAGTTCTGATCTGCATTACTCCTACACGATCTTCCCTTCGCTTGATTCGTCGCGGTTGGCGTCTTGCTCAGAAGATGCAGGGTGAAGTTAAGGCAGTTTATGTTGAAGAGCCGAAGCTGCCGGAGACGGCGGTGCGGATTTTGCAGGATGACTTTATGCTCTGTGAGCGTTTGGGAATTCCTACGGTCACCTTGCAGGGCGACATTGCTGATTCGATCATCAAGTATGTTCAGGACAACAATGTCACTCAGATCATTCTGGGGCACAGTGATCGTACGAAACTGCGTGACTTCCTCAAGGGATCGTTGCTCGTTGAGTTAGCGAAACAACTTAAGACTGTGGATATCCTTGTTGTCGCGACTCAGCACGACTCGGACAAGTAAGTAAACTCTTAGGCGATGCCAAAACTGATACTTGTCCGACACGGACAGTCGCTTTGGAACGTCGAAGATCGGTTCACCGGTTGGGTTGACGTTCCCCTTACTGAAAAGGGAGTCGACGAAGCTCTTTCTGCTGGCAAGCGCCTGAAAGGCACTTCGGTGGATGTTGCGTACACAAGTGGCCTACAACGAGCACAGCGTACGCTTGATCTCATTCTTGAGGGGATGGAGACCACCGTGCCGATCATTCGAGATGGTGCCCTTAACGAGCGTCACTACGGTGACCTTCAGGGTTTGAACAAGAAGAAGACCGCTGAGACCTTTGGCGAAGAGCAGGTTAAGATCTGGCGAAGAAGCTACGACATTCCGCCTCCCAATGGCGAATCGCTGAAGGATACTGCGGCACGAACCATTCCCTTCTTTGAGCGCGCCATTCTTGGCGACATTGCTCAGGGTAAGGATGTGCTGGTCGTTGCTCACGGGAACTCTAACCGATCAATAGTTATGAAGCTTGACGGCCTGAGCGAAGCCGAGGTTCTTGAACTCAATCTAGGAACAGCAGTTCCTTTGGTCTACGAACTGTCGGTCGACGGAGACGTACTCGGAAAGACGATTCTCTAATCACCCAAAGCGCCAGGTAACAAAAAAGCCCCTCCAAGATTCTTGGAGGGGCTTTTCTCTTCGTCGACCTTAGCGGTCAACGAAGAGGGTGGTGCTTACCGATGGGTTACCTGTCGAGCTGACAGTCGCGGTGACTGTCGTCGAAAGGTTTCGTGGTACTCGGCGAGTTCGGAGTACAACGGTTCCCTTGGTTTGACCTGCAGCGACCGTGAAGTCAACTGAGGTGATTCCGCTTGGAAGGACGACCAACGTCTCGTTGGAGAACGTGATCTTTCCGGTGGTGCCAACTGCAGGAGCTCGGTTAAGGGTGACCTCAATCGTGAACACTGCGTTCTGCTTGACTCGGTTTCCAGGGATCAGCTTGATCGATTTGACTTCGAGAGCTCGGATTGTCAGTGAGGCGGTTGCTGGTGTGAGCGAACCTGCTTGTGCTGAGATCGTCGCTACCTTTGTCTCGGTCAGAGCTGGGGTTGCGATGCTGAACGTTGCCGTGGTTGCACCAGTGGTGAATGCCACAGGATTTGGAGTGAGGGTCACACCTGCGAGGTCGCAAGCGAGATTCATCGTGAATCCTGGGATGGCTGGAGCACCGATGGTGATCGTTCCAGTTGCGGTCGAACCGTCTGTCACTTCAGTTGGATTGATAGCCAACGAGTAGGTCAATGCCTGGACTGTTACGTCTTGGAATTGGCCGAGTGACATCGAAGGTCCTCTCCACGCAGTGATTCGAGCTACTTCATCACCAGTCAGCGCAAACAGTGCCTTGAGGGTCACGGTTGCAGTGGTTTGTCCGGCTGGGACAACTACTTCGCTGATAATGTTGCCATTTGTGTCAACTGGGTTGAGTAGGTCGGGTCGGCTGCTATTCAGCTGAACTCGTGCACCGCCGGTTGGCGCTGCGTTCGAGAGGGTGATCGTACCAGTGGTCGTTCCGCCGCTCGCGATGATCTTTGGATCAACAATGAATCCGTTGACCAGGATCGCAAGGACGTTCAGGTTTCCGCTGACTGGACCATCAATGACCACCGAACCGCTCTTGCGCTCAGCAAGGATTGCTCGGCTGACGTTTGCTGATTCAAACGGAGTTTGAACAGTGAACGTTGGTGACTGAGTAGCACCTGCAGGAATGGTTACCTGGCTTGGGGTGATGGTGTATCCAGCTGGATTGTTCTGGACTCGGAGATCGACGACCATGTCGGCGCCGGCCTTACCGTCGAGAGTGACTCGTCCTGTGGACGTGCTGCCTGCGGCAACCGTCGACGGAGTGAGGGTCAGTGCGTTCAATCGAGCAGGCGTCACACCAAGAGTCGCGGTTCGCGTGACTCCAAGCAAGGTTGCGTTGATCGATCCGGTGTCGTTCGATACAACACCATTGGTGTCGATTGCGAACGAGACTTGAGTTGCTCCCGAAGGAACGGTGACTGTCGCTCCACCTGGGAACGTGAAGAGATCAGGTCGGTCAGTTCCGAGGGTAACGATTGCACCTGCTGCAGGAGCAGCGGCGTTGAGCGTTACGATTCCGGATGAAGGGTTTCCACCAATGACGCTTGTTGGGTTGAGAACAACCGACTTGAGCCATGGGGTGATCTGCAGCGAAGCGATCTTGACGTTTCCGCCGTAATCGGCCCGAATGTTAACCGTTTGGTTACCAGTGACAACTCGGCCGAAGACCAGGAAGTTCGCAGTGGTTGCGCCTTCCGATACAGTCACGGTCGTGGTTGTGAGTGACGATGCTGGTTGGAACGATGCAAGAGTCGCATTGTCCAACGTCAGGGTGATGGTTGAACCACCGGTTGGGGCTGGAGCCGAAAGGGTGATCGTTCCAGTCGATGCAGGAGGGCTCGACAGACCTGATGGGTCTCCACCAGGAATCGAAGCTGGGTTCATCGTCAGATTCGAAATGAGAGGCAATGACTCTCGGAATCGGAGGAGGAATCCGTCTCGTCGGAAGGACATCGGGCCGTGAACGCTACCAAGTCCGACTTCCGCCAGAGTGGTGAGGAAGTAGCCGGTGCCTTCGTTTTCAACACCTGGGCCGCCGTTAGGCTCTGCGCCTTGCTTGAAAGCAAGGTTGGTGATAAACGGAGCATCAAGCCCGCCAGTTCGACCTGCGGCATCTGGACGATCCGTAGGAGTTCCTGTGGAGCTGAAGACCGTGTACTTGCGCCAGGTGTCAACCCATCCGAAGACCCATACGTCTCCGCCATTGTCGACGTAAGGAGCAAAGACTCCCTCGTCAAGGATGCCACCAACGTAGGTGCCACGAAGAAGAGCGGTTGCATCTGGATTCAGGATCAAGAAGAAGCCGTCGTTCGTTCGCGTTTCTGGAGTTGCAGGCTGCGTGTATGCAGCTCGAAGTGGATCTTGGGTCGGGATCGAACCTACACCAGTAACAGCGTTTGGTTCAATCGGATCTGGAGCGGTTCCGCTGATGAAGTAAGTAGCACTTGCAACACCGGTGATGTACGCGTTACCACGTGGGTCAACCGCGATACCCGAACCGTTAACTGATCCGGAGTTTCGAAGGTGAGTTGAATAGAGGATGGTGCTGCCATCAGAGCTGATCTTGGTTACCGTGAGGTAGTTGGATCCGGAGATGAATGCCTCGCCGAAGACGCCACGGGTTCGTGGGAAGTCGAAGGAAGCAGATCGGCCGAGAACGTATACGTTTCCAGCAGGGTCAGTAGCACAGGTCGTTCCACCAACGTCAGTTCCGTTAGCAGCGTGGGTTTTGAAGAATCCTTCAGTTACGTCGTCGGTCGCACCACCGAGCAGCGATGACCACAGAAGGCCGGACTCTGGTGAATACTTTCGCACCCAGATGTCTTTGCCTCGCTGAAGTCGGCTGTTGGTGAATCCACCCGGGGTGGTTACGAAGACTGGCGAAGCTCCTGCCGTGTCCGAGTTACCGGTTGCAGTGAGAGTTCCGTTCAGGAAGAAGTTTCCGAACTTGTCGAAGGATGCACCCGTAATCGAAGGAGTTGCAGTTCCACCCGTTTGGATGTAGCCAGATGCTCCACCAACTGCGTTAAAGCTGTTGGTTGATTCGGTGTAATCAAGTGAAAGATAGAAAGCACCTTTGTTGCCAAAGTTGCCAAGCTCTGCGATACCAGCAGCAGTGCAGCTACCAGTGAACAGCAATCGAACGGTTGCGCCTGGGATAACAGTTGCATCTGGTCGGATGTTGAACGAGGTGATCGCGCTGATTCGAGGAGTGGTGACCGAGCTTCCCATTCGAGTCAATGCAGGAAGACCATTATTGAAAGGAGTGAGAATCGTTGAGACCGACTTAGTCAGACGAAGAACCCAGATGTTTCCAGCGGCAGCCGTTGGAGCCGATTGGAACGGAGGGAAGTTCGTTGAGTTCGTCGAACCAACTACCCAAACGTTTCCAAGAGGGTCGAGCTGGATGAAGTTTCCTTGCTCGTCGCCCGAACCTGCAACCAAGATCGAATAGTCGTGGTTGTAAGCGTCGCCTTGCAGTCGGGAGACGAAAGCATCTTTTCCGACTGCAGTCGAGAATCCGAATGGTCCGAAGAGAATTGGGTAGATGCGGGACTTGGTGTAACCGGTTAGATAAACCGATCCGAGTGAGTCAGCAGCAACGCCGCGAACTTCGTCGTAACCTTGGTCGCCACCGTAGTAGGTTCCGTAGACGAGTGGGTCAATGACCAGAGTCTTCGAGTGATCGTAGGCTCCGACTTCGAAACCAACGTGGGTCGCGTCGACTTTCTTGAACTTAACTGGGACCGAGACCTGCTTTCCGCCGACCATTTGGTAAGCGAAGAGGCCTTGCTGATACTTGGCGCCAAGAACAGTTCCAATTTCAAGTCGATGATCGTCAACGACTTTAAGGGAGGATGCACCCTTGAAGTTCAGATTGATTAGCTTGGCGTCTGCGCCAGGCTTAACAATAAAATCATATCGTGGAGTCTTGTTTTGGAAGTAAGCAATCGCGTCGACACCTTTATAGATGCCGTTCAAGCGAACTTTATCGAAGTTGCTCGTTGTGATCGGAGTTGACTTGGACGTCGACATATACTGTCGAACCCCAGTCGTCCCGACTCCAACGGCCGAAAAGTTCTCGGCACCTTCGAACAGCATTCCAACGGTATGACCTGCATACTGATTGGCCTTATCGCTTTTTGTTCGATTGTATTGGAAGACGAAGCCTTTCTTCGAAATCCAAAGATCCATTCCATTGGCCGAGCCAGAGAAGAGAGCTTCAGAATTCCATTGACCCTTATTTTGGGTAAACGTTGTTCGATTGAGTCGACTCTTGAAGTCGGTTGCAGTGGGGCTTGACGCCACCTGCGCACCAACAACTGAAGCTAACCCGAGTAACAACGCACCGCTAAGTGCTGAATTACGGATGGTTTTCATTGAAGACACTAACAAGACACCTCTATTGCATCCTTTCGGCTACTCGAAGGTGCCCGACAATATCGGGCGCACTTCGCCTAGCTCTGCCATTATATTGCAGAATCTCGCCCTGCGCTAGTGTCCAGGGCAATAACCTCACGTTTCTCAAACAAATTTCTTACTCCCCGGCATTTTGCCCAGGGCATTTGAACCTAACATCCGGTACAAGCTCCTTGGCAATGTTGTGGAAAAAGAAAGCGGCGTTTGATGATGTGGCACCGAGTAGCTCTAGCGCAGTTCGCCTAGGACTTTCAGCGGCGGCGGGCTATAAGCGTCTCGTCATTTTGCCCAACGATCCGATTTCACAGGACTTCTGCAACAAGATTGATTCATTGGCAAAGGATGCTTCGGACAACGGGGCCGACGATCGCACTTACGAACAGGTTGCAGACGTTCTCCAAAAGGTCGTCGAACATTTTGGAAAGTCCCAACAGAAGGCGATTGAGAAGTCCATTGAGGCGACTTATGACAGCTTGCGCGAAGTTTTGCATTCGCTCGATGGAGCGGTCAATTCTGGCGACGCGCTGGAAAGGGTGACAGAGCAGTCCTCTCAACGGATGACCAGGCTTCAAGAAGCCCAGACCTTCGAGGATGTCATCAATGGACTCAAAGAGGAAGTAAGAGTTCTCTCATCAGCGATTCAGGAGCACAAGGAATCTTCCCGGAACATCCGAAAGGTGTGCACTGCCCAGATCGACGATTTGCGATCAAAGCTTCGCGTGGCAGAACGGAGCGTTCGGACCGACCACCTGACAAAGCTCAGCAACCGTTCGGCGTTTGACTACATGCTCGCGACTGCGATCAACCGAACCGCGCTGGGTGAGGAATTCCACCTTGCCATTCTCGACTTGAACGACTTCAAAGGCGTCAATGACACACACGGGCATTTGGCCGGAGACGCCGCGCTCACGTTGTTCGCTCAGCGCCTAAATGAGACATTTGGGGTCTTTGGCGGAAACGGAACTCAGCTGGCACGACTCGGAGGCGATGAGTTTGCGGTTGTGTTCAAGGGTAACCGCTTGCAGCTTGAGGCAAAGCTCGAGCGCGTGAACAGCGTTCTCGAGAAGAAACCTCTTCAGTTTAAGAGTGCAGTCATTAAGCTATGCGCTAGCTACGGGATCGTTGAAATCCGACCTAACCTGACGCCCGAAGCAGCTTTCCACGAAGCTGACGTCCGGATGTACGACTGCAAGCAAGCCCAAAAAGCAGCTTAAAGGGTTGCTTCTTCAATGGCATTAAGCGCGGCGATCTGTTGATTTGCCTTGCGGAGACGGTCACACAAGATTTGGCTCAGGTTCATGAGCGCTCGCACCGCCATCGCTGGCTCTGCTCTCAATAGATCCCGAAGAGCCTGCTCTGGGATTTGCACTACCGTACAATCTGCGACGGCCACGACCGAACCCGAACGCCGCTTTCCGTCGAGGAACGCGACTTCTCCGAATGGCATCGGAGACTTAAGGTATCCGATGACGTCTTCGGCTTGGGTTCGCACTTCGGCTCGGCCTTCGGCGAGAATCATTAGGTCGCGTGAGTCGTCATCATCTCGCATCATGTATTCCCCACTTTTGAACTGCATGCGTGTTGAGATTGAGGCGAGCTTATCCGTGAACTCCTCCGTAAACCCCGCAGCGAGATAACTATCGGCAATGATTCGGCGAACATCCATGAACGTCTCATTATAGATTGCGGCAACACCCATTTATTTGTAGACTGGGGCAATGGCGAAAAAGATCGTCTTCCAGGGCAAAGGTCACGTTGAACTGATCGATTTTGAGACGGGTGAACTAACGGCGGACCGCGTGCGACTGAAGACCACTTGCTCGCTGATTTCGACGGGAACGGAAGGGATCTGTTTCAATCGACTTTTTGCGCCGGGCACCCACTGGGATGGCTGGGTGAAGTATCCATTCGCGACCGGTTATTGCACTGTCGGAACCATTATTGAAGTTGGTTCCGAAGTCTCGGGATGGAAGATTGGGGATCGGGCATTTGCTCGGGTTGTGCATGCATCCGAGCATCTCGTCAAGCCTTCCCAACTGTTTCCGATTCCAGACTCGGTTTCTGACACGGACGCCATGTGGTCAGCACTTTCGATGATTGGCTCTATGGTGTTGCATACCGGCGATATCCGACTTGAAGACGATGTGGCAATCGTTGGCGCGGGACCGATTGGGCAGATGGCTCTGCGATGGTGCGTTGCGGCAGGGTGCAACGCAATCATCTGCGACCCGGTTTTGATGCGGCTTGAGATGGCTCGGGCGGGTGGAGCCGGTGCAGTTTTTCAGGGTTCGGCTGGTGAGTTTGGTTCGGCGATCGAGGGGTTCTTTGGTGGCAAGCCTCGGATTGTGATTGACACAACCGGAATTGCATCGGTCTTTTCGGCTGCGTTACCGCTGGTTCGCAACTTCGGGACGCTTGTGTTATTGGGAGACACTGGTGATCCGAGCCAGCAATGCTTGACGCCAGATGCTTTGCGCCGCGGAGTTCGGATTCACGCGTGCCACGTGTCTCATGAGACGGCAGACTGGTTTGAGTCGAGGATTCACCAGCAGTTCTATCGGTTGCTCAACGCCGGGCGGTTTTCGATTGATGGATTGAATACACATCGTTTCCTCCCACACGAATGTGTCGATGCATATTCGCTTACCAGCACGAAACGCGCGGAAACAATGGGCGTCTGGTTTGATTGGAGCTAATCATGAGTGCCTTGATCATCGCGTCTTCCCTTCTCGTCCCGGCTGGACCGACTTGGCAAACGAGGCCGAATTGGGAGTTGGCGAAGGATGCACATCCCGTACTGATGGAGGCTCTGACTAGCCCCAAGGTCGAGCTACCGAAGCTTGAACAAATTCTGAATCTCACAGAGAAAGGAGTCGCCGCATGGGATGGCGACGGGCGTCCTGATCCCGACTATGCCAGCTATGTAAAGGTCGTTCTCCGCTCAGGGGAGCCTCTTACTTTGCCATTCATTGCCGGCGAGAAGAGTTTCATCATGCTCTTTTCGACATCGCGCTACGGCTCATCCGTAATGGCTGATGGCGCGCGTTGGTCAGCCTCGCTGATTGAGCCCGGCGGTATGGGTTTGTCGACCCTTGCCAGTCGACTGACTCCACAATCCGGAGATCGCTCCTATTCTGCGATTCTGACTTCTCAGGCCTCACCAAAGTTTTCCGCGTCATTACGAATCGGCCTAACCCGCTCAGTGCGATTCCCAGGTCTTCTCTCGGTTGGAGACAAAGCCGGATCTGGATTGATGGGGGTTGAGGTAGTGGAGGTGCGTAACCCTACTCCCGAAGAGGTCACAGCTTACGGTGTTGAGTGGGTTCGCAAGCCGGTAGAAGCACGAACGACAATTGTTCTGAAGCCCACTGATCGAAGAACAAATACCTACCTTAGTGTGTCGGCGAGCGGGCCCGCGAACGCTAGTAAACACGCTCAAGTAGATTCGAATGGAGCGCTCACCTACGTCGAGCGAACGAGCGCAAATGAGCAAAGTCTTTGGAGAAATAGCCCGACCTTTGTCCAAAGCTGGATCGACAATACGGCGGCCAAATCTGGCGAGGTCAGGTTTAAGTATGTGACGAATCTGGCGGCTTCGGAGCTAAAGAACTTATCCTGCGACGTCACTGCGAATGGGGTGATGAACCTCGTCGGATTCAAGCCGCCCAAGCAACTTTGACCCAGATATTAAGCAACAACACCCCCGGTCATCGTTTGGATGCCGGGGGTGCTGTTTGTGTGGCGATTACTTCTCTTCTTTGAACTCGGCATCGATGACTTCTTCACCATCGGCTTGCGTGTTCTCGGAGACTCCGCCTTCGGTTCCGGAGGCAGCGTAGAGCTTCTCGGCAATCGAATGGCTCAGCTGCTCGAGGTCTGCGTAGGAGGTTTTGATATCCTCTTCGAATCCGCTAACGACTGCCTTTCGGACGGCTTCGATCTTCTCGGTTGCCGATTGTCGGGTGGCCTCGTCGATCTTGTCTCCAGCATCGCGAAGAGTCTTTTCCGTTTGTGAAGCGAGGCTATCGGCCTTGTTCTTCAGCTCGGCAAGTTCTTGGAACTGTTGATCGGCTTCGGCGTTCATTTCGGCTTCGCGAACCATTCGTTCGATCTCGTCGCGGTTGAGGTTGCCCGAACCGGTGATCGTGATCGACTGCTTGGCTCCGGTTCCCTTCTCTTGCGCGCTGACATGGAGGATTCCGTTGGCGTCGATATCGAAGGTGACTTCGATTTGTGGAACTCGAGCAGGTGCCGGCGGGATTCCGGCGAGGTGGAAGCGACCGAGCGATTTGTTATCGCGGGCCATGGGGCGCTCACCCTGAAGGATGTGGATTTCAACTTCTGGCTGGTTGTCGGCAGCGGTGGTGTAAACCCGGCTCTTCTTGGTTGGAATTGTGGTGTTTCGGTCGATCAGCTTGTCGAAGATTCCGCCTTGGGTTTCGACACCGAGCGAGAGCGGGGTGACGTCCAGGAGGACGATGTTCTTGACTTCTCCGCCAAGGACGCCGGCCTGGATTGCTGCACCAATCGCAACGACTTCGTCAGGGTTAACCGATCGGTTTGGTTCCTTTCCGGTGAGCTTTTTGACTAGTTCTTGAACCTGGGGCATTCGCGATGAACCACCAACCATGATGATCTCGTCGACTTCGTTTGCCTTGACCTTTGCGTCATCGAGTGCCTGGTTGAATGGTCGCTTAACCCGCTCCATCAAATCTGCGGTGAGCTCTTCGAACTTAGTTCGGGTGAGCGAGTAGTCGAGGTGCTTCGGCTCGTTATCAACCGCCGTTACGTACGGAAGGTTGATCTGGGTCGACATTTGGCTCGAGAGCTCGATCTTTGCACGCTCTGCGGCTTCTCGAAGTCTCTGGACTGCGGCCCGGTCCTTGAGGAGGTCGACGCCTTGGTCCTTCTTGAATTCTGCAGCGAGCCAGTCAACAATCTTGTTATCGAAGTCGTCTCCGCCGAGGTGGCTGTCGCCGCTCGTTGAGCGGACTTCGAAGACGCCTTCACCGACGTCGAGAACGGAGACGTCGAAGGTTCCGCCACCAAGGTCGAAGACGAGGATGGTTTCGTTGGCCTTCTTGTCCAAACCGTAGGCGAGGGACGCTGCGGTGGGCTCGTTGATGATTCGGAGAACCTTGAGACCTGCGATTTCACCGGCGTTCTTTGTTGCGGTTCGCTGGGCATCGTTGAAGTAAGCAGGAACCGTGATGACCGCTTGGTCGACGGTCTCACCGAGATATGCCTCTGCGTCCGTTTTGAGCTTCTGCAGGATCATTGCAGAGACTTCTTCGGGGGTCAATTCCTTGTCGAGCGATGGAACGAAAGCAACGGTTTGACCGTTTTTTCCGGCTTTTAGCTTGTAGCTGATTCGGCTCTGCTCGCCGGACACTTCGCTGAACTGGTGGCCGATGAATCGCTTGATCGAAGATATCGTGTTGTCGGGGTTTACGACAGCTTGTCGCTTTGCCGTGACACCGACGAGGCGCTCACCATTCTGCTTAAAACCGACAACAGATGGGCAGGTTCGGGAGCCTTCGGCCGTTGCGATAACGACTGGCTCACCGCCCTCCATGACGGCGACGACACTGTTGGTTGTTCCTAAGTCAATTCCTACTGTTTTTCCCATTTTGGCTCTTACTTACTATTATGGCGTTAAACCATTTGAGTCTTAGACACTCACGTGGATATACGATAAGAATACCTCGGGCGTTCCAGAGTTCAGACAAGTCCTGCGATGGACGGTACGCTTGAGTCGTATTTTGGGAACATGACCGACTTCTCTTCTGCACCGTATAGCGTCGAATTCATCAAAATCGCTCAGGATAGCCACCCGCTGCTGTCGCTGAAACAATTGGCAGAAGAGTGGGCTCGAACTGTGCTAGCAACCATGTTTCCAGAGCTTTGTGAGAAGGCAGATTGCGAGGACCGAGTCGTTCTGGAACGACTTGAATCGGTGTCGCAACTTACGGAATCGCTGTCGAAACTAGTTCAATGCAACCCGATCCCGGATGAAACTCTTTTTCCTGAGTTGCTTCGCATCCGAAATCTGCTGTTGCTGGACGCGAGGGCAATTCTTGATGGCGATCCGGCGGCAACCTCCTTGGAAGAGATCGTGTTGTCATACCCCGGCTTCCTTGCGGTGGCGCATTACCGCATTGCCCACTACTTACATGGCAAAGGGTTTTCGCTTGTGCCTCGAATCATCACCGAAAGGGCCCACCGCGAGACGGGGATTGATATTCATCCGGGGGCAGAGATCGGGGAACGTTTTTTCATTGATCACGGCACTGGTGTTGTGATCGGTGAAACAGCGGTCATTGGGTCCGGCGTAAAACTTTATCAAGGCGTAACCCTAGGTGCACTTTCGATTTCGAAGGAAATGGCGAAATCGAAGCGCCATCCGACCATCGAAGACAATGTCCTGATTTACGCTAATGCTACGATTCTTGGCGGTAACACGGTCATTGGCCGGGGTTCGATCATTGGCGGAAACGCTTGGATTATCGAGTCCGTTCCTCCGGGGTCGTTTGTGAAGTACAACCCGAAATGAAATACAACAGCATCCTAGAAGCAATTGGAAACACTCCGCACGTGCGGCTTAACCGGCTCTTCGGGGATCGCTGTAATGTGTTCATCAAGTTGGAGCGGCAGAACCCAGGCGGATCGATCAAGGATCGTATCGCGCTGGCGATGATCGAAGCCGCCGAGAAGGATGGCTCACTCAAGCCCGGAACGACGATTATCGAGCCGACTTCGGGAAACACTGGGATTGGACTGGCGTTGGTCGCAGCGGTGAAGGGTTACAAGTTGATCCTGGTCATGCCCGAGTCGATGTCTATCGAGCGGCGCCGGATCATGGCCGCATATGGCGCCACTTTTGACCTGACTCCGAAGGAGAAAGGAATGAAGGGAGCGATTGAACGCGCGAAAGAACTCGCTGCGGAGACTCCGAATAGCTGGATTCCTCAGCAATTTGAGAACAGCGCCAACATCGAGGTGCACCAACGCACGACTGCGGTGGAGATCCTAAATGACTTCCCCGACGGCCTTGATGCGATCATCACCGGTGTCGGGACGGGCGGGCATATCACGGGCGTCGCTGAAGTTTTGAAGCCTAAGTTCCCTTCTTTACAGGTCTTTGCGGTTGAACCGGCCAAGTCACCAGTCATTTCTGGTGGCGCGCCTTCACCGCACCGGTTGCAAGGCATTGGGGCAGGGTTTGTACCTGCGAACCTTCATACGGATGTTTTGGACGGCGTGATCCAGGTTGAGGAAGCTGAGGCGTTTGAGTTTGCACGACGGGCGGCGGCAGAGGAAGGGATCTTTATCGGAATCTCTTCGGGGGCATCGCTGGCGGCGGTGGCGAAAAAACTGCCCGAGCTGCCGGATGGCGCTACAGTTCTCACGTTCTGCTACGACACCGGTGAGCGGTACCTGTCGATTGATGATCTTTTCACAGCCTAAGTATCATTTTTCGACTGCGAACTAGTCACGTTTCAACCATGGCGGTTAAACTCGACATTCACTATGAGTGCCGCCACTGAATCGCATCTCGACCACAGTAAAGCTGATGAGCGCAACGGACTTCCAGGTTCGATGCCACGCAAAGTCAACGTCCTGATGATGGGCGCGGGAAGCTTTTTCACGAACTCAGTTCTTCGCGACGTCGTTCTAATTCCTGACAACCAGGGCGGCGAGCTTCGGCTGTGCGACATCGACGAGACTCGTTTGAATCTGCAGATGACCTTGATGCAGAAGCTGATTGACACTGTGGGTCAGTCAGACAAGTGGAAGTTGGTCGGCTCGACCAACCGCCGCGAGCTGATGAAGGGGATCGACTACGTTGTCAACTCGATCGAGGTCAGCGGGACGGAGTGCGTTCGGTTCGACAATGATATTCCGCTTGAGTTCGGTATTAGCCAGAACATCGGCGATACTCTCGGCCCTGGTGGCTTGATGAAGGGTATGCGGACGATTCCCGTCTATCTCGACATTTTGCGCGACATGCGGGAGCTCTGCCCCAAGGCGATCATGCTCAACTACACCAACCCGATGAGCATGATGATCCTTGCTGGTGCGCGAGCGGTACCGGAAATTCAGCAGATTGGTCTTTGCCACTCGGTTCAAGGGACGTCGCGCATGCTGGCGGGCTTCGCCGAGGTGCCGTACGAGCAAGTTCAGTGGCAGTGTGCGGGTATCAACCACCTCGCATGGTTCACCGAGTTCAACGGCCCTGACGGCAAGTCGCTTTATCCAAAGTTGATGGAGATGGCGGCAGATCGGACATCGGACTTTGCAACCAAGGAACCTGTTCGAAGCGACATGATGCTTCACTTCGGGGCGTTCATCACCGAGTCGAGCGGACACCTCTCCGAGTATCTTCCCTACTACCGCAAGCGCAAGGATCTGTTGGATAAGTACACGGACACGGGCTACCGGGGCGAAGAGTCGTTCTATGCCAATAACTGGCCGAACTGGCGCAAGACTGCCGATGAGAACCGCGACAAGATGATTTCCGGCGAAAAGGAGCTTGATCTGAAGCGATCGTTTGAATACGGCGCTTGGATCATTGAATCCATCGAGAAGAACGCGCCAATCGTGGTTTACGGAAACGTGGCGCCGAACCAGGGTTTGATTTCTAACCTTCCTCATGACGGCTGCGTTGAGGTTGCCTGTTTGATCAACCACAACGGAATTCAGCCAACGAAGTTTGGCCGGCTCCCTTCGCAAATGGCGGCGATCTGCGACTCGAATATGCGCTACTTCGACCTCGCTGCGGATGCGGTGGTTCATAAGTCGAAGCAACACGCTGAGTGGGCGTTGATGCTCGATCCGTTGACTTCGGCGGTCTGTTGTCCGGCGGAAGTACGCGAGTTAACTAAGCGATTGTTTGAGGCAGAAGCTCAGTTCTTACCTGGCTTCAACTAAGTCGACCGAGGTGGTTTAGGGTGAGCGATGTTCGCTCACCCTTTTTCGTTTTATTTGACGCCGAACGTGACGGTGACGACTGCGGAGATGGACTTCTCTTTGCTCGTGAGGTCGTTATATCCCGAGTCATAGATTTCGAAGTCGTAGCGGGGAGTGATCTGGAGCGGGGCCATTCGGACTCCGCGGACGTCTCCGACTCCGGCGCCAGACTTGCTGGCAACTTCTTCAGCTCGCTTGCGAGCGTCTTCGGCAGCAAGGCCGAGGATCTCGCGCTTTACGTCGCCGATCTTGGTGTAGAAGAACTGTGGAGTTTCCGAGACCAAAGGCACGCCTTGAGCGATCAGGTCGGTTGATTCGCGGCTGATTTGCTCGACTTCGTTGACCTTGGTAGAGCGGACGGTGACGGCTTGCGAGACGTCATAGCCTTTGATTGAGCGGTAGCCGCCATTGTCGTAGCCGCCTTCCTTCTTTTCCTCGTAGAGCGCAGTGGTTTGAACGGCCCCGATAACGATTTCCTTTTCAGTCAGCCCCTTACTTTTGAGGTAATCGGTGAGCTTGGAGATGGCGGTTTTGACGGCAGAGTAGCCGTTGCCCATCGTGTCGGACCGGTAGGCGATTCGCCCCGTCCAGGCGATCATATCGCTGTCGATATCCTTGCGGGCGGAGCCGGTGACTTTGATCTCTCCGCCTCCGCGAGCGCGCACGACGGAGTTGCCGAGCAGCATTGTTGAGGCAATCACCGCGAAGGCGATGATTCCGGTTCCGATAAGACTACGATTTGGATTTTCTGACATTGAGTTTCCTGTCTATCGGGACGCGTAGGTGTCCGGATTCGTTTCGAGGAAACTTCGACCGCGACCAATCGTCATGAATTTATGATTACAAATATGGTCTTTGGGCTCATCTTGGCCCCTAAACCGCCTCTGTCGATTGAGGTTAACGATGCGCCGCGAAAGATCAGTGTTGGCGGTCAGTGGAAGTCGAAGCTGGCCAATTTGAATCAGTCCGATACCGAGCTTCGAGTTGTGACAGCGAACGGGACGGAGTTTGCGCAGAGTCGCCCACCGTTTCTAAAGGTGTTCATCCAAAAGCAGGGTGCCAAGGAGTGGACTCCGCTAAAGTCGCCCCCGATTTGCGGAAACTCAAACCCACTTACCCCTGACGAATTCAGGCCGTTAGCGAAGGCTCAGCGGCAGGAGGGGCAAGTCTATTTTTCTTGGACGACCGAAGTGGTTGGACAAGCGGCGGTTGTTCCTGGTCGATATGCGCTCAAGGTTGTGTACGACACAACCTCTCCAATCGACTCTTGGATTGGAGGACCGCTTCCGGAGCCCGCACATAGTCAGGCTCGAGAGGCGATTCGACCGTTCTTCAACCAAGTTCCCCGTGGGGTTTTTGAGTCGAAGCCCGTTGAGTTTGTTGTCGCGGCAACTACATCCGCTCGGGCGCGCTAACTCCAAGGAGGTCGAGCGTCTCTTTGAGCGCCTTCTTGGTCGCTTGGCAGAGCTGGACCCGGGCTGCGGAGAGGGCTTTGTCCTCTGAGATCACCTTGCAGTCGCCGTAGAAGCCGTGGAAGGCGCGGGCAAGCTCGATTGCGTAGGTGGTGAGGCGGTGGACACCGTAGTCTTCAGCGGCGCGGCTGACTTCGTTCGGCAAGTCTGCGATGCGCTTGATGAGGGTTTTCTCTTTGGGGTGC
Source organism: uncultured Armatimonadota bacterium (assembly GCA_903927345.1). Taxonomy (GTDB): domain Bacteria; phylum Armatimonadota; class Fimbriimonadia; order Fimbriimonadales; family Fimbriimonadaceae; genus Fimbriimonas. Next base: position 5,390 of record CAIYMO010000024.1, on the reverse strand, counting down.
GTGAGGAGGGCGAGGTTGGCTTCGCCTTGTTCTCCGGCCTTTTCGAGTATCGAGCAGATTCGCGCGTGTGCGTACTGGACGTAGAAGACCGGGTTCTCGTCGGACTGTTTTTCGGCGAGGTCGAGGTCGAAGTCGAAGGTGGTGTCATGCGAACGCATCAAGTAGAAGAAGCGGGCAACGTCTTTTCCTGACTCGAGCTGTTCGGCTTCTGAACCTTCGGGTTTAAGCTTGGTACCGATCTCGCGCATTAGGTCGATGAGGGCGTAGATGTTGCCGTCTCGCTTGCGCATCGGGGCGGGCTTTCCGTCCTTCATGAAGCGGACGAGCTGGTAGATCTGAACTTCGAGTCGTTTCTTGGCTTCGGCGAGGGCTTTCTGGCAGGCGGCTTTCTCGTTTTCGTCGCGATAGAGCTGGGCGTCGAGCTCGTCGGTGCAAGGCTCTCCCTTTTCGCTGGGTTCAAGGAGCATCGCGGCGACGACAGCGGTGAGACGGCCGATGTAGCCGTGGTGGTCGGGGCCGAGGATGGTGATGAGCTTGTCAGCACCTGCGGGGCGGTTGAACTTGTCTTTATGATAGGCAACGTCGCTGGCGATATAGGTGAGACGACCATCCTTTCGGAGAAGGACGCGGTCCATGTCGTCTCCGAGCTTAGTCGAGCGAAGCCAGAGGGTTTCGCCTTCTGCGGTGGCTTCAGCTTGCTGGACTTCCCCTTCGTCGTCGACATCGGCGGTTTGGGATTCGATGATGACGTCCTCAATCTTTCCTCCCTTGGCAAGCTTAAGCTTTGTTCGGGTGGGGTCGGTGTTGGCGATTCCTTTGGCCGCGAGAGAGTCGATTTCGGCGGCAACAGTTCCGGCGTCGTGGAGGGATTGCTCGGAGAACCATGTGTCGTAATTGACTCCGAAGGCGGCGAGGGCGGTTCGCTGAGCCTCGATCATTTTCTGCTCGGATGCCTTTTGAAGTACGACGACTTCGGCTGATTCGAGATTTTGACCTTGAAGCTCTTTCGCTACGTCGTGGACGTAGTCGCCCTTGTAGCCGTTCTCCGGGACTGATTCTCCCTTGATCAACGCACGCACAGACTCGGCGAAGAGGCGCATTTGCTCCGAGTTGACGCCATCGTTGATGTAGTACTCACGGTGGACGGTGTGGCCGGCGGCTTCGAAGATGTTGCAGAGCGTGGAGCCATAGGCGGCGCCTCGGCCGGAGCCGATGGTGATGGGGCCATTGGGGTTAACGGAGACGAATTCGACGTTGATCTTGAGCGGGCTCTCGGCAGGGTTTTGCTTAGCGAGGTCGCCGTGGCTCAGGCTGTTGATTGTTTCGACATAGGCTGCGACGAACTCTGAGTTAAGGGTGAGATTGATAAACCCGGGTCCGGCGATTTCGACCTTTTCAAAGATTGGTTCGCTTGACGAAACTGCCTCGACCAACATCTCGGCGAACTCGCGGGGGTTCTTTCCGGCGAGTTTGCTTGCGGTCATCGCGATGTTGCAGGCGAAGTCTCCGTGTTCGGGGTTTTTGGGGTCGGCAATTTCGATACGAACGTTCAAAACCTCGTTGGGTAATCGACCCTGCTCAAAGAGCTGAGTCAACGCGGCACGGAATACGGAGGCAAGGAAGGTTCGTAGCAAGGCAGTAGTTTACTTTGCCGCTTGGTTGGCACGTTTTTTGCACCTCACTCTTGTTGGGTTTATGAGGCAAAAACTACTTGTGCTTGGATTTTTGGCGGCTTCTTGCGCCGTCTCGCGCGCTGATGTGGCGTTGCGCTTTCCGACGGATTACATTGTGAGTGCTTCACAAAGTCAAACGCCAGCACCGGCATCTCTGGCGGCACTGGCGATTGGGGGAGCAGGTCTCGTTCGCGTTCGACTTAGGGCAACTGAGAACCGAGTAGCTCGCCGGCGGCGCTAAGAGCGTCGTCGACCTTGGTGGCGTCGCGACCACCAGCAGTCGCAAAGGCTGCCTGTCCGCCGCCGCCGCCACCTGCGATTTTCGCGACTTCTCTGAGCAGGTTTCCAGCGTGGGCGCCCTTGGCAAGCGCGTCGGGGCCGACTTTGCACATGAAGGTGATCTTTTCGCCAACGACGACGCCGAGGGTCACCTGGTTTGGTTTTCCGTTGGCTTCGTTGTCGATGGCTTGGCTGGCGACCTTTTGGTCAGCGTCACCGAAGTTCTTGACCCAGAGGGTGACGCCTTTGACGTCTTGGGTTTCGGTTTGAGCTGATCCGCCGGACATGGCTGCCATCTCGGCCTTTTCGCGCTTCTTCCGCTCCTCTTTGAGCTGTTCGAGGGTCTTTTCGACGGCTTGAACAATCTCTTTGGGGTTCGTCTTGAGGAGGCTTGCGACTTCTTTAAGGTCGCTTTGCTGCTGGTTGACGAGGGCGTATGCGGCTTCTCCGCAGACGGCTTCGATGCGGCGAACTCCGCTGGCAGCGGAGGATTCGCTGACGATCTTGAAGAGGCCAATTTCTCCGGTGGTGCGGACGTGGGTTCCTCCACAGAGTTCCTTGCTGAACTCGCCGATTTCGACCATGCGGACCTTGTCGCCGTACTTCTCGCCAAAGAGCGCCATCGCGCCTTTTGCCTTCGCTTCGGCGATGGGGAGGTCGGCGTAGGTGACGACGGTTGTGTTTTTCAGGATTTCATCGTTGACGGTTTGTTCGACCTTGGCGATTTCCTCCTGGCTGAGGGCTTTGCCGTGGGTGAAGTCGAAGCGAAGGTTGTCGGGGCCGTTGTAGCTTCCCGCCTGGTTCACGCTGGTTCCCAGGTGGTGGCGCAGAGAAGCTTGGAGGAGGTGGGTGGCGGTGTGGTGCCGCTGGGTTTTGCTTCTTCGCGGGCTCTCGACTCGGACTTCCACATCGTTGCCGAGGAGCCATTCCATGTCTTCACCTTCGATGTCGTGCCAGAAGATGCCTGCGCTTTTTGTCGTGTTGGTGACGCGGTAACTACCAATGACTCCGGTGTCGCCGGTTTGACCGCCGCTTTCGGCGTAGAAGGGGGTACGGTCGAGGGCGACCTTGGCTTTGCCAGGAGCAGTGTGCCGGATTCGGGTGACGCGACTGACCGACTCGGTTGAGGAGTATCCGAGGAATTCGGTGGTGTCGGGGGCGTCGGGGGTTTTGAGTTCCTCAGTGGCTTCAAGGTCGCCATAGGCCGATTTATCGCCTTGGGCACCACGGCTCCGTTCTTGGGCTTCTTGCATGGCTTTGTTGAACCCGTCGAGATCGACGGTGATTCCAGCTTCTGCGCATAGTTCTTGTGTGACTTCGAGGGGGAAGCCAAAGGTGTCGTAGAGCTGGAAGGCGGTCGGACCGGAAAGCACGTTTGAACCCGAGAGCGCTAACAGCGCCTCTTCGAGCAGGTCTGAACCGCGCTTGAGTGTTCGACGGAACAGCTCTTCCTCACTCTTCAAAGTTTCCACAATGATGTCGTGGCGTTCATTGAGTTCCTTGTAGTGGTCGCCGAAGGTTTCGAAGACGGCTTCTGCGACTTGGTGCATGAAGAGGTCGTTGAAGCCGAGGGTGCGTTGGCCCTTGAGGACGGCACGGCGAATGAGGCGGCGAAGGACATAGCCCCTGCCGTTGTTGGCGGGGAGGATTCCGTCGGCGATGCAGAAGCATGCGGTTCGGATGTGGTCGGCGATGATGCGCCGGGCTGCGGTTCCCACTTCTGGGGTTAGGTTTCCACCTTCAGCTTTTGGAGCATAGACCTCGCTGATCTCATCCAACTTGGCGAAGATCGCGGAAAAGGCGTCGGTGTCGTAGACAGACTTGTAGCCGTTGAGGACCGCTACGGTGCGCTCGATGCCCATTCCGGTGTCGATTGACTTGAACGGAAGGTTGGGCATGCCGGTTTTGATCCAGCCGTTGTCGCTCTCGGTTCCCTGCCATTCGTATTGGATGAAGACGTCGTTCCAGATTTCGAGCCAGTTTTTGGCGTCGTCATCGGCGAGCCAGTCTTCGGTGGTGTAGGGAGCCGAAGGAGGGTCGCCGGCGCCTTGCCAGTAGAACATCTCGGAGTTTGGACCGCAGGGCCCTGGAGGACCTTTGGTGAAGCTACCAGCGGGCCAGTAGTTGGTTTCATCGCCGAGCTTGAAGATGCGGATTGACGGATCGAGACCAGCGGCGGTCAAGTGAGCGGCCCAGCAGTCGTAGGCTTCTTGGTCTTCTTCGAAGACGGTGAAGCTGAGGCGCGAGGGATCCAGTCCGAGCCATTCGGAGGACGTCAGGAACTCCCAGGAGTAGTCGATGGCTTCTTTTTTGAAGTAGTCACCGAAGGAGAAGTTGCCAAGCATCTCGAAGAAGGTGAGGTGGCTGTCATCGCCGACTTCGTCGATGTCGCCGGTGCGGACGCACTTTTGGGCGGTGGTGAGGCGGGTTTTGGGCGGAGTTGCGACGCCTCGGAAGTAGGGCTTGAACTGAACCATGCCCGCGCCATTGAAGAGGAGGCTCTCGTCCAGGCGACCGGTGACGTCATACGGAATGAGCGAACCGGAGTCGTGGATGAGGTGGCCTTTGCTCTCAAAGAACCGGAGATATTTCTCGCGTAGTTCTCGGACGGTCACAATCGGGCGGGACATGCCCTATAGTTTGGCACCTCGGTGCTTTACAGTTCCGTATCGGAGATACCGATTTGCGCGTTATGGCAAGACGTGCAGGTCTGGAGCCGCAGAGAGAGAGCAGCTTGCGGGAGTTCCGACGGCGTTAACGGAATATCTCCCTCCGCTCGGGCAAGTTGGCTGCCGATTGATATGATGCCCGAAACCCGTAATGTCGCTCATTGCGCATGCGTCACCCACGGCCTTCTTGTTTTCCATGGCCCATTGTTCTTTCGCGGTTTCCAGCTGTTTCAAATTGTTGATGCACGTATGCATTCGTGCATTTGAGCGCGCTTTTACAAAATTGGGAACGGCTATCGCCGACAACACCCCGATGATCAGAACAACGATCATCACTTCCACAAGGGTGAATGCGCGAGTTTTCATGGGATTTATTAACTTGTTCCACAAATCTGACCGGAACCAACAAAAAAGCCCTGACCAGGTACCTGGACAGGGTTTTGTTGATCCTCTTGCTGTTCCGTTTAAGGAAGAACGTGGAGGTCAGGAGCTGCTGACTTGGAGCACGAAATGTTGGTGCCGATGACGCCAATCGTGTAGGTTCCGCCTGCAGGGCAGCTTGGGTAGGTCTTGATGTACGAAGGAGCAATGTTTGCCGAGGTGACGGTGTCGCCGCTTGCCTTCTTGTTGTCCATAGCCCACTGCTCTTTGGCCGACTCGACCTGTTTCATGTTGCCAAGACAGGTTGAACGTCGTGCTGACTCTCGTGCCTTGACGAAGTTAGGGACCGCGATCGCCGCAAGAATCCCGATAATCAGGACGACGATCA
>CAIYMO010000023.1 GCA_903927345.1 uncultured Armatimonadota bacterium | reverse complement strand
GCGGCTTGGCCTTGTTCTTGTTGGGAGCGTTTAAGAAGGCTGTCCTTTCCGATCAGATTGCACCCCAGGTGAATTTAGTTTTCGCGTCTCCGAGCCAGTTTGACCAAATCACTTTAATCGCTGCACTACTCGGTTTTGCTGCGCAAATCTATCTCGACTTCTCCGGTTACAGTGACATGGCGATTGGTTGTGCACGAATGATGGGTTATCGATTTTTGGATAACTTTGCTATGCCGTACAAGTCGTTCAGCATCACCGAGTTTTGGCATCGATGGCATATTTCCCTTTCCACGTGGTTAAGAGACTACGTGTACATTAGCTTTGGCGGTAATCGGCACGGGACGGTGCGGACTTACGTGAACCTCCTTGTCACCATGCTGTTGGGTGGTTTGTGGCACGGCGCGTCTTGGAATTTTGTTCTTTGGGGCGGGATTCACGGGGCAGCTCTCTGCGTGCATAAGGTCTGGTGTCACCTGCTAAACAAGAATCCTTCAGCGCCAGTGCAGGGTTTCGGGGAAATTCTCTTTGGGTGGAGTCTGACATTTGTGGTTGTAGTCTTAGCTTGGATCCCATTTCGCTGTGCAAACTTTGGGGAAGCCTCCCAGTTCTTTCTAGGCGTCGTTGGCTTTGGTAACGGCACTATCAACACAATCTCGCCCCAGCTTTTGGCCGGGCTCTTTATTCTAATTATGGGTCAGTTGATGTTTTCGAAGAATCAATCATGGGACGTTGAGATTCCCGAGCGGCCATTTTGGTATCGTTTTGCGGCATATTCCTTTTTGGCCGCGATGATCGTCGTTTTTGGGGTCACTCAAGCCGTTCCGTTTATTTACTTTCAGTTCTAAACCTCTCTCGTGCGGCAGATTCTTCCACTCTTCGATCAAAGCGCAGATTTCGGCTGTATTAACCTCACGCCCTCCGCACCCAACCCGCCCTTGTCCCGCGATAAGCGTCCAACGCGAAGGCGGATCCCCGTGCCTACGTGAGAGCCCTTTCCTCCCACTCCCCCGGTTCAAATTTCAACATCCATCATTAAACACCGTCCCCCCGGCGTCTTGCCCCCTCGGTCTTTTCTGCTAAATTGTAAGTGTGAGCACTGAGACCATGGAACTCATCACCGTGAATCCCAATATTCTGGGAGGTGCTCCTGTGTTCAAGGGAACCCGTGTCCCGGTGCGCACCCTCTTTGAATACCTCGAGCGCGGTTACAGCCTTGAGGAGTTCCTCGAGTGTTTCCCGTCTGTGACTAAAGACATGGTGTGTCGTCTCTTGGAGCGTTCCGAGGCAGCCCTGCTTGCCGCGTGAGGATTGTTCTCGACGAGTGCGTTCCTTGGCCGCTCGCAAAGCACATCACCGGCCATACTTGCACCAGTCCGCAGCGCAGTGGGTGGGGAGGTTTCGAGAACGGCGATCTGCTCAGACTTGCTGAAGGGGAATACGATCTCTTCGTGACGTCCGATCAGAATCTCCGCTACCAGCAGAACTTGGCGGACCGCAAAATCGCGATCCTCGAATTGTCCACCAACGACTGGGCGACAATTCGAATGAACCTGGATGTGGTGGTTGCGCGCATCAACGCCATGCGACCAGCAGAGTTCGCCCAGCTCGATGTCGGGCCTCTGGCCGAATAGGACTAGATAGCTGCTTATCCTAGAAAAGGCGCTGAGACCCGTCTGTTTGATCGAGAGCGCCCTACCTACGACAACGCCTCTGGCTCATCATTCATCATTCAAAATTTATCATTAAACACCGTCCGCCGCGCCGGACTTCCCCCCGCCACCACCAGACTCCCTCCTTATCTTGCAGATCGTGAGTCGTATGCTAAGTTTCGGCCTATGAGCAGTTCGTTGCAATATCTCACCGACGAAGCTGGTGAGAAAACAGCCGTGATCGTTCCCATCGCCGATTACACCCGCTTTATGGAAGACATGGAGGATCTGGCGGCTATTGCGGAGCGCCGCAAAGAGCCATGCATTAATCACCAAGACTTCGTTGACGAGCT
>CAIYMO010000022.1 GCA_903927345.1 uncultured Armatimonadota bacterium | reverse complement strand
TGAACTTGGCGCCAGTCGTCGTATTTTGAACTTCCAAGACCATGTCGCCCTCCTGGGCAGCGATGGCGTAGGCGATCCAGTTTCCGTCGTTTGAGATCGTGGTTCCGCGGATGGACTTCCACTGATCATAAACGGAGTGATACAGAGCCTTCTTGGCGTTGACTTGGGTGACAACCGGATTAACTTTGTTCGCCGGTTGAGGGGTGCTTATCGCCGCCGGGTTTGTCAGAGCGGGCGTGCTCGTCGTCGGGCGCGTCCAAAGAATGCTCGCAAGAATTAAGACGGAGTTCATAGTCGTTCCCGCGATTTTAACCCATTCGTAAACGCGAAGGGGCGCACTTGAATCTAAAGGATTCGGCGGAAGACTGAAATGCCCCAGGATAAGCAACCGAGGCCCCAGGCTTTTCAGCCCAGAGCCCCGACCAGGAGGTGCAAGGGGCGCACGATGGCGTCCCAAACCGTGAGCCGGGGGATGATTGCTTACGCTTTACATCTCTCGTTCGCCTACGGGGTTAGCTGACGGGTTAGGGCCAAGAGCGTCCCTTCCTCGATTTCTCGAGAACTCACCCCAAGTTATGGGTCCCCCGTTCCCGCTTTTGAGGGCGGAACTCGGCGCTGGCTCAACAGCCTGCTAGTAAATATTAACTCAAAACCCGGCAGTCTTGTTCCAAATTATTGGGCAAAAACCATGTCGCCGCCAAAATGCCCGGCGAGCAAGACCGAGCCCGCGCTTAGGCAGAGGAGTATGAGGAATCCTAACCCATCTTTCTTACGCTGTGACCAGGCTCCAAGGGCGAGAAGTGTGCTTCCGGATGCCAATGCAAGGTGGATGATCATCGGGTTCGCGGTGAGCGGCCAGTATCCTAGGCGAAGCATCGCGGCGATGCCGGTCCCGATGGTAACGATTGACGCGATCAGCCCAATTCCGAGGTTTGCGATCGCAATATCGTGATACGACTTCTGCTTCCGGTACCGACCGAATAGTTCGAAAAACGCGGCAACTGCCCAGAGTGCGAGAGGGAAGTGGGCCATCGCGGGGTGCATCGAGTGCTTCGGGATGAGTTCAGTGCTGGTGCTCGAAGGCGCGGTGTGTTCTTCGCCTTCTTCATCGTCGTCGTCATCATCGTCCTCCCGCTCGGATCTTGCACCGGGGGCATTTGATTTTGTGGATCCCGCTCCTCCGGGGAGCGCTCCTGCCGCTAGGTCTTCGTCGTTGGTTTTCCCGTCGCCATTCGCGTCTTCTGCCCCAATTTTTGCGAGCACTTCTGGCGAGAGCACCATGTCGGGAGCGAGAGCACCTTTGACTTGTTTACCAAAGATGTTGAGGCGAGGTGGCTTTCCATCGTGGCAGACTTGGCACTTCGCTTTTGCGGCCGCAGAGTCTGGCGCGAATGCGTATTTCTCGACCAGCTTGTCATAGAAGCCGGGGAATGCCTGACCGGCTCCGGCGGTCAGACAGAAACACAACGCAAAAGCAAAGCGACGCATGGTTGCCGGGTTTTACCCCTTGAAGACCGCTTTGATGACGGAAAGTTCAGAATCATCGAGCGGGACAAGTGGAAGTCGCACGGTGGCGCAGTCGAATCCACGTTGGGATAGCATCCATTTGACCGGAACCGGGTTTGGCGCGCAGAAGCAAGCCTTGATGACCGGCACGATTTCGTGGTGAATTTTTGCTGCTGCAGCCGGATCGGTTGGAAAGAGCTCGATCATTTGCTTGATCTGAGCACCAACAACGTGACCTGCAACGCTGACCACTCCGTGTCCGCCAAGGGCAAGGATCGGAAGAGTGAGACCATCGTCACCGCTGTAGACTCGGAAGCCTTCTGGGGCTGCAGCGCAGACATCGCTGATCTGAGGAATCATTCCGCTGGCCTCTTTAACGCCAACGATGTTTGGAATTTTTGCTAACTCCATCAGGAATGGAGTTTCAAGGTTGATCGCTGAGCGAGGGATGATGTTGTAGACCAACACAGGCAAGGTGGTCGCCTCCGCGCAAGCCTTGAAGTGGGCGACGAGACCTCGCTGCCCGGGCTTGTTGTAGTAGGGGTTGACGATCATGATGCCATGGGCGCCGCGCTTGGTGGCCTCCTGGGTGCAGTAAACGGAATCGGCCGTGTCGTTAGATCCCGCCCCGAAAACAACGGCAGCTCGACCGCCAACTTCGTCCAGCACTTCCTCGAGAAGTTGGAATTTTTCTGCTTCGGACAGGGTGGGCGATTCTCCGGTCGTACCGTTAACGATCAATCCGTCGTTTTTCTGTACGTCAACGAGGTAAGCGGCGAGTCGCCGGGCTTCCTTGAAATTCACTCCGCCGTTCGCGTCGAACGGAGTCACCATTGCCGTCAAAAGTCTTCCCCAGTCTCGGGGTCCCGAAAATGCTCCCATTTTGTTACACAGGTGTCCCGTGCCGGCATTGGTCGGGAACGTGGGGAGTTTACTGCAACTTTGCCTTCAGATGACCGATGATCTTAGCGGCGACTTCTTCAGGAGTCCGATCGGCAGATTCCACAACGACCGCATCGTCGGCCACTTTGAGCGGGGAATCGTCGCGGTTGATGTCCCGATGATCGCGTTGCTCGATTTGATTACGGACATCTTGGAAACCGGCCTCCATTCCTTTGCCGATGAACTCAAGTTGACGTCGTTTGGCGCGCTCTTCCAGGCTGGCGGTGAGATACACCTTCAGTGTTGCGTTGGGGGCAACGACAGTGGTGACGTCTCGGCCTTCCAAGATTACGCCGCCTTCTCCGACAAGTTCTTGCTGTAACGCGACAAGTTTCTGCCGAACAGGGGTGAACTGGCTGAGCGCGCTTGCGGCTTCGCCAATCTCTGGTGTCCTGATCAACGCTGTGACGTCTTCTCCATTGATGTAGACCGGCTGCGGTTCGCCCACTCCGAATGAGATATGCAGGTCCTCCATGAGGGCTGCCGCCGCTTCGCCGTCCTCAACGCTGTAGCCTGCTGCGAGTGACTTGAACGCCAGGCAGCGGTACATCGCACCGGTGTCCAGGTAGCTCAGTCCAAGTTCCTTGGCGATCAGTTTGCTGACCGTGCTTTTTCCGGCGCCTGCGGGACCATCGATCGCGATTACGGGCTTCATGGATTAAGTTTATCTTGCCGAGGGCGGCTAAGCCGTCGCGGTAGCGGCCTTCAAGGTCTTGATCAGATCGACAACCTTTTCTTCACCACCGGGAGTGCCCCAGTTTTCATGGAGACATTTCACGAGGGCGGACCCGACGACAGCGCCATCGGCGACGGAACAAACCATCTGCACGTGTTCGGGCTTGGAGATTCCGAAACCGACGCACACGGGCTTCGCGGTCAGCGCCCGTACCTTTGCGACGAGGTCCTTGACCTCGGGCGGAACCGCGCTCTCTGCTCCGGTGACTCCGGTGCGCGAGACTGCATAAACAAAACCGGTCGAACGCTTTGCGACTTGGTCAATTCGGGCGTCGGTTGAAGTCGGTGCGCAGAGATAAATGGTCTCAAGTCCTGCATTTCCAGATGCCGCATCCCAATCGTCAGCTTCATCGGGAATAAGGTCGCTGATGATGGTGCCTGTGCAACCAACCGCCTTGGACCGTTGAGCATATGCATCAAGTCCCGTGCGAAGCACGGGATTGTAGTAGCCCATTGTGATCAGCGGAATAGATGACTGACACTTACTGATTGCATCCAATATTTTGTTCACCGACGCGCCGTTCTCAAGTGCGCGCTGGGAGGAATCTTGAATAGTGGGACCCTCTCCGAAAGGATCGGAGAAGGGAATGCCGATTTCGATTGCGTCAGCACCCGACTTTTCGAGAAGAGCCACGATGCGAGGCAGGTCCGCGAGGGGCTGGTCGCCTGCCGTAAAGAAGCAGACAAGCGCTTTTTCGCCCTTACCAGAGAGCTCTGAGAACTTCTCGCTCAGCGTCATTTCTTCGCCTTGGGTTGGAACGGCTTGCCGCAGAGTGCCTTGAGCTTGTCGAGATGCGTCTGCTTGACGACGGTTTTGACTTTCTCGTCGGAGGACTTTACGATCTTGCTCACCTCTGGCTCACGCTTCTTCATCTGTGTGGCGATGTCGCCCTGAACCTTCTTGTTCAATGCTTCTGCTTCTGCTTTGGTCTTAGGCTTGGCTGCTTTTTCGTACTTCTTGCGGATGATCTCGCCGACTTCGCCCTTGATCTTGGCGATTTTCTGGTCCGAGGCAACGATCGTCGAGCGGATGAAGGTGTAGTCCTTATCAGTCAGCCCGATCTTGGTTGCCACGTTCTTGTCCATGATTGCCCGTGGTCCGGCGGCTTGGATGGTGATTTCGCGCAGCCGGCGTAGCTGACCGTCCGAGAGAGAGCCCAGGACTGCAGTTCTCATCTTCACATATTGGTCGAATGTGTATTTTTGGAACGCCATATCTGGCTGTTTCTTTGCCTTTTGGTATTCAGCAATCTTTGCGTTGTTTGCGGCATTAAACTTGTCGGCAAAACCGTTGAGGGTTTTGCGCTGACCCTCCGTGATCCCCAGCTCATCCTGGATCACGCGGTCGCGCATGATCTCGACGTTGGCGACTTTAAGATCAAACTCATCCTTAGCGAACCCAGCAGTGGCGATCGCGAACAGAGAAGCCGCGGAGACGAGACGAAGCAATTTCACGCTCATAATTTACCCAGTATGGGTTTAACGCCCCTAGAAAGCGCCCGGTTCCGCGTGGCTCCGAACATCAACGGATTCTTTTCCGAAGATGCGGCGGATTTCGCCGCACAACACATCGCTCGGCTTGACCATCATGCCCAGCGGGATGGGAAGGTAATCGCTTTCGGGGAGCATCTGGATGAAGACTTCGTGGTCTCCGGGGTGATCCTGGATCAGACGCCGGAAGTTGTTCAAGTCGCTCTTGGTGGATCGGGAGATCTTGACGTAGAGGCCAGTCTGGTCGGCAAGGTTTTGGAGATCGATGTCCAGAGATCCTTCGAGTGGCTTGGCTTCGAAGAGCCGGATTTCGCTTGTCTTTTCGCCCTGCCGTTCGTTAACCACAACCTCTCCGGTGATGGTCACAACTTGATCCTTGATTAAGGTGGAGCTGAACTTCTCCAAGGTGCCGGCAAAGACGATGCAGCGGGCTACCCCGGTGAAATCTTCAAGAGTCATGGAGAGCATCTTGTTGCCGCTCTTGGTGAGGATTGTCCTGGCGCTCGCGATAACTCCGGCGAGCTTAACTTTGGAGCCTTCCTCAGCTTCTTCAATACTTGCGCAGGTGTTGGTGGCGGCCTTCTGGAGGACGCGCTCCAGTCCGCGCAAGGGGTGGTCGGAGACGTAGATGCCGAGGACTTCCTTTTCGAACGCCAGCTTTTCGGATCGCCCGTAAGGTTCGGTCTCGGGGAGAATCGGGTAGTTCGTGGCAGTGACGTCTTCGGCTTCCCCAAGGAACAAGGAGTCTTGGCCCGCGGCGCGGGATTTGGCAAGGTTGTCCGCGAAGACCATCGCACCGTCAGCGTGCTCGTTGAGCTTGGCGCGGTTGGCTTCGATGCTGTCGAGAGAGCCCGATTTGATCAGCGCATCCAGCGCCGTTTTGTTCATGCCGTGTGGACGAACGCGCTCGCAGAATTCGAAAAGGTGGGTGTAAGGGCCGTTGGCTTCTCGATCCTTGATAATTGCCTCGACGATGCCGTCTCCCACACCTTTAATGGCCCCGAGTCCAAATCGAATTACCGATCTGTTCTTGACCTTTTCGATGCTGAAGTCGGCTTCGGAGGCGTTCACGTCCGGGGGAAGGACAGTGATCTTCATGCGCCGACATTCTTCGATGAAAGCGGTGACGCGATCTTCCTTGGTGCGGTAGACCGCCAGGAGAGCCGCCATGTATTCGACGGGATAGTTTGCCTTTAGGAATGCAGTTTGGTGACTCAGGATCGCATAACAGACAGCGTGCGCTTTGTTAAACGCGTAGCCCGCGAAGGGAAGTAGAAGTTCCCAGACTTTGTTAGCCGCTTCGTCGCGGATATCGTTCTTTCGGGTTCCTTCGAGGAACTCGACCTGCATCCGCTGCATTTCTTTGAGGTCCTTCTTTCCCATCGCTCGGCGGAGGATGTCCGCTTTACCGAGGCTGAATCCGGCGAGGGCTTGAACGAGCTTTAGAACTTGGTCTTGGTAGACGATGATCCCGTAGGTTTCTCGTAGGATCGGCTCCATTCGCTCATCGAGGTAGGACGGCTTTGCGCGACCGAACTTATAATCGATGAACTTAGGGATTTCTCCCATTGGGCCCGGCCGGTAAAGAGCTACCATTGCCGCGAGCTCTCGGACGGAGGCGGGTTTAAGCTGGGTGACCCATCTGGTCATTCCGCCACCCTCAAGTTGGAACACACCGGTGGTTTCACCGCGAGCAAGCATGTCCCAAGTTTTTTGATCCGCTTCGTCAGCATTGCGCGGATCGATTTCGATTCCGTGGGTACGCCGGATGTTACCAACGCACTTCGCCAAAACGGTGAGGTTCGAAAGTCCAAGGAAGTCCATTTTGAGAAGGCCGATCTTCTCAAGGATTCCCATTTCGTAGGCGGTGACGGCTTGACCGTCGTTGCCTTTGTAAAGAGGGACGTAGTCGACTAGGGGGTCTCGTGAAATGACGATACCGGCGGCGTGGACTCCGCTGTTTCTTGCCATTCCTTCCACCGACTTGGCGGTGTCGAAGAGACTCTTGATCCGGGGATCTCCGTTGATTGTCTCGCGGAACTCGGTGACCTCTTTAAAGGCCTTATCAAGGGTCATCCCCGGAACGCCGGGAATGAGCTTGGTGATCTTATCGGTTTCTTGGGGAGTATAGCCGAGGACGCGACCACAGTCCTTGATTGCAGCCTTTGCACCCATGGTTCCGAAGGTCACGATTTGGGCAACGTGGTCCTCTCCGAAACGCTCGGTAACCCATTTGATGATCTCGTCTCGCCGAGCGTCCTCGAAATCCATGTCGATATCCGGCATGGAGATGCGTTCTGGGTTCAGGAATCGTTCGAAGGTGAGGTCGTAGTCGACGGCATCGACGTCGGTGATTCCGAGTGTGTAGCCTACGAGCGAACCAGCTGCAGAACCTCTGACGCCGAAGAAGATTCCTCGATCCCGCGATTCTTGGGCAAACTCGCGGACGAGGAGCATGTAGTCGGCAAAACCGGTTTGCTCAATAATTCCGAGTTCGAAGTTCAGTCGTTCCAGCTTCGATTCTGGATTTCGTGCTCTGCGAAGGAGGCCCTCTTCGCAGAGTTGGCGGAGATAAGCGGTGCTGTCCATCCCTTCGGGAATGTTTGGCTGGGGCATCGGTGCGCGACTCTTGTCGAGTTCGACGTTGCACATTTCCATGACCCGGAGGGTGTTTTCGAGAGCTTCGGGATGCTCTGGGAAGAGGGAAGCCATCTCCTCTTGCGTTTTGATGAAGAACTCGTTGGTTTCAAACTTCATCCGGTTCGTGTTCGCGACGAGCTCGCCCGTTTGGACACAGAGCAGAACGTCGTGAGCCTGCGAATCGCCTTTGCAGAGGTAGTGCGCGTCGTTGGTGGCAATCGTTTGGAGCTTCAGCTCACGGGCGATTTTGCAGAGGGGCTCGAAGATTTCGCGTTGTTCTTTAAGGCCGTGGTCCTGCAATTCAATGAAGAAGTTTTCTTGGCCAAACATCTCCGCGTACATGCCAGCGATGTACTGAGCCTGGTCGTATTCGCCCTTCATGAGAGCCTGACATACTTCGGAACCCAAACAAGCTGAGGTTGCGATTACGCCTTTACTGTGGGCGCGGAGCACATCGTGATCTACTCGGGGTTTGCCATAGAATCCCTTCAGGGCAGCAATTGACGAGAGCTTGCACAGGTTTCGGTAGCCCTCCAAGTCCTTTGCGAGTAGCAAGAGATGGAAGTTTTCTCGGTCGGCGCGGCCGTCTTTTTTCTCCATGCCGCGGGGGGCGACGTATGCCTCGACACCCAGGATCGGCTTGATCCCTTTCTTCTTTGCCTCCATGTAAAACTCCATGACGCCAAACATGACGCCGTGGTCGGAGATTGCCATTCCAGGCATGCCAAGGTCTGCGGCACGCTGGATCAGGTCGGGAATCCGGTTGGCACCATCGAGCAACGAATACTCGGTGTGGTTATGGAGGTGGACGAAGTTAGGGGGCATTCGGGCTTAGATAAGGACGGCTGGGGGTGCTTGATTGTGGCTGGTTTTTGGCAGTGTTTCGCGTGCGGTTCCGCGCAGATTTATTGCATTGTTCTATCCATTTCCACTTATCGTTGCCGAAAACAATTGCTAGATGAGCCTCGCATGGTTATGGAAATGGTACGTATCCCGGCAGGTAACACTTGAACGAGCAGCTCGATCAGAACTCACTCCGTGGTTGTTGGCCAGAGGGTTTCACGTTTGCAAGAACGACTGGGGCTCGATAGTTCAGGAGTTAGTTTATTGTCGAAGCACGCAAAAAATCTGCTTGACCGTAATCAGCGATTATCGGGATAAAGATGTTCCATACACCTTTAGACTTAGCTGGGGGGATTATTCAGCGTGCTGGGAGCTCGACAAAGACTTCAAACAGCATGAACTCGACAGGGTAGTCAGTGAAGCTCAAGAGCAAATTAGCCGTCGAATCGGTTACGCAGGTTAAATCTCTAGTCTCTTACCCCTTGTCTCTGGTGCAAAGCTCAATCCGATCAAGCCAATCAGATAAATCATAGCAACTAGGCCAATCGTTGGTCCGACTCCCTGGGTCTTGGCGTTAAGTCCAATCCATGCTTGCAAGGGTGCGATGAGAATGCGCGCGGTGTTGTAGGCGATTCCGCTGCCTGTTGCCCTGAATTGGGTGCTGAAAAGCTCGGGGAAGTAGAGGCCGAAGCCGGCGGTTACTCCGAGTGCGAAGAAACTGGTGAGCGGGGGAAGGATGAAGAGGAGGGTGATTGATACCGCTTTTGTGGCGGTGAGATAAAGCATCAAACCGCTGGCGATAAAGAACCCGGCGAAGAGGGGGCGACGACCGTAGCGGTCGGTGAGTGGCGGGAAGATCAGCACTCCGGCGAGCGTGCCTAGGTGAAGCACGATCATCGTCAAGTTCTTGTAGTAGGCGACGGTGGCGTCGTTGGCTCCTGGGAGGGCGTCTTTGACGAGGTTTGGAAGCCAGAAGGGCAGGATTCCACCACCCGCGATTCCGACGACTCCGATGAGGACCGCAGCAAGGAGGCGGAGATTGTATGGCCGAGTGCTTATGAGCTGAAGGAGGGGTGTAAAGAAGCCGGTTGTCGTCTTAACCTCCTCGATTTGGAGTGGAGACTGTGGAGACTCTAGGGACGGTTCTTTGTGCTCAAGCCGGTACCGCGCCACGAAGCAGAGAATTGCGGGCAGGATTCCCGCGATATACACCCACCGCCAATTCGCGTGACCAGCACCGATGGACACAAACACGCCCACGATCGACCCGAACGCTGCAGCCGTTTGCAGAAATGCGGCGGCGCGGGCTCGGAAGCCGTTCGGCATCGTCTCGGCGATCAGCGCGGCACCTGCGGCCCATTCGCCCCCAATGCCGAGTCCGGTTAGGAATCGAGCCCAATAAACTTGATCTGGCGTTTGGCACAGTGACGTGAGACCGGTGAAGAGGCAGTAGATGAATACCGTAAGTAGCAGGGTTCGACCCCGTCCCCAGCGGTCGGCGATGATGCCAAACACGAGTCCGCCAAGTGCCCAGCCAAGGATCATTCCGCTGTGGATTTTTCCCTCCCACATCGTGCCGACGAGCTTGTATTGCGCCTCGCCAAGCATCTCCTTCATCATCGCCTGTTTGGTCAGGCCGAAGAAGGATGCCTCCATAACATCAAACACCCAGCCGAGCCAGGCGATGATGAGGACAAATCGTTGGTGCTTGGTGAGCTCCTTAAACATCAAGTCCGACTAGCTTACGCAATTTGTCGAGATCTTGTTTACCCATCAGTCGGCATTCCCCTGGCGAAAGTCCCTTGAGCAGGAATGGGCCGATTCGAATTCGGGTGAGTTTGACAACCGGGTGGCCGATTGCCTCGCACATCAGGCGAACCTGGCGCTTGCGCCCCTCTTTGATCGTCATGCGGAATGAGGTGGTCTCTTTGCGATCGTCCACAAAACCAAATTCAACGTGTGCAGGCTGGGTCTTGCCGCCCTCAATAAAAATTCCCTTGCGCAGCTTGTCAATGTCCTTTTCCTGCGGATACCCTTTGACGATCACCTGATACTCCTTTTCTAGTCCGTAGCGCGGGTGAGTGACTCGCAGGGCGAGTTCGCCATCGTTAGTGACAATAAGGAGGCCGTCGGTGTCTTTGTCGAGGCGACCGACTGGTTTGAGCTGGACTCCGTAGTTGGGCAAATAGCCTTTGATCGTGGGGCGGTTCTGAGGATCGAAGAGGGTGGTGACGACCCCGGCTGGCTTGTGGAAGAGCAGAGTGTAAAGCTTGGCTTCTTTGATCGTGATTCCGTCGACTTTGACCACGTCTTCTGGACCCACTTTGTGACCCAGTTCAACAATGACTTCGTCGTTGACTTCAACCCGTGCTTCTTGAATCAGCTTCTCGGCGGCTCTGCGGGAGCAGAGTCCGGAATGGGCGATGCGCACATGCAGTCGTTCAAGTTCAGGCGCTTCGCGTTTGGACATTGCCACTAGTGTACTTGTTAGCGCGATTGCTGGCTCGGGGCTGCGAATCGAGCGGGAAGAACGTATCGGTCGATTTGCTTATCGCCCGCGTCTACGTAAAGTTGGCCCTTCACGAGAGCCAACCCACCTGGGCGCTTAAGCGGCACCTTGCAAAGCGCCCTCCCTTTAGAGTTGAAACAGTAAGCGACCTTGTTTAGACACATCCAAACGTTCCGTCCGTCGTAGGCGACGGAGACTAAGGAAACGTCTTCTGGGATATTAAGGTAGAAAATGTACTTCGCCCGACCCGTGCGGGAGTATCCAGACACACAGGTTGACGCAAACGAGTCCCTGCGTGTCTCGTCCGAGATGACGTAATCTCCGCTGAGGCTGAACAAACGGACCTCATCCCCCCTGAACCAAGTTCGATCTGGGCGTCTTCCACCGTCCCGATAGCGCCTACGCCTGTAAGGGATCGTACGGGCTTGGAGACGCCGATTCAGGATCGTCGCACTATTTTCGTCCGAATCGACGATGCACTCGAAGGCACTGTGTGGCCAAAGATAGAAGTAGTTGAAGTGCGAACGAGATCTGGCGAGGCGGCGTCCAAGCCATTTGCCCGTGCCGGAAAACACATGGACCGTGCCCGTTCGGCGATCGGTTGCCAAGATTGTCCCGTCGGCTAAGATGCAACAGGCGGCGACTTCACGCAGCGCCTGTGGATCCTCTGGCTCTCCGATTCTACCGAGAACCGCGCCGTCCATCCCAATCCGATAAACCTGTCTTGAATCGCTGACGAACAGACCAGCCGAGGTCCAAACGATGCCATCTACCTCGAAATCTGGGGAGACCGGTTTTGGTTTCGGCTTCGAGATTACTTTTCCGCTTTTATCCATCACCCACAAGGCGCTGTAGTCTCCAAAGTCATTCACAAGAATTTCTTGGTTGGGACCCTCGCGGATATCGGTGGGGTAGGAAGGTTCCACCCCCCAGAGTTTCTTTAGGTCCCAAGTGCGGAGATATTGTCCCTTGGGGCTGAAGAATTGGACGGTGTCGGCGACGTTATCCAGGACGGCGATGGTCCCATCTCTTAGCACAGCGATCCCCTCAGGATTGAGAAGTTCCTCAGGCTTACCACCGTACCCAGCCTCATCACCAATTTTGAGAAGCTCGTTACCCTTCAGGTCACGCACAGAGATTAGGTCAGCGGCAGTGGAGTTGAAAAATCGGCTCCCGCAGATCACAAATGTTCCGTCGCCTCTTGATGCCATGCAGTTTTGGTAGAACTTTTCTAAAGTGCAGAGTCTAGAGGTAACTCCGGAGCTTAGGTCGACCTTCCAATACTCGGTATCACGCCCGTTTGGCCCCGAGTCTGTACAAAGGACAACGGCATCTTTCCCCGCGTGGACGATCTGTTTCCAGCCACTTTGATGGGTCTGCTTGAGGGGGATTGCTTTGGTGATTCGACCAGTGAGATCAAAGATTAGCAGGGCGTTGTTCCGCGGGTTGACGTGCGCAAATCGATCTGAGCCGATCGCGCAGAATTGGCCGATTAGTCCAATGGGAGAGAGTCCATCACGCTTCGGCGAGGCGAGATTGAGCGTTGGGAGTTGCGAAGCCTCCACTGTGGAGGCGTCGGGGAGTTTGACCTTAATCGGTTTGACTGAGTCACCGGGGATGACGACGTAACTTCCGTTCCGAGCCACGAGATTGAAACGGCGATTTAGTCCACTTTTTAGCTCTCTAAGACGGAATCCATGATCGGCGACGCTCAGAATTGCTGTTCCGTTGCGCAGCACCGAAGCTTCGAACGATTCCGGTGAATCCTCGTCTTTGACGTCGTAGTCCAGCTTGAACTTGTTGGACCAAGTTTTCTTTCCTTGGGGGGTGTACAGTGCGAACTCGGGTGTGTCGTAGAAATCCTCCTCGGAAACGGATTGCGTGAGTAAGAGTGACGTTCCAGGAACGAAGCGAATCCCTCTTGGTTTGCCTGAAAAAGTCGCTTCCTTAGTAAGAGGTGAGTCCATGAGCTTGCCAGTGGACAGCTGGTAGCTGGTGAACACAGATCTCTCAGTGCCGACATCAACCAAGAACATATCAGCTTCTGAGCTGGTCGCGATGAAGCTAGGATCGGGGCCAAAGCGATGGGTGTAGCGTGGGCTCGTTTGCTTTTGAACGCGATGAAGTCGGTATTTCCCGTATCGATCAAGAATGACGATGTGGAACGAGGGCGGACCCTGTTTGGAATCGGAAACGATTGCGGTGCCGCAGAGTTCGCCATTGTCCGTTACCTCGGAAAGCGAAAGTGCCATCGGAAGGTGCTTCTTCCACAGAAGTGTCTTGCCTTGGTAGAACTTGTAAGCGCCTCCGGCGCGACCGTCGGAAGTGTCAGGGTCAATGTGCGCTCGAAACTTCCCGTTGGGGGATGCCACCGTCGATGGGTCAACGAGGTCCGGGGTTGCAAGATCGTCTGCAACCACGGGAGTCGCAAGAAGGAACGCTGTCACCGTCGCTACGATACAACCGAGCCTCTTCACGAGTCCATTGTACAGGGAACCACTTTCAGGAGCGATCAGAGATCAACCAAAGCGACCGGAGATGTAGTCTTCTGTCTCTTTCTTTTGAGGGTACAAGAAGATGTTTTGGGTAGTGTTGACCTCGACCAGGCGACCCAGCATGAAGAAGGCCGTGAAGTCGCTGGCGCGCTGAGCCTGCTGCATGTTGTGAGTAACCATCACGATGGTGTACTTCTCTTTGAGTTCGAAAATGAGGTCCTCAATGCGTGAGGTTGCGATGGGGTCCAGAGCCGAGCAAGGCTCGTCCATGAGGATGATCTTGGGATCAACGGCAAGGGTTCGAGCGATGCAGAGCCGTTGCTGCTGACCGCCGGAGAGTTCCAATGCGGATTTCTTTAGCTTGTCCTTCACGTCATCCCAAAGGGCTGCTTGCTTGAGGCATCGTTCGACGATTTCTTCCAGTTCGGCCTTGCCCTTCTTTCCGTACAACTTGGGGCCATAGGTGATGTTGTCGAAAATCGACATTGGGAATGGGTTGGGCTTTTGGAAGACCATTCCGACCTGCTTTCGCAGCGCGACGGGGTCGACAGACTTTTCGTAGATGTCAAATCCATCGATCGTGACTTTGCCATCGAGCTTGGTGCCGTCGATGAGGTCGTTCATCCGGTTGAGGCATCGAAGGAATGTCGATTTACCGCAACCTGAAGGTCCGATGAAGGCGGTGACCTTCTTTTCGGGGATCGTGACGTTGATGTCCTTCAGGGCGTGAAACGTTCCGTAGTGGAAGTTAACGTCCTCAGCGACGATCTTGGGCAGGGCGATTGGGGGCGTTGTGGCGCTCATGGTGCGTCTAAGGTCAAGTCGTCGTTCGAGAACTGCCACATCATTATGAAACCAAAAGATTGTTAGATGTTTGTTAAAGCACGCTGTCTTATTGCGTGGTCCGCCAAAACTAGGGCGACCATTGCATCGACCATGGGGACCGCACGGGGCAAAACACACGGGTCATGGCGTCCTCGGCCGGTCAGTGTAGTGTCTTGATGTTGGTTGTCGACCGTTGGTTGTTCGCGCAACACGGTCGCGGTCGGCTTGAACGCCGCACGGATCAAAATTGGCATTCCATTGCTGATGCCGCCCTGGATTCCTCCGGAGTGATTGGTGCGGGTCGCAACATTTGGGATCTCGGTATCGTTGGCAACCGAGTAGTAGTGGTCGTTCGCTTCAAGTCCGGTCAGGTGGGTCATCCCAAAGCCTCCGCCAAACTCAACGCCTTTACAGGCAGGAAGGGAGAGAATTGCCTTTCCTAAGTCGGCTTCGAGTTTGTCGAAAACTGGTTCACCCCACCCGGCTGGAACGCCTTGGGCGACGGTGAAAATTGATCCTCCGATTGAATTTCCTTCTTTGCGAATCTTCTCGATGAGTTCGATCATCTCGGTTGCCTTAGCAAGATCGGGGCAGCGGACGATGTTCGATTCAACGTCTTCGAGCGTGACGCTGAGCGGATCGATCGACGTGGCGATATTCTGGACTCGCTCGACGTAGCTGATGACCTCGACTCCGAGTGTGGCGAGGAGCATTTTTGCAATCGCTCCGGCGGCAACTCGTCCAATGGTTTCACGCGCTGAAGAGCGTCCGCCGCCCTGCCAGGCCCGGATGCCGTATTTTTGATCGTAAGCAAAGTCGGCGTGAGAGGGACGGTACTTGTCCTTCATCTCGTTGTAGTCGTTACTCCGCTGATCCTCGTTCATAACGAGAAGGGAAATGGGCGTGCCGAGACTGAACCCTTCCTCGTTGACTCCGCTGAGAATCCGGACGGTGTCGGACTCTTTGCGCTGCGTTGTGATTTTGCTTTGGCCGGGCCGGCGACGGTCGAGTTCGGCCTGAATCGCTTCGATGCTGATGGGGATTCGGGGAGGGCAACCATCCACAACAACTCCCACACCACCGCCATGAGACTCTCCCCAGGTAGTGATGCGGAATAGGGTGCCGAACGAGCTTGCCATCGGATTCAGTTTAGCTTAGGTGAGTGCTAACCTAGAATCATGAAGTCGGTTTGGGTATGTGCATTGTTCACGGTAAGTGCTATTTCTTCTGCGGATGACGGTTTCGCAGCCTTTCTATCGAACGAAGGGTTTTACGGATTTCTCGCGGCAGGGACACTCGCTTCTCATGACCGCGACTTTTCGCTACGCAGTGCTGATGCGCTCGCATCGACGTTCTTACTGAACCGTGGCCTGAAAGACGTCTTTCGAGTGCCTCGTATCGGGGGAGGCACGAACGATTCGTTTCCCAGTGGCCACACTTCAGCGGCGTTTGCGGTGGCGACCATGGCTGCTGAGGCCGATCCAAAGAACGCGAGCTGGTGGTACGGAGGCGCGACGTTGATCGGATGGTCAAGAGTGCAGACAGAGGTTCACCGAATTCCAGATGTGCTGGCAGGTGCGGTTGTTGGGTGGTGGGTGGCAAAAGCGGAGCTGAGGTCAAAGTCTCCTTTCCTGCTTCGGTTTGGAGGCGAGGGCGCTCAGCTTTCTTATTCGACCAAATTTTGACCCGATCACCTTCGATTTGAATGAATCCTTGCGGTGGGTCGCACTCCTCTCGCTCCCTATGCCATAATAGTTATTCCCGCGAGGTGCCGTGCCCAAGTGGCCTAAGGGGTCGGTCTGCAAAACCGATATTCAGCGGTTCGAATCCGCTCGGCACCTCCAACTTCTGACTCCCACGGAAGTTATCCACACCCGCGCCACTCGACAAGTGAGATCCGTCTCTTAACATGTGGCAAACCGCGCCCTTGCCGGAAATCCTAATTTGAACACGCTCGGCGTGGTGGCTCCGCCGCCCATCCTAGTTCAGACTCCCGCTTTTGAAGGCACTCTTGCGACCTTGTTCCGCTGCGTGCGGGAGCACAAAGTCGATCTACTTGAGGTGCCGATGGAGCCGATTTGTGAGGCGTACCTTTGCTACCTGATGGAGAGTCCGGCGGCGAATTTGGACGAGGCGGCGGCAGCTCTGACCGTTCTGGCATATCTATTGGAGCGCAAAGCGTGGCAGTTACTGCCCGTGGTTGAAGAGGACGAGCCCGAGATGGACGAGGCAACCGCGCTCCCTGATCCGACGACTTACGAGTACGCAGACGTTATTCAACGGCTGATGGAAAACCACGACGAGAGGACCAAGTTGTTCTTCCGGACGGCTACTCCTCAACTAGACCTTTACGAAATTCCGTACGACGTAGGCGATGTCACCGCTGGTGATTTGGCGAAGGCGTTTGAACGATTGTTACGCCGGGCAAATCCGGAACCTGTGGAGCTACTCGCGAAGCCAAGAAAGTCGATCCAGGAGCAAATGAAGTTCGTGCTCCTTGCTCTGAAGCCCTCTTATCAGCGGATCGAGGAGATGTTTGTGGGCGAGTATACGCGGACTGACGCGGTCTACTGGTTCTTAGCGCTTTTGGAGCTGATTCGACTGGGCTCGGCGCAGGTAAAACTAGAAGGCGAAGAGGTGCTTTTCGCCAAGAAATGAATCTCGTTGACCAACTAGAAGCCCTCATATTTGTGACCGAGGCGCCGGTTAGAATTGCCGACTTGGTGCGGGTCCTTGGCGTTCCCGAAGGGACGGTTGAGCAAGGGCTGGAACTCCTTGCCGAGCGACACGCGGATTCCGGCGCGTTCAAGCTCGTGAAGCTTGCGGGTGGCTACCAGTTTGCAACGAAGCCAGAGTACGCCGAGTTGGTCGCTAACTACCTGCAGCCTCAACGTTCGAAAATGAGCCGATCGGTAATGGAGGTCCTTGCGGTGATCGCCTACCGCCAGCCAGTGACGGTGGCAGATATTGAGGTCGTCCGGGGCGTGCAAAGTGATTACGGCGTTCGGATTCTCGCAGAACGAAATTTGATCTGCGAAGTCGGGCGTTTAGACAGGCCCGGACGTCCAGTGCTTTGGGGAACCACCGCCCAGTTCCTGCACCAATTCAACTTGCCGGATAAAGATAGCCTTCCCAAACTTGAACTGGGTGGGCTTCCGCCGACAGCCCACGACCAAACTCCACTGCTGATGGAGGAATCCGAATAGTGTTTGTTGCTGGTGTGATCGCCATTGCATTGAGCCGCCCCGGTGCATTTGAGTCGAACCATCCACTTCGTTCGACGACCTGCTATGGTGGGGCAATTATTGAGGAAAAAACAGGCAAGCTCCTTTGGGGGCGCGATGTTTCGGTTCCTCGGTATCCGGCGAGTACGACAAAGATATTGACGACCCTCCTGCTTTTGGAGAAATGCAAACCGGACGAGGTGATCGTGGCTCCACCGGAAATTCTCAAAGTTGGCGAGGCGAGCATGCATTTGCAGCCAGGGGAACGGGTTCGGGCTAGGAGCCTGGCGTACGCCCTGATGTTGCGTTCGGCCAACGATGGTTGTTACTCGGTAGCGAAGCACATCTCTGGATCGGTCGCAGCATTTGCTCAACTCATGAATGCTCGGGCGAAGCAGATCGGATGCAAGAACACAAACTTCGTGACTCCGAATGGTCTTCATGATCGCGCGCACGCAACCAGCCCACTTGATCTTTGCCTGATCGCCAGGGAGGCCATGAAGCGAGAGGACTTCCGCGAGATCGCGAGAACAAAGGTCAAGGTGATTGAGCGGAGCAAGAACACTGCGGATCGCCGGATGGAGAGCAAGAATAAATTCCTCTGGTTGGATCCCAGTGCCGACGGAATTAAGACGGGATACACGGTTCCTGCGGGGCACACCTACGTTGGAAGTGCAACACGGGATGGGATGAGAGTGATCGACTCGATTTTGTTCGGTCCGAAGTGGAAGGATGACCACAAAAAAATGATGGACTGGGCATTTTCGGAGTACGAGCTCAAGGTTCAGCAGCCGAGTGGAATTCTGAGTCCCGAGATGGTGAAGCCAACGGGTCTGACGTGCTCGGTTGAATTGCGGGAACCTGCTTACGCTTGCGTCCACCGAAGCGGAGATCTGGTTGAAACCTCGATCGAAGCCAAGAAGGAATTACGCCCGTTCAAGAAGGGCGACCGTGTCGGTTCCTTTGTCGTTAAGGACAAAGATGGTTACGTTCAGAAACTGCCTCTGTATGCGGCGTCGGATGAACCGGTGCCGTTGGTAGGGAAGAAGGGCGTTCTGAACCTTCCCGCTTTGGGATTAAGCGCGGCGGGAATTACTTTTGTGGGATGGCGTCGCGGAACGTTCCGACGACGAAGCAAAAGTCTCTTTTAGCCTCGTCGTCGCATCTTTCCGCCACTGTCGGCTGAGTAACCGAGAACCAACAACGCCATCTCGTCTGTGGTTTGCTCACCCCAAGTGACGGCTCTGGGTGGGTTATTGGGATTGTTGAAGTTGTCCTTCGAGTTGTCGTAAACCGCATCGATAACTAGCTTCGAGCCGCGTTTGACTTCAAGCGGCGATTTGAGCGTGTAGACCAGCTGCCAGTTGAAGTCCCAGCTGTCAACCCAGACCAAGGGAACCTTGCTTCCTTGGGGTGTGACAATGTGGGCCTTCATCGACTTACCGAGAAGGTGCATGTGGGGCATGACTGTATAAACGGTCACATCGGCAGGGATCGGGATTGTCCAGCTCACTGGGTGGGCTTTTGCGCCTGCAGGGATTCTGAACATCGGGTTTGCTGCCCAGAAGATTTCCCTCGTACGCTCAATCTTTTCCTTCGCGTAGTAGAGGGCCAGCTTGGTCTGATCCTTTTCAGGCTTTCCGGATTTGTGATAGTGGACTTGGACAACGACCTTGGTGCCGGGCTTGATGCGGAAGGCAACCCCGGGTTCTGTCTCTTGAACCATGACTCCTGGGGCCCAGCCTCCGAGGGCGCCAGAGGGAACGATTCCAACTCCGCCTCCACTCGTGCTGTAACCTGGCTGATCGTCAGGGCTATTCTTTTCGAGCTCGACGGACCGGCCTGACTCGTCTAGGTACGCGATAACGTGGTGAACAACCTGCTTGTTGCCCGGGCGGACGTCCATGGCCTTGACGTAAACATCCTCGGTGTTCCCGAGATCGAAGACGAAGTTGCGATAGACATCGGGTCCTTCCGCCTCGAGTTCAAAAGGCTTTGGAAGCTCAATGACCCGGTCAGGCTTGCCGTGCGACCATTCCGACTTCGGAAATTCAGGTGTTGGTGGTTCCTTCTTTGCATCCCCCCGGGCGGCATTTTGGAGCGACCATTTTTTCAAAATCGCAATTTCGGTTGGGCTCAGTCGGTTCTCGCCCTTGAACTCACCGTAACCCTCGACGGCCTTCCAAGGTGGCATTCGCTTAGCCTCCGTTGAGCTAGCAACCATCGAGTGTTGCTTCTTCGCAGCATCAAAGCCGACTAGCGAGAAAGGAGCCACATCGCCAGGACGGTGACAGCTGACGCAGTGCTTGTTTAGGATGGGTGCAACATGCTCCGCGTAAGTGACTTTGTCGGGAGTCTGCACTTTTATCTGAGCGGGTTTCGGCTCAGCTTGCAGCGCCAACACTCCGGCAGCGCCGAGTCCAGCACAAATCAAAGCTGTCTTTATCATGATAGACATAACGTTGGATCGGTTCGAAAGGTTTTCGGGTTAGACTTCTTTTAATGAAAAATGCACTAGTCACGGGAAGTTCAAGAGGAATTGGAGCAGAGATTGCGCGAAGATTGGTGAAGGATGGATGCCAGGTCGTTCTTCATTACACCAAATCTAAGGCTGAAGCTGAGGCACTCCAACAGGAACTTGGTTCTGCATGTCTAGGGATTGTCCAAGCCGATTTAAGTTCGCCGAAAGAGACCGAGCGGCTGTGGACCGGTGCGACTGCACTGGGTCCGATCAATATTCTTGTGAACAATGCCGGAGTCTACGAGCAAGTGCCGTTTTATGCTAGCGAGCGCTTTGCTGAGCATCAGCGACAAATGTTTCGGATTAACTTTGAGGCTCCGTGCGAGCTCATGCACCTCGCGGTTGCAGAGTTTGAATTGAATGATGGCGGCAAGATTCTGAATGTCGCGAGCCGGGTCGGTTTTAGAGGGGAGGCTGGGGCATCTATGTATGCGGCATCTAAGGCAGCGCTCATCAATATGACTCGGTCGCTCGGCGTCGAGTACGCGGCATCCAACATTCGTTTCTTCGGAATCGCGCCGGGATGGGTGGATACCTCGATGTCGCGAGACGGAATGGAGGATCGGCTTCCTCAGATTCTGGAAACGATTCCCGCAGGTCGGATGGCGTCACCTGCTGACTGTGCACAGGTTGCGAGTTTTCTGCTTTCGCCGGGGTCCGAATACTTAACTGGCTCCGTGATTGACATCAACGGAGCCAGTTACTTCCACTAAGGGAGCGGTTCAGGGTTATTTGACTTCGAGAACTTCGACTTCAACGACCATGAACTGGTTAGCTTGGATTCCCACGAACTGTACTGATCCAGGAGGGAAGGTGATCGTGCGCTTGCCGCCGGTCTTGAGGCCCATCAAGGCGTCGCTGAAACCGGGAACCAGGTTCTTGACCGGAGTCAAGGCGATCTTGTCTCGCTTGTCGAAGACTTTTCCGTTGAGGAAGGTGCCGGTGTACTTGATGACGACTTTGCTGTTCTCGGTAATCGCGTTTCCGGTGCCAGGGGCTGTCGTTTTGGCGGTGATCTCAGGCACTTCGCCCTTCTTCACGATTTTGAGGACTTTGACATCAAACTTCAGGTCAGCCTTTGGTGGAATCTTTTCGCCAGAGCCAGCGTCGCCGTACGCCTTAGCGTAAGGGATGGTGAGGCTTCGGACCATTCCTTCCTTGGTGCCAACGAGACCTTCGTCCCAGCCTTTGATGACGCTTCCAGTTCCGATGACTAGGCTAAATGGATCCTTGGTCGCAATCGGTTCAAACTTGGATGTCATGTTGGCATCGAACTCGGTGCCGTTCATGAGAGTTCCTCGGTAGAGAACGAAGACCAAATCACCGTCTGCAGCAGCAGGACCGCTACCGGGCTCTAGGTCTTGAATCTTGAGCTCTTTTACCGCAGCTGCGGGTTGAGCATCACCACCAGAAGGGGTCGAAGACGTATCTGTTCCCGACTTATTGCACCCGGAGACGAACAGACTCAGAAGAATTGCATACGCATAGCGCGACATATCCATAGAAATTACCCAAAAGGGGTGCCAATTGCTCCCAGAAAGTGCATACCTGGCACAGTAAACTGGATTCGTGGCAAAAGCCAAGACCAAAAAAGAGGCGACCGGACCAAAAACGATCCAAAACCGGAAGGCTCGATACGACTATCACGTCCTCGATGAATTCGAGGCTGGGATGGTATTGGTCGGAAGTGAGGTCAAGAGCCTCTTCTCCGGGAAGGGGAATCTGACTGATGGGTACTGCCGGGTAGTCAACGACGAGATGTGGTTGATGAACGTCGATATTGAGCCGTATGACAAGGCGACCTACTTCTCGCATGAGCGTCGGCGTGACCGAAAGCTTTTACTTCACCGAAAGGAAATCATCCAGATCGAGCGAAAGAGTATGGAGAAGGGATTTTCGATCGTGC
Organism: uncultured Armatimonadota bacterium; assembly: GCA_903927345.1. Taxonomy (GTDB): domain Bacteria; phylum Armatimonadota; class Fimbriimonadia; order Fimbriimonadales; family Fimbriimonadaceae; genus Fimbriimonas. The sequence continues at coordinate 39,442 of CAIYMO010000022.1, read as the reverse complement.
CGCTGGAGATTTACTTTAAGCACGGCAAGGCGAAGGTGAAGATTGCCATGGTTCGCGGTAAGGCGAACTACGACAAGAGAGAGACAATCGCAAAGCGAGATACGAAGCGCGAGATTGATCGCGCAATTCACGGGCGCGACTAGAGAAAGTTTTTTTTTGGAAAAGCTCTCTAGGTTGTCTCTGGGTTTGCCGATAACAAAAACGTGCCGAACCCTGGAATGACCAAGCACTTGCCGCCCGATTCACCTGTTATCGTGGCCTTTATGATCGATGGCCGCCCGATGGCGGTAAATGGATTGTGCATCTCAGCAGAGCCCTTGAAGATCTTTACAAAGGATCTGCGGACTCAGGATATCAAGTATCCGCAGAGCGTCGTGCTTGTTTGGCACCGCGAAGAGACTGTGATGAAGGGAGAAGCTGATGCGGTCAGTGTGGAGCCCTATAAAGCTGGTTTCGTGCTGAGCATTGAACGAACGCACGTCGCCGAAGTGGATCGTCGCGTTTATCCACGATATCCAATCGAGACTTCGGTCAGCATCCGCTCAGTTTGCGACATGAAGGGATCACAAGTAATTTCACTCAGCCAGGGAGTGACCCGAGATCTAAGCATGGGTGGTGCGTGGGTTGATGTTCAGCCTGTCGTAACGATGGGCTCAATCGTTGAGTTCCACATCAAGGTGGACGGCGAAGAGATGTCCGCGTTGGCAATGGTTGCGCACGACAATCCAAATCGAGGCGGAAACGGTCTTGAATTCATCGACTTCTACGGCGACTCACGCGACCGATTCCTTGCTTATCTCGAGCGAGCGATGAAGGCTGCTTAAGAGAGTTCACCCTCAAATACGTATTCAGCCGGGCCCGTCATGATGACGTGCCCGTTTTCTTTGTACTCAAGGTGCAAATCTCCACCAGGGAGGTGGTTGAGGACGGAGCGGTCTGTTAAGTTAAGGACCGAGGTTGCAACGGCGCACGCGCAAGCTCCAGTCCCGCACGCCAGCGTGATTCCCGCTCCTCGTTCCCAAGTGCGCTGCTTGATTTCGGATCGCCCAATCACTTCGACGAAGTGAACGTTCGTGCGGTTTGGGAAGAGCGGATGATGCTCGAGTTGGGGTCCGAGTTCTTCCAGGGGGATGGCATCAACGTTAGGGGTGATGATCACGATGTGGGGATTTCCCATGCTCACATGAATCGCCTCGAAGCCATCGTTTAAATCGATCAGCGAACTGCCAAGGGGGAAGGTTGCTTCGCCCATGTCAATCACTGCCTGAATTGAAGCATTTGCTGTCTCGGGGCTTTCCGGAGTGACCGTGACCAAAAGCATTCCGGCTCCAGTTAGAACAGGGAAGGTTCCGGTGGCATAGCCTCGGTCGACAACGAGGCGGGCGAAGCACCTAAGTCCGTTGCCGCACATTTCGCTCAGCGATCCGTCAGGATTAAGCATCGCCATCTCGAGCTTCTCGTCCTTCTTGAGAACGAAGATCAGCCCATCTGCTCCGATGCCGGTTTTGCGATTGCAGGCGGACCGAGCGAGGGCAGGGAGCCCGGAGAGTGAGACTGAGTCACGCAAGGTATCAATAACGACGAAGTCGTTGCCGATGCCTTGCATTTTAGTGAAGGGGATGCTCACTCGCCGTCGGAATGGTTGTGGTGATCGTCATGCTCACCAGGTGCCCGGTATGTTCCAACCGTCTTTGCAGGAACGATGGACGCCACTGCGTGCTTGTACACCAACTGAGTCGGTTTGCCTGGAGAGTCAAGCAGAATCGTGAATGCATCGAAGCCTCGGACGTTTCCTCGAAGCTGGACGCTGTTTGTGAGATAGACCGTAACACTGACCCCTTCCTTGCGGACTTGGTTCAGAAACATATCTTGAAGGTTGATTGCCTTACCCATTTGAATTATCCTTTAATGCATACTCTCGAACCACGCTTGAGTTGCGTCACGCGCTGCCGAAAGATGGCTGAAAACCTCTAGGCTGGGCTCAGAACGAAGCCACGTGCGTTGTCGCTTGGCATAGTTCCTCGTCTCCGCTTCGATGGTCGCAACCAGTTCTTCCTCTTCAATATCGCCGTACAGCAAGTCAACAATCGTGTTGTAACCAATCGCACGAAATCCGGGGTTTCCTGGTCGGTAGCCGTCGTTAAGAAGATTCTTAACTTCGTTTACCCAGCCATTTTGCAACATTTCCGAGGTTCGATGCTGGATATTTTGTTCGGTATTTTCGACATCCGGAATCAATGCGATCTTCTTCTTGTTGAAGGCTGGCACAGAGAACTGGATGCTCTCCTTGGGCGCGAGGCATCGCTCCAAGGCTCGTGTTACCCGGATGCGGTTCTTTAAGTCTGTTTTCTCGGCGACCTCGGGGAACTGATTCCAAAGCTGCTCGACTAACTCCTCATGCGGCCGGTCGCTTAATTCGCGGCGCAACTCGGGGGAAGGGGCAGGGGAGAGGTCTTGATACTCTTCGATGAGAGCTCTGACATACAACCCTGTGCCTCCGCACAGTATCACGTTTTGGTTGTTGTTGAAGTGATGATGAAGACGTTCAGCGGCAAGAAGAACGTATTCGCCAACACCGAATTCTTCATCGGGGTTCTTCAGGTCGAGGAGCTCGTAGCGGCTTTTGTCCCTCGGCTTTGCGGTGCCGATGTCCATTCCTCTGTACATCTGGAACGCATCTCCGTTGATGATGACCGCGTTGTGTTCTGCGGCGAGGGATTCGGCAAATGAAGATTTTCCAGACGCGGTTGGACCAAGGATTGTAAGTAGGAACGGGCTGATTGGTTCAGTTTACTTTCAATTGAGGTCCAGCCATAGCTGAGTCGTCCAATCGGCAAGCGCGTCGATCGATTGGCGCTCCTCGCCCACGTACTCAAAATCAATGGTGTCGTTAAATGGCTTGACCCACTTCTCCGTCGGCATTGCGGCAGCGCCAATGTGAGCGCCAAGAACGCTGCCGACAGTTGCCCCGTTGCAATCTGTATCAAGTCCGCACATCACGGCCATTGTGATCCCCTTTTCGAAGTCGCCCTTACTCAGAAAGATTGATCCGATACAGACGGCCGCGTTGTTGATGGCGTGAACACCGTTATAGTGGCCCGTCCTTGCGGCGACGAGGTCGAGGAACTCATCGAACGATGGTTGGGTGGCGCAGAACGTATGAAGTTCGCGGGCGAGTACCGCAAGGCGGCACTCGGAGGGAATCAGGCTCAACGCGATCTCGAATGACTCCTCGAGGGTAAAGCGGAAGGCCCCGGCGATCCAGGAGGCAAAGAAGATCTCGCTGTACTCACCGTTGCGCTCGTGGGTGAGGCGCGCATCTTGTTGAGCGACGATTGCTGCTTGATAAGGGTTACCGGCGTGCGAGAACGCCCAACCATCGGCGCGTATGGCGGCGCCGATCCATTCTCGGTAGGGGTTTCTCCATTGACGCATCGCGAGCATCTGTTCTTCCGACGCGTCGTCGTAGAGCCATCCATGGGGGCGGCCAAACGCGTATGAGTTTGAGATTGTCGCCTGCTCGGCTGTAAAGGTGTGGTTTGGTAGCCAGTGGGCCGTCCAGTATTTGAAGATATCTTGGCTAGTGGGGACAGAGTAGCTCACGATCCCGGGTTTGGACTTGTCAATCCTGCTTGCTTGAATTCGGAGTCCGGCGAGGGTGTAGCGCAGATCGTCATCGCTCTGCGCATATTGAACGTTGCCCTTCGTTGACGGCTTAAAATGACATCTATGCCCTGCATACCGCTCCATCTCGGGATCGCAGAGTTTGATGAAGTCGGTCAGGGGCCATTGGTCGGTCGCCTCGAGAAACGCCCGGAGCGACTGAGGACGTGCGAAAAACTCGTGACACTCAACGGGCTTTCCGAGAATGCAGCCTGCGATACGCCCGTACCAGGCACCCCGGATTCGGTCCTCAAGGACGTCTGGAGAGGGCTTCCAATCCTGCCAGAAGTCTTTAGGCGTTGGGATTTCCCAGTGCAGGGGTTCAGTCGTTTTGAGTGATTCAGGCTCGGACAGAGCCTCGAGTTCGCTTTCAATCACATGTAATTCTGTGAAGTCGGCAGCTTTGATGCGAGCGGCGAAGTCGCCCAGAGAAGGGAACCCTTGCTCATCTTTGAGCTGAACTTCATCAAGCAAAAGCGTTCGCAAATGCTCTGCCGCGTAGTGCCGACCGAGGGACATGGCAGGAGGTTACCAAACTGCCTCTCCCGAAGGAGAGGCAGTTAAACGCTTACGCGTTGATCTGAACCATTTCGTAGGCTTCGACTCGGTCACCTTCCTGGAAGTCTTCCCAGTTATTGAACGTGATGCCGCACTCTTGGCCCATCGTCATCTCGCGGACATCGTCCTTGAAGTGCTTGAGAGTAGCAACTTCGCCTTCGTGAACAAGTTCCTTGCCACGGTAAATGCGAACCTTTGCGTTTCGAGTGATCTTTCCTTCGGTGATGTAGGAACCAGCGACGATGCCCTTCTTCGAGAATTGCAGTCGCATTCGAATCTCGGCTTCGCCAAGCTCTTGCTCCTCGAACTTCGGAGCGAGCATTCCCTTGACCGCAGCTTCGATGTCCTCAATCAATTCATAGATGATCGAGTAGGTTCGAATTTCAACCTTTCGCTTTTCAGCTTCTTTCTTCGCTTCGCCATCGGCACGAGCGTTGAAGCCGACGACGATGGAGTCGGAAGCGGCTGCAAGGTCAATGTCCGCCTTGGTGATCTGACCAACACCGCTGAGGATGATCTTGGTTTCAACTTCGTCGTTCTTAACCTTCTCAAGCATTCCCTTAACCGCTTCAACCGAACCGTGAACGTCGGCCTTGATGATGAGGTTGAGGTTCTTGATGCCGTCATCTTGCATTCGGCTACGCAGATCGCGAAGGGTCATTCCTCGTCCACCGTTGGTGAACTCTTTGGCTCGAGCCTTGGAGATCCGGCTTTCTGCCTCAACGCGGGCAGTTCGCTCGTCTGCGAAGAACTCGATCTTGTCTCCTGCAGCAGGAACCTCGCTGAGTCCGAGAATTTCGACCGGGGCGGATGGTCCTGCCTCGTTCATCTTTTCGCCTCGGAAGTCGGTCATCGCCTTGATTCGACCAAAGGTCTGGCCGACGACAAGGTTGTCGCCGCTCTTGAGAGTTCCTTCCTCGATGAGAAGGGTAGCAACTGGGCCACGTCCCTTTTCGAGCTTAGCTTCGACAACGGTTCCCTTCAGCTCACCACGAGGGTCAGCTTTTAGGTCCATGATGTCTGCTTGGAGAATGATGAGCTCAAGAAGCTCAGGGACGCCTTCGCCGGTGAGAGCGGAGACGTTGGCGGTAATGGTTTGTCCACCGTAGGCTTCTGGAATGACGTTGTACTCGGTGAGCTGTTGAAGCACTCGGTCTGGGTTAGCTCCTGGCTTGTCGCATTTGTTGACAGCAACAATCATCGGGACGTTTGCGGCTTGAATGTGCTGAATCGCCTCTTGGGTTTGGGGCATGATTCCGTCATCTGCAGCAACGACCAAGATCGCGATGTCGGTGACCTGGGCTCCACGAGCTCGCATGTTGGTGAACGCGGCGTGACCCGGAGTATCGAGGAAGGTGATGAGTCCTTCGTCGAGCATGACCTGATATGCACCGATGTGCTGTGTGATTCCACCAGCTTCCTTGGCCGCGACGTTTGCTTTTCGGATGTAGTCGAGAAGGCTGGTCTTGCCGTGGTCGACGTGGCCCATGATGGTGACGACCGGAGGACGCTTCACCGCTCCGCCCACCTTGATCGCGGCGCGAGGGTCAACCTTTGGCTTAGGCTTTGGACCTTCTGCGAGCGCCAGTTCGAATCCGTAGGAGGTGACGATGCGCCCCGCTTCATCTTCGGTGAGCGGATTAGCGATCGCCTTCATGATCTTGAACTTGCTGATCAAGCTCTTCTGAATTTCTGCCTGAGGCACGCCGAGTGCGTTTGCCACGTCGCGCGGGGTGCAATTTGGCTTCAGAGTGATAACCTTTGAGTCCATGTTCTCAAGGCAAGACTCCTTCACCATTTCGAGGGTGTCGTTGTCTCCCTCGAACGATGTGCCATCGTGGTCTAGTCCGAGGTCGTTGAGGACGGTGTAGACCTGACCGGGTCTGATTTCGAACTCGGTCGCGATGTCGGCGATGGTGTGAATCATTGGCTTAACTCCAGTTTGCATGCTATTTCTTGTTTGATGGTTGCCAGCGATGTGGCAGAGACGGCGGAACGAAGGGCTTTCGTAAGCCGTCCGGGTTTCAATGCCCCTTCGAGGCAAATTGTTGAGGGGCAGAGGTAGGCACTTCGCCCACTTCCGCCCCAATATTGCAGATCACCAGATGTGCTTACGCCTAACCTAATGAGGCTGGCTTGATCGCGTTTACTTCGACATGAAACGCAGGTTCTGGTGACCGTTTGGCTTAACATTCTGTGCCATCACCTCACCCTTTGCCCCGTTCAGCGGCGGCCTGAGCCTCGCTACGGATGTCGATGGTCCAGCCGGTAAGCCGGGCCGCAAGGCGAACGTTTTGACCGCCCTTACCAATGGCAAGGGAAAGCTGCATCTCCGGAACCACGACGTATGCGTGCTTCTCGGTGTCGCCACGATCATTTTGCTTTTCGGTCAGCTTGATCGAGTTGACCTTGGCTGGCGAAAGAGCTTCGATGATGAATTCTTTTGGATCTTCCTTGTACGGCACAACGTCGATTTTTTCGTCGTTTAGCTCGTCCACGATTGCCTGGACTCGCGCTCCACGTGGTCCGATACAAGCGCCGATCGGATCAACTCGCTCATCTTCGCTGAAGACGGCGACCTTTGATCGCTGACCTGGTTCGCGGCTGATTGCCTTGATTTGGACGATGCCACTCGCAATCTCCGGGATTTCGAGTTCAAATAGCTTGCGGAGAAGGTTAGGGTGAGTTCGGCTAACGATGACCTTGAGTCGTCGCTGGCTATCGTCCACCTTGTAGACATAAACCTTCATTCGGCTGTTTGGCGCGTAGCGCTCGGTTGGAACTTGCTCTCGACGAGGAAGTTCAGCCTCAACTCGGTTAACTTGGATGTAAACGTTTTGATCGTCGCGTCGGCTGACGGTTCCGCTCACGATGTCGCCCATCTTCTCGGCGAAAACGTCGTGGATGCGTCGAGTCTCTGCCTCGCGCAGCTTCTGGGAAAGAACTTGCTTTGCGGTCTGAGCTGCGATACGTCCGAATCGGTTCGGATCAACTTCCATGGGAATGAAGTCGCCTACTTCGGCTTCAGGATTTCGCTTTTTGGCTTCGGTAAGGCTCATTTGGAAGCTTGGTTCTTCGACAACTGCGACGACTTCCTTTTCTACTTGAGCAGTCCAGCCCTTCGAGGTGTCAAGCTTAACATTCACTTCACCTCGAGCTCCGACATACTTCTTATAGGCAGCACCTAGAGCTTCTTCGAGTTCCACAACCAGGTCTTCCACGGGGATATCCCGCTCCTGTGCGATTTGATTTAGCTGCTGCATGATGTCCATAATCTGCTGTTCCCCTGTGCTGAGCCTGGATTAACAAAAAAGGCGGCATAGAGCCACCCCTTTTTCGGTGCCCAAAATTTTGTCTCTCTATTGTATCACAACGCACAACTTCCAATGAACGCTCCCACCATCTCAGATTTCGCCGAAAGAGCCGCCCTGATCACCGGGGCAGGGAGCGGAATCGGCCTTGCCACCGCGCAAGTTTTGCTTCATCGTGGTGCCACGATTGGAGTCGTCGACATGTCGGCGGAACGTCTTCAAGACGCATTTCCGGATGACGGCATTCTGAAGCTGACTTCTGACGTATCGAGTACCGACGATTCGGCTCGAGTGATCTCGGAATTCGTAGAAAAATTCGGCCGAATGGATTCGCTGGTTCTTTCCGCGGGAATGAATGGGCCGATGGGAAAAGTGGACATGATCCATCCAGACGAGATCCGTCGGCTGTTTGAGGTGAACCTGATCGGGGTCTATAACTACATCATTCCGGCAATTCCTCATTTGGAAGCCAGCCAGGGTTCGATCACACTCGTCGGGTCTATCAACGGCTCGCGCCAATTCTCATGGGCAGGCGCCTCGCCATATGTCGCCTCGAAGGCTGCGGTGATGGCATTGGGTAGGAGCCTAGCCGTCGAGCTCGGTCCTCGGGGTATTCGAGTGAACACTGTGTGTCCCGGATCGATCAAGACGAACATTCTCGAGTCGACAGCATGGAGAGGTGGCTGGCCAGTTGGGCGGCCAAGGCATTACCCTGAAGGCGACAGCCCCTTGAGCGGAAAGGTCCCCGGCGAAGCCCGGGATGTTGCCGAGGCCATCGCGTTCCTGGCTTCAGATGCTGCAAAACATATCACCGGGACTGAGCTCTTTATTGACGGTGCCCAATCCCTGGCCTAAATGCGGGCATACTATTCTCAGTGGAAGGGAAGACGAATAATCCAACCGATTATCGTAATAGGGTTGACTTAACGTGAGACGTCTGTTATACTTTCCTTTCGTTCGCGGGTGTAGCTCAGTGGTTAGAGCGCCGGCCTGTCACGCCGGAGGCCGCGGGTTCAAGTCCCGTCATCCGCGCCAACGTACAATTTGTGCCGCGGTAGCTCAGTTGGTAGAGCAAAGCACTGAAAATGCTTGGGTCGCCGGTTCGAGTCCGGCTTGCGGCACCATTCTCGCTATGTTTTTCATGGCGAGCTTTGCTTCCGCTCAAAGCCAAGTGGTGGCACAACCCCGAGATCTGATCGAGATCTCCTTCAGCTCCGACTCCCAGTTTTCCGGTCGCTTTCGCGTAACCGAATCCGGTTCAATTCAAGTCCCAGGACTTGGCGCTGTGAATGTCATCACGCGCAACGTCGCCCAAATTGAAACTGCGCTTCTTAACGTTATGCGCGAACGCTTGGGCCATGTGGACAGCCTTGTGGTTCGGATAACCGCAGACAAGCATTCTGGAATTGCGGTTGGTGGAGCCGTTTCCAAGCCGGTAATTCTTCGGCGGGCAACGGGAGTCAAGGTGACTGACCTCGCCCAGACCGTTTCTCTTTTGGAGTTTGCTGACCCCAGTAAGGCACAGATCACCGACGTCAAAGGTTGGGGTGCTTCGGCAAAATATTCCGTTCGCCCCGGTGACCGAATCTCAGTTCCCGTCAAGGTCTCCCTTGGGTCGCTCACGGTAGTTGGTGGAGTGGCTCAACCCGGAGTTGTGGACCTGAAATCAGGAATGACGCTCAAGGACGCTTTGACGGGCGTAGGCGGTGTTTCGAGCAAAGGAGACCCGTCCCGGGTCTTTATCGTTCGCGACATTGTTCTGGGGCCATTTGATCTGACAAAGGACGGCGGGGTCATCGTTCGAGCGGGAGATTCCATTCGAGTCGATCTCAAGGCTTCAGTGCCGTTGGTCACCATCACTGGTCTTGTGCGTGACCCGAAGAACCTGGAATGGACTGACCAACTTACTTTGTTTCGAGCCATAGAGGAAGCGAAAGGACTGCTGGACAAGCGCGTGACGATTCGGGTTTATTCAACAACGAACCGGTCGAAAAAGAAAATGCAGTTCAAGTATTCCGACATCGAAAGTGGCAAGCAGAAGGACTTTGGGCTCGAACCCGGAGATGTTGTGGAAGTGTCGGCAAAGTGAGGGTGAAGTGGGACCGGACCAAGGGACGCCCGGAACCGATCCGTCTACTCAACTTGATCGCAGAAGTTGAAAACGGAGAACCTCTGGTTGACATTGCGACCGCGTGTCCTAAAGTCCAAGTCCTGCGCCCGACGGTGATCCCCTACCTACGAAAGAGGGTGTGTGAAATGCTTCATTCAGCCTCGCAAGCTTTGCCCGATGGCTACTGCCTGGGCGTAATCGATGCTTGGCGACCCTTTGAACGTCAGCAGCGGATTTACGACTTCATCTGGAATTGTGCGAAGATCGCATTTCCAGAACGTGACGACACTGCCCTCCGCAGAACTGTCTGCCGCTGGGTAGCTCCCACCAACCAGAAGGCTCCTCCTGGGCACTGTACTGGCGCTGCCGTGGATGTATTCCTTGTTGACGCCCAGGGCGAAGAGTATGACGTGCACTCGCCGTACGGAAGGTTCGGCGCTGCGCCCACCTATTCGCTTGGTTTGACAGACGAAGCGCAGAAGAATCGAACACTCCTTGTTGAGGCGATGTTGGGCGCTGGGTTTAGCAACTGCCGAGATGAGTGGTGGCACTACAGCTGGGGCGATGCTGGCTGGGCGGTTCGAATGGACCTAGACGAGTGCTGCTATGGATTAGCTAAGCTCGACCCGGAAAGCTATGCCGAGTCGGAGCTGCTTCACATCGATTCCTTCAAAGACCGTCCGAACCCTTTTTTGGATCCTTCTTAACCGCTTTCGGTAGGACGAACTGAGGGAGAAATACTCCGTTCGGCGTAATGGTCTGTGGCGTAAAGAGAACGGCGTCCAAGGCGACGTCGGTCGAGGAAATGCCAGTCAGCTCTACGCGGAACTCGGACTTCGTTGAGGGTAGTCGGGTTGTGCCAATGTTGTACCAGCCGAATCCTGGACCGTACAGGTTCACCGGCTCCCCGGTGAGACGCATTGTCTGGCCACCGATTCGGAACTGTAACCGTGCTCGGTCAGACGGATTAGGAATTCGTGCGGCGACCCAGACATCAAGCGATCCCGTCGTGCGTTGCGTGACGCTGAGGGAAGCGTGTATTCGGCCTGTTTGTTCGCCAAATGGGGTGCGAACTTGGAGATACGAACCGTTGCTGCAACCGGCGTCGGCAACTGCCTCGCTGAACGCATTATCTGTTGATTTTTCCCACTCGAGCCAGTTGTAACCAACTCCAACGGTTGCCAGACTGCGATAAACCTTCTGCGCAGATTGGAGTGCCTTGTAAGGACTGGTTTTAGCGAGCTCAGGGTAGTTTCGGAATTCGTACACCTCAGTTGTGATGTCGCGGTGCTCCGATTCTGCCCACTCCAGAAGCTGGGTGACATCTCGATCCATTCTAACAAGCTCCATCTCGGGGACTGGTGGCTCGGTTGTGCCCGACACGATGATCGGGACAGTGTCGAGAGTCATGAACATTCCCGTCTTGGTTGGGGTGAGGTCGGGAACGGAGTTATTGACACCGCGGATCAGAGCGGATTTAGCTTCCGGGAATCGATATTCCAAGCGAGCTGGCGTCTTTTCGCTCCACATGATAAACGAGTTTCCTGCACCATTGTTGATCGTGTAGCAGCGAATATCAGGACCCAGATCAATCCGATTTCCGTCGGAAGGGGAAGGGAGCGACCAGTAGTTCCCGGCAATTTTACGAGGTGCCGCCGGATTGAGCGCGTTCTGCGGGAAGAAGAATCCCATGGGGCGATTTTCTGCCGCAAGTGGCTTGGCGGCTTTGATCAAATTGAACTGTTCGGTGGTGGAGCCTCGCAAGAAGACACCGCGAACGCCAAGGCCGCTTAGCTCGTCGAGAACGCTTGCTTGAAGGTTCTCGGCAGACGCTGCGATATCTGTGACAAACAGGGGAGCCGGGCGGCGGGTGCGCAGGGACGAGGAGAGGGCTCCCGCAACGCTATTCAAAATGCCAGAGGGATTCAGACGGGGAAGTCGAACTGTTAGTCCTGAGAGTTCGGACTCGGGGGACTCGAAGAACCAGGACCACCCGGACCACTCCTGAAGAATTGGGGCGGAGGATTCCTTTCGCAAGGCTCGGATGATTCGATGCACTCGGCGAGCTCGAGTAGACGAAATGCATTCCGCCAGGTCGCGCCAGTATGTGGACTTGCGCTGTTCAACCAGAAGGGTGGAGTCTTTGGCGGGGTTGAGCATCAGGCTCACTCCACGGGTTCCGTTCCAAAGAGGAATCAGCTTCGCGGCCAAGATAAAGGCGTTTCGGTCGGAGTTGCCATTGTCGACAATCTCCCCCTTTTCGGTGATCGTTCCGGTGAATTCTGAATCGATCCCCCGGAGTTGCCATGCTTTGACCAACGTGGCGAGGTTTCGATATTTCTGCTCCAAGAAGTCAGCGAATTCGCGCTGGAACATCGGATTTGTTGGTACGAATCCGTCATCTTGAGCGGCGAGATATGGGGTGGTCCCAAGCGGATTAATAATCCCTCGCAAACCGGGTTGGGTTCCCAAACCTCGAATTTGCCGAAGAACTGTGTCGCGCCGATCATCGAGCTTTTCCCACAGATCTTCCATCTCCATGCTTTCACCCTGCGGATAGATCAGTGCAACTTGATCAGAATCGCGGGCCGCTTTGAGATCGGCTTTAAGAACTCCGTTTACAACCGGGTAGCTGCGCTGGCTAATCACCGAAGCATCGCGCGTGAGGGCGACAACAACAAACGCCTTTGTTGCGCCGGGTACGGAGACCGTGATTGATTGTGGATTGCGAATACCGTTAACACGATAGGATTGCGGCTGAACGGTAAATCCCGTCGCTGCCGGCATCGCGGTGTTCGATGTGATAAAGAATCGTTTGGAACTCAGTTCATCTGCCACTGCTCGCCAGGAGCCTGTTGCTGAAACTTCGACATTGAAGTCGGAGATTCCCGCTTCTTTAGCTTTGGAGAGCAGCTCGGTGTCGAAGGAGCATTGGAGCCCAACCGGAAGATAGTCAGTTCCGCCCCACTGGTACTGCAGGTTTGGTCCAACCGTCCATGCCGGAGCGGTTGCCAATTGAAAGGCTAATGCCAGTGAGAACATACTTTGATTGTACAGTAGGTCTGGGTACCCTTTACGCTGTGAAAGTTGCTGATCCTGTGCTCGCCGAAAAGTGTATCAACACCATCCGGGGGCTTTCCATTGACGGCGTCCAAAAAGCCAACTCCGGACACCCGGGTCTACCCATGGGTGCCGCGCCAATGGCGTTCACGCTTTGGAACCGTTATCTGAAGCACAGCCCGAAGCATCCGAAGTGGTTTGACCGAGACAGATTCATTCTCTCAGCCGGTCACGGATCGATGCTGATTTACTCGCTTTTGCACCTCACCGGGTACGACCTGAGCATTGAGGACTTAAAGCAGTTCCGACAACCTCACAGCAAGACGCCCGGCCACCCCGAGAACACGATGACCGCCGGAGTTGAAATGGCAACCGGACCGCTCGGTCAAGGCTTTGCGCACGGTGTTGGAATGGCGATCGCCGAGGCTTATCTCGCGGCAAAATACAACCGCCCCGGACATGAGATCATCAATCACTACACCTACGCCATTGTTTCCGACGGCGACCTGATGGAAGGGATCTCTTCGGAAGCGGGCTCGATGGCTGGACACCTGGCTCTCGGCAAGATGATCTATCTCTACGACGACAATGGAATTTCCATTGACGGATCAACTTCAGTGGCGTTCACCGAAGACGTAGAACAGCGATTCCAAGCTTTCGGCTGGCATGTGGTTGAAGTCGATGGGCACAGCGTCGACTCAGTCATTGAAGGAATCGACGAGGCACAACGAATGTACGACCGACCTTCGTTGGTGATGTGTAAAACCACGATCGGCTATGGCTCGCCCAACAAGGCGGGTTCCGCAAAGGTTCACGGCGCACCGCTCGGACCAGATGAAGTTAAGCTCACGAAGGAAGCGCTTGGCATTCCGCTCGAACCAACGTTTTATGTTGCCGAAGACGTCGCGGAGGCGATGGATGCGACTGTGAGCGGAACCGATCTTGTTGCTGATTGGGAAACTCGATTTGCTGCCTACGCGGCTGAGTATCCTGCAGAAGCCGCAGAGCTTCAGTTGATCATCGATGGCAAGCTTCCTGCTGGATGGGAGCAGGCTTTGCCATCGTTCACAGAGTCGATTGCAACGCGAAAGAATGGCGAAGCGGTTCTGGCCGCATTGGGCAAGGTCGTTCCCTCCCTTATGGGAGGATCGGCTGACCTTGCTGAATCAACATTCACTCACATCCATGGTGAGTCGTCGTTCCAGAAGAACAATCGAACGGGACGAAACTTTAACTTCGGAGTTCGCGAGCATGCGATGGCTGCAGCCTGTAACGGCCTTCAACTTCACGGTCTGAAGGCGGTTGCGAGCTCGTTCGTCCAGTTCACCGACTACTGCCGACCATCCATTCGGCTTGCTGCGCTCATGGAGTGCCCTAGCCTGTTCGTCTTCACGCATGACTCAATTGGTCTCGGAGAGGATGGACCAACCCACCAGCCTGTCGAGCACCTCGCGGCGATGCGGGTGATTCCGAATTTGAATACCTTCCGACCAGCGGACGGTAACGAGACCTCGGTCGGTTATAAGGTTGCGCTTGAGAGTCAGCACACCCCGACCTTGCTCATCCTTTCCCGGCAAAACTTGCCTGCAGTCTCGCCGAGCGATGTGCTGAATCACCCTGCTGAACGCGGAGCCTACGTCCTTTCGGAGGCGAGCACAGACGCTAAGGTCGTTCTGATCGGTACGGGAAGCGAAGTTGCGCTCTGTTTGGGCGCCCAGAAGGAACTGGAAGCGGCCGGAGTTCCAACCCGAGTCGTGAGTATGCCAAGCCACTTCCTCTTCGAGAAGCAGGATGCGGCTTACAAGCAGTCCGTACTTCCCAAGGGAGTCAAAAAGGTTAGCGTTGAGGCGGGAACTTCGTTCGGATGGGCGAAGTATTCGGATGCGCAAGTGGCGATTGATACGTTTGGCGTCAGCGGTCCTGCCCCGGCTCTTTTCGAGGAATTCGGATTCACTGTTCCCAACGTTGTTAAGGTCGCTCAGGAGTTATTGAATGCGTAATTCACTATTGTTGGTTGCTCTTGCTGTTTGCGGGTTTTCGTTTGGAAAGGATCTTCCCCAGTCGGATATCTCGATCCAACGGCTGTATCAGTATCCTTTGATTAATGGTCGCTCTCCGGCCGCGCCGGCGATGTCGCCTGATGGCTCGAAAATCGTCTTCGGCTGGAACCAGACCGGAGCACGAAAGCTGGATCTCTACGTCGTTGACTTCCCAAACGGTAAGCCAAAGCTAATCGTTGAAGCCTCGAAAATCGTTGAGTTGCCTCGGCAAGATGACTCTCGGACGGAGCAAGAGAAGGCTGAGTCGGCACTGTACGATGGCGGAATCGGCGGCGCACAGTGGGCACCGGATGGTAAAGAACTCATGTTCTCCTACAAGGGGCGCACCTGGCTTTGCGAGCCCGATGGTTCCAGTCTTCGACCTCTGGTTGATGGTTCTAGCAGTGTGGGTGGCCCACAGTACACGGAGGACGGAAAGTCCTTCGCGTATTCGAATGGCACCAACGTCTTCCGAATGGACCGGAAGACCGGCTTCACCAAACAGCTCACGTTTTTGAGCAAGCCTCGCACGAGTATCGAGCAGTTTGAATTCTCCCCGAGTGGCAAGCATCTCGGTGTCGTCTGGGGTGATGGCAGCAAGATGGGTAGCCATCAGATGATGGACTTTTCGAAGGACCGGGCTACTGTGGTTCCGATCAGCCGAATGTGGAACGGTGATCTGCCGATCGACAACCAGATTGGCGTTGTCGGAGCGGATGGTGGCGTCATCAAGTTCGTCAAGGATCTTCCACGGTACATGTGGATCAAGGGCTTCTCGTGGTCTCCAGACGGCTCGAAGCTCGCCGTTGCATGGATCAGCGACGACTTCATGCGCTATACGATCTCGGTCATCGATCCCGAGACTGCTGAAAAGAAAGATATTTACAAGGAAGAAGCACCGGCGAACACGATCAACGACTGGAGAGACATCGCCTGGACTCGGGATTCAAAGAAGATTCTCTTCGGGACTGATATCCGAGAAGGGAAGCTAACGAACCGAGCTCTGTACAAAATGAATCCAGATGGAACGGGGATCGAGTCGGTGTACTTCGAACTCCACGATCTCGGAAACTGGATGCGCCCGAAGAACTCAGACCGACTGGTTTTGGTTGCGGCGGGTCACTCACCTCTAACGACCGAAATCGTGGTTCAAGAGCCAGATGGAAAGCGCAAGGAACATGTTGTCATTCCGGGTGGATACTCAACCCAGAAGGCGTTCAACTGGGCCGAGCTTCCGCTTGTCAGCGAAGACGGAAAGAAGATTGCTACCATGGCTTCTGCGCGGAGCATCAACAACGAACTCTACGCGGTTGAGCCGGTCCAAAAGCGAATCACGTTCTCCCAGCTCCCTGAATTCAAGAAGATCCAATGGGCGGAGACCAAGGAAGTGAGTTTCCCGACCTCGGACGGTCGAATGATTCACGCCTTGATGATGACTAAGCCGGGGCTTGATCTCACCAAGAAGCACCCTGCGGTGCTGAGTGGCATTTATGCCGACAGTGGCAAAGCCGCTTGGTCGGGATGGGCCGAGAACTACATGGCGATGAACCTTGGGTTCGTTGTGCTTTGCGTTGATTTCCGATCAAGCTGGGGCTACGATGGAGACTTCAACGGCGGCTACTACAAAAAGATGGGAATCATTGATGCCGATGAGGCAGTCGATGCCAAGAAGTTCTTGGTTTCCACCGGATATGTCAAACCAGATCGCGTTGGGATTTGGGGCTGGAGCTACGGTGGCTATCTCACTTGTATGACGCTACTTACTAAGCCAGGTGAGTTCCACGCTGGTGTTGCGGTCGCTTCAGTGACCGACTGGAAGAGTTACAACGAGTGGTACACCCGGCGGCGACTCGGCCTGGTGAAAGACGACAAGGACAAGATCTTTGAGAAGACTTCGCCGGTCTACAACGCTCAGAACGGAGTGAAGGACAACCTTCTGCTCGTCCACGGAATGCTGGACGACAACGTTCTGTACCAAGACACCGCCCGATTGCAACAGAAGCTGATTGACGCCGGATCGCACTTCGACCTGATGACCTATCCTCGCGATGATCACTCGATCAGCAAAGACACTTCTCGACCCCACGTGTACTCGACAATCGTTCGATACCTGTGGGAAAAGCTCTCCGACTAAGTCGGTCAGGCGAACGGGGTCTCCAGTTGTTGCTGGAGGCCCCGTTTTGCTTTGTTCAGAAGGACGCTTAGAGCGTTTCGGTCACTTTGTTGAGGTGACGAGCTTGATCCGGATTAAGACCTCGTGAGCGTGCGACATGAAGCGCAAGCCATTGGCCAAAAATGATGTCCCAGACCGGAGCGGCAGGTGCGTCGACGTCTGCTGTATCGACTTCGATGATTTCGCAGCCTTGGTCGCGCAGACCAGGCATAGCTCCGAAGTAGCTAACGGCGGCTGATCCGTGTCCTGCAAGCGCCTTCGGACCGTGCTCGAAGTCGGCAGCGCTATACGCTTTACAGGGAACCAGAGCGCACTCCATGAGTTTGAGAGCCGTTTCTAGTGCTGTACAGAATCCATATCCCCTCGCGAGAGCGAAGACAGGATTGCACCGGTTGACCGGACCGCTCGCCATGAGGGCGTCGTCGTGACATTTGTCAAGCCAGTCGGTGGTAGGTGTTTGCAGTTCGCCCAGTGACCCGGTCTTGGTGGAGTCGCCTAATGCTCGGACCATCTGATAGAGCGCGGTGAGTGTTGCCGTATACGTCTTGGTTGCGGCAACCGAGTTCTCCTTTCCGACTTCTAGCAAGACCGAATGCGCGGCTGTCTTCGTTAAGCGCGACTCAGCTGTGTTGGTAATCCCTACTGTTGTGTGCCCTTGCTCGTTCATGTACGACAGGAACTCGGCGACGTCCGGAGCGGCACCGCTCTGACTGATTCCGATTGCCAAGGTTCGACTAGGGAACTTGAGGTTGGAATTGTATCGGGTGATGACGCTGGGAGCGGCAAGAGAGACCGGGACCCCCAGATGAATCTCGAGCAGATAGCGCGCGTAGAGAGCTGCATTATCCGATGAACCCCGTGCGGCAAGGAGAACCATGTCGTACGCCGCTGCGCCGTCAAAGATGGTCTTGAATTGGTCGAAGTAACTCGGAGATCGCTGGGCCAGCAGAGCCGGCTGTTCCCGAATTTCGTGCTCCATCAACGAGCCCAATTGTGCCAATCCGTTCGCCATGCTTAAAGGTTACCAAGCCTGTGCTCAAGCAATCGTTTGAATGGTGTGACAAAATTGTAAGGTGCTGTCCAGGTTTTTCCCTCTTCTCTCCGTGTTCGTGCTCGTTGGTTGCTCGCAGAGCCCTGCTCCGGCTTCTGCTCCCGAAGCGAACAAGCCGCCCGAATTGAGTTCGACCATCGACAAGCCAGAAGAAACAAAGCTAGATCAGAAGACCTCCCTGACTGAACTCGAAGCGAAGCACAAGCTCAAGGCTTACGCTGGGGCAAAAGAGCTGACTGCGGAAGTGTTCAAGCGCGGCGACGGCGGAACAAAATTTGTTGTGTTCTTCACGACGGCTGACGATACGAAGAAGGTCACCGACTTTTACAAGGCCGAACTTGGGGATGGAAAAGTGGACGCAAAGGGTGTCGGAACCAGTATGGGGATGACGAAGGCCGACGCAAGTGTTATTGCGATCACGGAGCCCGCCGACAAGGGTTCGAAGGTTAAGATCACCCTCATCAGCTACTCAAAGTCCTAGGTACCCCACATTTTTGCTGAGGCGCTCAAGATAGAATATGGGTGTAGTGAGGCGGTTTGCGCCTCTACAGTCAAGGAACGCATGGCGAACATTCAAGATATCGAAGGCATCGGTCCGGCATTCAGCGAAAAGCTCGAAGCCGCAGGGATCAAGACAGTTGAAGCTCTCCTCGAGCAGGGCGCATCGGCAGCCGGTCGAAAGGCGATCGAAGAGAAGACTGGAATTTCTGGCGACCACATTCTGACTTGGGTCAACCACGCCGACCTGTTCCGCATCAAGGGCGTCGCAGGTCAGTTCTCCGAGCTTCTCGAGGCTTCTGGAGTCGACACAGTCGCTGAACTAGCTCAGCGCAATGCGGCAAATCTCGCAGCGAAGATGGCTGAAGTCAACGGCGAAAAGAACCTTGCTAACCGAGTCCCTTCCGAAGCAGAAGTCGAGAAGTGGGTCGAAGAAGCAAAGTCCCTTCCAAAGGTCGTCACGCACTAAGCGGACTGCCAAGGGGCGCGGCCCCTGGGGCGCTCTCCGAGAATCCAACACGCGGGGTCACGATCTTTCCAGTTCGTGACCTCGCCTTCATTTCGGCTGGCGAAGAGGGCATCAATATCGAGATTCTCAACCACGAGCGCGTCTTCGTTTAGAGGTGTCTCGGCGAGAACTGCCTCCATCGGGAACGGAGCCATGCTCGGGGCAATAATCGCACTTGATCCATAGCTCTCTGGTACGGGCTCTCGTCCGATGTCTCCCACAAGGGAGGCGTGGAGCACGAACACTTGGTTCTCAACTGCGCGCGCAAGGCACGACCAACGGACGCGCTGAAAGCCCCTTCGGGTCTCCGTCCAGGCGGGGACAGCGTGGATAAGCATTCCGTCTTCTGCTAGCTTTCTTGGACCCTCGGGGAACTCTGAGTCATAGCAGACACTTACTCCCAAGTTGCCAGGAAGTGGCTGGATACCTTGCCCCCCGACAACACCCCAATCGCTCCGCTCGTAAACAGTCAGCTTGTTCTTCTGTTGGAAGTAGAGCGTCCCATCTGGATACGCGATCGCGCAGATGTTCAAGATCTCGCCATCGATTTCGCGAAGGTGGGAGCCTCCAACGATAACCATGCCCGAGTTTTGGGACATGCGTGAAAGCCAGTCCTCGATAGCATCGGCGTACTGGATCAAATACTTCGGGGCGTCTTCTGCCTTCACCTTGGACGCCAGTTGCAGGAGTTCGAGAGAGAACAGCTCGGGAAGCACAACCAGCTGTGCATTCCGGTCGTCGGCTTCAATCAAAAACTTCTGGGCATGGCTCCAAAACGCCGCATCACTTCGGAGTGGCTGAATCTTCCAGTTAGCAACCGCCGCGCGAATCGTCACGACTGCCACTCCAGCAATGCGGCGGCATGTCCAGATTCGATGTCATCCATGTAGTTTTCAAGCACGTCGGTCATAGTTAAACCCATTTTGAGGAGGGGGGTCAGAGTTCGGTCTTCCACTTCGCCCGCTTCGACGGCCTTGGCGAAACTGACGGGAGTTGGGAAGTTGGAGTTGATAAAGTCGGGTAATCGGCAAGCCGTTCCGTAGCGGATTGCTCGCCGTCGGACGACATCGAACCGAGCTTCGTAAAGTGCGCGCGCGATTCCCTGACGGCGATGGTCCGGGTGTACGGAAATGTCCAATCCGTACACCGTCGAGCCCGCCGGATCGAAGTTCTCGAGGAAGTAACCGCCTACGGTTTCGTCCCAAGATTTGTGGGCCCGCCAATTGTCTTCAGAGATCAGGGTGTTGCTACAGCTTGCCACCACGTCGGAACCGAGCAGAGCAACAAATTGACCGGCGGGGAACAGTTCGATATGTCTCCGTAGATGGTTCGCTTTCCAAAGCAGTTCAGGATCGAAGGGAGGTGGAAAACACGATTCTTGGAGTGCGACTACTCCGGGAATGTGGTGGTCAGCCATTGCGGCGATGTGCCACTTCAAAGCTCGATACCCAAGAGATCAAGAATGCGCTGAAGGTCGTCATCGGAGAAGAACTCGATGGTCAGTTTTCCTTTCTTACCCTCTCGACTGAGGCGGGTTGGAAGGGCGGTGCGCTCACTGAGGGCTGACTCAATTTGCTTCGTATACACGTCCGCGCGAGCCGCCTTCTTAGGAGGCTTTGGAGCTTCGGAAGGCTGCTTGCAAATCCGTTCGACATCGCGGACACTGAGGCCCTTGACCAAGATCATCTCGTAAATTGCGAGCTGCTTTTCGGGTGTAGGTAGGGCGAGCAGGGCTCGGGCGTGACCCTCGGTGATGACCGACTCTTGGAGTCCCTGGAGCACTTCCTCGGGAAGCTTAAGAAGACGGAGCGTGTTGCTGACCGACGACCGAGTTTTTCCGACTCGAATCGCAATCTCTTCCTGGTTCAAACCGAATTCGTCGGAGAGCGCGCGGTAAGCGAGTGCTGATTCAAACGCCGAGATATCCTCGCGTTGAACGTTTTCGATAATGGCCAGCTCGAGCGATTCTTGGCCGGCGGCAGACTTAACAATGGCTGGGACCTGCTTTACACCCGCAAGTTGGGAAGCGCGCCAGCGTCGCTCTCCGGCGATCAGCTCGTACTTGCCGGCCCCGATAGGGCGAACAAGGATGGGCTGGAGCACGCCATGAACCCGAATTGAGTCCGCGAGCTCTTCGAGGGCGTCATCGTCGAAATGTCGGCGGGGCTGGCGCTGGTTGGGGACAATTTGTCCGACAAAGATGTCCGTAACGCGTGCCTCTTCGGTCGCCGAAACCATCTGACTAAGCCCTTTTCCAACTCCTCGTGCCATTGTGTTAGGTTAAGATTATGGCGTATGCGAGGTCGGTTTTCGACTTCAGAACGCTCCGGGAGGATTCTTCGAAAAGTAATCCCATCCGAAAGGGATACAAAGGAGCCACAGAGCAAGGGGCACCGCTCCGACTGCCCACTCAAAAGAGTTTGCGAAGATCCGTACAGGACGGTCCTCCGTTGGGCGGACGAAGTACCTGGCCATTCTGAAAATGGCGATAGTTAAATCCACAATCACCACCCAGGCGAAAATCGCACCCGTATAGAAATCTCCGTCCGAAAGAAACTGGGAGAGTGTGCCGACCGGATTTCGGTATGTCCATTTCTCAAGCGAAACCCAGGTAACCCAGGCAAGGAAGAGCGACGCAAATGTTTTGGCAACACTGCCGCCTATAAATGTCTTATGGCTGGCAGGGCGGATCAGAGGAGCGATGGTCCCGATCAGAATCCAAATGAGCACCGAAGACATCTCTAGGGACTCAGTATAGATGTCTTCTACTCGAGCAACTTCAAAATCTGTTGGGGCATCTGGTTTGCTTGACTGAGGATGGCGATTCCAGTCTGCTGAATAAGCTGATTCTTGGTGAACTCGGTCATCTCGGCGGCTACGTCTGTGTCGATCAAGTCACTTTGTGCCGCGCTGAGGGTCTCGTTCATCACAGAGAGGGTTCGACTTCGGGATTCCAGTGTATGGGTTTGGAAGGAGCCAATTCGTCCGCGAAGTGCGTTTACTTCACCCAGTGCGGCATCAAAGAGTTGCATCGCATCTTGTGGTCCACCACTTGAGGATAGGTCCACAGAGGCGAGCGTTTTACCGACGATGACATTTGCTGCCAACTTCGAGGATCTGGTGTCTCCCAGAATCATTCCGAGCATCTCGCCCGAGTCCGTTCCCACTTGGAAGCGGGTTTGGTTCCCGAGAGTGGTTTGGGCGATCGCGGTGCCACCCAGAAGGGAAGCCGAACCATTGCCAATTCCAAGCGAAATCGAGTTACCTTCAGTATCGGTGAGAAACATCCCGGTTTGTCCTGGCAAGCGTCCGCCCTTGAATTCGATCGGCTGAACTCCGTTCTCGGTGGGAATCAGCGCTGTGGCGATCGCGTCGGTTCCGACAAGTGTCTTGGCAGGAGATGGGTTGGTGTTGAGGATGCCCGATGGGTCGAGGAGGTTGACCGGGAACCTCGATCCGGCCTGGATTGATTCGAGGCGTACGAACTGGGCTCCGACCGGACCAGCGAGGCTCGCCTGAACTCCGGTTTGGGAGGTGGAGGCGTTGATGCGATCAAGCACGGTTTGAAGAGTATCCGAACCGGCGTCGATGCTGAATGAAACACCGTTTATCTGAATCGCTCCGCTCGCGACTGGCGCGGTGGAGGAGGCGAATGTAACGTTGTTATCAATACGCTCGCTCACAGCGACGACGCTTTGGGTTAAGGTGATAAGACCAGCCGCGAGGGGAACATTGGAGAGACGGCCCTGGAAGTTGATACCTGTCGTCGCGGTGGCGTTGGTGATCGCGACATCGGCGCTTGAGGAGCCGTCGAGGATGTTTTTCGAACCCCACTTGGTACTCGTGGCTACTCTGTCCACACTGCCGATGATCGCAGTGATCTCGTCATTGAGGGCTTGAAGTTGGCTGGTACTCAGGGCGGCGCTGTTTCCGGACTGGACTGCGATCGCGCGTCCTTGGTTCAACAACCGGCTGACTTCGGCGAGAGCGGCATCGACCGACTTGGACATATTGATGGCGTCTTGCGCGTTCTGGTTGACATTCTCGAGCGCTTTGAGCTTGGTCCTCAAGTTGTCCGCCGTGATCGCGACTCCGGGGTCGTCGGAGGTCCGCGTGATTCGAAGGCCGGAACTTAGGCGGCTGGTCGAATCCGTCAGTTTCTGACTCACTCGGTCAATCTGTCCTTGGACTCCAAGGGCGTTGCTATTGTGGTTGATGCGAATACTCAAAACCTAATGACCCCGTAAAAATACGGTCCTCAAGGGTTTAAGTCGGCTTCTTTCTGGGATTCTTTAGCCTGGTTCCAGAGCTGGTCCCACTCGGCCGGTGTGAGTTCTTGGAGTGGCTTTTCGGCGCTGGCTTCCATCGACTCAAATCGGCCTTGGAATCGATTGAGCATGAGGCGTAATGCATCTTCGGCGTCGATCTTTTGCCAGCGGGCGATGTTGACGATCGTGAACAGCAGGTCGCCGATCTCGTCACGGATATGAGCCTTGTCGCCACCCGCTACTGCCTCGCGAAGTTCAGCAACTTCCTCATGAACCTTGTCAAGAACGCCCTCAAAATCTGGCCATTCGAAGCCTGAGCGAGCGGCGCGTTTACTCACCTCGTGTGCCCGAGCGAGAGCCGGGAGCGCCTGTGGGACACCGGCAAGGATCGAGCGTTCCTTTTCGGTTTGTTTGATCTTGTCCCAGTTCTTCAACACCTCGTCAGAGTCTGCGACAAGAGTCTCTCCGAAGACGTGCGGGTGACGTCGAATGAGTTTGTCCGTGATCCGCTTAAGAGGCTCATTGAACTCAAAACTGCCGGTCCGCTCGGCGAGACGCATGTGAAAGACCGGCTGGAGAATGAGATCCCCCAACTCCTCAGAGAGCGCTTCGGGGTCATTCTGGTCGATCGCCTCGATGGTCTCGTACGCTTCCTCAAGAAGGTATTTCTTGAGAGAAGCGTGAGTCTGCTCTCTGTCCCAAGGGCACCCGTGCGGTCCCAAAAGCAGGTCCATGATGACGCTCAGCTTGATGAACGGCTGATCCGCCGGAATGTAGATCGTGCTCTCTTTAGCGATGTGCTCCGACCCTGGGTAGGGAAGAAGATCCGCGATTCCAACGCCGTATGCGCCGGGGGCTATCGGATGAGAACTGGGCCAATCTAGGACGATCATTCAACCGATAGTTTAGCGGTTCTCGAGTGCACTAGCCAGGCTTCTTGTCGAGAATGGAGTCCTTGTACGCCTTCTCGAATTCTGGCGAGGCGATTTTGATGTTCGCCTTGCCCCGCGCCTCGCGAACGAGTTTGGTTACATCGTTCTTGGATGCGCCTTTCCGAACCATGAGTTCGCGCCGAAGGTCTTCCTTGAGATCCGCATCCAATGGGCGCGTAGTTCTTGGGATGACCTCTTCAACAAAGAATTTGACAAGGAGGGTGTCGCTACTCTTGAGCCAAGCCGTGGTGTCACCCTTCTTAAGCTTCGACACTGCATCTTTGACGTTGGCGCTGAGCTGATCGAGGGGAATATCTCCGTACATGCCGCCGGAGCGACTGGTGACGTCTTTGCTCAGCAGTGCAGCCGTTGCAGCGAACGTCTTGCCCGCTTTGAGTTCGGCATCGACTTCCTTCGTTTCAGCTTCCGAGTTAACCGCGATGACGCGCAGGCGAACCATTGGAGGGCGGGTAAATCGGACGTCCTTCGCCAAATCATAAAGATTCTTGATTTCGGTGTCGGTGACAAGAATCCCTTCGGTTTGGAGCTTGAACTGGGCGAGGTTGTAGCGGATAACTGCACGGTACTCCTCCTTCGTTCTTCCGGTTGCGAGATAGCGGTCGAGCAAACCTGGCTCACGCCGTTGGATCATTGCGAGCTCAGTATCAATTTCCGCGTTGCTGGGCTCTACTCCGCGCTCCTTCGCAACTTGCAAAGTAAGCCGCTCGTTGATAAGGTAGTCGATTGTTGCTAAGCCGGGGAAGACTTCAACAAAATTGCCATCTCGAGTTGCTTTACCAATGCCGGGCAGATACTCCATGCGCCGCACATAGTCGTTTCGGCTGACCTTCTCGCCGTTGATTTCGATCATCGTGTCGCCTTGCGCCTGAACGAAAGCGGCAGCGAGAGCGAAGGCGGCGAGAAGAATAGATTTCATGCTTATTGATTGACGGTTACTGCTTGAGCAGGTTTTGAAGTTCCGGAAGAACAGAGTAAAGATCCCCAACGAGACCAAGGTCGGCAGCCTCAAAGATTGGAGCATTGGCGTCGGTATTGATCGCGACGATCAGCTTCGAGTCTTTGATTCCCGCCATGTGTTGGGTGGAACCGCTGATGCCGGCAGCGATGTACAGGTCGGGTGCAACGACCTTTCCGGTCTGACCTACTTGGAGCTCGTTTGCAGCAATCCCGCTATCCACGGCAGCCCGGGTGGCTCCGACAGCGGCACCCAACGAATCAGCAAATCCGCCGATCACTGCCTCGAACTGCTCGGCCGTTTTGAGCGGACGTCCGCCTGAAACCACGATCTTGGCTGAGCCAAGATCAGGTCGACCAGTGCCCCGGCTTGATTCGCTAGTTACTGTTGCCTTGCTTGGGCTGATGGAGTCGAACGGAGTTGCGCTTGGACCGTCGACTTTTGCAAATCCGCTTGGTCGGAAAGTGAGCACGGTCTGTCCATCGGTTTCCACCGTAGCGATCATTGAACCTGCGAAAATCGGTCGTCGGAAGCTGTTTGCGCTGTTGATTCCAATCACGTCGGTCACCATTGCGAAGTCGAGAACACCAGCGAGATACGCCAGGGCGTCCTTGCTCTGCATCGAAGAGACCGCCGCAATGTGGGAGTACCCTTTTGCCTTCTCGGCAAGAGAGCTTGCAAAGGCGTCTGCAGGTTGGGAAGTGACTTGGATGACGTCGGCTTCGACCCCAAGTGCTTGGATGAAGCCACCGCTTTGGGCTGCGTCGCTGGAGGAGAAAGCGATGAGAAGGAGTTTCATTTAGAGGGCACCTCGCTCTTTGATTGCTGCGGCAAGTTCTTCAACCGATCCTACTTTTCGTCCGGCAGGTCTTGCGGCAGGAAGTTCAACGTTGACAGTTCGCGTTTTTGCAGCAGGCACCGTCGAAGGGGCACGCTTTTCAAGGGGCTTGCTTCGAGCCTTGATGATCCCGGGGAGAGCAACGTAACGTGGCTCGTTAAGTCGCAAATCTGTGGTGATCAAACAAGGATAGGCGAGCGAAAGGGTTTGTTCGCCGGTGTCGGTTTCCCGGGTGACGGTCACATTGGCGCCGAGTTCAACCTTCGCCGCGAATGTCGCTTGGCCCCAGCCGAGCTTGGCTGCGAGCATCTGTCCTGCCTGGTTGTTATCGTCGTCGGTGGCTTGCTTGCCCATCAGGACGACCTGAGGTCGTTCTGCGTCGATAACTTCCTTCAAAAGCGCGGCAACTCCTGGTGAGTCAAGAACGGCGTCAGTTTCGACTAAAATCGCCCGGTCGGCCCCGATTGCGAGGGCTTTGCGAAGCTGCTCTTCTGAAGCCGAGGTTCCAATCGAGACGACAACGATTTCGGTAACGGCGCCCTTTTCCTTTTGGCGCACGGCCTCTTCGACCGCTATCTCGTCAAAGGGATTGATCTCGAACTTGGCACCCGTCGTATCGACTCCACTGCCATCGGCAAGGGGACGCACCTTTGCGTACGGGTCCACAACGCGCTTGATGGGGACTAACACCTTCATAAATGTATCTACGAGTTTACCGGGCTGCCAAGTCGCATCTAAACTTTGGCGGTCAGTCAAGCGGATCATAACCACTTCTTTGGCGAGGGAGCGTAAACTATCGTTATGAAACCTAGGAAAGTGTTGGTATGGACTTTAATTACCCCTGTTCTGATTTTGGGTTGTAACAAGAAGGAAATTGCGCAATCTCAATTACCCCCACAAAACGTCGTGTTTGATATCGAGGGTGATCCCGGTTTTAGTGCTTCGATAGAGCATCCTGGGCAACCTTCGCCTAAGGACGGAAAATTTCACTATAGAATTTCTATCCGCAATCTCAATCCCATAACCAGTCAGCGGCTGCCGGTCGGGGTAGGTTCGTCAGCTCAGTCCGAGATTGCTGGCGAGGCGCGTGTTCCAATTGCAGCCTCCGAAATGGGCACGAGACCAGAGGGTGCCCTCGTCGTGGAGACTAGGCCCGAGCCGACTTCGACGTGGGAAGAGGCTTACGGCAAACCCTCCGTCCAAGGCGCGACTGTGATAGACCTAGCCAACGGAACCTCGCAAGGTAGTGCTTGGGCAAAAGTTGAGGGTGCTTGCCGCCTTGACGGCACGATTGAATGTTGGGACGTCGCCGGAAAGCCGGATGCTACGCTCACCGCCGATGTTTCAAAGTGGTATTCGGGGCAACAAGCAGCCTTCTACAAGGCAAAAGAATTTAACCGGCTCGTGGCGTTTTCAAAAGTGTTGAACTTGAGCTGGGGATCTTCCCCGAATTCTCTCGGATTAGAGAATGAATCAACAGAAACCACGTTCACAGACAACCACACACTCTTTCTTGCCAAGGTGAAGTCCTCTGTAGTTGATATGCCCGTGCACTTCACCTTCAACCGACCCAACGGCAAGTCCTCGGCATGGTTTGAAGTGCCTGTGACTGGATCGGTCAAGGTCGGAGAATATCTCGTTTCAAGGAAGAAGGCCCCTGAATATCCAGGTAGCGGCATCAGGCACCTAGTACTCGACATAAAGCCTAGACCCCAAAGCAGCTTCTATTTTTCTGCTAGGGCAAGCCAGTCTGGCCCTGAAGAAGTGAGACATGGATATTTTGGGGCGGATGGTTACCTAATTCAGCAGATGGGCTTAGAAGAAATTCGATGGCTTAAGTTCGATTTCAACGATTCACAATCAGTGCTCTGGGAACATATTCCGCTTCGGGCGAGGGGTTAGGCTTCAGCAAACACCCGGCGGTCGTAAACCAAGTCGCTTGCGAGCTTCCAGACGTCTGCCTCGATTTTGTTTTCGGGCAAGATTTTGCTTGCGTGAACAATGGCCGAAGTCAGTCCTGCTTCGCGAGCGAAGTGAAGGAAGGTACTGTTCAGCACCTGCCGGAGCGCGGGCTTTAGGCCAAAGCTGACGTTGCTGACGCCCAGCACCGTATTCACCCGGGGATAGTGCTGTTTGAGCATGGCGATGGCGTCGATGGTTGCGATCGCGGATGCGCGGAATTCCTCATCGCCAGAGCCAAGAGTGAACGTAAGGCAGTCAATAAACAGGTCGTGGTCTGGGAGACCAAACTCGCGCGTTCGAGCGATGAGTCGTTCCGCGATGGCAAATTTCTCATCTGCGGATTTCGCCATGCCCTTTTCGTCGATCGTGAGACCAACGACCGCCGCGCCGTACTTGCGGCAGAGTCCCAAGACTTTTCGTGTTCGATCCTCGCCGTCTTCAAAGTTGATCGAGTTGACAATCGGCTTACCGGCAACAGTTTGAAGGGCGGCTTCGATGACGTTGACTTCAGTTGAGTCGATCATCAGTGGGACCTGGATGTGGCGGTTATAGTAGCTGAGGAGGGTTCGCATGTCCTTCTCTTCGTTTCGACCTACGTACGCGGTGCAGACATCTAGGACGTGCGAGCCTTCGCCTTCGAGCTCGCGAGCAAGTTCGGTCAAGCCTTCCCAGTTCTCGGCAGCAAGCATCTCTCGGAATGCCTTGGAGCCGTTCGCGTTGGTCTTTTCACCAACGATGAGGAAGCTGGTGTCCTGTTCGTAGGGCTGGAATTGGTAAAGCGAAGAAATGCCGACGAGCGAGTTCGGTGTTGGGAGTTCTGGGTTTGCAACCGAGAAGTCAAAGCCCGGGAATTGCTGCCGAACCTTGATCCAATGGGCATCTGACGTGTGCTTGTGCCCGCCAACCGCGTCAGCGACTGCCTTGATGTGCGCGGGGGTGGTTCCACAGCATCCGCCACAAAGGGCAACACCGTATTTTTCGACGAACTCGAGGTGGTGCTGACCGAGCTCTTCGGGCGAGAGTTTATAGACAGCATGCCCCTTCTCCATAATCGGCAGGCCAGCGTTTGGCTGAACGGCGATTGGACGGGTTGAGTTTTGGCCGAGGAACCTCACGTGCTGAGCCATTTCGACCGGACCAGTTGCGCAGTTCAGTCCGAACGCAACAACAGAAGGGAAGGCTTCGATCATGTTGAGCGCCGCACCAATTTCTGAGCCGAGCAACATCGTTCCTGTCTGCTCCATGGTGACTTGGACAAAGATCGGTAGTCGCTTCTCGCAAGAGGCGAGTGCTCTCTCGGCGGCAACGATTGACGCCTTCACCATGAGGAGGTCCTGAGTGGTTTCTACCAGCAATGCATCTGCGCCACCTTCGATCATTCCTCGGAAGCCGTCGAAGAAGCTGGACTCGACGTCGGTAAACGCCGCTTGTCCTAGCGAGACAAGACGAGTGCCTGGTCCAATTCCACCGACAACAAATCGCGGCTTTGCCGACGTGGAGAACTTATCGGCTTGCTGTCTTGCGATTTGAGCCGATGCAAAGGCGAGATCAAAGACCAGTTCAGGAATGTCGTATTCCCCGAGAACATAGCTAATCGTTCCGAACGCGTTCGTTTCGATCAGATCAGCACCGGCCTCCAGGTAAGAGGCATGCACACCACCCACGATATCGGGGCGAGTGAGACAGAGGAGCTCATTACATCCGTCCAAAGAAACCCCACCGAGCCGCGCTGCGGTATTGGCGATTATTGCGTTCCACTCTCGGTCAGAATCGAGCGTGAAGTCCTCGGGTGAAAGGCCAGCGGCCTGCAACTGGGTCCCCATCGCGCCATCGTAAACGAGTACGCGTTCAGCGAGGCAATCCAGCAACATAGACTTCATACCAATATTGTGGCGGATTTCTGGAGAACCTACCAGGTTGTCATCGGCGTGAACGGGGAAAGATAGGTGTGGAGCTTGATATGCCTACGATTGTAAACCTCCTCGCAACCCTGGCCATCATCTCGGCAGGCGTATGGGCAGTCGGGATTTTGGTTGACCAAACCATCCGTGAACGAAAACACTTAATATGAGTCGGCTTTTTGGGAAAGTCTCCCACTCTTGTCGATTTTAGGCTTGAAGAATGGCGCAATCAGGTAGCTGATTGCGCCATTCTTGCGTTAGCCGAGAGGCCCATCTTCAAGTTCAAAATCATAAGTAGTGCATATATGTCTACATAAATTCAGATTTATAGAGTAGACACTTACCCCTATTTCGGCTTATTGCATAACTCAACAAAAACTTTTGAAAAATAGTGGTTAAAAGTGGTTGCAAAGTGGATGGCTAGTGTCTATACTATCTACACCAAAGCCAAGGATCGGCGAAGGGGCAGGAAAGGCTGGGGTGCCAATCTGAAGAATTAGGGCCGCGGAGCAGGATGCGATGCGACCCTTCAACTTCCCCAAAAGAAACTCGATGTAGAAGGAGATCTGATGAGCAAGAAACCTGCGCCCGCTCGCTCATCGATCAATCTCAACGAACCCTGCAGTGTTGATGCAAAGGGACGAGTTCTCCTCACGAAAGAGCTGAAGGAAGCCTTTGTTGGCGAAGTTAAGCTCGTTCAAGACATTCAGAAGTTCATTCGCGTCTATGCGAAAGAGGTCTTTGAAGAAGAAGAGCAGATCATTCGCGAGACGTTTTCGCGAGGCAACCGCTCGGCATCCAAATACCGAATGGCTTACTTGTCGAACGCGCGTGAAGCCAAGGTGGATACGGCTGGTCGCCTGCTCATTCCTGCCGATTTTCGCGCTTGGATTGGGATTTCCAACAAGTGCGTGATGATCGCGAACGGAGAAGAGTTTCTGATCATGTCGCCATCGGACTACGAGGCTTGGCAAAAGTCGCCTTCGACGTTTCGTGCCCAGGAAGCAAAGGAGCTCGACTCGCTCCGCAAAGATGCTTACGACGAGGAGCGCACGATCCGTGAATTGCGAAGCGGAGTGTCGAAGTGACCACCGCATATGTCCATGACCCAGTCATGGTTGATGAAATTCTTGCGGCGCTTGTGCTCAAGCCTGGTGATGTCGTAGTTGACGGGACTTTGGGTCTTGCTGGTCACTCGATGCGATTTATCGATGCAATCCGCCCGGGTGGAGTATTGGTAGGTTTGGATTGGGACGAGTCGATGCTTGCTATTGCTAAGCAACGAGTCGGTAAGCCCGAAGGCGTGACTGTTCACCTTGTCCACTCGGATTTCCGCGACATGAAGGAAGTTTTGGTTGAGTATGGTCTCCGTCCGAACGGAATCCTTCTTGATCTGGGGCTGAACTCGGCTCAGATTGAGGACCCCAATCGGGGAATCACGTTTAAGGAAGATGGCCCGCTCGACATGCGTATGGATCGCTCGACAGGTGAGCCAGCAGCGGCGCTTCTGAACCGAATGTCTCCGCAGGCGATTCAAGATGCCTTGGAAGACTTCGGTGATGAAAAGTGGGCGCATCGGATTGCGCAGAAGATCGTCCTGCGTCGAAAAGAGCAGCCGCTGCGCACGACTAACGATTTGATTGAATGTGTTCTTGCTGCAATTCCAGTGAATGCCCGTGAGAAGCGGATTCACCCGGCTACGCGCACCTTTCAGGCTGTGCGAATTCTGACAAATGCGGAGTTCGATGGTCTGAGAGAAGCAATTTTGGATGCCGCTTCAATGCTGGCGGATAAAGGAAATCTCGCAATTCTGAGCTACCACAGCGGTGAGGATCGAATTGTGAAACGAGCTTTTCAGGAGCTCGCAGAAGAAGGATTTGTCCTAGTGGACAAAAAGCCCCGGGGTCCATCCGAGGCGGAAATTGGTCGTAATGCTCGAAGTCGCTCCGCGAAGCTTCGAGTGATTCGCAAGGAAGTGAAATTATGAGTGCAACAACAATCGCAAGGGGTCGACAGGAAGTCAGCCGCCGCGCAAAAACGAAGTCAACCGCTAAGCTGTCCGCGCGACAGCAGAGTGCCGTTATCAATCTGGTCGTCCAAGGAACCTGGGTCTTTGGATTGGTCTTCTTTGCAACCTATGTTGTTTCGGCCATTTCTGGCAACGTGCTCATGGAAGCACAACGCGCATCCATTAAGTCCCTCTCGCCCGTCTTAACTGAGGCAAGAGAGAGCGAACTTGAGCACCGAACCGCAAGCGCCGTTGATGGATCTATGAAGAGCGTCATGGACTGGGCACGGTCACGAGGCTGGTCGCAACTTGAGCAGAAGCAGACCTATGTCGCGAGCCGCTAAGAAAAAACTGAACATTGCCCCCGTCGGGATGCTAATCCTGTTCGGTGGCACCGCTTTGTCGCAGGTCAAGCTCCAGGTTTTCGAAAAGCAGAAGACAATCGACCTGGCGAATGATGTTCGCAAGTATGAAGTGACTCAGATCAGCCGGGCTAAGCGCGGCGCGATTCAGACTGCTGATGGAAAGCCTTTGGCTCAGGATGCCAAGCGCTGGCGTCTTCAAATTGATCTGAGTAAGGTCCCCCACACTCCCGGGTTCGCGGTTGCACTCGCCGAAGCCTCGGGAATCCCGGCTCACGAATTTTCCGATCAGAGAAAGGGTGGGCGTGATTGGGCGGTCAGCCTGACGGAATATCAGATGTCCAAGGTTGCCCAGGTCAAAAAGGACTTTGACGCAGCTGGCATCACCTTGACCGAACTCTCAGCCAGAGGTTATCCCTTTGGTGTTCTTGCAAGCGGCCTCGTTGGTCGCCAGCATGCGAGCGGTAAAGACGGAGAAATCATCCAAAGATTTGGGCTTGAGTCATCTCTGAATTCTGTTCTTGCCGGTACGGATGGAAAACAGACGGGACTTCAGGATAAGAACGGAGAGTTTCTCCCGATGCGTTCTGAGTCTCCGGAAGTTCTTCGGAAAGATGGGGCAAAGGTCGTGACGACCATTGACAGCGAAATTCAAGCTGCGGCAGCAATTGCGGTTCGGCGATCAGTCGAACGGAATAAGGCAAAGAGCGGCGCAGTCGTCGTGACTGATCCCAAAACGGGTGATATTCTTGCGATGGCGTCCTGGCCAGTTGTTGACCCCGAAGAGCCAGGTTTGACTCCGATCGACGGAAAGAACCCAGCCTGCACGAACTTGCTTGAGCCTGGCTCAACCTTTAAAATTCTAACCTTGACCAAGGCAATCAGTGATGGAACAGTCCCCGAGGGGAATGTCACGAATTGCACCGGTCAGCTGATGATTGGCTCGAGCTCACGAATTCGCTGTGACGAGCACCACGGGAATCGAGCCCACGGTCCAGTCGACCCAACGCTTGCAATTGCACTGAGTTGCAACGTTGCGGCGTCCACTTGGTCACGGAGCATTGGGGTTGATCCGTTCTTTGATTTCCTGAAGGACCTGGGTTTGCAAAACCAAACTGGACTTGGACTCCAAGGCGAAATCCGAAGTCGAGCTACGATGGACAAAGGCAATCCCGGCTTGCAGCTCGCAAACCTCGGCTTCGGGCAATCGATGGGAGTTACGCCAGTCGCCCTTGCTGGAGCGTTTGGAGCCATTGGTAATGCTGGTAAACGCGTTCCACTTCGGTTGGTTAAAAGCGTAAACGGAATCGAACAGCCGGTTCGCGAAGGTTTCCAAATCCTCTCACCTGAATCTTGCGCCTACACGCTTGAGTGCATGGAGAAGGTGATGTCAAAGGTGGGAACCGGAAAATCACTTCTGATTCCTGGATATCGAATGGGTGGCAAGACGGGGACTGCTCAGAAGTATCGTAACGGCAAGAGTGAAGGTTATGTTGCAAACTTCGTCGGGATGATCCCCGCGCGAGATCCGCAAGCCGTGATCCTTGTCATGATCGACGACCCGAAGGGCGGACGAATCTATGGTGCGGACGTCGCTGGTCCCGTGTTCGTTGATGTCGTTAAGTCTGTGATTCAGCGGCTCCAACTCCCAAAGACGGAGTAGCAAATGCTGTTGTCAGAGTTGCTATCGTTTGCGGGAGTTCAGGGCTTCCAGCTTAAAGGGGATGCGGAGGTCGCTCGGCTATGTACCGACTCTCGAAAGGTTCGCCCCGGTGACTTGTTTGTCGCGTTGCCATCTGCGCGGACTGACACCTATCAATTTGCCCCCGCCGTTCTCGAGAAGGGAGCAAGTGGCATCGTGGTGTTCTCCGAGGAAGGACTCGGGTTGGCCGAAAACGCGGTGTGGCTGCACGATTACGAAGGGAGTTTATGGCGCCTCTGCGACACGCTTTACAGCCACCCAACCCGCGAACTCCAGATGATTGGCGTCACCGGCACGAACGGAAAGACGACGACCGCATGGATCATTCAACAACTACTTGAGGCTTTTGGAACTCCGTGTGCGTATATCGGAACGTTGGGCTTTAAGGTTGGGAGTGAGCTGCGAGACCTCCCAAACACAACCCCATTCGTGGTTGATACATACAATCTGGTCATGGACGCTCAGTTAGCCGGGTGCGAAGCGATTGTGATGGAAGTTTCATCGCATGCCCTCGCCCAGAAGCGAGTCGAAGGCATCGAGTTTGATGTCGCGGTCTTCACCAACCTGACTCAAGATCACCTCGATTTCCACGGCACGATGGAGTCTTACGAGGCGGCGAAACTTCGGTTGTTTAACGACTTGCCTTCGACAAAGCAACTCACCCGATGCCTGAACCTCGATGATCAGACCGGATCGGAATGGGCGCGCAAGCTACCGGCTCCCAAGCTGGGCTTCCGGACTCATTTTGGATTGGAGCGAGACCTCGTTGGGGTTCCCAGTCGGGTGGGGGTCGATGGCATTGAAATGGAGCTGCGTCTCGCCGGGCAGACCGTCGAGATCGAATCCCAACTCGGGGGTTCATACAATGTCGAAAATCTGCTGTCGGCAATCTCTGCGGTTCTGTCGCTCGGGCACTCGCTCGAAGACGTTGTGACTCATCTTCCTAGCGTTACTCCGGTGCCAGGACGGTTTGAAGGAATCAAGAATCCGCATGGAATCGGCGTAATCGTCGACTACGCTCACACGCCAGACGCCATCTGTAAGCTGTTGGAAGCCTGCCGCGAAGTGACCAGCGGACGACTCATCACCGTATTTGGTTGTGGTGGTGATCGGGATAACACGAAGCGCCCGCTCATGGCGGAGGCTGCATCCCAGAATTCTGATGTCGTGATAGTGACCAGCGACAATCCAAGAACTGAAGACCCTGAATCCATCCTAGATCAGGTTTGTTCGGGCTTGCCATACGGGTTTACTTATCATCGAATTGCGGATCGTCCGTCGGCGATCAAGTTCGCAATTCAAAGTGCGAAGCGCGGCGACACTGTTGCGATCGCCGGAAAAGGGCATGAGGATTATCAGATCATTGGGCACGAAAAGATTCACATGGACGACCGCGAACTTGCTCGGGAGGCCCTGAGTGAACTACTCGCAAAGTGATCTTGCTCGCCGCTTTGGTGGGGTCGCGTCTGGAGACGCCGTTGTTACCGGATTTGTCACTGACAACCGAGAGGTAAAGCCTGGCGATCTGTTTATCGCCATAAAGGGCGAAAAGGTCGATGGTCATAACTTTGCTCCTGACGCGTTTTCTCGAGGAGCATCGGCGTGTCTCGTTGAACAGAGCGTAGATGGTCCACATATCCTGGTGCCAAACGTCGTTCAAGCCCTTGCGGACATGGCTAGATCGTTCCGTCTTGAGTTTGGCGGGCCGGTCATCGGGATCACCGGAAGTGCTGGGAAGACGACGACCAAGGAATTCTGCGCCGCCGCTTGTGCATCTCTTGGTGAGGTTCTCAAAACTCAGGGGAACCGGAACAGCGAGTTTACTGGACCACTGCTTTGGCCCGAGCGAACCGAGGCAACCAAGGTAGCTATCACCGAGATGGGAATGCGGGGCTTTGGGCAGATTGCTCACCTGGCTTCATTTAACTTACCGAACGTAGCGGTGATCACCAATATTGGCTACGCCCACCTGGAGCTTGTCGGCTCGCGCGAGGGGATTGCCCAAGCCAAGGGCGAGTTGATCGAAGCACTCCCTGAAGACGGGACAGCGATCCTGTATTCAGAAGACGAATACTTGGGGAACCTGATTGCGATTGCTGGAGATCGACGAATTCGACTCTTTGGTCAAGGCGGTAACGCGGATTGTCAGGTGACGGAGTACGAAGCTCTCAGCTGGAACTCGGCACGCATTGGCGGAGTTCTTGATGGTGTTAAGTGGGAAGCGATCATGCCGACCGTTGGGCGACACCTTGCCAATAACGCAGCGGCAGCAATTCTCGCCGCCACCGAAGTCGGTGTTTCGCTGAGTTCTGCCACCGAGGGTTTACAGACCGCTGTCTTGCCGCCGCTTAGAATGGAAATCAAAACCTTCCAAGGCGCGACGCTCGTGATGGACAACTACAACTCCAATCCCCCTGCGGTTCTTGGGGCACTTCAGACCCTTGAGGAGGTTCCGTGCGCGGGACGCCGGGTTGCGGTTTTGGGCACGATGCGAGAGCTTGGCGACGAGAGCGAGGAGTCGCACCGCTCGATCGGACGCCGTCTTTCCAAGTCTAAGATCGATAAGATTGTGGTCTTTGGTGACGAAACTCAGCTGATCCAAGATGAATTCCTGCGACGTGGCGGGGTTGCAGATCGTCTTGTAAAGGTTGAATCGCTTGATGCGATTCGTGAGGTACTGAGTGGATTTGGCGAGGGAGACACAATTTTGGTTAAAGGCAGCCGTGCGCTTGAGCTTGAACGAGTGTTCGAGTAATTCTGGGCTGGTGGGTTCCCAATGAACTTCTCCCTCCACATAGAGGACTTCAAAGCGTTTTGGGTCTCCTTCATCGTCAGCGCAGTTCTGAGCAAACCGATCCTGAATCTGCTGATCAAAGCCAAGTCTCGCCAAACTGTTTCCTCGCACTTGGAGGGACATGCTACGAAGCAGGGGACCCCGACGATGGGCGGAGTCATTATTTTGGTTGGGCTCTTGGCAAGTTGGATAGCTGGGTTCACCGGCACAAGTGGCGGTCCGATGATCCTGCTCGTGATCCTATTTGCTTTGATCGGATTCATTGATGACTACTTAGTCCCCAGGCTGATGCCAGGAAAGCGTGGCCTGGGTTGGAAGCAGAAAATTCTGATGCAAGTCGTTGCAGCGGGTGCTCCTCTCGTCTGGGTTGGTCAGTCGCCACTTGTAATTGGAATCGGCATATTCCTAATCCTCTTTTTCGCCAACGCTTACAAC
Organism: uncultured Armatimonadota bacterium; assembly: GCA_903927345.1. Classification (GTDB taxonomy): domain Bacteria; phylum Armatimonadota; class Fimbriimonadia; order Fimbriimonadales; family Fimbriimonadaceae; genus Fimbriimonas. The sequence continues at coordinate 2,293 of CAIYMO010000022.1, read as the reverse complement.
TTCGCTGATGGCCTTGATGGATTGGCAGGAACAATCCTACTTGGGCAGTTAGTTGGGCTTGCGTGCCTCGGAGCTATGGGTGGTCGTGTCGAGTTTCCGGTTTGGATCGTGTGGCCGCTTCTGGGGTCGCTAACAGTCTTCCTGTACTGGAATGCCCCCAAGGCAAAGGTCTTCATGGGTGATGTTGGTTCATTGCCCATCGGTGCCGCTCTGGGTGGCTTTTGGGTACTTCATAGTTCAGTTGGCTCTGACAAGATGGGAGGACCCTCGCCGGAGGCCGTCGTTCAGTGGCTGATTCTTCCGGTGTTGATCTGGTCGATCCCGATGATCTGCGAGCTCGTTCCGGTGCCACTTCAGGTCTTCTCGGTGAAGGTGTTCAAGAAGAAGCTTTTTCCGTTCACTCCGATTCACCACGCCTTCGAAGAGATCAAGCTGAAGACGGGCGAGACTGAGGAGTCGGAGAGCTACAAAGAGCGCGTCAAAACTAGTCCCCGATGGGCGCATTGGCCGGAGACTCGGATTGTGTTCACGTTCGCGATCTTCCAGCTCCTGTGCTCGATACTGGCGATCACCGTCGCCCTCATGACCAAGTTGAACTGATGTTGGACGGGCAGTCAATTGCGGTGTTTGGGCTCGGGAGGAGCGGTCTCGCTGTGGCTCGAGCCGCCATCGCGCGCGGGGCAACCGTCACCATCTATGATGAGAACCTACGCGAGAGGCTCGGTAAGCCCGAACTTGCGTCGGAGGCAGAAGCCCTAGGAGCAAGGTTGGTGTTGGGAGTGCCGCTACCCCTGAACGCTCCAGAGCAAACCATCGTCGTCAATCCCGCAATTGACCATCGCCATCCATGCCTTCAATCGCAGAAAGAAAAAGTGATCGGCGAAGTTGAGTTCGCCTTCCGGATCTCGAAAGCTCCAATCGTCGCCATAACCGGCACAAACGGAAAGAGCACGACGACGGCGATGACTGTCGTTGCCCTCCGCGCAGCGGGGATCGACGCCATCCTCTGCGGAAACATTTTTGGTTCGGGCCTGCCCGAGATGCCGCTGACCGACGCTGCGGATCAATCGAAACCCGACCAAGTCCTCGTCGCCGAAATCTCGTCCTTTCAACTCGAATGGGTGCGAGACTTCGCGCCGATCGCTGCGGCGATCACAACCATCACGCCGGATCACCTTGATCGATACGATTCTTACGCTGATTACGCCGCGACTAAGGAGCGGATCTTCGTTAACGCAAAGGTTAAAGTCGACGCCCGAATCGATGGTCAACTTGTCCCGGAGATTCCTGGTCAGTGCTGGGATAACACCGCCGGATTCCGAGCAATCGGCTCGCACAACATCCGAAATGCCGAAGCTGCTGCTGCCCTGACCGTGGCCGCACTCGAGTGGATGAGCAGCATTAACCTTGATTCGGACGCGATTCGTGAGTACCGAAAGGAAAGGGAAGCGGCTGGAGTGGAATCCGTGTTGCCTCAACGAGCGTTCGAAGCGCTTCGAGTGTTTCCCGGACTCGCCCACCGCATGCAGTTTGTCGAAAGCCTGAGGGGAGTCACCTTTATCAATAACTCGATGTGCACGAACCCCGCCGCCGTCGTTGCGTCCATCGAGAGCCTCGGCGGCAAGACCAGCCACGTCCTCGTCGGGGGTGTCAACAAAGATCTGCCGTTTGCACCTCTCAAAGAGCATTTAGAGGGCAAGTCGCACCGGCTGTATTTATTTGGCCGGGACGCAGTTCAAATCAAGAATGAACTCTCGCAAAATTGGCAGGTTTACGTTACAATGAAGGAGGCGTTTGACGCCGCATCGAAGGAAGCCAAGGATGGTGAGTTCGTGATGCTTGCACCGGGTTGTGCGAGCATGGACCAGTTCCGTGATTTCCGCCACCGAGGCGACGTTTTTTGCCAGTACGTCAGGGATTTGACGCAATGAGAGCAAGGACAGCAAAGCGCGGAGATACAACCCTATTCTGGTTGGCGATGACCATAAGCGTCATCGGGCTGTTCTACATCCTGGACGCCGGATACGCCCAAAGCATGCGCATTGGTGCTGGTGTTTTGCCGAGACCATTCATTCAGCAAATTATGGCGTTGGGGGCTTCAGTGGGAGCTTTCTTCTGCCTACGAAATGTCTCGCCAGAGAAGTGGAAGAAGTTTGCTCCCTGGGGAATCGCGATTGCGTTCGGACTCTTATTCCTCGTCGAGAAGATGGGAACGACCACGAACGAAGCGACTCGCTGGCTAAAGATTGGTCCGATTCAGGTTCAGCCAGCCGAGTTCATGAAGGTCGCTGCT